>CAIRNR010000007.1 GCA_903879985.1 uncultured candidate division WWE3 bacterium
TCCTTGCCTCAAATTCAGGCAGCAATGCTAGCAAAAAAAGAAATAATATTTGACTCAGCAGCACCTGCAGCCGATTTACCATTAAAGGTAGAAGGTCCACTTATGTCAGCTTCTCAAATACAATTTAATCGTAGTTTAATAACGGGCAACTACGACTATCCTGCAGTAACTGTTGAGTACAACCCAATATATTTGACTACACTAACTTATATTATGCCCACAAGACCAACAGGGATTAACCACTTTGACATTCAGTGGAACTACGGGTACTAAACTAGTAAAAATTACCTATCCCCAAAAAACATCCAAAGCAAACCCAAACTTTCGACCGGCTTTAAAAACCCGGAATACAACTTAACTTTTGCACGCATAAATTCCACGTCATGACCTTTAAACTTATTTTTAAAAGCCGTTAAACCTTTCCACGCTTGGGGTAATTTATAGCGCTCGTCATATAAACCATTTAAATCAAATGTTGTACAGCCATTTTTTTTAGCTAACTTTAATCCTTCCCAAATTAAACTGCCCGCAACATGTGTGGATCTTCCAATTTCTGTTGTTGGAAGATATAACCCAAACGCCAGGGGTGACCTAATAACTATCATATTTCCGCCAATAATTTTCCCGTCTAAAGTAGCTAAGATAACTTTTACTTGATTTCCAAAAGGCTCCCATTGATCTTTCCATTTTTGTAAAGACTGAACGAAATAGTTAAGATTATGGCCGGCATCATATATTAGTGAATAAATTTCTTCTATATTCGTAACCGTGCTAAACGAAATATTTTTTGATAAATTTGTGTTTAAATTTTTGCGAATATCCTGATCGAAACTGGCTAATATAGCTTCTTCGCTTTTTGTTAAATCAATATAAGTAGTTTTTGTGGGACGCATAAATAAATTAAGGTCTTTATAGCCCGCAAGTTTTAGTTCGTTTTCAAATGAAACATAGTGCACATCTTCAGTAATCGTACACGGTTCTATAACGACCAATAAAGCCTTGTATGACTTAGCAATAATATCTATATCGGAAAGTGATGTATCAGCAGAACCGTTTTGAACTTTAATGATAGAACCTAACCACGGAATTTTTTTTAATAAAATTCTGGTAGATCCTACTTGTTCTGAAACCCAACCTCTTTTATATAAATACTGACAAAATTCCTCGGACTGACGATAATCTTCCACAAGAATAGTATACTTTAAGAGCAAATGAATGTCTTATTTAAAAAGCTGAAACCACTATTTTGGTTTTGTTATTCGGAAAAAGTTTTATTTTTAGGCAAAGGACTTTATTCAAATGTTAAAGTTACAAAAAGAGATTCCAGAATTTCACTTTTTACAGGGGAGAACAATTACTTACAAACAAGCATAAATTCCGATGTTAAGCCTTATGGTACACATTTAGATTGGTATTTAATTGCACCTTGGTTTTCGAGTAACTTTAATAAAAAAATACCAGCGCTACTAATATTAGGTTTAGGTGGTGGCGCTCAAGTTAAATCTTACAACAGTTATTACGATGTAAATAAAATAACCGCCGTAGAAATTGACCCATTAATTATTGATTTAGGTAAAAAATATTTTGATTTAAATACTAAAAACTTAAAAACAATAAACTGCGACGCTTACGCATATATTGAAACTGTAAAGGAAAAGTACAACATAATCATTCTAGATATTTTTAAGGAAAATGTTTTCGACAGTAGCAAAAATTTGTCGGTATTTTTAAGTAACATTAGCAATCACTTAACTACAGAGGGCGTTCTGTTTATAAATAAATTGAGAAGTGATCCGGCCAACAACAGTTTGGGCAACGACCTAAAAAAAGATTTTGACACCGTAATTACATTAGATATTAATTTTACAAAGTTTTTTATTGCCACTAATTCCCCTACTGCGCCAAAAAGCCAAAAGGAAATCACTAATTTGCTCGAAACAGCATCAACTAAAACAAGTGATTTTAAATTTTTTAGGAAACTAAAAACTTCTAGTATTAACGTTCTATAATTTTATTTTAAAGTAAAACTAATTTTCGCCGTCTTTGTAGAAGCTCCATAAGTATCAGTGGCCTTAGCATAAAAATCGTAGTCGTCGGCACTACCTTTGAACATATAAATATACCTATTATTGTAATTTAAGCTTTTACCTTTATAACAAACCTCAATATCAGCTAAATCATCTGAAACTCGAACGTCATATAAATACTTTTGACCTAACATGATTAAGATATAACCTTCCTTAATAGAACAATCGTTTTTAGACGTATCAAATTTATTGTACTTTCTATATGCGTAGGTAAGGTTGCTTTCGGAATATTTGCTTGTTAAATAGGTAATAGCTTTTGTAGTAGCTTTATCGGCGTCACTGGAATTCCATCCCGAAGCGGTAGAAGCATAAATATTTCTTGGTTCTACCGTAGCTTTGTCAGATCCGTTAAGGTAGAAATCGACAGTAGCTACACCGCCAATACTATCTGAAGCATTTGCCTGCAAATAAACCGATTGCGAACTTTGAAGTGTTTCGTTTTCAATACCATCTGTAATTAAATCAACTGAAGGTGAGTCGTTATTACTAGGAACGGAACTTGAGGTTGGTGTTGGTGTCGGCGTGGAAGTCATTTTAGGAGTTGGAGATGGTGTTGTACCTGTTTCTGTACCGTTAATATTAAATCCGGAGCCATTACTGTTTGTGTTTGATGTATCTGTATATGTAATTGTAGGTGAGGGAGTTGGCAACACAGCTGTTTCAGCCGGTTTGATTTCTTTTGTACCTGTGAATATTTTGTAAACAATAAAAAGTATAAATAAAACACTGGCAATAATCACGCAAAGCATAATTAAAGTTGTATTTCCTAATGATCTTATTTTTTGAAACATACGGCTATAATATAGTATTAATGTTTTGTTAACAACGAGAAGTAAAAGAAAACCCCTACGGATATTATTTCCAATAGAGGTTTTTGTGGTCGCACTTAAGCAGAATTTTCAGCTTATTCGTAATACACGTGCACTCAAAAACTTTCTGTCAATTTGGGTACGGGAATCATTGTCTACAGGAATTACTCTGAATTCTTTACCCTTGGTCAGCTGCAGCGTATCTTCAATGTTGTGAATATTATAAATTGTGACACCGGGCCAATTGAAACTTAATGTCGTTTCCTGTCCAACGTTAAGCTCGGTTATTTTGGGCTCTTCGAGAAGGTGTTTCCACTGATCAACTACCATTTTGTTCTCTCCTTGTTATTATGATTTTTGTATTTACCTAATCTGTACGCATGACTTCGGCACTTAGAAATTGTGTGATACTACTCGGTCGAGTGCTATTATTGAGACCAATAACCTTAAACCGTTTGCCATGATCCTGATTAAGAACTTCCTCCATAACCCTTAGATCATTAGCATAAAACCCTGGCCAGTTAAAGTTTATAAGTGTTTTCTGACCTACTTCCAAGGCAACAATTTTTTCATCAGTTTGTAAGTGCACCCATTGATTTGGTGACATAACATTCTCCTTTGTATGATTCCAGACAGTGTAATCGCTGAAAGGCTTTTAGTCAAAACGGTGATAAAATGAAACAATGGCAATAATATTTGCATTGATAGCTTTTTTTGGCTGGGGATTAGGAGATATTTTTGGAGGATTAGTGTCTCGTAAAATCGGCGGAATTTCTTCAGCCTTCTGGTCTTATGTATTGTGCGTTATATTCGCAAGCTTTTATATACCTTTTGCAGGTAATCCTCTTGAACATATGAATACGTTAGCGCTTGTTGTATTAATAATTCTCACACCCATCGGACTTGTGCCACTTATTACATTGTACGAAGGTATTAAGCGAGGAAATGCATCATTAGTTGGAACAATTGGCTCAACTTTTGCAGCTTTGGTCGTTATTCTTTCTATTATATTTTTAGGCGATAAAATAAGTTACACACAAATTATTGCTATCGTCATTATTTTTGTCGGCTTGATTTTGGCGTCATTAGATTTGAAAACGTTTAATATTAAACAACTCGTAACGGATAAAGGGGTTCCATTTGCTATAGCTTCTATGATATTTTGGGCAATATATTTCACGTTTGTCAGAATTC
Source organism: uncultured candidate division WWE3 bacterium (assembly GCA_903879985.1). Lineage (GTDB taxonomy): Bacteria > Patescibacteriota > WWE3 > UBA101185 > UBA10185 > CAIRNR01. The sequence continues at coordinate 4,091 of CAIRNR010000007.1, forward strand.
CTATTCGCCAAATAGGTTGGTTTTGGCCGGCTTATTTATCTTGGTGCGGGTTCCCGTTAGTTTATATTTTTATGCGCGCTAAAAAAATGAAACTTACTATCCCAAATGATTCTAAAACTATAATGTACACAGTTATTGGAGCATTTGTAAGTTGCGCCGCACTATTTGGATTTAATTATGCGGTGTCTAAAGGGCAAACTGCGATTGTTGCTCCTATTTCTGGGGCATACCCAGTTCTTTTTGCGTCCCTAGCCTATTTTGTATTTAAAGATCGCTTAAATAAGCAACAAGTTACAGGAATTATTTTTACTTTGGTAGGAATTGTTTTGTTGTCAGTTTTGGGGTAAAAAACAGCTCCTCAATTTTTATTATGAGGAGCCATGGACAACAGTGTAACTTTCGTTAGGCTGCTACTATTGTAAAGATTAACGAAGGGGATTCAGAATTAGAATCCTGTGTAATCAAAAGTTTTTGCTTTTTACAAACATCGCGAAAGTAGGAATTCACGATCGCTTCGATTGTACGCGCACCGTCGGCAGAACCTTCAATTTTAGCTGAAAAAAAATCTCCAACGTTCAAATTAACGGCCCTACGCACCAACCCCTGATCTGCTTTCGTTAAATCCCACATGCGAAAATCGCGACTTTTACCACGATCTCCGCCGCTGTCCTGTTGATGCTTAACATTTGCCATTATCTATCTCCTTGTATTTTTTTAATTGTCGCAATAAGCACATCTCCCTGGCCATTGCCCAAACTGTTAGGGGGACTCATTGCGATGAGTTCCTTAGGAGCGTTAGCTAACTCACTAAGTTCTGTTAACCGTGCGGCGCATCCTTTTACCCAAATCGCAATCCATGGGGTTGCTCGCGGGAAAAACCAGTCGCGGTGATGCGGCGCTAAAATTACTTCGGCTTTTTTTTTGGAAACAACAACATGGCCAGCCTTAGTCAAAACCTCCGTAAGATCGCGCTTTTGGTGTGCAAAGCCAAGAAATCCTATAAATGCAACTTTCATTTTATACTCCTGTTATTTGTAGGATGAATACTATTGTGAGCATTATAACGTGTTTTAACAATACTGTAAACTATAGGGTGCGGCAAGTGAGAATAATAATAGATAGCAAATAAAAACGCCCCGCAATTCAGATTTCTCCACATCTACAGTGACAGTAATTGTCGCTGATGTTTTCAATGATGGTCGTTTTATGTTTAGTCATAATTCAGAATAGCCTACGTAGCGTGAACAAATGATTTTTTAGGATAAGGATCAAGATGCTATTCTAATAATAAGGCCACAATAAAGGTTTAACTAATAAAATTAAACAAATAACCTATCAGCATTACTCCAACTAAAGTAATCACCAAAAAAACAGCTAAAAGTTGCCAACGCATAACCTTTTTAAGAATCATCAATTCAGGAAAAGACACAGTAACTATTGCCGTCATAAAAGCCAAAGCCGTACCAAGTGGAACACCTTTTTGAACAAGAGCTTCCATAATCGGAATTACGCTTACGGAATTCGCATAAAATGGCGCACCAAGCAATGTAGCAACAGGAACAGCCCACCATGTTCGCATGGATAAATACTTTTCAACCAATGCTGCAGGAACAAAACCGTGAATTAATGCGCCTACTCCAACGCCTAAAATTACATAAGGAAAAACACTTTTTGTAATTGTCATGCCATCGGACCAAAAATACTTTAATAACTCTACTTTGGATAATGCAACTCCCCCATTATCAAACTCAAGCTGTTGCTTAGACTTAAACTTTAATAACTCCGGTTTAACATACTTATCAAGGTGAAGTTTATGAATTAGCATCCCACCTAACATTGCTACTAAAATTCCTAACAAATTATAAATGATTGTTACTTTTAACCCAAACATTGCAGGAAATAAATAAAGTGAGGACTCATTTACCAGAGGTGAACTTATTAGAAATGCAAAAGTAACTCCTAAAGGTATACCGGCACCAACAAAACCAATAAATAACGGTATTGAGGAGCACGAACAAAAAGGTGTTACCACACCAAGTAATGCAGCGAATAAATAATCTAGTCCAAACCAACGACGCTTTGCCAAAATGTCCCTAACTTTTTCCATAGGAAAGTAATAGCGCGTTATAGCCATAACATAGTTGATTACGATTAAAAGTAAACCAATCTTAATGACATCATATATAAAAAAGTTGAGAGTATCGCCAAGGTAAGAATTTTCAGTTAAATTAAACCACTTATATGTTACTAAGTCGGAAAAAAGTTGTAGAGGCTTAAAAATATCCATGAATTAACAACAACTTCCGCCACCGCAACTACAAGAAGATTTTTGTTCTGTAACTAAAGCACCAAATAAAATTGATTTCTTAATCTTTTCTATATCCTGGGAACCACCGATCATGACAGGTTTTCCATTTACTGTTAAAACCGGACTGGTCATTATTCCCATTTCGATAATTTTTGTAACATCGGTTATATATTCCAACTCGACATCATCTTTAAGAGTCAGTTCTGTTATAGCCTGCTTTGTTAACTCAAATAATTTTTTACATGTAGGACAACCTGAACCTAAAACTTGAATATACATAAAACTCCTTAAAATTAATACAACTCAAATAGCAAGTCAGTAACCTTTTTACCTTTAGCAGTCAACGAATAGTAAACGTATAACCCACGTTTTTCATCAGAAACCATATCAATGTCTTTTAAATCTTTTAGGTGATGCGAAATTAAACTTTGAGATAGTTCCAGATGTTCCATAATTTCACAAACACAATGATCACCAGCACGCAATATACAAAGAATTTTTAGGCGGCTTTCTTCGCTCACAATTTTTAATAATGCTGTAATTGTAGCTACTTGTTGTGATTCTTTAGACGATTGTTCGCAGCAACTGCATGAACTCATGTTCATATAGTATGTCGTCGGTAGAAGGAAGTCAATGGGAAATGGTTGAATTTTTTTGGGGTCGGTAGTGGAGGCTAATCTAAACCAATTGGTTGATGTTTTGGTGATGTTTCAAAAAATTGACTTCGCAAAAGAAAAGGCACCCTTATTTTTGTAAGAGTGCCTTATTTGGATGCATATCTGAATTACATGTGAATCATGCTTTCCAGTTTTACGCCAGATATTACCTTTCCGTTATTGATATCCCGTGCCTCGTTGCCTTGTCTGGCCTGTAGCACATAGGTATCAGCCCTGATAAGTTGTCCCTCACGCCCAGTATCTCCTTCCAAAATCACACATTCGATGTATTCCTTTTGAAGGTTTTTTTCAGGGTCAGCGAGAAGGACCAGCAGAACGTTATCCGCTCGTAAGAAAGCCGGTGTAGCCATTTTTAAGCCCCCCTCAACTTTCCACCAAACCTTCCGAGCCATGACGCCGATCTTTTCGGTACAGTCTTTGTTGCTAATCCAAACAACACCAACTGGATCGTGTTCACCAACATCGTCAAAGAAGACCGGTCCTTTGCCATAGGCATTGGCGATGAAGTTCAACAGCCCGTCGGGATCATCAGTAACGAAATCCCAATGTGCTGCAACATCATGCGGACCATCTGGGAACCATTGATGCTCACGATAAGTTCCATCTTCCATAGGGAAGTATGTACGATTGTGATCGCCCGGTACGTCTCTTATCATACCGTTTTCACGAGCTGCGCAGTTGACCCTATATGTTTCTTCATCGGGAAAACGCACGCCGACATGGTGAAGTTTGAGCGACTTTACCTCGCGATCATAAAGCGTCAGCAAAGCAAGCAGGCGATCGTGTTCTTGCGCCATTTTGCTTACAGCAACGATCGTCCCGTTCAGTGCAACGCCGCCCATCCAATGAAGGCTCAGCTCATTGCTTTCGACTGGAGTCATCACGAGCTTTCCATCAAGACCAGCTCCTGCAAGGACCAGTTCGCCCATTTTACAGTAAGCTACATGCGGTGCGCGCGAAGTATTTCCTTCCGAAACGATACCCGCCCAGCCACCAAAAGCGACCATATCACGGTCGGCTTCGACTGAGGCGACAACCACATAGGCGAAAATTCCCATTGCCTTGCACAGTTGTGCAGCAAATTCGTGGTTATCGTGGATACTCATTACAGTATCAGCAGCATCTTCGTAATCCATTGTTTCATCTCCTTTTTGATGATTGATTATTCCGCAAAATATTTGTTGCGGTTTTGGATAGCTAATATGCACAATTATAAGTGAAAATAGCTTTTTGGTCAAACTATAGGATAACTGCACACAACAGTGTAGCTTCTAGGTAAAACTCTTCGGATCGATTATTCGTTTGGGTATACTGAAAAAGTTTCGATGTAACAATCTAAATTACTTGGGGTGGCTTCCTAACAAAGTTTAGAACTGCAATTGAGGAAAACATTAACTACATTCCCAAATATCCAGAGTTTGAAGATGTAGCCATTTTGAACAAGAGATTTATATAACATTGTTCTTGTAACGCTGAAAACCACTGCAGTAACAGGCTTTTACTTATAAATAATTTTTGATACAATGACGAAGTCAAATAACTTGAGCTGGAATGCTCTAAACCTAGTAGATAAAGGAGAAATACAATGTCCAAAAATGGTCCTGACGATGATGAAGATGAGGACACCCCAGATCCCGAAGACAACGACGCTGATGGTATCGGTGATGACGGTCAAGACGACTCGGGCGACGATGACAGTGACGACAGCGATACCGACGATCAATAATCGCTGAACTCGCAAAGCACTAAGTAGCTAGACACCAACCTAAAAGTTATGTCTAGCTATTCTTTTATTTGGCGTAGGTTTTATAGGTTGATTTTAATGCTTTGTACGAAAGCGTCATCTACAGAACCTGCTAAAGATAAATACCAATTGTTAGCTGTAAGGTATTTTTCAGTTACTCTTTTTATGTCCTCAATTGTTACTGATTCTACTTCTTTAAGGTAATCCTCAATTGTCCATGTATCATTTGGGTAATATAAATCTCTATAGTCATGCACATCTACCCATGCTTCAGAGGTCTGCATCTTAGTTTTAGTTGATTTTGTTAGTCTGTTTTTAACTAATTGCAGTTCATCTGCTGTTGAACCTTCACTAGCCATTCTTTTTATTTCAATGCAAATTATATCTAATACTTCTTGCAATTTGCTCTTTGCAACCGATGTAGTTATGTTAAACGCACCGCCATCAACAAAAGAACCATTATTTGAATTTATAGAATAAATAAGACCACGTTCGTAACGTAATTTCTTTATCAAAACACCTGTTCTTCCCCCCGCTAAAATACTTGCTAATAGACTTAGAGTTCTAGTGTCACTATTAGCCATATTCGGAGTTCTAAAACTTAAGCGGGTCTCTATACTTTTATTATCAAAAAAAGCGTATTCAATAACCTTATCCCTAAAAACGGGTAAGTCATTTTCAAAGATAGGTCTTTCGCCTTGAGGTAAAGATAGGTGCTTTTCCAATAGAGGTAGTAAGGTATCTTTACTTAAATCACCTGCAACAATTATTGTAGCCAACGAGCTTTTAATAAACTTATGATAAAAACCTAGCATATCCTCTTTAGTTATACTTCCAATTGATTCTGCCGTGCCCAGATTGGATTTTCCTACAACCGTTTTCTGATAAACAAGTGGTCTGGATATTTCCACTAACATTTTACTTGGATTTGATTTTTTAGATTCTAGCTCACGCAAAATTGCCCCACGCTCTTTTTCAATAGTTTTTTCATCAAATAGTGCATTTAATAGCACATCTGATACCAGTCTAATAGCCGACTCCGTGTCATGTGGGTCACCAAGAGAAACATTTATATCTAGCTTATCTGAACTTGTTGAAGCACCTATAGAACCTCCTAAGTCCTCAATAAAACCTGCCATTATATCTTTTGTAGGATAGGTTTTAGTACCTGCTAAGAGCATATGTTCCATAAAATGTGCTAAACCCTCTTTGCCTTCTGGGTCAAATCTTGAACCTGCAATAAAAGTAATAAGTAGGTGTACAGGCATTTTAGTTCTATTAAATAGCACTACATGCGTTCCAGACGATAAATTAAAGGTTTCTCTTTTTACATTGAAGTCTTCTAGGGTAAACATATTGCTATGATAACACTATTTAGTATGCTTATCCTTTATGTTAGTTCTAACCTTGATTTGGGGTAATTAGTTTTATGTTGATGTGACAATTTAGATATTTTGGGGTGGCTTCTTAACAAAGTTTAGAACTGCTATTGAGGAAAACATTAACTACATTCCCAAATATCCAGAGTTTGAAGATGTAAGCATTTTGAGCAAACGCTTTATTTAGTCTTTTCCGCTCCTATCTTCTTATTAAGCTCTTTTCGCTGTTCTGGTGTCATAGCTATAAATCTATCTATCATAAAATTAGCCAACTTATACATATGCTCAACAGTTTTTACGATTTGTTCATCAGACATGCCTTTTGCAGTATCTCCAAGTATTGATTTAGCCTTTTCTAGCGTTACCATCTGTTTCTTTCTTTTGAATTGGTTTGGTAATAACCTTCATAAAGTTAAAAAGTCTGTTTGCTTTATCAAAGGCTTCTGCGTCACTAAGCTCAACTCCAACCTCTTTTTTATAAATCTGCTTAAATTCATCTATCGCTTCTTTTGGTAGTGTCATACATAAAATAATACCCTCATAATGGCACTTCTGGTATATAATCCTGCTTAGGTATAGCAAAATTAGGATAAATATAAAGATGATAACTAAGACAGACTTTTTAGCTTATATAGACGCACCACGCCACTTTTGGGCTTTAAAAAACAATAAGTATGACCTAACCCTATCCGATTTTGATAAACACCTGATAGAACAAGGCTACATAGTAGAAACTAAGGCGAGGGAATACGCTCAAAGATATCTGTTACCCAATTATTCAACTGATGAAACTGACTTAGTTTTTCAAAGAGCTTGTGAAGACGGTGAATTTCAAGCTAGGTCTGATATTTTGATTAGAAACTCAACTACTAATAAATGGGATATTTACGAAGTAAAAAGTGTAACCAAACCTGAACCAGAGCATTATTATGACGCATGTTTCCAAACAATCATCTTTGAAGAGAACTTGGATATTGCAAATGTTTTTATCCTGCATGTGAACAATGACTATATACGAGAAGGTGATTTTGACTTGGGTTTGTTTATAAAAACAGAAGATGTAACTCAAAAAGTGAAAGAGTTAAAGGAAGACACCTTGAATAAAATGAAGGATTGCCTGTTTTTAGTTAGTACAGATAACTATAAACTCGCTACAGAGTGCTTCAAACCTAAGGAATGCCACTGCAAAGAGCTTTGCTTTCCTAACCTACCAGCAGATTCAATCTACAATCTATCAAGAATTACAGAAAAGAAGATTTTAGAACTACGAGATAACGACATTTTGAATATAACCGATATACCTGATGACTTTAGTCTAACTTCAAACCAAAGGGTACAGGTGGCGGTAGCCAAAAGAAACGAAATACTTATAAATAAACAAGCCATTAAAAATGATTTAGAAGCACTCACCTACCCTCTATATTTTCTTGACTATGAAACCTACCCCTCTGCAATTCCAATGTATGACGGGTATAAACCTTATCAACATATGGTGTTTCAATACTCACTACATATTTTAAAAAACCCAGACGATAAAGAGCTACAACACTACGAGTATGTTGTAACAACGCAAAATGAACCGTGCAAAGAGCTTCTAACACACATGAAACAGCATATTGGGGAAACAGGCAGTGTAATTGTTTGGTATAAACCATTTGAATGTTCCAGAAACAAAGAGATGGCAGAACTATGCCCAGACTTTGCTGATTTTATGGAATCGGTTAACGACAGGGTATACGACCTAATGGACATATTTAAAAATAACTATTATGTAGACCCAAAGTTTAAGGGCAGTAACTCAATTAAAGATGTTTTGCCTGTTTTAGTTCCAGAACTCAACTACAAAGCCTTAGATATTCAAAGTGGCACAATGGCAATGACTGGTTGGTACGAGATAGTTTATGAGAATAAAGACCAAGTAGAAAAAGATAAAATACTAAAAAATCTTTTAACTTATTGTGAGCAAGATACTTTAGCGATGGTAAAAATTTTGGAGTTTCTGACCAAGTTGGCATAGTTACCAATACTAAGGCTTTTCTAAAAACTATTAGACTTGTAGAATGTTAATGGAGTTATTATATAAATATGAACACTATAAAGATTAAGCAATATCTTGATAAACAACAAATAAAGGTTGTAGAACTATACGATTTTGAAAACAAGAAGGTAAGGTATTCAGAAAAAATCAAGGGTTGGAAAATTGATAAATTCAGAGGTGATGAGGAAATAGTACGAGCTTACATTTTAGCTAAGCTAGTTAACGAACTAGGCTACAAACCAGAAAACATTGAGCTTGAGAAAGAATACGATATTGGCAGACCTAAAGTAAATAAACCCCGAATTGATATTATTGTTAGAGACGATAACGGAAACGCTTTTCTGTATATAGAGCTAAAAAGCCCCCTAGATTACGAAAAAGACAAAGACGAGGTAATAGAAAAACAACTATTTAACCTAGCGTCACAAGAACAAGGTCAAGGCAGAAAAGTAAAATACTTAACACTATATTCAGTAGAAATTGTTAATGACGAAATAAAAGATAAAACAATCCTTATTGATTATGAAAAATTTAACTCCTTTGACCAATGGAAAGAGATACGAAATTATGCAGATGAACTACCAATACGCTACGGAAAAGCCCAGAAAGAACCTTATGTAAAGGGCGGAAAGAAAGATTTAGATAGCAATTTTTCTCATACACAGCTAGATGCTTTGCGAAAAAATTTACATAATGTACTTTGGGGTGGTGGTGGAACAGACGACAATGATGTATTTTCCTCACTGGTTAATATAATTCTTGCAAAAATCCAAGATGAGAGTGAGAAAAAAGTTAGTGAAGTTTATGATTTCCAAATCAGGTCATATCAAGACGGCGACAGCTTTGAGAGCAATGACCAACTATTTGACAGAATAAATGCACTATATAGGAGAGCCTTACACGATAGACTTAATGTTGATGGAGCTAAAATAGCCAAGTCTTACATAATTGACGAAAATAAATTTTCTCTTAACAAATTAAAGTACACAGTTTCAGAGCTTGAGAGATTATCATTTGTTGAAGGAAAAAATCAACTTACTGGAAAAGACATTTTAGGAGACTTTTTTGAGGGCATAATTAGAGAAGGATTCAAACAAAGCAAAGGACAGTTTTTTACGCACATCAATGTAGTTAAGTTTATTCTTTGGGGGTTACAACTGGATAAATTAGCTACAGAAAAGGTAAATAAGGAGCAAGAATTACCTTATATTATAGACCCAAGTGCAGGTAGTGGGACTTTCCTTATTGAGTACATGAAGTACATTACTCAAAATATAAAATACCGATTTAAGAACAAGCTAGATACTTCATATAATATCCAGAAAAAACTTCAATCATGGTTTTACCCTGATAATTTTGAGAACAAATGGGCAGAGCAATACATATACGGTAGTGATATTAACTTTAATCTAGGTACAGCTACAAAAGTTAACATGATACTACATGGCGATGGTTCAGCTAATGTATTTGTGAAAGACGGATTATTGCCTTTTAACTTCTATAAGAATTTATTAGCGGATAGCACACCAGATAATACCTACTATGATAAAGATGTAAACGGTAAATTTGATGTAATAATAACCAATCCGCCATTTAGTGTTGACTTAGATAACGATACAAAGAAAAGTGTAAAAAAAGACTTTATATTTGGGGATAAGAAAAATTCAGAAAACCTATTTATTGAAAGATACTACCAACTACTTAAACCTAACGGTAGGTTTGGAATAGTATTACCCGAAAGTGTATTTGATACTACGGAAAATAAGTATATCCGCTTATTTATATACAAATACTTCAAAATTAAGGCAATAGTCTCACTACCTCAATCCACATTTGAGCCTTTTACTAGTACAAAAACCAGTCTATTGTTTGCTCAAAAGAAAACTAAAGCAGAGATACAAGAATGGGATAGCCTTTGGACAAAGTATTCAAATGAGTGGAATACTCTGAAAACTAGGGCTAATAATCTAGTGGACACATACACAAGTGAGAAGGATAGAAATAAACTAACTTCTATTAGAGACCTTAACGAAGGCGAAGAAAAAGAGATTCTTAATAAAATACTCAAAAACTACATAGAAAAAGAAGATGCTAACCTTACACCTAAAGCACTTGTTGAAAAGTATGAAGGTGAATTAAAAGAGCTTTGTAAATACGATGCTGACACAAAAGAAGCCTATGGCTTTGTAAATACTTGGTGGGTATTTGGAGAGGTTTCAAAAGAACTAAATTATAAAATTCTTATGACAGAGATAGCTAATGTCGGTTACAAGAGAAGTAAAAGAGGCGAAAAGCCTATGCCAAACGAGTTGTTTAGAGAAGATGATAAAGGACAGGTTTTAGTAGATGACGGGATACTAGAAACAGCTTTAGACTATCTTAGAAATTTAGAGTGGGAATAGTATGGCACTGAAACAGTTTACAACTGATTTTAAAAGCATCGGTAACCAAGAGTTTCTAAGACCAAATGTCGGCTATAGATACTTTTTTGATATTAAAAAATCAATGGTATTTAAAAACCCGATAACTACCCAATTGAAATACATATTAAAACCATTACTTTCAAATAAAATTCCAAAGGGTGAATTGGATAGTAGAGAAATTCTAGTTGATTTGGCAAACATTGAAAGAAGATACAACTCACTAGTAAACCTAGAGGAAGTTAATCAGATTGGCTCGGACAAAAATATACTAAACTTCGGCGATATAGTAATACCTAAGATTCAACCACAAATGGGTAACATTTTTCTTAATACCGACCATACTAGGTATGTAGCTTCAACGGAGTTGCTTGAATACACGGTATGCCAAGACCATAACCCAGTATTTGTTTACTACTTAATAACTTCCAAACAATTTCTAGCTGACCTTGAGAGGCTTGAGGGTGGAAAAACACACAGGAGAGTAAATCCCACAGACCTTTTAAAAATAAGAATACCTACCCTTAGTAAAAGACACCAAGACCAAGTAGTTACCGAAATTGAGCCAATAGCCATAAAAATTCAGGCACTTAAAACGGATATTAAACCACAACAAGAAATTATAGATAAAGTTTTTGTACGGGAATTTAAATTTAATAAAGCAAATTTTGACCAACTATCAAAAATTAAAATGTATGAAACTACTTTTTCAGAGTTCGCAAATAACATAGATGTTCGCTATAGCGTCAAATTCCATAGAAATGCTGGTGCATTTGTCTTAGCGGAATTAAAGAAAGTAACTAACAAAAAGATTAAACACTTCATTGCAGAACCAATTGTATTGGGTACTAGTGTATCCCCTTCGGATTACGACGAAAACGGCGATTATTACTACATATCAATGGCAAATATAAAGAACTGGAAATTTGAAAACGATGACGCAAAACTTGTTTCAAATGAGTATTCAAAGAAAAACCAGAATAAAACAATAGCTTTAAACGATATTTTAATTGCCCGTTCTGGTGAGGGAACAATTGGGAAAGTTGCTTTAATAGAAGATGAGGAACTACTGGGCATTTTTGCGGACTTTACAATGAGAATTAAGTTAAAAGACTATAACCCAACATTTGCCTACTACTATTTTAGAACAACTTACTTTCAATACCTGATTGAAATTAACAAGAAAGGTTTAGGCAATAACACAAACATCTTCCCAAGCCAAATTCAAGAACTCCCCATGATGGATATTCCATTAGCTAGACAAGAAAAAATAGTTCAAGAGATTAAAAAAGAGCTAGAAGAACAAAATGTTATTAGAAGTTCTATAGAGCAAGAAAGAGCAAAGATTGATGAAATTATTGAGAAGGCAATACAATGAACAAATTTAAAACATCAGCTATAACCATACTCACCGAAACAGGTAAACCCCTACACTATAAGGAAATAACCCGTCTAGCACTTGATAAAGGAATTTTAGTTACTGATGGTGCAACTCCTGACGCTTCAATGAACGCCCAAATAGTAATGGATATAAAACAAAACGGTAAACTCTCAAATTTTATTAAGACAGAGCCTTCCACCTATGGTTTAAACCCAAATATACAAAAAGCTGTTAATGAGCCAGAGGAAGACATAGCGCAAGAGGAAAAACAAGCCGTAGATAGCGGTTATATCGGAAAAGCAGGAGAATACATAGTGTGCAGTGAACTGCTTTTTAGAGGATTTAATGCCAGTATTATGAGTGTTGATACAGGTGTTGATATTGTAGCTACCAAAGAAAGCCGACTGTATGGCGTACAAGTAAAGACTGCAAGACTTAATAAGTTCAATACTTATGTTTTTGATGTTCGCAAGGTTTCATTTGAGAGACACAGTAGTGGTAGTACATTTTATATTTTTGTTCTATATAGCGAGAAGAAAACTAATTTTCTGATTCTCCCCTATTTTGAAATTGAAAAGAAAGTACATGACAAAGTTATACTAGAAGTTGGTCACGGACTACGCTACAGAATAAACATTAAACTGCGTAATGACAGCGTATATCTTGGAACTTTAGACAATGAGATGAACTACTTTTTGAATAATTGGGCGGTGCTAAAGTAAACAACTTATTTAGGTAAAAACTATCCCCGTATGACAACAAATAAATAGATTGACTTATAAAATTGCGGTATAATAGCCGTATTCCTGCCTATGTTAGTTAACGAATATAAATATAAAAATGACAAAAAGACAATTTACAATATCGCACTTTGTGCAGAATATAAACATAGACTTGCTAGAGGCTTATTTTAATCAAGCTAATTTACCTTTCCCAAACAATTTAAAAACTACAGACAAAGACAAAAAACCAAATGCTCAAGATATTGAAACGCTTATAAACTCACTTGAGACTAAAGCTCAAGAAAAAATAAACAACGATTTCATAGATATTAACGAGCTGTCCTATGACGGCGGTATTCTTTCAATTATTGATGTTGGAAATGTTTACAACATCAATTTAACCGAAGAACTAAGTAGCCTTGAAGATAACACGAACCAAGCACTTTACTGCTTTCTAAACCATAAAGGGGTATTTGAAAACGCCTCAAAAATAGCTTACTTTGAAAGACTTTCATCAAAAACTGTTAGAAACGATATGGTTAAAAAGACAGCACAAGAAGTCTCAAATGAAGAAGTTAAAAATGCCTTAGAAACCGAACTTAAAACATATTTTAAACAAAAAGACGGTAGAGGCGAAAATTGTAAAATTGATGTTACAATCTACAAAAATAGAGTGTTTTATCGTGCGTATCCTCAAAACTATTCCCAGTTTTTATTTGATTACGATGAAGAAGGTAAATACAGACGAAGTGTAGTTAAACCTGTCTTTGAGGTTATTTTTATCTATTATCCAGACGATGGTAGATTAGAACTTAGTGTTAACTTTAGAAATAAACGCAGACGAGAGCTAATTGAAATTTTTAGCCGAATTGTTCTAAAAGATGACCGCACGATTAAAGACGAACTGCAAACTTACGATTTTGACAGGATAGTTTCTCCTGATTTTACTATGCCCACTAAACTTGAAGATAAAGTATCTTGGGCTTACCTAAAGCAATTAAGACTAAGCTACAGATATACTACTGCAAGAAAAATTACACTTGAAGTTGATGACAAAAATACCGATGGAGCTAAAGCAATTCACGAAATGATTAAAGAGTATGGGCTTAATACCGAACAATTGTTTGTAACTCAAGCAACTTTCAAGATTAAGTTTGAAGGAGCAGGTAATAAGGGTAGCGTCACAGCTATGATTACATATCCCGACAAGTGTAACCTATCGGACATTGCAACACACCAATTGGCTAAAGATTATATAAAATACTGGAAATTGGAGTTATCAGATAATGAAGGAAATAACTAATTTCGCCAATTATTTAGCGGTAAACCAAGATACTAGCTTTTCAGAAAGTATTTTGAAAGTAAATCTACCAACAATTTTCCAAACACTAGTAGATAGAGGCATTTTAGCCCCTACAACACCCGTAGATAGCGTGAGGTGCAAAGAATGTGACTTAGACCACCTAGAACAAGTAATTGAAGTAAACCACCGATACTTTACAAAATGCGAATACAGCGAAGACGCCTCGTTATCAGAAGTTCAACTAGACGAACTAAATGGCTATCGCTTTAGTTTGAGTGCTTTACTGGCTTGGATAGCAGAAACCTTAGTAACGCAAACCGACATTAAACAATTGAATGATGCTACTTGGGGTATAGGCAAAAAGGCTACACAGAACATTTATTTTATTAAATCAATTGACCAGAAAGAAGCTCAAAACGAAGTAAAGAAAATTAACACCGAAAATAACATATTTCTATGGTTGGGAGTAAATTCACCTGTTGGGTATTCAACAACCGAACTAGTATCAATACAGGAAGTAATTAAAATTAGTAGTAAAGGCTTGGAAGTTCAAGCTATTAAAGTTAAATCTAAAAAAGCTAAACCAAACCAGAAAGATATTGTCTTAGATAAAGATATTGTAATAACAAACAATTTCTATCTTCTACTTAACCTTGAAAACGGTGCTTTTAATTATAAGGTAAAAACATTACCACAAACATATAGAATAGTTAGATACCTGTATGACCAAAGAAAATATGGTAAAGCGTATACCTCTAAAGAGCTAAGCGAAGCTCTACAATTGGATAATCCAAAGGTTATTCCAACCAGAATAAAAGAACTAAACAACAAATGTGAGGAACATAAAGTCAAAAGTATTGTACTCACATACCCAAATAATACATGGGCATTAAACCCAGATTTAACTTGTTTTAATTAAGGTCACTAAAGTAGTCACAAAATCATAATGTGACTTAACATTTCCATAAATAAGAAAAATATAGATGTAGTAATAGAGCCATATAGTAAGGCTCTTTTTTGTTTTTACCTAAAAACTTGACAGAGCATTTTTGTGACCAATATCACTAACGCATAGAAAGTTCAAAGATAAACATGAAAGAAAATAAAGATTTATTTACAACATATAACCTAAACTTTTCGGCAGTTCTTATAGCTAGTGGCATTAAGTTACAAGGAGTTAATAACGGGCTTGGGTCTAAGTCTCTCTTTTGTTTTGAAAATTCTCTAAAAATACAGGATATAAACGACAAGTATTGGAGAAAAGAATTAAAGATTGAACCTCAATTACTCTTTGATAGCTTGAAATTCCTTAAAAACAGATTGTATAGCGGTTTGGAGAATAACGATGGTTTCTAGAGAAGGCTTAGTGAAATTTAAAGAACTTTACGCCAAGCGTTATGGAGTTGAACTTACTGAAAAGGAAGTCTCCGAAAAAGCTAACCAATTACTTAATTTCTATCGGGCAGTTTTTAGAGAACCAACAAATATAAAAATAAATATAACCTATGAGCAAAAAATACGAAGTAAGAAAAATTAAAACAAAAAGGTCTTACACCTTTAAAGAAATAGCAGATTTGTTTGATGTCCATGTACGCACTATTCAAGCATGGCATGTAGACGGATTAGTAACTCTTGAAGGTAGTAACAATCCATATCTAGTTATGGGTATTGATGTACAAAACTATATTAAACAGCAAAAACAAAAGCACAAAGTAGCTCTTAAAGAAAATGAGTTTTACTGCATAAGCTGTAGAAAAGCTGTTACCCCAACAGAAGTTTTTTCAAATTCAAATGGTATCAAAATGGGTGGTAATAAACAGTCGGTTATATTGAGCGGTGTTTGCCCAACTTGTAACCGAAAAGTGAACCGATTTACAACAAACGAACAGTCTATTTTAGAGGGGAAAAGCAATACTATATAGGCACTAGAATATCCCTTTGAAGACTGACATTAGTAATTAGTTATTTAGGAAACAATATGAACAAATATAAAACGAAAAATGAAAAGATAAAGAGAAGATATTTTAAATGGTTAAAAGATGCCGAAGGTTTTGCACCTGCTACCATTGAAAGCATTGAAAAAGCCTTATGGGATTACGAAGCATTTAGCCAAGAAGATGACTACGCAAATTTTAACGACAAGATGGCTCAAGGGTTTAAAAAATGGCTCTCGGAAAAAAAGCTACAAAGTGGTGAAACCATCAACCTTTCAACTCAATACGATAGGCTTAGACACCTTAAAAAGTTTTTTACTTGGTTATCTGGACAGGTTGGTTATAAATCAAAAGTTGACCCCTACGATGCAAATTATCTACGCCTTGATAAAAAATTGGCAAAAATTGCAACTGCACCTAAAGTTGAGGATTACCCAACACTTGAGTATGTTAAAAAGCTATGTGATTCAATTGAAATTAAAAGCGAAATTGACCAAAGGGATAGAGCTTTAATTGCATTCACATTGTTAAGCGGTATGCGAGATAAAGCTATAATCACACTTCCACTTGGTTGCTTTAATCCTGAAACTTATCAAGTAAAACAATATCCTTCCGAAGGTGTGCAAACCAAGTTCTCTAAAACTATTGATACGGTCTTGTTTCAATTTGATGAGAAGCTATTAAGCTATATTGTTGATTGGGTTAAACACTTAAAAGAAAATAAAGTATTTGGTATTACTGACCCCTTGTTTCCATCAACTAAAATTGAGCAAATGTCTAAGACTGAATACATATTTGAGGCTAAAGGTGTTGAACCTATATTTTGGCGTTCAACAAGCACAATGTGCAAGATATTTGAGGAAAGAGCTAAGTTTGCTGAACTTAAATACTATTCACCTCATAAGTTCCGCCATTCTGCTACTAGATTGGCTACGGACAGTTGCAAAAGTGCCGAGCAAATTAAAGCTGTAAGTCAAAACTTGGGTCATGAGCATGTGAGTACAACGCTTTTAACCTACGGAAGACTTACACCTTATAGAGTGCGTGATGTTGTGACCGAGCTAAATTTCAAGAAAACAGAACGAGACGAAAAGATTGAGGAAATTAAAAAACTAATGTCACAGATATAATATAATTAACTTGATACTATAAACTTATAATTGTAAGGTTATTGTAATGGACTATAAAGATAAAAATAAAAACTACAGATACATTTTATACGCTAGAAAATCAACTGAATCAGAAGATAGACAGGTTGCCTCAATTGATTCCCAAATAAGTGAAATGAAAAAGTTAGCAGAAGATATTGGTTTAAATATAACGCATGTTATGTCCGAATCTTCGTCTGGTTTTAAAATCGGCAGACCTGTATTTAGCCAAATGCTTGAAATGCTACAAAATGGTGAAGCTGACGGCATTATTTGTTGGAAGCTATCAAGACTTTCAAGAAACCCTGATGACGCTGGAAAAATTATGGGTATGCTTCAAAGAGGTGAGATTAAACACATTAGAACCCATGCAAGAGATTGGTATCCCGATGACAATGTAATGATGATGTATGTTGAATTTGGTATCACAAACCAGTTTAGTGTTGACCTACGAGATGACACAGCACGAGGTATGCGTAAGAAAGCTGAAAGAGGTTGGAAACCAACAGCACTATTGCCATTAGGTTACTTACACAACATGTATAACAAAAAGACCTCTCCCCTACCTGAATTTGAAATTATTTGCGACCCCGATAGATTTGAATTAGTTAAACTAGCCTTAGAGCTAGTAGCTTCAAGGGCAATGACACCTGCTAAAGCCTTAGAACATATAAATGGCTTAGGACTAAGAACTAAACGAGGCAAAAAACTTTCATCTGGTACTTTCTATCATATGATGACCAATGAGTTTTACTACGGCGATTTTGAACACCCAGAGGGCACAGGAAACTGGTTTATAGGCAAACACACACCAATGCTCACTAAAGACCAGTTTGATTCAATCCAACGAGTTATAGGCAATAAATCTACACCCAGACCACAGTTTAAATTCTTTTCATTTACAGGTTTGATTAGGTGCGGTGAGTGCGGTTGTTTTGTTACTGCTGAACGAAAAGAAAAAATAATAGTGACCAAAAACGAAGTTGGAATTTATATCTACTACAGATGTACACACAAAAAAGGTAGTTCTTGCTCTCAAAAACCTATTGAACTTTCAAAGCTAGAGGCACAATTTAAAGACCAACTAGCAAAAATCTATATACCACCTGAATTTGCAGAGTGGGCAGTTGAGGAACTTAAAAAGGAGCATGAAAAAGAAAAACAAAGCAGAGGTATAAGCACTACATTAAATAACAAAAACTATGATGAAGCCATTAAAAAGATGGATAAACTACTTGAAAGTTACCTTAATGGCGATACTCCACACGATACCTACAAATTAAAAATGGCAGAATTAGAAAAAGAAAAGAAGGTCATTAAAAACATGATTGACCATACTGACGAAAGAGTTGAGGAATGGATTAGGAAGGCAGAAGACATACTAAACTTTGCAATACACGCAAAAGAGGAGTTTGAACTAGGTAGTCTAGCAAAGAAAAAAGCTATTGTTGCGTATCTCGGCTCGGAATTGAGACTAAAGAACGGTTTAATCTCTATATCAATACAAAAACCAATTGAGGTTATCCAAGATTACTCAATTAGAGCTAACGAAATTTCTAAAGGGTTAGAACCGCTTGAATTGGTTGGTAATAAAGCAAAATACCGTGCTTCTTTGAGTGAAAATTCTATTTGGGGTGGCCAACGGGGATCGAACCCGTCACCTCCGCTTCCACAGAGCGGCGCTCTAACCAGATGAGCTATGGCCACCATAATAACCCTGCCATTATATCAGCAATGCGGATACGTCGCTAGGACGACTAAACAGCAATGCTGATGCGTCGCTAAGCCATGTAGCCACCAACGGCAACCTAATTCGTCTTCGTCAAATGCCAGTTCGCAAAATCCAAGAATCGGTCGGAGTACGTATGCGTATACTTCTCCCCTATTCCATTAAAATACTTGCTGACGTAGTAATGAGTAAACGGATGGTACAGGAATATAGCCGGAACCTGCTCTGTTAGCGTCTTTTGGAACTCGTTGTAGTGAACTACTCGTTTTTCGTTGTCTAACTCGTCACGGCCAGCCTCAAGAGCACGATCGGCACGTACTTGGTCAAACCCAGTAATATTTAGTCCGGGTGGATTTTTTTGCGCAGAATGCCACAAAACGTAGCGATCAGGATCTCGGCCAACCTCTTGTCCGTAAAGCAAAACTTCAAAATCACGTGGATTTACAACCTGATCAACAATATCTTCAGGTTTAACAACTTTGATATTTACATGAATACCCAGACTGGATTCCCATAATGCCTGAACTTCCTTAGCTAATTGTTTATGCGCGTCGATGTCTGGAACCGTAATGGTTAAGTTAATATCTCCAAGGTTTTCCTTAAACTTATCGTCGTATTTATCAACTTCAACCGCACGGTCCGTAAATAAACTCCTACTGATTGGTCCTTGCGCACTAATACCGTAAGGAACAATAAGCTGGTCTATTGGCAAAACCTTTTCTAGCTTTTGGCGAACTAACACATCCTTCAACTTATCATTACGTAAGTTAAAAAATAAGGCGTAGTAAATACCTTGAATTGGGAATTTATGGTCATAAAAATTATCGACAATGTGCTCGGTTGGTGATAAAAATGCTTGTATTTCTCCTAACCGTGCCGCTGTAGCAAGTTCATCATCGTTTGAATAATACCTAAATACTATTTTTTTAATTTCATATTTACTACTTGTTGTAACTAAAGTTATCTGTTTTAACAATTTACCGGTACGTTGAATACGTGCAATTCTAAAATCGCCATTAGAAATAGGAGAAAGTGGGTTATTTTTCTCAACTGCTTGCGTAGGCATAATCCCGATAGTCAACAAACTTAAAAACGGCGAATATTTATTTGGAAGCGTAAATCTAACCGTTAAATCATCGACCTTATCAGTTGCAACACCGGTTAAATCGTCTACGTTAAATGAAGTATAAATAAGGTCATCAGCTGTAATTTTTTTACCACTTGTCCAATATTGATTATCTTTTATCTTAATTGTATAGACCAAACCATCATCAGAAACCGACCATGTTTCTGCTAAATCAGGGATTATTGCGCCATATATATCGTACTTAAACAACCCTCTATAAATTAAATTGGAAATAGTCTTTTCGTTTTGGTTTCGTGCTTGATTTGGCAAAAATGATGCAGGCTGTATATCTACACCTTCAATGTAAGTTGGTGTAGGTGCAAAGGCTAAGATAGTTGTGTATATAGACAGGATTATTGACGTTATAAAAGCTAATATGGTCGACATCTAAGTTTCATTTTATCAAAATTGTCCAAGTATTGCTAAAATAGGGGTTAAACTGGTAATATAGCAATGTTTGTAGCTTTAAAGTAAGCTTTTCAAACACACCGCGTCACTGTACTCGCCTAATGGCTCGTTTCGTTCCGCGGCCCCATCGTCTAACGGTTAGGACATCAGGTTTTCATCCTGGTAATCGGAGTCCGACTCTCCGTGGGGTCACCATGGACAAGTTCTTCACTGTAAGTGGAGGTTTTTGTCCATGTGATTTTGCTAGGTAGTGGACTAGCCTTAGCGAGTCCTACAATTACGTAGCAAAGCGAAGTAATTGCTTTGATATACTCAAAACTCTCCGTGGGGTCACCAATAATAAGGTTTAATAAATAGGACTACTCACAGCATAACAATTAACAGGATCGTTAGCAGGATTCACCTCACAAAACATACCAGGATTACCCAAAGCAGGGCCAACATTTCCACACCAATTCGGATCACTATTACTAAGCGGATTTTCCATTTGCGTTGCCAAAACATATTTACTACCATCTAATGGCGCGTAATACGTATAAGGACCAGCCGTTGTAGGATCATTTCCATCGCAGAGACTTGTAGCACTTGGATATAAAGGATCAACAGGAACCTTGTCCATGTAACCATTTAATGCCTGAGACGTTAGATCGGATCCTGTTATACACATAAAGCCTGGGTTTTGTGAGGATGCACAATCCTGGCGACCCGACGGATATTGTTGATGATCTGCAAAATAAGATTCAAGCGCAGTCTGAATTTTGGATAAATCTGCCTTTCGTTGGCTATCCCGAGCTTTTGAGCGAATACCATTAACATTTATTAACGTCAGCAAAACACCACTTAGAATAGCTAAAACAGTAATAACTACCAAAAGTTCAATTAAGGTAAAACCTGAAGATTTTTTATTTACCATGTATTAATCATATACATGTACAAGAGTTTTTAAAAGGTCAAGAATTTACTATTTTCCACAAGAGCACCACTCTCAGGATCAGCCAACTTAATTTGATCCAGCATATCTACAAAGACACCTTCGCTTATGCAAATTTCACGGGTAGCTTCAAGATTAATATCAAAAAGCCAAGACAACATATTTACATACGCGTCTGTTCTATTTTTTAAATGCGCATGCGTAACAACTTTTCCATCTAAAAATCTTTCTAATACTTCCGTAGACACAAGTCCCGGTCCCATATCAAAAAATGAAAACATGTTTTGCGCATATTCCAAAATTGCTAGTTTATCAGCATCTCTGGTAAATTTTGCGTAAATACTATTGTAAGGATAAAACAACTTGTTGTGCCATTTAACAGCCTCAATTATTTCAGCTTTTTCAGGCCATTGCGCTGCCACCAAATGTGCACCTAAATCTCCATGGTCAACTTTTGAATCAGTATCCGATAATGTTCCTGTAAGAGCTTGAGGAAATCTCCCAATGTCATGCAAAAATGCACAAACGTACGCAGTTGCTTCATTTGGAATTTCATTTTGAGATTTTTGTAATATATTTTGTGCTGCCTGAACAACTTCATGAGTATGTAATATTTTATAAAGACACATGGTTTTCTCTTTGTTAACAGCTTTGGAATAACTATCAAGTATTATCTGGGTTGCCCAGTCTATTATTTCTGTTGGAATCTCATTGGTTATTTTGCGAGAGCCTTTAAAAAGTTCATCAATCCAAGTAGACACTTCTCCAACAGTTTTATCCTTAGAAAGAATAAATTTTAAGTCTTCAGGGGATCTGGTTTTCACTGGGTTATTTTATCGCGGATGTATATAAAAAGAAACGGGACCTGTGTAAAAATATACGACAGATCCCGTTGGCCTAAGCGAAACTTACTTTAAATACAAGCTCGCAAAGGCTAGTTGAATGCGCCCGGCTGAGTTAAGTTGTTCTTCCATATATGTGAAACCCAACTTTTCGGCCAGTTTTAAAATATCGGTCTCCGCAGGAAAAGGTGCCTTTCTGAAACCATACTTTATGTGGTTTACCCACGTATAACCGCGTCTACCATCAGTAATGTTGCAGTAGTTGGGTAAAATCATGCATTCCAACACTGCGTTTGGGTATTCCCCAGTGACTTGCCGAATTACAAAATATACGTACACCACATCGGTACAACACTTTCTACGGTAATCTGCATATTCAATGCCTACCAACGATTTGCCAAGTACTTCGACAATCATTTGCATCCACTCCAACGATCCCGACTGAACATCCTTAAAATCCTTTGTCATTTCCGCTCCTTTTCTAGATTCCGAACATTTTACCCTAATTATTATAAAATCTGCAAACTATGTTAGTCATAGCAAAATTATGATATTTCAACATGAAATAAAATATGTATAATCAAGATCAATATGATGAAAAAAGTTTTAAGAATTTTACCTTTTGTTTTTATATATTTTCTTGCATTATTTTTTAGATTTACAAAACTAGGCTACTCAGAATTTCAGGGTGATGAAACTTCAGCACAAAATTATTTATTTGGAAACCAAGATTTTATCAAGTTTTTATTTACACGCCAGGTCGGTCCGTCACAATATATTATTTCCTACATTTCAAATTATTTATTACACTTTGTAAATTTGTCTCCTGAATTATTTATTCGAATACCTTTTGCTTTTGCAGGTATTACTGCTGTTATAGCCTTATACTATGTGGTTAATAAATTCTTTGACCGCACAACAGCATTAATTGCAACTACACTGGCAGGTACGTCTGGATTATTAATTGCTTTATCCAGAATTGTGCAATATCAATCGTTTGTAATTTTACTTTCAATCGTTTGTGTCGGAGTCTACTTAGTATATTTAGAACGAGATCACAATATTTTATACAGCACAATATGCGGAATATTATGCGGTGTTGCGTTGCTTTTTCATTACGACGCCTTGGCATTTATTATTCCAATTATTATTCACGCCATTTTAAACAAAGATTATAAAGGAATAGTTGTAATTTTGGGTTTTACCGGCATTATTTCAAGCCTATTTTATGTTCCCTTTGTTTTATACCCAGGTTTTAGTAGCACATTTGACTATTTAATCGGAACCAGGATGAACTCATCGCCAACTCAAGATTCTATATGGTCCTCGCTAAAAATATTAGAAATGTATCATTCAAAGGAATTGTTAATGCTAGTAGGAATTGCCCTAGTTATTGCGCTATTGAAAAGAATTAAAAATTCTACTACAACGTTTACAATATTACTTTCACTCACAGTTGATTTAATTTTGATAAGAGTTGGTATTGGAACAAGAATTCCTTGGGTGGTTTACGGATCAGTTATATGCGCAATCGCAACATTGTATATGTATTGCTTTAAAAAAACAGAAAAGGATTTACAAGATAACGCGCTTAAATTGATAACTATTTGGTTTGGTATATCTTTTATTTTTTACGGAATGTTATTTTCAATGCCACTTACGCACATATATACTTTCTTTATCCCTCTATTTATATTGATTGGCTTTTATTTAAAAATCGCATTTGTGCGAGCAGCGACATTTCAGAAAATTGGCATAATAGGGTTAGCACTTTTTGGATTAGTCTCAGCGGTTTCGTTTAATTATCAAGCCTTCATAGATACAACAAGAGAATATCCATGGGAGCAAAAAAAATATGTTTTTGGCTTAATGCCTAGCTATATCGCCGACGGACAAAATATAGATGATATTTTTGGTTTTCCATACAACCGTGGGTGGAAAGGAATCGCAGGAGCTATTACCGCCATTAAGAAATTTGCCACCGTAACCACTTATGGTTCAAATGAAAAATACAGACTTACAAAATATTACATTAGAGATTTAAGTTACGTAGATAAAGATCCCGATATCTATGTTTACATTTATAAGACGCAAAACTTAGTACAAGCAGCGTCAACACATCCTGCCGAAATACCACTTGTCACAACCGGAGACTATGAAATATATCTTAAATAACAAGTTTCGCTAAACGCTTATACTGCCAAGCAAATAAAGATACGAAGAAAAACAATATACCTACACCGTAATAAAAGTAATATGGCGTAAATATAAACTCAACTTTGTGGTCACCTGCGGCCAAATCAAAGTTCATAAATACGCCGCGGGTATCGAGAGCGGTTTGCTTGCCATCTACGTATAATCTCCATTCAGGATCGGATTTTAAATAGGTAACAATAGTTTGTTGAACATTATTTTTCACATTCATTACAATGTGCCCCTCGCTTTTTACAACATAAGAACTGGAAGGATCAATGTTTGATAACAAGTCAGTGTTTGGATTTTCGTTAATTGTAAGTGTTCTGTCAGCTTCGGTTTTGGGTTGAAACACTGCGACCACACCAAGAGCTTGAAATTTAACTACATCATCATATGTTTGCGTACTTTTACTAACAACGTGTTTATAACTTGTTAGATCAACTTGATTCAACAAACGCATGTAATTATTTTTTGTAAAGTTACTATAACCAAACGGAGACCACGATTTTACAAAAAGATATTCCATGCCTACCAATCCCGAACGCGTAATAATTCTTTGGTTTGTATATTCCGTAGGTATTTGTACAACTTTTTCGCGATCACGAATATCCATGATTCGGTAGTTCAACACGTCTTGGGCGAACAAAAATAAATCAGCAAATACAATAAACACAACAAGCGCCGAAATATACATTAAATATTTAGGTTTAAACTTTTTAACTAAAACAACGCCAACACATAATAGAACCGTAACGCCAATCAAAATTAACCAACGATTAAAATCATCTGTAGCTCGCAAGTGGGTAATATTTGCGCGCATATAATTTGCCATCGAGCCTATTTCATTCACTTCAAGACTCATATTTATTTTTATTAAAAAGAATATATAAGCTACGGGTGCTAAGGTTAAAGCCAGATTAATTAAATAATCTTTCTTTTGTAGCTTCTCAAAGGGATTCGAAATAAAACATGCGGCCATAATTCCAAAAGCAAAGGAACCCAAAAACACTGTCCTTTCCCAATACCTAAACAAATCTATCAAAATTAATTTATTTACCAACAAGAAAGGCTCGTTATTTAAAAACGAAAGTAAAACCACTAGCCAAACCAGGCTATAACAAAAATAATAAAGCTTGTTTCGTTTTAGGAATATAAAAGCAAAAGCGCCGATAATTAGCACTGAAATTCCCATGTAATTATAAATTTCTGTGTACGTAAAACGCTGACCTACTAAATAACCATCATAAGATGCCCAACGTTTAAATAAATATGGATAGGCAAATGTTCCTGCCGCATTGGGCATAAGCGAGCCTTGTAAGTAGGAAACCCCGCCATCGCGATATCCGTCTTTAAACAAAAAGTAATTTGGAATTAACAAAGGTACCGTAAGAATTAAACTTAAAAAGCCTGTGATTCCGAAATACAAAAAGAATCGTTTTACACCAATATCCTTAATATGGACCAACGCATAAAGCACCAAACCAAAAATAATTATTAACGGAAACTGGATATGTCCCCAGTAAACAGCATCGGCAAGAGCTAGTGCCTGAAACACAATATATTTAAGTTGTTTTTTCTCTATA
This sequence comes from uncultured candidate division WWE3 bacterium, assembly GCA_903879985.1. Lineage (GTDB taxonomy): Bacteria > Patescibacteriota > WWE3 > UBA101185 > UBA10185 > CAIRNR01. The sequence continues at coordinate 29,960 of CAIRNR010000007.1, forward strand.
AAAATATCCAAAAGTAAAAAGTGTAACGGCGCTAAATACGTAATAAGTATTACGCTCAAGTGAACTTGATGATTCAGCATGAAAAAACAAAAGTAGTAAGCCAAATTGGCGACTGCAAAACCTAGTATGTTAACGTTTTTACGCTTTAGTAGGAGATAAATAGAAATAGAGCCTATTAGATAACAAAGTATGTGAATGATCTTATACGAAAGCATTGGTCCAAAAACCAATATTCCAGCAATATTAAAAACGTTTAAGTAAGAGTTTTCCATGTCGGCATATATCGGAGTACCTGAAAATATTCGTTCTGACCAAAAAGGAAAGCGATGCTGGGTTAAAATGATTTCACGTAAATACGCACGGACCGGATAATATTCGGTAACCATGTCACTTCCCCAAAAACCAAAATTAGGGGAAAAAACCTTGTAAAAGAAGACTACGTACATTAACAAGGAAATTAAAATTGCAATTATTATAGGTTTTGTCTTTAGTAGTTTTAGTATTGAATTATTATATCAGTTTAATTTTTGCAACGTTTCCAGACCTGTAGTTAGTATTTTGCGTATGTGCGCTATAATGGCGGTATCCAAATTCGGAAATAGAAAGAGAGGAAAAGAATGAACGCGATACTTATAATAAGTGGTAAACGTGGCAGCTACGATTACACGATGTGGCTTGAAGATGCTATACAAAAATATGTGTTGCAAAAAGAGCTAGAACACATCAAGGTAAGAACCGTTGCTTTAAACGAAGTGGTGGCCATATCTCAAAGGGAACTTTCCCACTTTACAATGGCCATCGTTGATATGGGAAAAACTCCAGAAAAGGACATTGAGCTGGAAACCATCAGCATGCTACGGTTCCTTAAAGAATCCGGAATTTACTGCATCGTTGTACATCGGTTTGACGTAACTCCCAGTTTTGTGAGGGAGATTCTGCGCGCCCGCGGAATTAATCCACGGCATGCCCACGATATTTTGGATGGCCGACATTCAATTGAATCCGTGGTAAAAGATGTAATGTTGCAATTAAGTTACGCGGTAGTACAAAAATCAAAATAATAGACGAGTAAATATAATGAAAACAAAACCCTTCTCGACAAAAGCGCGAAGGGTTTCTTTTTACGCATTTATATTACTAGCAACTTTAATCAATGCCTTGTAAAATCAACATATGGTCACAATTTTAGATTTTTATTTATCTACACTATTGTTCGCGATTCCGGGCTTTTTATTTATTCACAAACTATTTCCCAAGAACGCAGGTAAAAACTATGCATTTAGTAGAATATTTGGACTTCTTATAATTTCCTACCTTTCATGGATATTTGCGTACGTTCTTAGAATTAAAATCACGACTGTTTCAATACTTGCCCTTGTTTTTGTAACAACATTATTAGGACTTTACCTAAATAAAAGTATTCTGAAAACTTTATTAAAAAAATATTACAAACCGGTGTTACTATACGAGCTTTTGTTTATTATATTTTTCTCCGCAATGCTTTTGTACAGATCGGCGACACCCAACATTGAAGATATTGAAAAATTTATGGACTTTGGAATTTATAACGGGCTGTATCGAGCCGAAACTGTTCCGCCAAAAGACGTGTGGATGAGTGGAAAGATAATTAACTATTACTATTTCGGACAATATTCACTTGTAACCATAAATAAAATTAATCATATTGATACCGCTGTTTCATATAATCTAAATGTAGCGTTAATTTTTGCCAGTGCAGGCGTCATGCTTTTTGCCATTTGTTTTGTAATAACAAACAATTTTTTTGCGTCGTTATTTGGTGCGCTCTTATTAATAGTAGCCGGCAACATAGACATTATGTTCCACGACCTTTCAGGAACAACTACTGGTTATTTTTATGCTGATGCACGAAGCTTAATTAAATACACAATAAACGAATTTCCGGCTTACAGCTTTTTAATTAGTGACCTTCACGCACATATTATTGATTTACTTTACGTAGTATTAATGCTTGGTCTTACAGTTAACTACTTTTTTACCGCCACCGAAGAAACAAATATATTTCAGCTCGGCGTATTGGCACTTAGCTTGGGAGCTCTTGGTGTAACAAATACTTGGGATCTAATCATTTACGCCCCACTAGTGTTTTTGATAACGCTATGGAAACACAGGCTAAAAGTGCCGGAGATATTTGCAGTAGCACCAATTTCAATTCTTCTTTTTTTGCCTTATTACATTGATTTTAATTCGGCCACTTCAGGCGTAGGAATTGTGACACAAAGAGATGAAATTTTACCAATAATGAAAATGTTCGGATATTTCTTTATGGCAAGTCTTTTGTACGTTACCTTTTTTGTAAAAAACAAATTTGTAAAGCCAGAACATAAGCTTGTTGGATTATTTTTTATGTACGCACTTTTTTTAGTTTGCGTGCCGGAAGTCGTTTTTTTAAAAGATATATATTTTAAATTAAATCCACCCTACTCTCGTGCCAACACTGTCTTTAAAGTGTGGTATCAGGCTTGGGTTTTGTTTTGCATTGCTACAGCTTGTGCGTATTTTTACCTGATAAAAAGATTTTGGCCAAAAATTAAAAAGATTAAGACCTTCCCAATATTTTTACCATTTATCATGGATGTAGCATTACTAACTTTTTTTGTGTTTAAATATCCTATAAATAGCGTTCGATATATAACCGGGGATACATACGAAAACAAAGGACTAAACGGTGAGGACTACCTTAAATCTTATTCACTTGGCGATTACATACTTATAAAATATCTGAATCAAAACATTACTGGGCAACCGATTATTTTAGAAGCAGCAGGATCTTCATATACCCATGATTCTGTTATATCTTCATATACAGGACTTCCTACTGTAATAGGTTGGTCCGATCATGAACTTGGGTGGCGCGCCGATTGGCCGTATATTGCAAACCGCCTTGGTGATATCGAAATAATGTATAAAAGCTCTGACATCGAAAAGGTTTCAGAATTAGTTAAACAATATGGTATTCAATATGTAGTCATCTCAGGAACAGAGCGCGCAAAATACGGTGCAAACGCCGGAGAAACTTTAAAGGAACTATATTCTACAATATACGAAAGCGACGGCGTGACTTTGCTAAAAACAAACTAACTATGGAACCAAATAAAATTATTCGATCGAAAAGAAGAACACTAGCAATAGAAATAAGTCCTCGCGCTGAACTTATTGTCCGCGCGCCCAACAGACTTCCTGAAAACCAAATCGTTAAATTTATAGAGCAAAGGTCGGCGTGGATTGAAAAACACATTCAAGAAGCAATTAAAAATGTTAATCGCGCTAAACCTGAGGAATTAAATCAAGATATATTAGTTTTAAAAAGACAAACAAGACAAGTTGTAAAAATTAAAGTGGAACAGTTTTCCAAAATAATGGGACTGAAATATCAAGATATTAAAATAAGCAAAGCCAAGTCAAAATGGGGATCTTGCTCGCCCACAAATAATCTTTCGTTTAGTCGGGTTCTTGCTGCTCTTCCGGAAACAGTTTTAGACTACGTGGTCATACACGAACTTGCGCATATTAAACATAAAAATCACATGCAACAATTTTGGAACCTCGTTCAAGAATACTGTCCAGACTACAAAAATCAAAGAAGGTGGCTTAGAGAACACGCGTACTTGTTGGAACTGGCATAAGGTATAATACAAAGCTATGACCGAACAAAACACACCAGAAACACAAACCGAGCAGAAATTTACATGCATACACTGCGGCATAACCATTGAAGTAACACCTTTTATGGGAACAAATAACCGTAACCATTGCCCAACTTGTTTATGGTCAAAACACGTTGATGAAACAACAGGTGATCGAAAATCAACTTGTGGCGGCGCTATGGAACCAATTGGATTAACTTTCAAAAACGCTACAGGTGGTGCAACTGGTGAACTAATGTTAATTCACGAATGCATGGAATGCGGGAAATTTAATATAAATAGAATAGCTGCCGATGACGATATAGATGCTATTAAAAAAGTGTTTGAAAATTCACTACTTCCCGACATACGCTCAATAAGTAATAAACTTAAGCAGCAAAACATTCACTTAGCGACATATAAAGATTCCGAAGAAGTTCACACCCAACTTTTTGGTAAGAACAGTTGATTATATTTTGGTCCACCTTTATCATATAAAAATGTATATCGTCCTTGAAGGAATAATTGGAACTGGTAAAACTACGCAATCAAAAAAACTTGCTGAATACCTGAAACAAAAATTTCCTGAAAAAGAGATTGTAACTACACGTGAGCCGGGCGGAACTGAAATTGCGGAAGTGATTCGTAAAGTTGTTCAAGGCACAGAATTCGAAGAAGAAATGGAATGTGTTTGCGAAGCATATTTGTATGCAGCTTCGCGTGCACAATCGTTACGAAAGATTGTTAAACCAGTAATAGATAGAGGTGGCATAGTCGTTTCAGACAGAAGTTTTATTACCAGTTTAACAAACCAAGCATTTGGGCGTGATCTGGGTTTACAAAAAGTTTTGGATATAAACTTACCGGCCGTTGCCGAGATAATGCCGGATTTAGTATTATTCATGGACTTGGATATTAAAAAAGGTATGCTCCGAGCCTTTGACCAAAAAGGCGATAAATTCGAGTCTTTAGGTGAAGATTTCTACCAAAAAGTCTATAACGGTCACAATGAAGTAACCAAATTACCGATTTTTAAAGATAAATGGCTAAGTATCGACGCGGATGGTACTATTGACGAGGTCTTTGAACGAGTTAAACTGGCTGTTGAGTCTTTTTTATTAAATCGTGTATAATGCTAAGGTTTTGTACTGGTGCGGGGGCGTAGCTCAGTGGTAGAGCATCTGCCTTTTAAGCAGAGTGTCGTGGGTCCGATCCCCACCGCCCTCACCATAATTTCATTGTTCTACCAGACGCACTCTCTTATAGATATATACATCAAAAATACCAAACTAAATAAAAGATAACTTACAAATCAAAGCGGTGATATAATTTTATTGAACATAAAACGAATCTAGCTTAGGAAAGGAGAACTACTATGTCCCCGTATCACGGTCCTGGAGAAGGTGACGAGGAAGAGTCCGCCGGTGAACAAGAAGAAGCCGCACAAACTGAGGAAGAACAGCTTTGGTCTCAGCGTGAGGAAGAACTTGAAGCACAGGGCGGATATACCGGCGACGAAGAAACTTAAACAATGAGTTTACCTACCGGCATTAGCGTCATCCGTGGAGTGAGCAGATTTCAAGTTTTATAAACCTACGAGTCTGCCCACTCCAAAATTTTACACATATGATGTACATAAAATATTTAGACCAAGCAAAAATAGTTGGAAAATTCCAAACAATTGAGCAAATAGTAGCGGTAAAACCTCGTGTTGTTGAGGCAGTTGGATATCTTATAAAAGAGGATGATTCAGGATTTTTCATCGCCGCCACAATAAACGGACCTCAATATAACAATGTGTTATTTATTCCAAAAGAAGCAGTAGTAGAAGTTGTTAAAGAAACTGCTCAAAATTCAAACAACAATATGTTTGTTGAAATGGAATACATTGAAACACAGGGTATGGATAAAATATCAAAGGATAAGTTAGAAACAATGCCTAAGCCTCCTATTGTTAAGATTTGCGGATTTTTAGCTGTGGAAACCGAAGATACAATGTATATTGCTCAAGAAAAAAATACAGACGGTGCTTTTAGGACGATAACTCTTATTCCTAAAAAATATATTAAATAACAATATTCACTAACGATAACCCTGCAAAACCCTTACTAAATTCTCATAAACAGCGGCATTTAGTAAATTGCCAGGAATCATATTCCAACTATAAATATAGACCAGTGGTATTACAACTAACATCAATAGCTTTGACCTGCGCGTCTGAAACAAATTACTTAAGGGTATCACTATAGTAAACGGCGCAATAGCCAGTAAACAGCGACTCAAATCAGTATGAATAACGAAAAGCATTAATAAAAAATATACTAAGGAATACTTAAAAAGCACTCCTCTATTACGGATCTGATACAGACCAAATCCGTATAGTAAGTACATTAACAGATAAAACTCAGCAGAATGTGTATTTGCACTTTTTGAATACGCTACAAAAATTTCAAAAGGATAGCTACCAAATAACCTTGAGTTATAAGACATGTACGCAAAAAAATCCCCGAATACGTGTTGATAATAGAAAAATGTAAGGAATAGCGGAATACCCCCAGCATAAATAATCCAAAGATTCCTATCACAAACTAATTTTTCTAGAAAGCTGTAAATCTGCACTATATATCCTTTGATATTTTTGGTAGCCGTGTGTTTTCGATTTTTGTAATGCTCAAAGAATAATTCAGTTAAATATATAGGTATCAATAAAATTCCGAATATTCTAGTAATACTGGCCAACCCAGCAAATAAAGAGGCCAAGGCATATTTCTTTTTATAAAAACATAATAATGATGTGATTAATAAGGCCAAGAAAATTCCTTCGGTAGCACCAAGATTGCGATATATTAAAATTCTAGGAGGCAAAAACAAAAGAAGGATTGCCGCCCAAAACGGTTGCTCCACAAGCTTAAGTTCTTTTACGAACAGATAAAAGATAACTGACAAATATATTGAAGAAATTATAGATACAAGCAACATCCCAATTTCATATCCTGAAAAAAAAGACATAAACCTTATTAACAGTGGATAAAAGGGTAGATGGCAAGAAAAGTAGGAAGGAGGGATTCCATAAAAGCTTAAGGGATTATTTTCGGGAATAGAATACAAGGTTTTCGCTACATACATGTAATTTGGGCCATCCCAATATCTTGTTAGAACACTGATATTGTTACGAAATGGAAAATATAGTGCTAATGCTGCGATCAAAGTAATGAGTATTAGTATATAAATTTCGTTGAGATTTTTAGCTTTGCTGTTCACGTTCTTTATTATCTCATTTCTTTATGAAATAAAAAAAGACCACCTACTTTTTACAAAATAGATGGTCTAAAACAAAAACATTGGCGTCAGCAGAGTTCCGTAATTTTCCGACGAAATTCCACAAACGTGATTTCACCCTTATTGAGCCGTGCGAAATCGGGCATATACGAAGGCAAAAGCTCCGGTGGGTCAGCGATAATCCCAGAAATCTTGAGAACAAGATCATTTTGATTGCCAACTTTGCAGGTTTTCAGAGCTTTAGACAAGACACGGCGCCGGTACATCATTCCGTTAGCGATTTTGATTAACGCACTAGGCAATATTTGATCGTCCACGCAACGCACTCCAGGTCTCTGGGGCTTTGTATCAACAACCGGCATGTACCAATAGATTATTGGGGGCAAGATGCCTTTGTGTGCGTCAATCGGTTTGCTCAATGTGTCACCGTAGGCGTAACAAACCATAAGCGAAATTTCCCGGCGGCGCATTACTTGAAGCGCTTCCTCAAAGGTATCTGCTGCAACGCTGAAACAGCCTGCATCCTCAAGCGCATCTCTGAAAGCGCTCATGTAATGCCGTGATTGAAAATCACCTACATACAGAATCACCACGGGTGTATGTCCCTTTTTAGCCATTACTCACTCCTTTTAGTCTTATGAATGTGAATCAGTTTTAGTGTAGCCCTGGAACATCGTTTAAGATGGTTGCTTTAACTGCATAGTAACCGACATGCTTAAAGCCTTTTATGGTCTTATAATCACTATGCTGTGCCGGCGTTGAAATTTTCCAACATCCTTCCAGCGAATGTTCCGCGCCATACTTGAACAACGCAACTAAAATCTCCCCTGGTTTAACACGGTTGACTAAATCCTCAAACGTAGTTTCAACTAACGGGATACCTTGCTGCGTAGCTACACCATAGGCTTCGTTTCTGCCTAAGTCACCAGAATACATTGTACCCTCCTAATCTATTGTAGTTTATTGAATCTAGGCGATTTTAAACTCTTTTGATTTTAATTACAATTACCGCTTTTTGTGTGTTTTTGGTATACTACAGGGTACAAAATACTAAAAGAAGGAGGCATGATGGGTCTGTTTGATTCACTGGATATGACGTTAACATGGGATTTCCTGGGAGTGAAGGAAATACCAGCAGGAAAAGCATTGATTATTAGCTACAAAAGAACCCTAGGATTTGATAGAGGTTCTGTCTATGAGGCTAGGATTACAAGCCAGAAAGAACTTGAGTTAAAAATTGAACACATCGGAGAATTCGAAGACACTCTGGATGCGTTAATAACTTCAAAGGGCCTCAAGTACCAGGTTTTGGAAATGAGCTGGAAAGATATCTAAGAAATAGGGAGAGAAAAATGAAAAGTAAGTTTGTTCTAGGTTTAGTAATCGCTGGGCTGATCCTGCTATTAGGAATTATTATAGCAACAACCCTGGCACAGCTAGACGTGGCCAATAATGTAACCGACACTAAGGCCCAAATAAACGGCATTGCCTATGCAGCCGTCCTGGCGTCGTTCTTGCTGATTCCGTTGATGATTCTGCAATTCGCAAGAAAGCCAAAGATGCAAGCGTATGGGATCATTGCATGCTGGGGAATCGTCTTTGGAACTTTCGGTTACCAGTTTCTTGGTATCACAGGCGTGTATTATCAGCTATTGGTTCCAGAAATCGGAAAATTAATTATCTTTACAGGCATAGCCCTCTGTTTCGGAAGCTGCTTGTACGGATTAATTGGACATCATTTTCACCGGCTGAACTTCGCCTGAAAATCGATTCCGCAACACAAAGCTCTAGTTAATAAAAAACTGGAGCTTTTTCTTTTCCCCTAATTTTTTCTTGCAAAACTACCCTGCTAGCTTATAATACCAACCTGTAGAAGGAGACGTAACCAATGGAAAGTTTCAGATTTGATGAAAGATTGTGTATTAACTGTGATAGTCCATTACCAGCAGGAGCCGTATTGTTTTGCAAAGTGTGCAAACCATCGAGTTATCCGGTAAGACAACGTGATCCGCATGAGCAAGATATTGTGGGTAACCTTAAACACTGCGACATTGCATATATTACGCCCGACACCGTGTTCCGCCATAAAAACAACAGACTGTATATATTGGACAGCTGCCGCTTTTATTTGGAACCGCATGATGATGCCAAAGTTCGGATTAAACGCCACGGCGGGCTAGTTTTGATTGATCGCTGTAGCCTTGGAAACTATAACTATCCCTGGCGCAATGGTGAAATGGATGACTGGAATCATATGATTTTGGTTGATTTAGTACAATCGTTTTAAGACCTCTTATTTGTATCCTAAAGATACTTTAGGAGGTTATTTTTTTGATAAAACCACGATTCCGCACAATACCCTATAGTTTGACTAATTAGGCAGAATAACCTATAATACAAGGTGTTTCCAAGAAAGCACATTTAAAAAAGAATGTGGTAAGGCTGCGGGTAATTAGTGATTTAGACCACTAAATTGCTGATTGTCCGCAGTCTTTTGTCCTCATGACTCAAGATCCTAAGGGAGCGTTCCACACGCTTGCGGTGATGTTTTCACAACATGAGTAAGGTGACACAGGAGGTCACAATGGAAAACAAAGTTATTGAAAAAGGCAACAAAAATGAAGAAGGTATCCAGAACACTGAGATACGGGCCGCTGTGATAGCGAATCGAAAAATGATTGAAAAGAAGCTTCGCATTTTTTCGATCATCATGGTTGTATTGGTTGTGCTTGTAATTATTATCATTACACTTGCCAGCGCGTTGAACTCGATAAAATCAATCACCAACACTAACGGTATGATTGATCGAGCTATTGCTGCAAACAATAACAAGGCCACAATCATGAACTCCCTCGAAGTCGTTAACCTGATCATGGATAAACGGGAAAAACGGATGCTGTTCCACATTGAGCAGACCACAGATAAATTCAATATCGAAATGCTGGGATCAAACTTAAAACATTTTAAATATGGCGCCACGAACTGTGCAAAAGTTGGCGACTTTACCAGCATGAATGAAACTTCCCAGGAAAACGAATACGTAACCGAAGGCAAAGGCATCTGGATCTCGATTCAACTTTGCGGAGAAGGATATACTATGGTGGCTAATTCCCAAAACCTGGATCCAACCATAGCACTGCTTTGGATGCCCGAAGAAGCAATGATCGGGGTAACATCCTTCCGGGATTTTGAATACGCAGTCCGGAAGTACGCAATCGTTTATCATATCAACCAGGAAAGATTATCAATTTTGCTGGATATGGATGTAAACGCGCTACCTCCAAATCAATTACTGCCCAAACCCCCAGCCCAATAATAACCTGCTGGGGCCATTTTAAAAAAATGTACGAACAAACCCCTTTTGAATAAAAACAAGAGGGGTTATTTTTTGCGCCAATCAGCGAAAAACACAAAAAACGCGATATTTCTTGCTAACCAAATCTCTTTACAGACAAACTAACATCCATAAACTCCTCAATCCTCTCCAAAGCTTTAGTTCGTCCTGCAACCGTTCCAAAGTGTCCCCCATTTTCAATAACAGGCACAGCATCGTCTCCCATATCCTTTTTAAACTCCTCTACTCTGGCGTAATCCACATAAATATCTGAATTTCCAAACACGAATAACGTTGGATAGCGTTCATCCAGTTTTGTCTTTTCCTCGATTATTTTTAAAATCACCAATGCTGATTTGTTATCAAACTGCAATAAAGCCTCTAAATCACCTGCGGAAACATTAATCCCAATTCTTTCGCTTAATATTTTTAAAATATCACTGGCACAAGCTTTTTTATAAATATCGGCAGGTAGCGCATCGCAAACACGTAACCCGATCTTTCCGGTTTCTGTGGCAACGCTATTACAAAAGTTAATTGGTGATGACCATAAAGCTGTGGGTACAATTTTTCCTGAATCTGCAAACAACGAAGCGGCTTCCAAAGCTATTAATCCACCAAATGAAAATCCAATAAAACCAAAGTTATCCAAACCTAGCGCATCAACCAAATCCTTAACATATTGCCCGTACCCAGTAACATTTGTAATTCCATACATTGGAAGATATCCGTGGCCCGGTAAATCCAGCAAAATAAAACGATAATCCTCAGGAACTGAATCTAGTAAGTCATTTATAGCGTCTTTGTTACTTGTGGCACCATGTAAAAACACAATAACTTTTTTACTGTCACGTCGCCCAATATCGTAATACTGGTATTTTTTGCCTTTTATAACTTTATCTATTTGCTGCAAGATCATAACTAAAGTATAGCGTAGAAAAAATAAGGATTCTGTTTTTTGGGCAAAATCCTTATATCTCCCACCTATACTCAAACCTGTCGAAATTCATAGATGTGACTCCATGCTTCATTTGATATAACAACAAGCTTACCGGCATATCTTCCTGTATTAATGCCAAAAGCGTTATTGCTAAACTGTTCAAGCACTGTGCCTTCTTCTAATATCAACGTCACACCACAATGATCTACCCATAACCAATCGCGTACCTTGAAAACAATCCTTATGTCAACTTGTGTAGGCATAAATCATCTCCTTTTTATATTGTTACTATATTATGGATACGCAGAAATATATACGTCAAGAGTAATTGTCAGTATAATGAATTCATGGATACGCCCACATCCTCAAGTGCTCAGTCTATAGCGGAACAAATCTTATATAACGTTTCCGAAGGTATCTTTGCCGTTGATACCAATTACAACATCACTATTTTCAACTCTATTCTCGAAAAAATGCTTGGTCTAAGTAAAGAAAGCGTTATAGGAAAACCTTTTGATAAGATTATTTCCGTAGAATCAAAAACCAAAGAACCAATAGACCTTAAACAATATTTCTTTAAAACACAAGCTTTGTTTGATGTAATTTTAAAAGGTCCCACTCAAAACTACTACGTTAATATTAAGTTCTCAGGTCTAAAGACTGAAACAAATACTGCCGAATGTTTAATAACAATGTCGGACACAACAAAAGAAATCTCACTTGATAAAGCAAAAGACGACTTTCTGGCATTGGCCTCTCACGAACTTTTCACACCGCTTACAATTATTAAAAGTTATTTGTGGATGTTAAATACTAATCAAGACGGAATCTTAAATGAAAAACAAGCCGAGTATGCTAACAAGGCATATCACAGTACTGAAACTTTAATTTCAATGGTTTCAGACATGCTCAATGTTTCGCGACTTGAACAGGGAAGATTAACTTTTAATTGTAAAGCCGGAAAAATAGTTGCTACCGTTCAAGAAGCATTAAAAGGTTTTGATATTAAAGCTAAAGAAAAAAACATTAACTTAAAGTTTGATATCTCACAAATTCACACTGAGTTGGACGCATTTTACGATGAGGAAAAACTTAGAGGTTGTATCGTAAATTATTTAGCCAATGCTATTAAGTTTACAAAAGAAGGTGGAGTAACTATAAAAATAGAAACGGATACCGATTTTGTAAAAATCTCTGTAACAGATACTGGGGTTGGGGTTTCTGATAAGGATAGGTCAAAACTTTTTTCTAAATTTGGTAAAGGCGAAACATCTTACAACAAAATTGTAGAGTCTGGCGGAAACGGATTAGGACTTTATATAGTTAAAATCTACGTTGAAGCAATGGGCGGACAAGTTGGTTATAATTCTGACGGTGATTTTAAGGGAAGTACGTTTTGGTTAACTGTACCAAAGCACACAGTTCTGCACGATTAAGTAAAAATTACTTAACTTGTTTTAATTCTTTAATTCTCATTGCAGCTCTACCTACTTTATCTCTTAAGTAATAGAGTTTAGCTCTTCGAACTTTACCGTGTTTAAGAACTTCAATTTTATCGATATTAGGGGATTTTAAGACGAATATTCTTTCGACACCTACTGAGTCAGCAGCAATTCTTCGGACTGTGAAAGTCTTGGAAACGTCTGAACCGTGTCTGCAGATAACAATACCTTCAAATGGTTGAATACGTGTGTGGTCACCTTCAATAATTTTGTAGTGAACTTTAACAGTATCGCCGGCTCTAAAGTCGGGTAATGTTTTTTCTTCTTTAGTTGTTGTTGCGGTTGCGACCGCTTGAGTTTCTTCCATAAGCGGAGAAAGAATACCAAATTTATTTGATTATTTCAATGTTTTGCTACTAACTGGCATTTTGACATTTACTTTAATATCTAAAATGTCGTTATTTGCTGTTACTGCAACTAAATCACCTTCGACAATTTCGCCAGAAATAAGCTTACTTGAGATCGCGTTGTCTAATTCTTTCTGAACTAAGCGACGTAATGGCCTTGCGCCGTACTCTTCGTTGTACCCATGTGCGACCATGTAATCTATAGCTTTGTCGTCAACAGAAAGTGAAACACTTTGGTCAGCAAGCATTTTTTCGGTCTTTTGAACCAATTTTCGAGTGATCTGTTTGATATGATCCATGCTTAAACTGGTAAATATTACGATTTCGTCGATTCTGTTCAAAAATTCAGGCTTAAAAGAGTCTTTTAATATAGAAAATATTCTTCGATCTATATCTTTTAAAGCTTCTTCCTTAGATTTAGACTGATTACCTTGATCAAACCCTATTTCTTGGCGTCTCAAGAACTCTGAGCCAACGTTTGAGGTCATAATCATAATAGTGTTCTTAAAGTCCACCGTGCGTCCCTTACTGTCAGTTAGACGCCCATCTTCCATTATTTGTAATAAAGCGTTAAAGGTATCTGGATGAGCTTTTTCAACTTCATCCAAAAGTACTATTGAAAATGGTTTACGACGAACTGTATCAGTGAGTTGACCGCCTTGGTCGTAACCAATATATCCTGGAGGCGCGCCGATAAGTTTACTCACACTATGCTTTTCCATGTATTCACTCATATCAAGTCGCACAATCATATCTTCGTTACCATACAAAGCTTCAGCTAAAGCTTTGGCAAGTTCTGTTTTACCTACACCGGTTGGACCTAAGAACAAAAATGTTCCGATTGGTCTTTTTGGATCTTTTAAACCTGCGCGAGCGCGGCGAATTGATTCGGACAAAACTTTTAATGCGGTGTCTTGACCAACAATTCGTTGTTTTAAAACCTCTTCCATCTTTAATAATCTTTCACGTTCGACGACATTTAGTTTTTCAAGGGGAATTCCTGTAGCTCTTGCTACAACTTTTACAACGTCTTCTTCTTTAACATCAGGAACTTCTTCAAGTTTTGTTTTTGTCCAAATATCCATTAACTCAGCTTTAACTTTTTCAAGTTCAGCAATTCTATCTTTTGTAGTTACTTTGTCGCTTGCAGATAAATCTTTTTGGCGTAATTTATTTTTTAAAGCATCAACTTCATCTTCAACTTGTTTTAAGTTTTCAGGTTCCCGAACTTGGGAAAGTCTAACTAATGCACAAGCTTCATCAATTAAGTCAATTGCCTTATCTGGTAAAAAACGATCACTTATATAGCGATCACTCATTTTCACGGCGGCTTTTATAGCTTCATCGGTTATTTTTACATGATGGTGACCTTCGTATCTTTCGCGTAAACCCAAAAGTATAGCGACTGTATCTTCTGTGGTTGGTTCTTCGACCATAATTGTTTGGAATCTTCTTTCAAGAGCGGCGTCTTTTTCAATATATTTTCTGTATTCATCTATTGTGGTTGCACCTACCATTTGGAATTCACCACGTGAAAGTGCGGGTTTTAAAATGTTTGCAGCATCTAAAGAACCTTCGGCACCACCGGCTCCGATAACAGTATGAAGCTCGTCGACAAACAAAATTATTTGCCCGTTTGCGTTCATAACCTCGGTGATAATATCTTTTAAACGACCTTCAAACATTCCACGATGAGATGTTCCGGCAATTACCGATGCCAAATCCAACATGAAAACTCTTTTGCCGCGCAATGGTTCTGGTACTTGGTTATTAATTATTTTTTGGGCTAAACCTTCAACAATAGCTGTTTTACCAACACCTGGATCTCCTATTAAAACAGGATTATTCTTTGTTCTTCGGGATAAAATATGGATAACACGTTCAATTTCGTTTTTACGACCAATAACAGGATCGAGCTTTCCTTCTCGAGCCATCTGGGTAAGATCACGACCGAATTTATCAAGTTTAGAAGCGGAGTTAGAAGTTTCTTTCATGACTTCTTCGTAACAAACTTCGCACAAGGCCATGTACACTTGCTTTCCTTCGATGATCTGGTTTATAGGTATTTTAGCAGGACGTTGTCCACATCTGTGACATAAAACCATAAAAGTATATTAGCACTCTAAGTTTCCGAGTGCAAGAGTTTGAAATTGTTTTAGTAGCGTGTTTTGTGAAAATAATATTGTTTTTAGAAAAAAAATGGACGGTAAGTTTTTTTTACCGCCCTTATAAAATGCATCACAGTTTAATTCTTGATACCTTATACGTTCCGTCATTGCTAAGGTAGTACTCATAACTGTATGCTGCCGTTTGTGTATCATCTATAGATGAAGTTTCCAGAGCCAGATATCCCAAATCGTTGAATTCAAAATATTCAGCACACTTTTGGCCGCTACGATTATCGTAGATTATTTTAGTCAGTCTGCCCTCCTGATTCCAATAGTACCAGCAAATTGTCCGCTGCTCTTTTTTAGAAAAACTTTGGGCGCGTACCGGACAGGAACCCGTGGTCGATAAAACACCCAAACCTGAAAGCCAGCAATCAATTTTGATTCGCCACAATTTGCGTTTTGGGTAGTAAACGCTGGCAGAAGGGGTTTCGGGAAACCACATTTTTAAATGGTGAATGTATTCTTGAACAATATATCCCAGTAGCAACACTAACAAAAAGGCTACCAGGAACCAAAAGGTCCATCCATGCAAAAAATCCGTAAAAGCCATAATATCCTCTCCTTAGTATAGGTTATGTTTCCTGGAATATACTACAGAATTGAAATAAATGGAAACAAAAAATCTTAGTGCTCCCAAACATCTCCAACACAAGGATCGGACTTTACAACAACCTTATGAATAAATAACTGTGCAGCTCGAACCATTTCGTCCGACTGAACTTGTGCCCAATAATCAGCTTGATCTTCTCGTACTTCCGAAACTATTT
This sequence comes from uncultured candidate division WWE3 bacterium, assembly GCA_903879985.1. Lineage (GTDB taxonomy): Bacteria > Patescibacteriota > WWE3 > UBA101185 > UBA10185 > CAIRNR01. Next base: position 45,965 of record CAIRNR010000007.1, read on the forward strand.
CATCGTGAACAGTAAGAATCAATCTGGCATCAACACCTTCTTTTTTCATACGTTCCTGCAAATAAACTAATGCGTACTTAACTGCGTCTGCATTTGTTCCCTGAATTGGGTGGTTTTTTGCTTCGCGCTCTATAGAAGAAACTTTTTTTCGGTAATCAGGATCATCTTTTTCTACTTTGTGATACCAGCGTTTGCGTCCTGCAGGAGTTTCACTATAACCAAGCTGAACTGCGCGCTTTGCAATTCGGTCCAAAAAGGTTTTAACACTTGGATAAGATGCAAAATACTTACTGATATATTCTTCACCTTGTTCTTTAGTAATAGGCGTTCCTGTTTCGGCAGCGATTCGTCCAGACAAACCCATGGCACCCATTCCATACATCAAACCAAAACCAATTGGTTTGGCAATTTGACGAAGCTGTGGATATTTCTTTTTAAAATCATCACTGTAAGGAACGTTAAACATTAATGATGCCGTGTATGAGTGAATATCTAATCCTTGGTTTAAAGCGTTTATCATTTTTTCGTCTCCACTAAGTTCTGCTAAAATTCTCATTTCAAAACTTGAGTAGTCTGCTGTTACTAATTTATAACCGGGCTGTGGATTAAAACAAGTTCTAAATGGAGCTTCTGCTGAATTACGCGGAATTTGTTGAAGGTTTGGATTGTTACAAGAAAACCTTCCCGTTGCAGCACCAAGCTGATTATATTCTGGGTGGAATCTTCCGGTTACAGGATTCATCTTAGCTAATAAACTTTCTCCAAACGCAGACATTAACTTTGCATAACCACGATATTCTCTAAGAATTTTTACAACAGGATGACTTACACCTTGTAAAATACCATCACCCGTTGAAGGAACATTTAACTTTAATCTATTATTTAAAAGGTCCATTAACTGAACGTTACTGTTCATATTAATAATGTCAGCTTGGTTACCAAACAGATCGATCATATTTGTTTTGTAGTACGGCTTTATAGACTCCTGAAAATCTTTAGCAAGTTGACTTCGCTTAACTTCCAAGTTCTTCATTATTTCTCGCCATCTCGCAACATCAATATAAATTCCATTAAGTTCCATTTCTGCAACAACACGTGTGGTCGCAAACTCAAGCTTGGCAATATTCAAAAAGTTTATGCTTTGATAACTGCTGCAACTGAGCTTCAAATATTGGAAACATTATTAACGTATCAATAGCACCGTACTTTAATTGATCGTCTGTAAGTCTGGAATTTTTTGACATTGTAATAAAAGTTTCTCGTATTTCCTTACTCATATTGTAATTCGCATACTTCATCGCCAAATCTTTAAGTTTGTAATATCCGGCACCAAGTCCTGCGTTTAAAATAGATTCGGTCAACATCGTGTCATATAAATTAGCCATTTCTATTCCAGTGGTCATTTTAATTTGCTTATAATCAAACTTTCCGTTATGCAAAATTTTAATTATTTGTGGATTTTCCAATAAAGATTTGAAACGTGGGATTTCGCGTAAATTAAGTAGGCGTGCATCAAAGATCCAAGTTTTATGATCGTTACCAATTTGAATAGTAAGTAACATTGTTTGAAATGGATCAAGTGAATTACTTTCAACGTCAACGCCTAAAGCTTTTTCTTTTTCCAAATCATCAATAGCTTTGTTTGCTTCTTCAACCGTTGTTATATAAACGTATTCAGGATTTTGTGGGTCAAACTTTAGTTCCTTAACAATTTCTTTGGTTGGGTCCATGGCTGTATGATATCAGGTTTAGATTAGAGTTACGTGCAACGTTGGTTGGGATTTTGCTTTTACTAGCAATTGTGTTATTTTTGCAGGAATAGACTAGTCATAACCAAAAAGGAGTGTGAAAAATGTCAGAACTTGGTTACTTACCAAAACGTGGTATTAAAACTTGGATAGTTGCTGTTTTATGGCCGGTGCTTTTGTTTTTGACGGGAATACTCAGCGGTTGGGGAATGACGTTATCTGCAGCAATTTGCAGGCCAATGGAACATGTGGTTACAAAGGGAATTTTTGTGGTCGTCACAATTCTCGCCGGGGTATTGAGCTTTGAGTACGCGCAAAGATTGTCCAGCAATAGATTTGTGCAAATCATATACGCTCTACTCTGTCTGTTCGCGTTTTTTGTGGCATGCTTTGTGCTTAAGTTAAATTGAAATGAATGTTTTTTTGTAACGCCCTGCGTAATTATATTTCGTGGGGCGCTTTTTTGTGGTGGTTCTAGGGCCTATAGCGTTTGACTTTAATACAGCTAGTTGTTAAAGTGGTCAAAATAGAAAAAAAGGAGCGATTATGACAGATCGAATAGCAACAGGTACTGTTAAAGTATCTAAATATGGAACCTTCAACCGAGGTGGCTATGGTCAGGAATATTTTAGCGAGCGGCTGCTCGGACATCAAAGTCCCAACTATTATGTAAACACATTCGTTGGTGACTTTGTTGATATTGTTGATGCAAAAGGCAAATTGGTTATAACGATGTGCCTCTCTGATTTCAATCGTGTAGACAACATTTCCGGCCAGCATGAAGTTATGAGCGGCGGATGGCTGGTAGACTCTTTAAGGTCACAAGCCAAGTACATCAAATCGGGAATTACATCTCTCGACTTTGAAATAAGGCAGCGCAAGACTCTCATAGCCAGAATACTTGCCGCAGAAAAAGGGCACAGGGGAAGTTTTATCGATAATTCGCCATTTTACAAAGTCGACGCAAAAAAATATCCGCGTGGCCGCATGCTTATGCTATTAGTGTTAAACGGCATGAAAGATTTTCGGGTAATTGATTCCAAAGGATATATTGTACCTGCCGAGAAAAAATATCCATTGGCAGGAGATGCTCCAATTAGGGATCATGATTTCTGGTAAAAATATTGCACGCAATAGGCGCCTAACAATTAAATTAAAGTTGTTGGGCGCTCTTCTTTTCCAAAGCTGCAACAATTAAACCACGAGTAACATCCGGAGCAGCCTTACCTTGAGTTTCACGCATAACTTGGCCAACTAAAAATTGAACAGCATTTTGTTTTCCGGCCTTAAAATCTTCAACCGCTTTTGGATTTGCAGAAATTGCTTTTTCTACTGCCGCACTAATTGCAGCTGAATCATTAATAACCTCAGAACTTTTCTTTAACATTTCATCAACTTGATCCACAGTCATTTCTAAAGTTTCTTTTTTATTTAATAAAGTGTTTGCTACTTTACGACCTTCGTTTCCCTTTTTAACAATTGCTTCAAACTTTTCAGCGAGGTCTTTACCACCGAGATCAACAAGTGCGTGAGCAACTTCTTTTGTTAAACCAAAATCTCTTACTAAGCGATCCTTCATTTGCTGAGGTAATTCTGGTAACAAAGATTTGAGTTCATTAATATAAACTTCATCAAAAAACATAGGTGGGATATCAGGTTCTGGAAAATATCTGTAATCGTTTGCTTCTTCCTTACTACGTTGTAAAACAGTTTTTCCAGTTGCTTCGTTATAACCTCGGTTTTCTTGCTTTGGTGTTTCGCCTTTTTCTAATAATTCTCGTTGACGAACAACCTCAGCCAAAACTGCTTTTTCCATAAATCTAAATGAATTAATGTTTTTTACTTCGACTTTATATTTTGGCAATTCGTTTCGAGCTTCCATGTCGGCGGTTCGCAAAGAAATATTTGCCTCAAGTCTCATTTGGCCTTTTTCCATATCGGCATTACTAATTCCTAACGATCGTGCAATATTTTGAAGTTGTTTGCAGTAATCAACGGCGTCATCAAGAGTTTTAAAAGTAGGAGCTGTAACAATTTCAGCAAGTGGAATACTGGATTTATTGTAGTCAACCAAAGTTTTACCGCCTTCGTGAAGTGATTTAGCAACATCTTCTTCAAGGTGTAGTCGTTCAATATCAGCAACGTTTCCAGATAACAAGTCTAAATGACCGTTTTCACAGAATGGTTGTTTGTATTGGCTTATTTGATAACCTTTTGGCAAGTCAGGATAAAAGTAATGTTTTCTGTCAAAGCGAGAGTTTTGGTTTAATGTACAGTTTAAAGCTAATCCAAATAATTGAGCTTTTCTTATGGCTTCAAAGTTTGGAACCGGAAGAGCGCCTGGTAAACCTAGGCAAACCGGACACACATGAGTATTAGGTTCAGCTTGCCATATATCAGCGGAACAACCACAAAACATTTTTTGTTCTGTCATTAGCTGTACATGAACTTCTAAACCTAAAACTAATTTGTAACTACCTAATAATTCGAGCTCTTTGGTCATAGTTATACTTTAAAATGTAAATTTCTAAACACTACCTGGTCAAATACTATATCATCAAAACCAAGAATAAACTCAACAATTTTTGATACTTGCTCAGGCTTCATAGCGTACGTCATATCACGAGAAGCGCCACTATTTGCAAAAAGTCCTGTATCTATTAAACCGGGATAAATACCAACAACGCCAACATTATACTTCTCCAAATCTTTTCCTAAAGCTTTTGTAAACCCTGTGATGGCCCACTTTGAAGCACTATAAATACTGCGATCTTCTTTTGTTTCGATACCATCAATTGATCCAATATTTATTATCTTTCCGGATCTTTGCTTTTTCATAACTCTAACAACAGCTTTTGTCATGTTTATTGTTCCAACAGAATTCACCAACATGACGCGTGCAATATCAGAATAATCATTATCGTCCAAGTCGCCACCAACCCAGACTCCAGCGTCATTAATTAAAACATCAATGTGACCAAACTTTTCTTCTACTTCTTTAACTACTTTTTGAACTGAAGCAACGTCCGTAATATCACATAAATATGAGTGGCACTTTAACTCTTCAGTGGTGTGTTCCAACGAAACTTTTTCATTAGACAAAACAACAACAGTATTAGCAATATCTTCTTTGAGTTTTCTGGCTAACTCTTTACCTAAACCTTGCGAGCCACCAGTTATTAAAATAATTCTTTTTTCAGCTGACATATTTAAAAGTTAAACGCGTAAACCAAGAGTTTGTAATGCCCTTTGTAAATTATTTATTGCCTCTGTTACCATAAAATGTGGGGGTTCAAATCCTGCTTCGTGACTTATATTGTTTCTTAACTTGTGCGCTTCCCAAATTTTTTGGTAAGTAATAGGATCAAATTTATCTCTGGAGTTTTTTAATCTTTCGCCCATGGTTTCTCCAACTGCAATATCCCGTAATGCGGTATCCATACATCTATCCGCAGTAATTAAAGCTTGTTTTAAATCAGAAGGACCTCTTTTTAAGAGTAACGCACGCACAGTATCCCAGTCGTAACTGATTTTCTTTTCTGTTTCTTGGCTAACAGAACCTCTTGAAGCGGCGCCTGCAGATGAAAATAAAAAATCAAAAAATCCCATATTAGTATTTCTTCATACGAATCAAAATAAATATGAATAATATGAATAAATATGATGCTAAATTAAAGGTTAGCAAAGTTCCAATAGGCAACGAAAAAAGTGCTTTGCCCGTTAGCTTCATTAGTACGTAACTATCTACGCCTAACATTATAAAAAAAAGTAAAACGCCTATTCCTAATGTTTGCATTATTTTAGTCCTTCCAAATTTGGTTTATTTAAATGGTAGTCAGTTGCCTTCTGGAATGCATATGCAACCGCACCTAATTTATTTTCGTCAAAGTGTTTACCAATAAGTTGCACACCAACAGGCATGTTATCGCTTAATCCACAAGGAATACTAATACCTGGTAAACCGGCAATAGCGCTTGGTTCAGCCAAAACATCCATTAACTCACCAAACATAGGAGATTTTTCAGGATCACCTAAATTTAATGCAACACAGGGCATGGTTGGACCAATAATCATATCTACTTCATTAAACGCTTTATTAAAGTCGTCCACAATAAGCGTTCGAACTTTTTGAGCTTTTGAATAATAGGCATCGTAATAACCTGCACTTAAAGTATAAGTTCCAAGCATAATTCTTTTTTTGGATTCAAAACCAAAGTTTGTACGATCGTTTCCATAACGAATTCCGTCGAGTCTGGCCAAATTAGAAGAAACTTCGGATCTTTGTAGAATTGTGTAAACGCCAATAGAATATTTTGGACTTAGTAAATCCATTTCAACTATTTGAGCACCAAGCTCTTTAAACTTTTCTATAGCTTGTTCAACTTTTTCGCGAACACCTGGCTCAAGTTCTATTTCAAAGTAAGATTTTGGTTTACCAATTTTTATTTTACTTAAATCAATGTTATTTAAATTTGCAAAATAATCTTCAACCTCGGTTGGTGACGAAGTTGCATCCAACGGATCTTTACCTGCAATTATTTTTAAAACGTACGAGGCATCTTCAATTGTTTTTGCGATGGGTCCTGGCGAGTCTGTTGATGAAGCCATTGCTACAACACCATATCTACTGACACGACCATAAGTTGGTTTAAAACCCGAAGCACCACACCAAGCAGCGGGGCCACGAATACTTCCCGCAGTTTCGCTTCCTGTTGAAAAAATACACATGTCCGACATAACGGCGGAAGCAGAACCACCTGAGGAACCGCCCGGAACTTTGTTTTTATTCCAAGGATTTATTGTTTTAAAAAAGTCTGAGGTTTCAGTAGATGAACCATGGGCAAAGGCGTCCATATTTGTTTTACCTAACATAACAGCACCTGCATCTTTTAGTTTTTGAGTAACTGTAGATTCATACGGAGGTATGTAACCTTTTAACATGTTAGAACTTGCAGTTGTTTGAACACCTTTTGTAGAATAGTTATCTTTACAAGCGTAAGGAATTCCAAGAAGTGGTTTTTCTTCGAAAATTTCCGGACCGTGGGAGTTTATTAATAAATCAGCTTCTTCGGCTTCTGCTAATGCGCGATCTTTTACTAAGGTTACAAAAGCTTTTACAACGTCATCATATTTTTCGATTTGCTCAAAACAAGCTTGGGTTAAAGCAACACTCGTAAACGTCTTTTGTTTAAGTCCTTCGAGAGCTTCAATAATTGTAAGTTCGTTAAGTTGTTTCATATAGCTTTACTCGCGGTCAAAAACGCCTTTGGTGGAAATAAGACCGTTTGTAACTTCTTTGGCATTTTGCAAAACTTCTTCTTTAGTTAGAGTTGCTCGATTTTCCAAACCTTGTTGAAAAACATTAACAAGGCCAGTTACTTGATAGGTTTCAGCAACATCCTTAGTATCTAATTCTTCAAGGATTTTAATGTAGTCGATTGTTTGGCTAAAAAGCGAGGCAAAGAGTTCCTCTTGACCTGAAATGTCGAGTTTGGCTAAAGTCGCTATTTTTACAACGTCATCTTTTGAAATCATACTAAGACATTTTAGCAGTATTCAATTGGTTTATAAAGGTTTTGGCTCCGGAATTGAATCCTGACAATAACCTGTAGGAAGTTGACTTTTGCCACTAACAACATAAAATGACCCTACCAAAAATATAGTGCTAAGGAGAGAACAAATGGATGTACCGTGCGAGAAGCATATTACCCAGGCGGTAGTTGCTGCAGTCTATTGGCGAGAGAATAAAGGCAAATTGAACACAGCTTTGGAAATACTTAAGGGAACTCTAAATTGCATTCCAAGCTCCAGAAACATACCCATGGCAAAGACATTGGTTTACGGCCAAATGGCAATTACTCTGGAAAAGATGGCTAAGTACGAGGATATGAAAAAAATCTGTGAGCAGATGATTAAAGAGCTGGATTATCGACACGCAGCTTTCTATCACAGAATGTTATCCGAGTATTACCTTCACACCGGAGACGTCAAATTTGCGCTCATTCAGGCACACGAAGCGTATCGTTTGGCCAAGAAGTATAACCTGCCAGACAGAGTGTGGTACTCCCATCAGGTTGTTACTACATTGTCGGTGCAACCTGGGATATCAAAACACGCAATGGAGCAAACGGTAGAAAAGGAGCGACGTGATTTGCTGTATAGCCTTAGCCTAAACCCAACAGAAACTGAGCGTGATGTTTGGGCATTAAGCGCGTATTTCAGTGCACTCCGTTATAACCGGAAACTGCTAAAGAAATACAAAACATCGTGGGTAATAAAACAACTATTTACGGAGCGATTTTGGATTAGAGTGTTTCGGATGGTAACAAAAAGGCACAGTTAAAGCTACATCGTCTCTAATCGACGTATGCGTTCTTCAATCGGGGGGTGAGTGGAAAATAAATCAGCCATAAACCCTCCGATATTATTTTTTAGGGGATTTGTAATATATAAATGAGCCGTTGCGCCATTTGCTTCCGCTATCACGCTATTAGCACCAGCTAACTTTTTCAAAGCATTTGCCAAACCCGCAGGATACCTTGTAATAAGTGCCGCAGTTGAATCGGCCAAATACTCACGGTGACGACTTATTGCCAGCTTTATTAAAGTAGCAATAATCGGACTTAAAATTACAAAAAAGATCCCAATTAACAATAAAAATCCCCCACCCTCAGAATCATTACCTCGGCGGCGACGTCCACCACCATAAAACATTCCTCTGGTAAACCAATCTGCTAACAAAGTAATAGTTCCAACCAATACACTGACAATAGACATTAAACGTATATCGTAATTTCCAATATGTGACATTTCATGCGCTACAACACCTTCGAGTTCGCGCTTTTCCATGTTCGAAACAATTCCGGATGTAAAGCAAATTGCCGCATGATTTGGATCACGACCAGTGGCAAATGCGTTCATAGCAGAATCATAAATAATATATACCCTAGGTTTTGGAATACCCGAGGCAATAGACATATTTTCTACTAAATTATGTAGGTCTGGAGCTTGTGCAGGTGTAACTTCGTGTGCACCAGATATGGCCAACACTATTTTGTCGGAATTGTAATAAGAAACCCAACTGGATATTCCGGAAACTATTAAAGCCAAGCCAGTAAAACCAAAACCATTGTCACCGAAAAAATAGTAGCCAATAAACCAACCAACAAAACTTACAACGGCTACAAAAGCAACCATAATAACAACGGTATCACGCTTATTAGAATCGATATTCTGATAGATATTTGGCATCAGTTAACTCGTTAAACTCTTTAGAACTGAACTTTAACGGCCTCTCGTTCGGCAGGTTGAGCTTCAAAAAAAGCTTCTTCTTTGTAACCAAACATTGATGCTAAAAGGTTGCTTGGGAACATAACAAGCTTCTCGTTATATTCTCTAACAACAGAGTTATAAAATTGTCTTGAATAGGACACTTTATCTTCGGTATCAGAAAGTTCTTTTTGCAAGTTTATAAAGCCGTCTTGAGCTTTAAGTTCAGGATAAGCTTCGGCAACAGCAAACAAAGATTTTAATGCACCGGACAGTTGGTTGTTAGCCTGATCAGCTTGTGTTGGTGTTGTAGCAGACATCAATGACGCACGAGCTTGTGTAACGTTTTCGAATACTTCTTTTTCGTGCGTGGCATAACCTTTTACGGTTTCAACAAGGTTTGGGATTAAATCTATACGGCGTTTAAGTTGAACGTCTATTTGACTCCAAGCTTCTTTAATTTTTACCTTTAAAGAGGCCAAAGAATTATATACAGACCAGACGAAGAGTAAGGCGATTGCTATTAGCGCTAAAAGTATAATCATCATTTATTTTCCTCCAAATTTATAGATACTGAATGTATTTTACTCTCGTGTCTGAGATTTTGCACAAGTGGGTTATAAAGAAGTTCTAAAGATTTCTAACGTTTAACGCCTTAACAAAATCCTCAAAATGAAGCGTATTAATAACATTCTGCTTTTCGGCCCAACCTCGACGGGCATCATCTATTCCACACTTTGTAAAATAAAGCTGATCTATAGCGTGGGCATCACTACTTAAAATCATTTTTACATCCCAGCTTATTGCTTCCTTAATAAGGTCGTCGGTTAAATCAAGGCGGTCGGGTTGCGAATCTATTTCCAAAATTTTTCCGTTATCACGTGCGGCTTCAAAAATTTTATTCCAGTTTGGATCTACGGGATCACGTTTGTTTATAAGTCTACCCGAAGGGTGTGCCAAAATATTTATGTAAGGATTTTCAAGCGCACATATCAAACGTTTTGTCACAGTATCGCGATCTTGGTCAAAAGATGTGTGAATTCCGGCAATAGCGTAATCCAATAGTTTTAAAAGTTCGTCGGGCAAACCTAACGTAGCATCAGCTAATATATTTACCTCATAACCAAACAAAACTTTAATCTTATTTTGTTTTTTGTTTATAGCATCAATCATTTGACGTTTTTTATGTACTACTGCTGCCACCTCGTCAAAACCACGACTCATAACACTTGGCGCGTGATCGGAAATTCCAATATATTCGTAACCCATATGAATTGCTGCTTCCACCATTTCTTCAAGAGTAGCCAATCCATCGGAATCGGTTGTGTGAGTATGAACATCCCCTCGAATATCTTTAAGTTCTATTAACTTTGGTAACTTGTTGACTTTTGCGGCCTCTATCTCACCGTGACCACTACGAAGCTCGGGCGGAATTAAAGGTAAACCCAAATGGTTATAAAACTTTTCCTCAGTATCAAACTGCAATAGCTCGTCGTTTTGCTTAATGCCGTACTCAGACAAAGACATCTTTTTTTCTAAAGAATAACTGCGTAACAAAATGTTGTGCTGTTTTGATCCAGTTGAATATTGCAACATTGCGCCGTAAGCCTCGGGTTCGGTAACACGAACGTCAACTTGCATTCCGTTTGTTAAAACAACACTCGTTTTTTTGTCACCAACAACTAAGGTTTCAGCAATTTCCGGAAATTTTGCGAAGTGTTCAAAAATTTTAGCTGGTTCGCGTGTGGAAATAATAAAATCCAAATCACCTACCGTTGGGCTACGACGACGAAAAGAACCTGTGGACTCGATTTGCAGAACACAATCAAGCTCTTTCATGTATTCATATACACGGAAAACAATTTCTTCGGCTCTAACTAATAAAGTTCGTTCTTTTTCGTTCTTGGTCATTTTTAACTGATCAACCGATTCCAAAATATCTTTTTCTGATTTTTCACCAAACCCTTCGATTTTTTGAACTTCACCCTTTAAAGCGTGCTCTTTTAATTTTTCTATAGCTGTTTCTCGAGAATTTAACTTAAACGCCATCGCCAACTTAAATGCTTTTCGAGCACCAATACCACGAATGCCTATTAGCGAAAACATTCCTTGAGGTAAATCTTTTTGAGCTTCTTCAAATTCCACAACTTTTCCGGTTGTAAACAATTCGTTTAAATGGCCTTGTAACGCAGGTCCAACCCCTGGAATATCTCCAAGCTTTTTGTTTTCCCACATATCGTAAATGGAAACTGTTAAGTTGTCTAAGATTGAAATGGCATTTTGATAAGCCCGTACGCGGAAAACGTTGTAATTCTTAACGTCCATAACGGCGAGCATCTCTTTTAATAGCAATATGACTTCTTTATTGGACAAACGATAGTTCGTCATTGCTTATATTTTAGCATCCAGCAAGGCTTTGATGTAATCGTATTCCTTTTTAATGTCCTCTTTGGTTGTCGTACTTACACTTTCTATTATTATTGGAATATTTGTCGGGAATTTAAACGACATTATGTTTGAATCAGGCTTACTTAGTATAAGATGATGATTACCTTGTGCCTGCGTTACAAAACTGAGATGAAAGTGAGCCAGACGTGCTCCAAAGTGCTCTAAGAAGTCGGCGCTAAGCTGCATTGTTGGATCAACAGTATGAGCATGGCCTAAATCTAAAACCAATTTTGCAGATGGGCAAATTTCGAAAACTTTAGCCATTTGATCAACGTTGTTATAACCCTTTTGTCTAACATCCATATTTTCAAAGGCCGCCAACGAACCTAGGGAACTTTCAACAAGTTTAAGGTTTGTAGTCTCGTTTGGGTGTAAAACAATTGCTTTTGCCTTTAACAGCTTAGCTAATTCTTTAAGTTCGGCCACTTGTTCTGTAACATTGCCAACTTCATAAAGTTGTTTTGGAGCATGAATGGAAACGTACTTAAAAGTTTGAATAACCTTGAGAAGCGCTGAACTTGGATACCAACTTAACATGTCTACCGTGGGCAGATTAATTTCAAGCGCATCCGTAGAAATACCACTATAGAAGCGGATACGTTCTTCGTATTGTTGCATCAACTTCCATAAGCAACCCGTAGAAAACCCCAAAGGATAGGACATTTCTTCACGATAACACAGTTACGCCAAAACCTGAACTATTATTGACCTGTCAAGGTTTTGTTGATAACATAAGGCCAATTGCGAGGTTCGCGAGTTGAGGAATTGCGCAAAAAAGTGAGTTTTGGTTCATGGGGTCGTAGCTCAGCTGGTTAGAGCGCCGCACTGTCACTGCGGAGGTCGCGGGTCCGAGTCCCGTCGATCCCGCCAGAAATTATGCACAGCAAATTTCTGGCGTGTGTTTAGATGTCCAAAAATTATTGCCTACTGGCAAACTTTTGGCGTGAATTTAAGTCAGATCGTTTTTGAGGCCAAGTTTTTTAACTTGTTTTCGTTCTGCCTAATAAAACCAAGTTATACACAAATAAGGAGGTGTATTTAGTTGGCAGACAATAAAAGTCACGTAAAGCAAACCCCATCGAAAGACGGAATAGCTCTTGTAGTAGGAGCCCTTTTTATACTCTCTCTAGTTTTCGCAGCATACAATTACTTTAATAGAAATAACGATAAAACGGTAACGGTTGTAGACGATAATCAAAATGTTGTTACAAAAACAAAACCCACAGGAACTGTAGGAGATAAAGCAGCAGTAGATACCAAAACAGCTCAAGCTAAACAACAGGCAACAACAGCCGAAAAACAAAACGCAACAGTAACAACAACCACACCAGCATCAACAGGAGCTTGGGTAGCAAATAACTACAAACCAGGTGATATTAAAGGTGGATCTTATACCGTAGTTAAAGGCGACACACTTTGGGAAATCGCAGAAGCAGCTTATGGCGACGGAAGAATGTGGACCAAAATCCGAGATGCAAACTTGGATCAAATCCAAACGTTACCAAATGGTACCAAAGCTTTAATTAAACCGGGTCAAAAGTTAGTTCTACCTTAGGACTATTGATTGAGAAAACTGAGCACTGCGGCCGCGGTGCGTAACAGACAAAAATAATTTTTAATATGTGATAGGTGTTCCCACTGACGATGCACAAGGTGGGAACATTTGTTGCTATAATAAAAACGCACGTGGCGCATAGTATATACGAGCTTTGCGGATGTAGTTCAGTGGTAGAATGCCTCCTTCCCAAGGAGGAGATCGCGGGTTCGAGTCCCGTCATCCGCTCCAAATACTGGTTGGTACCTTTAGGTAACAAACAGGATTTTGAAACTGTAAGGGACGAGAAAGCCGGAGGAAGCGTAAGCGCCCGAGGCGGGGTCGAATGCTTTTGTGTGTTGTGAGTGAAACGAACTACAAACAAAAGACATGTGACCGAGTCCCGTCATCCGCTCCAAACTATGAAACAGCAGATAACACTAAAATACACAGAAAAACCTACCGAAACAGATTTTGCCAAGTATAACGAATTTGCCGCAAAAAACTGGGGCAAAAGTAATGACTCAGCGGAAGATGCTGCAAAAAATTTCTTTGATAAAAACAAATCTGTTGTTACTGCCTATATAAACTACGAACTTGTAGGATTATGTTTCATCCATTTTAGAACAACTAATTTTAACGGTAAGAATATTTCTTTTGCGGGTATCGGCGGCGTTGTTACACATAAAGAATTTAGACATAAAGGCATAGCAACTAAGCTACTACAAGAAGCAATCCAAAAAATGCAGGATAAAGTTGTGGATATAGCATTATTAGCAACTGACATTCCGCGATTAGGGAAATTGTATTCAATCGTAGGATTTGTTCCGTTGAAAAATACTTATGTTTTTGATGATATTAATGACGTAAGAAAACCGGACCCAGGTGGAATGATTGCCCCGATTTGTTCTCCAGAAATCTATAGCGAAATAGTTAATTCTCCAGAAGCGTTATTTGTTGGAAAAAGCGCTTTTTAATCTTTTCCATACGCGGGTGTTGCTCCATGACGCGTTAAGAGAAATTACTTTTTAATAACAAAGCCATCATACATAACAATCAGAGTTGTACCCAATAATCCCCAGTAAATAGGCATATACACGGGAATACCATAAAATTGTGGATTAGTGTAAAACCATGCGTGTGCAAAATTAACTAATAAAATTTCTGCAAGCGCTCCTCCAAAAAATAATACACCAAACCACAATGCTTCTTTCTTAATTGGATAGAAATAATGCTTAGTTAACGAAATAACCAACAACAAAATCGAAAGCATAACTGTAAATCCATGCAAAAAAAGTATACTCAATGTTGCAAAAATTATAACAATCAGAGAAGCAAAAAATTTAATATTCATAGTGTTTATGATAGCTTAACTATAAAGCAAAACCAAAACAGTTTCAAAAAAATCCGATCAACGAAAAAAATACGGACGCCACCTCATATATAAAGAGATAACATCCGTAGGGTAAAAAAGCATTATCCTGTCAGCTGACCCTTGTAGCCGTCGCTCGCAAAAATATCCAAGAATACAGCGGCGATCAGTATCCTCGGGTTTTACTGTAAACTTTTTACCCGGAAGTGCGTTCAACAGATCTTCCAAAAATTGAATGTCTGCTGGGGACCTCGCGGGCCACGAAAAGCTTATGGGTATACTTTTACCTACTGGTAAATCAATAAGCCGGCTATCTCGCATAAGATAGTCAAAACCGGCATGATTCATAGCACAAATCTCCTTTTTTACTAAACTTATAGCATTTTACAGGCAAGCTTCTTAAAACACAAATCCAAGACTGAGAATCCTAAATGGTATAATGCATCATTATATAAATTAAGACTAAAGGTAGCGAAGAAAAACTACCGGCATCTGGAAAGTTAAACATGACAGAAAATAAAGGATTAAATGCGCTTAAACCGCATGAAGTATTTAAGGGCGACGTAAAGATAATTAAAAAGAGTAAACCCGGACCAGTAGTATTTATTGTAACCAACGGTATTGGTGCCGCCGAAGCTGTAAAAAAAGACTCCGACTTTAAAGTTGGCGACGTAGTTTACATTGAAGGCGAAGTTAACGAACACAAGGGACGAATCCAAATCGAACTTGATGTAATCCAAAATTCCAACGTAAATTTTGACGAAATAATGATTAATAGAAGTAGACCTACTAGAACTGAGTTTAGTATTCCTTCTGATCGCTACGAAAAAATGAAAGACGTTATGATCGGCATTGCCGCCAGAATACGCTTAGCAATACTCGAAGGTCAGCCGATCATGATTAGACATCACAACGATTCCGATGGTATTTCCTCAGGACTTAGTTTAGAACACGCATGTTTAGGATTAATGCAAGAACTTGGTATCGATTCAAGATATTTACTATTTAGAAGTCCTTCGAAAGCTCCATATTATTCCGCCGGAGACGTACTGCGAGATATGGTTTTATCTAAAAGATTTATAGAAGAAGAATCAAACGTGACACCATTAATAATAGTTGCCGATAACGGTTCAACTCCTGAAGATGCTTTTGGTTTAAACATATTAAAAACTCTTGGATACGAAGCCATGGTTATAGACCATCACAACCCAGTTGTACTTAACAACGGCATCACATCGGTTGATGGTTACTTATCACATCATTTAAATCCCTACAAATTAGGTTTAGACAGCAAAACATCCGCAGGACAACTTTGCTACGAAATTGGTAGATTTGTTTACGAAAAGTTTGATGAACCAATTATTCCTGCAGTAGCCGGAATCTCTGACCGATGTGACATACCAGAAACAGACAGATACATAGAAAAAACAGGGATGTCCCGAGAAGAATTAGGCAAAATAGGTACAGCTATCGACTACATTTCATACCAACTAAAGCATGACGCTGGAAAAGGTGTATATGAACAACTTTACCTTAACAATGATTTTGTTCAGTTAATAAACGCAGAGGTATCAAAGGGTTTTGAATCTCAGCTTCAAAGTACTCTCCCCTACTTAAGAACACAGGAAATTAACGGAATAGTATTTTCAACAATTGACGTTGAAAAATACACGATGAGATTTACCTATCCAGCTCCAGGATCTGTAATAAGTAGAGTTCACGAAATAACAGCGGCAGAATTTCCAAATTCTCCAGTTTTAACATTGGGATATATGTCGGATATGATAATTATTCGTGCCAACAAACCTGTGTTACCAGTTGGAACAATACTTGAGAAGCTAAAAGAAAAGTTTCCAAACGCTAACGTAGATGGTGGTGGCCACGAAATGGCCGGCACAATACGCTTTGTTACAGCTCATAGAGACAACTTGCTTGAAGAAATTAAATCTATGGTAAAAGCTTTGACTGTGACGGAATAGCCACATATACTTTTAATGTTATGAAAACTGCCCGAGTAAAAACAAAGAATCAAAAAGGAAGTGTTGTATTAGTGCTGCTCACCGGGGTTTTAGCGATAGTACTTCTGATTGTAGTTTTTATCAAAATATATCCAATTATTACGCACAAACCGAACGTCCTTACACCATCAGTAGTAACAAACGTTATGCCACAGCCAACAGAAAACGTTAACAATGCTAACGCCACACCACAATGGAAATTATTTACCAATACCAAATATAACTACATTATCTCTTATCTTGATACCTATAGCGTAGATAAATCAGACGGAAAACCGGGCGATCCTACAACGTCACCTGAAATTCATTTTTCAAGCAACGACACAGGTTTTGGATTTTCAATAAAAGTTTGGGCAAATCCAGATAACATAACACCAAAAGCATATTTTATTAATGAAATGGCTCAAGAACAAAAGGACCAGGCCGATTGCATAAAACAAAATACCGGTAAGGCCTGTATGCCGGTAACTTTAAAAGACCTGGCAAAAACACAATCAGAAACTACGTTAAAAGGATTAAGCGCATATAAATTTTCGATGTTTAAATTTGACCACTCGGATGAATGTTATATAGTAACAAAAAACCAAAACTTTTATCAGTTATGTTTTGATAACAGCGACCCCAATGACCCAGATATCGAAAAGCACGTAAAAATATACAACGAAATGCTTCAATCTTTTAACTTTCTTTAATAAAGTCCCGGATTCTTAAAAGGAATCAGAGCCAACACCACCGCAGGCTCGTAATAAGTCGTACGTGTTATAACATCACCAGTTAAAATACCCACAGAGCCATTTGATTGTTTAGAATTTTCCCGCTTAAATAACATATCGTCGGCAACTCCAAGTTCATATCCTGATTTAATTAGTCTAATTATTTCTTTAGGCAGAAAAAATGAACCAGTACGACCTTTACCAACTAAGCCACTTTTCGACTTAATAACAATCCAAGCGAAAGCTTCCATTTCGCCATTTTTCTCTTCTAAACCACCTTCAAGACCAACCCAAAAATCAGCATCGGGAACAAATTTGTGGGCATTTTCTACCCTCGTATAAGCGCCTCTAAGTGTTTCTTCCTCGGACATAGGTTGTGCAGGCACACCCGACTCAACGTTAACTCCTTCTATTTGAAAAAGTTCTTCCGGAAACATTTTTAAAAAACCTTGCTGTGTTGTATTTATTTTTACGGGATTTTTAGAAGCAACTATAATTCTTTTCATAATACTTTAGAATTATGCTCAAGCTCAGCAATACGCTTTTTGAGCTCAACCATCTTAATTTCTCTATCTACAAAAACCTTATTGAATCTTAGCAAGTCCTCGTTTTTTTCTTCAGTTTCTTTTTTCGCCTTTTCTAATGCCGAGTTAAAAGTCGCCTGCTCATCAATTTTCTTACGTAGCTTTAGTAACATAGCGTTAAATGAAGTAGAAAGACTACCGGTTTCATCATTCATATGCAAAAGATAATCTTTAACGTTAACACTTAGGTCATCATCATCTGCAATTTTTTTCGCAGTATCGGCCAAGGTTATGATTGGAGATATAAGTTTATTTGAAAAGACAAAAGCACATCCTACAGCTACCGCTGAAATTAAGAATGAAATTAAGCCAAATGCATATAACAAATTAGTTTTGGTTTTTTGTATATCCTTTGTAACCGATGCGAGTGTCTTGGTTTCAGTAAGTATTAACACATCAATACTTTGTTGCACATATTCGAACTTTGTAGTCTCGGCCTGATAAATTTCGGATATTCCAGTTATATCGCCACTTTGGGCTAGCTTATTTTTTGCCAATTCGATTTCCTGAATAATTGTGGACAATGAATTCTTTGCACTTCTGTATGCAACTATTGATTCCTCAGTTGTATCAGTTTGAGTGTCTAATTTTTTTTCTATACTCTGAATATCATTTATTCTTTGGTAATAATTCGAATAATCATTCGACTTAAAACCATTATATGCGTCCTGAACCATTCCGCTTGCAGCGTCACTTAAAGCCTGCTCCTGAACTATATTGTTACTGATTTGTTCGTATTTGCTTGTTAATGTGTAATCAAAAACTCCAACCAATAATAACAACGTCAACATGATAAAAATGATTGCAATATAGGATACCAGTAGCTTTGTTTTTATAGAGTTCATAAATACTATTTTCCGTAAACTTCGGCGTGGGTATGGTAATTATCCTTGATGACTGTTGCGTCTATGTTATCTTTTGTTACTCCAATAGGATCAAGTAACAAAGAAGGCACGTCGCTTAAACCATTATTTATTTGGGCGTTCGTTGATACAGGTGTACCAGCTACCAATTTGATTGCCGAAGCCACAGCAGCATCAGCTAAATTATTAACCGACTTATATACAGTAGACGTTTGTGTCCCTTGAATTATTCTTTGGATAGCGGCCAATTCTGCATCTTGCCCGGAAACAGGAACCACACCAGCTAAAGAATGTTCTTGCAATGCTTTAATCGATCCAAATGCAGTTGAATCGTTCGCGCAAATAACACCATCCACCGCGCCGTTTGTACTATCCAAATATGTCTTTAAGTTTTGATAAGCGTTTTCCGGTTTCCAATCAGGCGTTGATTTATCAAACACCACCTCGATTTGGCCTTTATCTAAATAAGGATGCAGTACCTCGAAACTTCCCTTTTTGAGCAATACAGAATTGTTATCGGTATCAGCACCACCGAT
Source organism: uncultured candidate division WWE3 bacterium (assembly GCA_903879985.1). GTDB lineage: Bacteria > Patescibacteriota > WWE3 > UBA101185 > UBA10185 > CAIRNR01. Next base: position 65,050 of record CAIRNR010000007.1, read on the forward strand.
GTAAGCAATTTTTAATTTTTTTCCTTGATTTAGTTTTGGGCTCAACGCATCCATAACGGATTGGGCTTCCAACTTACCAACTTTCTCATTATCAAAGGAAACATAAAGGTCTATAGGTGAGTCCGTAATTAAGCGATCGTACGAGATAACTTTAATACCTGCTTTATGCGCCTCAGCAACTACAGCTGTTAGAGAAGCTGCATCGTATGGAGCAATAACCAAAACATCTACCTTTTGAATAATCAAGCTTTCTATTTGTGAGATTTGTTTAGCCGAATCGTTATTTGCTGACTCTACATCAACACTTACGCCTAGTTCTTTAGCTTTTGTCAAAAATTCAGCCTTATCTTTTTGCCAACGTTCTTCTTGAAGAGTTCCCATGGAAAAACCAATTAAAACCTTGCTATTTGTGGTAGTTCGAGGAATCTTTACAGTATTTTTGAGTGAAGGAGTTACATATAATAGAACGCCTCCAACAACTAGTAAGCTGACTAGGACTCCTAACAGTATAAATACAAGGGAAAAACCTGAATTATTCTTGACTGACATATAGTTTGGGGTAGTTTTGGGCATATATAAATAGTAGCACAATTTATATTTTCAAGTCCCAAATCATGTGCCAACAACACGCTATAAGTTGTATTGCACGTGGTCATGAGCTATAATCTCGAGATCTTACAATAACAATAAGGTAAAAGGAGCGAAAATGTCAGACGACAGAATTTTGGTAAAACCGTTATCCAGCTTTTTATTATGGTTGAATAAGCTATTAAAACCGCTAATGATCCTGGTTGGTGGAAATAGTAAGGAATCTCCACAAGAGACACATCCCTACAGTTCGATGCCCTGGTTACGTACTTCTGTTGCACGAAATCTTTGTGTCAAAAGTACATCGGCGGAGCTGCCTCCTGCTATGTTCAGCAACAAAAACCCATGTACTCACATGCCGATTTTGAACAAAATATTTAATGCTCAAGTTGCTTGGACCCATTATATGGTGCTAAGTGTCGAGGGACGCATGAGTACCGATGTATGGTTTGTTGGTTGGCTATCGCCGGATAACTGCCAAGTTAGCCGCTTACCCTTGGCCGACAACGAAATGGTAAGAGTGCTCATGGCCAACCAAGGAAAACCTGTGTATTTTTTTGGAGTTAACAGGTACGGCGATCAAATACCATTGTCATTGGTAGATACCGGTGAATTAGGCGACGGGAAATTCTCAACAATTCGACTATTTTAGGAGAGGAGGAAATAAATGGATGCCGAATACGTGGTAAATAAACTAGGCAGTAACAAGGATATTGCCACAGGAAAGTTTCAATTCGAGAATGCCTCACAATTAAAGTCCAAAATTTTAGGGCTAAAAATACAAAAGGGCTACGCTGCCATGGTAACCGTGCCAGACGAAATTCCTCGGAAACTTATTCCAATTGTAAAAGAGCTTAAGCTCTTATTGGGAAGCCAATATAGCGTAGCGCAAAATGGTTACGTTATTGCCATTGAAAAACGTTAAAATTTTCTACAAAAAAAGCCTCGAATTTTTGCTCACGCGAATCCGAGGCTTCATTTTTTTCTACACAGCAATCGCATAAAATTAATCAATTATTTATTTATAAGTAGCTAAATTAGTACAAACTTTAATTGCTTCATTTAACCCGAATTACTCCTATGATTTAATGTAAATGAAGTTTGCCCGATTCCTAAAAACGATATTATTTTCTGTTCTATTTGTAGTTGTATTTGTTGCACTGACTCCAAAAACTTTTGCTGATAATGTATGCTCTCCGAATTTTCTAGTATTTAAATGTCAAAAAACTGTAAGTAGCGATTGGGATTCTTGTTTAAATCAGTGTAGAGACACGTGTGGAGTAGGAAACGACGAATGCATAGCTGCCTGTCCTGCAACTTGTGCTTCGACCGGAATAGTTAATAGGGACAATGGAGATAAGGACGCAATTTGTAACACCGGATATGTACAACATCCGGATACATGTTATACAGCATGTAAAAATCTTGGCTATACCAGCGATTCTGAATGTAACAAATTATGTACAGATAATTTAAACGCGGATCAGTCAAACCAAAATGCATACCAACAAGAAGTTATAAATGATTATTTTGGATGCATCGCTAATCCAGACAGTACACCCCAAACATGTGCTGCAAACACTTCCCTAACGTGCGGTCCAAATGCTACATGTCTACAATCTTGTACAGACCAAGGCAACAACGCAAGAAGATGCTACGGAATGTGCACGGCAAATAATTTTGATACCTGCACGAGTGTATGTAATTTGTATCACGACGCAGATTTCACTAGTTGCGATGAAATGTGTAATCCGTTTTTAAATTCTAAACCCGAAATTACATTAATGGAAAATAACAGACACATATATGTAGCCGATAATCCAATTATCAATATAACAGGAAATACTACAGACTTTGTGAATATACAAGATGTTCAGTGGAGAATGCAAATAGACGGCGCTGAGGAAAATGATAATTGGCAATCATGCACACCAGTAGACGGTAACTTTGATTCAAGAGACGAAGATTTTAGCTGTAGCATTACTAACTTAGTCGACTGGAGTTTGCAAACTGTAGAAATAAGAGCAACCAACATTGCGGAGTTATCAACAGCACCGGCAGATTACGGACTTGCAAGAATCCAAGCAACATTTTTAGGAAAACTACTTTCGTGGTGGAATTTTGATAATACTTGGGATATCGGTGACACAATCGGAAACTTCCCTACAGCAAACCCCACCGACCATTTAACTGCATCTGTTGGCGCGGACGGAATACCGGCGGATTATTTTGATGGAACAGTAAAATACAACGTCCCGGATCCTGATGGTTTAGCAACTTTTGACGGTGAAGATAAACAATTCACAATAAAAGTAAGGTTAAAACCAAGCAGCTCGGGTTTGGGCTCAGAACAATACGTTATCGCAAAAGGCGGTGAAGCACCAAACTTAGATCCTCCTGCATGGAGAATAGTTATTGATAGTAATATGCGAGCTTACGGTGAAGTTTTTTGGGGAACACATTTAGGAAATGACTATTCAGAACGTGTAGGGGGACAAGCCGAAACTACACTTACTCCAGATGAATGGAACGAAATAACTTTAGTATGGAATTGGACCTCAGAAGATATTGGAATAAAAGTTAACACCAATGGCACAGTTCATAAACACTATTGGACAGCAGACACCATTGCACCATCTACTCAACCGATAACAATAGCTGGAAGACCAGACAACGATAATGAAATGTTTATTGGAAGCATTGATACCGTTCGCATATTTACCGAAGCGGAAATTGGAACAAACGCACCAATAATTATTTTAAACGATGGCAGCCATACAACTCATAAAACTGTTTTTACAATTACCGGTTCAGCCGACGCATCACAAATTGATTGGGGTCCCGTCGTTAGTGGTGTTCAATATTCTATTAATGATGGCGCCAACTGGTCAAACTGCGACCCAACCGACGGCACATACGACTCCGCAATAGAAGGTTTCACTTGTAGAGTTTCCGGAATTACTGGAGGAAATGATTATCATATTAAATTTAGATCCATCGATACTTCTGATCCACAAAATATTACTAAACCAGCCGACTATAAAAACTACGACCTAACTTTATTGTCCGGGGATAACTCACCTATTATAACTTTAGATAGTGGCGAACATGTAACCACAAACAATTCTTTTATTATCAGCGGATCAGCCGACGCATCACAGATTGAAGACGGACCGGTAGTTAGCGGCGTTCAATTTTCATTAAACGCCGGTGGAGATTGGACCAATTGCTCCGCAACTGACGGTACTTACAACACCGCGATTGAAGCATTTTCATGTAACTTAACTGGCTTAGCGTCTGGTACAACTTATCATGTAAAACTCAGATCAATAGACACTTCTGATCCACAAAATATAACCGAAGCACAGTATTACCATAACTATGACCTAACAACAGTAACCGAGGGTATAAACCTAGAAAAAACTGCGGCAGTAGCAACAAGCGATACAGTAACCATAAACGGTACAGCTGTAAATTCTAATAATATCGGTGATGTACAGTGGTACCAAAACGATCAAGATGGCTGGACAAGCTGTATGCCAGATGAACAACAAGCCCCAAGTCAGTTAGTAAATTTTTCATGCGTAGTCACAGGTATAAATAGTTCAAGTTACTTTGTAGTTTACATAAGAGACATTGATGGTAACGGAAATCCAATTGCGGAATCAGACTACGGAAAAGTTCGAATTCAAGCAGATTTTTCAAATAAATTAGTAGCCTGGTGGAATTTAACTGGCGGCTCAAACGTTGTTGACGCGTTAGGTAATTTAAATAGTGTAACGACCACAGGATCTGTTGCAACAAACACTACTGCAGACTATATGCCCGTTGCAGAATTTAATGGAGACAGTAACCACTATGCCATTGCCGATCCTACAGACGTTACAGGTTTTCCTGGCGCAGACCAATCATTCACTATTAAAATGCGACTTTGGCCTTCAAGCAGCGGCACTGGTATAAACCAAGTAATTCTAGAAAAAGGTCCAATAGGAGAAAGATACCGCTTATCGATTGATGAAAACATGAGACTGCGCGGAACAGTTTATTTGCAAGGCGAAGAAGTATCGACACCAGATTATTATGGTTACAAATCAGTTCCAGCCGATTTTACAAACGCACAATTAATTCCCGATCAGTGGAACGATATCGAAATGAAATGGAATTATGAAGACAGAGGTTTAGCAATAAGAGTAAATCAAAATCGGGAAGTCGCAGTTTATTATAGTAATCGTAGAGCATTTCCGTTTTCAGATAATGCTTTTGTAATTGGAAGTGCCTTTAATGGTGACGGAAGAATCCTTGGCAAAATAGACGGCGTTAGAATATTTTCAGGTGCTGATGTTGAAGCACCACAAATTACAGTTGAATCGTCAGATAACCAAGAAAGAGTAACAACACCAACTCCTTCGTTTAACTTAACAGCAACAGACACATCAGGAGTAGCATCCTTGGAATATTTATTTTATAACAGTTCTGCCGGTCAAAACCTAGACGGTAAGGCATGGGTACAAGTAACTAATCCAACAACTGGCAATTGGGGCGATCACACAATTACAGCTACAATTACAGCAAATAACTTAACCGACGGCAAATGGTATTTATACATGCGCGCTACCGATGTGAATGGTTTAAAAACTGTATATACAAACGATGGGTGGTTCACAAGTTATGATCAGTCAACGGCAACTTCGGTCATGCCCTATTATAGATTCGTAGTAGAAGTTCGCGATACAACACCACCAAGAATTTACGCGCAACCTGTTATTCCAAATCCAACCGAGGATAAAAATCCTGCAATACGCGGTTACGTTAAAGACTATGTAACACTAAACACTGGCGATACCGCATCAAACATTCAGTCTATAAAATATCGCGTAAACGGTGGCGAATATATAAATGTGGAACCCTTGGATGGCGCTTTTGATTCACCAGAAGAAGAATTTTTTATACATTTAACTAATTTAACGGCTGGAACTTATTCGGTAGAAATTCAAGCTGCAGACGCCTCGGGAAATACCACAGAATCTAAAGTTGCCGGAAGCACTTATGGAAGTTATACCGACACATTTACGGTTGTGGATCGTTTAGTTACTTTGCCAGAACAACAAATTACAAAAGAAGAAACATTTCAAGATCACACGTTACACGATATTTTATTTACAACAGGTATTTGGGGAAATGGCTTACTTAGGTTAAGACAAAAAATCGACTTCACTGATATTACAGCCTTATATACAAACGCCGATGATTTTGCAAATAGATATGGTGATACAACTGTAGGTGTTTATCCAACCGCCGATGGAAATAATTTATGGCTTGCAACAAACGACGGAAGAATTATGTACTACAACACAACTTCTGGAGCCTACACAAAGTATCCAAACTTTAAACCAGGAGGTTGGGGCGCGCCAAAAATAAACGCAATCAAGGAATTTAAATACACCACAGGCGGAGTTGAAAAAACTTACGTAGTAATTACATATAACTGGGACAGTACAATTGTTTACGACACAAACAACACACCTGAAAATTTGTCGGATGATCCACCATTTGTGGATTATAAAAATGCACCAGGCATAGACACACAAGCTTTTATGGAAAGATTCGTAACTTTTGGAATCGATACGCGTGCAAATACTTTAGCGTACTACGCAATGATTGCCGACACTGGAAGCGATAAATTTATTGTAAGGATAGATACTCATAACACGCCAATGGATTTATCTGATGATACATATACATTGTGGGGCCGTTCCGATGGACTAACTTTGTTAAATCCAAACAGCACGCCTCATTCCTTTGATTTGACCTCAGCATACTTCGATCAAGAAAATAACCTAATGTTAATTGGAAGTTACGACGACGGCCTATATGTGTGTAGAGATAACGGAGATGATCCTACAGCAATACCGGATAACCCATGTTATTTATCACAAACTTCTGACGCCGCAAAATGGACATTTTCTTTTATTAAAGACCCTAACGGCTGGTATTGGTTCGGTGGCGATAGCGGGCTAAGCAGAATATTCTTGGGAGATTTAGCAAACCGTACGGACGACCAATTTGTACACGTGTTAGCACCTGCTGATATAGGCCTTGAACAAGCGGGACCTGTTAGTTGGATTCCAGGAGTCGATCCAGTGGGCGACGAAGTCTGGACGTTAACACGACAAGGTCACATACGCGGGCTTGAATACAACTACACTTACGCTGACACCTTAGATGACACAACTTACGATTTCAAAGTCCCCGGAATCGACTCACGAATTGGCGGAACAATCTCGATGTACGTCCAAAATAGAAATACAGCGTGGGTTGTTGTTGCCGGAAGAGGTTTACAAAAAATCAGTTTGGCCAGAAGTTTTGAAGACACAAATGTTATCGAACTACTACCTACTCCACTTGAAGGAATGCTCGCTATAGACCAAATCAAACTCGATGATGTTATCGGACGTGTAAGTGCAGGTTCTTCAAAAACCTTAAACCAACTTGTAACTTATCAAGTATCAAACGATGCGGGAGTATCTTGGTATCAAATTGAATTGGGACAAACTTTAAAATTCCCACACTCTGATTACAAACTAAAAATCAGAATAATATTTACAAAAGGTTCAACGCCAATTATTACAAAAATAGGTTTAGTCTATAACGCTGAAGCAGGCAATCCGGATACACCAAGAGATCCAGGAACACCGGGCGTAATAATAGTTCCTGTAGATAACGGTGGTGGCAGTGACGGAGGAAATGTAGGCACATGCGAAGATACACAACCTTCTGGTACACCACTAATTTATAAAGTAGAACCCGGCACCAACAGCTTAACTATTTACTTTAATCCAAACAATCAGCCAATGGATAAGTACGGTGTAGATATTGGAAAACGAAGTGAGGAATATTCAACCTACATTAAGTTCTCCGATTACTCCGACGGGAAATTTAAAATCACAGGACTTGATCCAAACACAAAATATTACATGAGATTACGAGCAATCAATGGCTGTGAAAACGGAGACTGGTCCGGAGAAGTTTTAGGAATGACAAACACAACAGGTGGAGGAACAGGAAACGGTGTAAACCCATTACCAACACCTCTCCCAGTAACAACACCTGCCCCTACTGACAATGGGGATAACGGACAACCAGTACCAACTCCAACACCAATAGTGCGACCAACTGTTCCGGGAAACCATAACCCAACGCCAACACCTGATAACACCGTTACACAAAATAGCTCCACTGATAAAGGCAAAACAATAACAGAAGTTTTAGGTGGAATGACTGAACCACTAAAAACTATTGTGAAATCTGGTGCGGCAAAACCTATTTCTTTAGACCTAACGGCGTTTGCAGTAACAACAAGCATGTCTGTTTACTTGCTGGATTTATTAGCAGTTATGCAAACCGGAAAGGCATTTAATTTCGGTCTACTCACACTAGGATTTTGGAAAAAGAAAAAGAATCCTTGGGGAGTTGTATACGATGCTAAAAACAAACAGCCACTTGATCCAGTTATTGTTACCTTAACCGGCATGGACGGAAAGAAGTATCAATGCATCACAGACATGTACGGACGATACGAATTTATAGTAAACCCAGGACAATATTATATCGAAGCATCAAAAACCGATTACGCTTATCCCTCAAATATGGTACGAACACAACTTGAAGAAACAGCTTACGAAGACGTGTTAGCAACGTCAACAATTACCGTCAGAAAAGATGAGGCAGTTAGATACAACATTCCAATGGATCCACTTAAAAAGAATTGGAACCAATTAGAAAAAGTTCGATTGGGAATTAAAGGTCCGCATAAATTATGGAAACCAATCACACGACTTTCATTTTACTTTGGCTTAGTATGGAGCATATTCGCCGTTGTGGTAACTCCAAGTACATTCAACCTTGTGATACTTGGGATATTTAGTGTTTATACAATATACGTACTATTTATAGAAAGACACGAACGCTGGGGAGTAATTACCGATCAATACGATAACCCTTCGGCTGGCTTATTGGTTACCTTAGTGAATCCTGCACATCCAAACCTAAGTGGTAAACAAGCAGTTACGGATGTTTGGGGAAGATATAACTTTTTGGTTAGTAAAGGTTCGCATAAAATTAAGATTGAGAAGATTGTGGACGGTGTTAAGACTTTGTTGTATGAATCTAGGATTATTGAGGTTGAGGGTGATTTTGGTAGGATTGCGCAGGATGTGTGTGTGAGGGTTTAGCTCAACTATAAAAATACCCGACATTACGCTTTATTTACTAAAGCAATCTTTAAAAAGTGTGTTAAAATGCTACAATTGTATAGGCTTATGAAGGCTCACTCCCATGAGGAATCAAATTTATGGATACCAAAACAAAAGGAATATCAATTATTGTTCCAACTTGGAATGAAGAAAAGAACATCAAACCTCTAACGGAGAGGATTAGTGCCGCCCTTACAAAGAATAATATACCTTACGAGGTTATTTTTATCGAGGATAATTCCTCAGATAAAACCAAAGAAGTAATTAAGGCTCTTTCTGCAAAATATCCAATATCTTTATATATGAAGGTCGGTAAAAAAGGCAAAGCACAGTCCTTAATAGAAGGATTCTCCCATGCAAAATACCCGGTGTTATGTATGATTGACGCAGACCTTCAATATCCACCTGAAAATATCCCTGCTATGTATAACAAAGTCTGTTATGAGACTGGCACTACCGATATAGTAGTTGGCAATCGTGCGCAGTATCACAAAGATTTCCTCCGAAAAACGGCAAGCTACGTTTTCCGCACTTTCTTTGGTCAATATCTACATAACTTAAACTGTGATGTTCAATCAGGGTTAAAAGTTTTCAAAAAAGAAATTGTACAACGAATACGCCTAAACTCCTCCACATGGGACTTTGATTTAGAATTTCTAGTTAGAGCCCGAAATGCCGGTTACAAAATTGAATCTATGGATATTGATTTTAATAAGAGAGATCATGGAGAGTCTAAAGTTAATCTATTAAGCGCATCGGCTAACATAGCCTTTTCTGCGCTAAAATTAAAGGTTAGGAGCCCAGATATAGTCCCATTTTTACCAGAATACGAAGCAACACGCGGTAAAGGTTTCCATTATAGAGGTGTTGAGTTTGTACACCACTCAGACCTGCATCATTCGGAAAGTGCAATCCACCGATTTTCCACTTCCCAAAAGGTTATGCTACTTACACTGGTATTTATTTTTACAGTGCTTTTGACAGCTAACTGGCATTTAACCTTAGTAGTATTTATCGCACTATTAACAATCTTGTATTTTGTGGATTTAATGTTCAATTTTTTCCTAATATATAGAAGCTTTTCTAAACCAGAGGAGATCGTGGTTACTGCCCAGGAGATGTCGAAAATTTCTGAAACAGAGTGGCCAACCTATACAATACTTTGCCCATTGTACAAAGAGTGGCAAGTTTTACCTCAACTTGTAACCGCTATGAGCAATTTGGAGTATCCAAAGAATAAACTCCAGATAATGTTATTACTCGAAGAAAAAGATAAAGAAACAATAGCAAAAGTTGCAGAATATGATTTACCGGATTTTTTTGACGTTGTTGTGGTACCAGACTCTCAACCAAAAACAAAACCAAAAGCATGTAATTACGGCTTACCTAGGGCAACTGGAGAATATACAGTTATTTACGACGCAGAAGATATACCAGATACAAAACAACTCAAAAAAGCAGTACTTGCCTTTAAGAAAGTTCCAAGTAATGTTGCATGCATACAATCAAAACTTAACTTTTATAACCCACATCAAAACATTTTAACTAGAGTATTCACAGCAGAGTATTCACTATGGTTTGACCTAATACTTACTGGATTACAGTCTATTCATGCACCTATACCTTTAGGAGGAACATCAAACCATTTTAGAACAAAAGACCTCAAAGAACTTAAAGGCTGGGATGCTTTTAACGTAACTGAAGATTGTGACTTAGGCATTAGATTAGTAAAAAGAGGTTTAAAAACTGCAATATTAGATTCAACCACACTCGAAGAAGCAAACAGTAATTTAAGAAACTGGTTCTGGCAACGAACCCGCTGGGTCAAAGGCTATATTCAATCATATTTAGTACATATGCGTAAACCAAAAGAATTCATGCGCGATTGGAAAGAACCACATGTAGTAACTTTTCAACTTGTCGTAGGAGGAAAAGTATTATCTATGTTTATTAATCCTCTTATGTGGTTGATTACAATTAGTTACTTTGTATTTAGAGCACAAATAGGAACTTTTATCGAGCAATTTTACCCAACACCAATTTTATATATGGCAACCTTTTGTATAGTTTTCGGAAACTTCCTGTACGTCTATTACTACATGATAGGTTGTGCTAAGCGCGAATATTATGACATTATTAAATACGTATTTTTAGTTCCTTTATATTGGCTGGGAATGAGTATGGCAGCATGGGTTGCTGTGTATCAGTTTATTAAAGCACCACATTACTGGCAAAAAACTTTGCATGGGTTGCATTTGAATAAGGAGGGAACAGCAATTCCTGCAGCTGTCCCAACAAAATAAATCATACTTTTCAAGAGATATTTAAAAAAATAAAACCCAATGAACTACTAGGATTAACTACTATTGGACTAGCGATTGCATTTTTGTTGCAATTTTTGCCACCCCGTCGTTTCTGGAAAAGAACACTTATTGATGCAAACGATTTGCTAAAAAAAGACTTTGAAGTTGACACAAAAAACGTTAGAGGCACGAAGATACTTGTATTTAACTGGCGTGACAACAGCCACGTATTTGCTGGAGGAGCTGAGGTTTATGTGCATGAATTATCTAAGAGGCTTGTTTCTGAAGGTAACCATGTAACTTTATTCTGCGGAAATGACGGTAGAGCTCCACGCTACGAAATCGTAGATGGTGTATATATTGTCAGAAGAGGGGGCTTTTACCTTGTTTATCTTTGGGCGTTCTTATATTACATGCTTAAATTTAGAAATAAATACGATGTAGTTATCGATTGTGAAAACGGAATACCGTTTTTTACACCCTTGTACGTTAGAAAACCCATATTTTGTGTATTACACCACGTGCATTTAGATATCTTTAGCAACTACCTAAATAGGCCTATGGCACTTTTAGCGAAATTTCTTGAGGGCACATTGATGCCATTGGTTTACTTAAATGTACCATTTATTACAGTTTCGCAGTCGACGAAGATGTCTATGAAAGAGATAGGTTTAGGTAAGAAAGGTATATATATAGTGCAAAACGGTGTGGATCTATTAAACTTGATACCCGGGGCAAAAGCCACCAATCCATTGGTTCTATATTTAGGCAGACTAAAAGAATACAAATCGGTGGATATTCTAATCAAAGCTTTTAAATCCGTATTAGATAAAACACCAAATGCAAATTTGATAATTGCAGGTAGCGGTACAGAAGAGAGTAATTTAAAGAAATTAACGGAAAACTTAGGTTTAACCGGAAGTGTTTCCTTTCTGGGTAAGGTTACTGAGGAAGAAAAAATAAAATTGATGCAAAGAGCCTGGGCGTTTGTTAATCCATCATATATTGAGGGTTGGGGTATTACCGTCATTGAGGCTAACGCTTGTGGTACGCTAGTGGTAGCATCAGATGTAGCAGGGTTAAGGGATTCTGTAAAAAATTCATACAATGGCTTCCTAGTAGATTACGGTAATATAACAGCCTTTTCGTCAAAAATAATTGAAGTCTTGCAAAATTCATTGGTCAGGGAATCCTGCAGTAAAAACGCCGTAATTTGGGCAAGTAAATTCAGTTGGGATATGAGTGCGCAACTTTTAATAAGCATCATAAAGGGAGATCTATATCTGTGAGAATAATTCACTTCGATTATGATTATAAGGAAAATCCATTTGCTGGAGGTGGACAAGCTAACGCTACGCATGAACTATATAAACGAATATCCCGTAAACACGATGTTATTGTATTTACTGGTAGTTATCCAAGTTCAAAGAATGAAGTAATCGAAGGTGTGAGCTACAAAAGAATAGGAATTGGAAATTTTGGTGCGGTTATAAGTATATTAAGCTATTGGGTATTATTTCCAGTTTATTCGATTTTCTTAAAAGCTGATTTGTTTACTGAATTTTTTACGGCCCCCTTTGCAGTTTCCTTCCTTCCTTTGGTCAAAAGAAAAACTGTAGGTTATGCAAGTTTTGTGGGTAGTAAAGATTTGTCGAAAAAATATAAACTACCTTTCCACTTTTTAATACCTATGCTTATTGGCAGGTATCATACAGTTATTTTCCTAAGCGAGAGGTATTGCAGCCAGTTTAAGAATCGATACAAAAACTTGAACGCAACAGTACTTCCAAGAGGTGTTGATAGCAAATTTTTATCTGCGCCTGCGTTAGACAATGCATATATGCTTTTTCTTGGACGAATAGATATACATCAAAAAGGTATAGATACCTTGCTAGAAGCAATGTATAAAGTAATTTATATTAATAAAATTTCAACAAGGCTTTATATTGGGGGAAACGGCAAACCTGAAGACATGCGAACACTAAGGTATCTTATTGAAAAATATAAGCTGAATAGTTATGTTAAAGTCCTAGGTAGAGTGGCTAGCGGTAACAGAGTGGAACTCCTAACTAACGCTCAACTAGTTTTGTGTCCATCGAGATTTGAAACTTTTGGAAATGTTGCACTAGAGAGTTTGGCATCAGGTAAACCTTTGATATGCACAAATATTGATGGATATTCGTGGATACCTGCGGAGTGTGCATGTAAAATTGCAACTTTGACGCCTTCAATTTTAGCGGATTCCATTATACACTTACTGCAGGACGCACATTTGAGGGGTATATTAAGTACTAATGCGAGGAAATTTGCAAAAGACTTTTCTTGGGACGTAATAGCTGCAAAATACGAAAGCATTTTATTGGAGGCAAGTAAGTAGCAATGAAAACTATAGATAAGAATATAAAAATATTAATAATATTGGCACTTTTAGTAAGTGTAGCGTCTTTTGCCTACTGTTATAATTTAGCACAACTCAACTTAAAGTATGGCGATTCACTATCTAGATTAAATATATCGAGAAAAATAGTAGACAACCTAACACCTGGATTTGCACAGCTTGGAAATATATGGTTGCCACTTCCGCAGATATTGATGTTACCATTTGTTTGGTCCGAGAGGCTTTGGCATACTGGCCTGGCGGGTTATTTAATGTCCGGCGCAGCATATGTGGGGATAATTGTATTCTTATATAAGCTTTCTCTATTATTATTTAATTCAACTCGTGCTGGTTTTATCGCGGCTATTGTGGGCTTATTGAACCCTAACCTTATTTATTTTCAAACAACAGCCATGTCTGAAATCATATTCATATTCACTTTAGTAGGGAGTGCTTATTTTATAGCGAAGTGGATTAAAACTAAGGCGATTTACGATTTATTGTTAGGAGCTCTCTTTGTTTCCTGTACTACACTAATACGCTACGAGGGGTATTTTGTTCTGCTAATCTCCATTGCGCTGGTTATCTACGTCGCTTATCTAAAAGGAAAAAAACTAGCGACAGTGGAAGGCACAGCAATAATCTTTACTACTCTTGCTGCCACAGGTGTTATGGCATGGTTACTTTACTGTGGTTTAATATTTAATGATCCATTCTACTGGAAGAAGATCTACTCCGGGGAAAACTCCATTATATCTACCGACATTGTCTCTAAAAAAATTAGAACAGATCAAAATGCCGTAAAAGCACAGGAAGGTGACATCATTAAATCTTTGTATGATTATGGAAGTGCTACGGCACAAATGAACGGAATTATTTTAACATCCGCGACATGTCTATGTTCATTAGGATTTCTTGTATATTTAATAAGAAGAAAAGCGTACATACATAAACCTGAGTTGCTAGTGATAGTACTGCTAACCGCCCCCCTATTATTTGTAGTAATGACTTTATATAAAGGAAATATTCCGCTTTATTTACCAGCGTTGAGTCTAAAAGCATTACTTAATCGAGACACAAGCTTACAATACGAATACAATATTCGATACGGCCTACTTATGTTTCCATTAGTAGCAATTCTATTCAGTTGGCTCGCAAGTAAAAGTAGAATGTTGTGGTGGATTTTATTATCGATTTTGTTATTGCAAGTCTTTACTGTATTTTTTACTCCCTTTTACACCATCTATAGCATTCCAGCAAAATTAGCGTCGACTGATCCAGGAACTAATTACGGTAAAAACGCGGCGAGTGATTGGTTGAAGATAAATTATGACGGAGGATTAATACTAATTAGTGCCCTAAAACATGATCCCGAGATGTTTTATTTAGGAATAGATTATAAAAATTTTATACATGAAGGAACCGGACACTACTGGTTAGAATCCGTAAAAATGCCACAAAAATATGCTAAATGGATTTTTATGTACAAACAAAAGAACACCACAAATAGTATAGAGGATTCGGTGACTAAATACATATATGATATGCCGCAATTATACGATAATTTTGATACGGTTTATGATGATGGCACTTACGTAATATTTAAAAGAAAGATATAACGCTAAAACATTCTAGACATGAATATATGTAATATATTTGGGAAATAGCTTGACTACTATCAATGCTTAAAAAAATAATGAAAGTAATAAGATCCTCTGCAACAGTATTATTGACCATTGCGTTATTATTTTATGTTTTTCAGAAAGTATCTTTTCTAACTTTAGTGACTCTATTTTCAATAACAAATACCCAACCGATTTTTAACGCTTTTTTACTAACAATTCCCTGCATTCTTATAAAAATATATAAAAGCAAACTTCTATCAAAAGAAATTTCAAATAAAAACCCGGCTAAATATGAGTCACTCTCATTTATAGATACCGTATCCGAAATGTGGGTTGCCTTTTTCTTTGTGCTGTTAGGAGGCCAGAAATTACTGAGCGGCATGTATTCCACCATTGCCATTATAATAATTACAGCTATCTTTATATTTCTATATCAATTTAGACACATAAACAAAAATATTACAAAAATTATACCGTTGGTTACATGGATATCTTGGCCTTTATCCAACATAATTTTAGTCTTATCATTTCTTTCTATGGCGTTGTACCTTACTCAAGCTTACTTGTTGCTTTCGGCTTTTCAGACTGTGGCGATCTCCACAATACTAGCAGTATTCCCAATCGTACTGATGGTTGGCCTTTTGCCGTTTACGTTTGGTGGACTTGGCCTGAGAGAGCTAGTAGCAATTTACCTTTTGGCGCAGTTTGGCGTTTCAGCACCGGTAGCAGTAATCGTAAGCATTATGCTTTTTGTATTTGATACACTTATTCCAGATGTATTATGGAGGGGCGATGCAAAGGCCATTCGATAGATTTGAAAAATATGTTTGGGTTGGCGCTATATTAGTATCCCTTGTTGCTTGGTACATATCCTTTACCCACGGTTACGTTCTTACTTACAACGATGCCGCGTCACATTTGAATATCGCCCGACGTGTTTTCGACAACCTTACACCAGGTTTCGCGCAAATAGGTACCGTATGGCTACCACTTCCACACATACTAATGCTTATATTTGCTTGGAATGATTTTTTATGGCATACGGGTTTAGCAGGCAGCATTATATCTATGACATCTTTTGTTGTCGCCGTTGGTTTTGTTTATAAAACAGTGTTTAAGCTCACAAAAAACCCGTTTGCTGCCACTTTAGGTGCAACCGTAATGATACTTAATCCAAACTTTTTATACCTTCAAACAACACCAATGACTGAACCCTTGCTAATTGCTTTAATATCAATAATTGCATATTTAGTTGCATGTTATATAGAAGATCCTAAAGTCGAAACCATTGTACTGTTAGGAGCATTTGTATCTGCAGCTACACTTACAAGATATGACGGCTGGTTTATATATTTAACTTTATTGATAACCTTGCCTGTCTGGAATTTAGTTAATTATGGTAGAGCAAAAGCCGAGGGCGCATTGTTTTTATTTGCACCAATTGGTGGTTTCGGAATATTTTTATGGTTTTTATGGAACTTAGTGATATTTGGTGATCCACTTTATTTCATGACAGGTCCCTATTCTGCATATACACAACAAAGATATTTGCATAGCGTTGGGCAACTACCTACCGAAGGTCATATTTGGACTTCCATTTTTTATTACGTTTCGTCCGTCATAGATAACAATGGCTTGAGTGTATGTTGTTTAAGTATAGTCGCACTAGCGATTTGCGCTTTTGCATTTAAAAAAAGAAAGATAGTACCAATTATATTAATAGCACTCGCTCCACTGGTATTTAATATAATTTCATTGTTCCTGGGACAGTCAGGAATGGACGTACCACAGGCTGCAATTAATCCAGGGCTTTTTAACATTCGCTACGGGTTGATAATGTTACCTGCTATTGCTATTTTAGTAGGTTTATTAGCGACGCTACCAAAAGTTAAATATTTTATTTTAGCTATACTGCTTGTTCAATTAGGATTATTTGTAATGCAAGGTAAACCAATTATCCTTGTAGATGGAATGAATGGTTTAAAAAGTACAACCTACACTGTTGTCGCAAGTAAATGGATTAAAGAAAATTATCAAGGAGGCTTAATATTAACAAGTCTAGCATCCCACGATGCATTTGTTGCACGAGCACAACTTCCAATTAGAGATTACGTACATGAAGGTACTAGGGAATACTGGGATCATGCGCTATTTCATCCTTCAGGTAATGTTGAATATATAGCCACTATGGTTTATCCTCCAGATCTAGTATACAAGGCAATAAAAGACAACCCAGATTTTATAAAAAATTTTGACCTCGTTTATTCGTATGATACTTTTAATATATACAAGCACAAATGAAAAAAGTATTAATTTTTTTTATTGTAGTTTTTTGTTTTAATCATTCCCCTACTTCTGCACAAGGTTTACCTGTAACAGCACCTCCTGAAATATGGAGTATTCGTTCTGTAGATACAATGAAAACTTCTCGTGATAAGGCACGCGCCGAGCTATACAACAAATCGTATGATAATGTAATCGATAACGATTTAAAAATTATAAAAGAGATGGGGGCAAACTATGTTGCTATTGATACACCCTACGACGACGAATTCTTACCTTATTTAAAGCGCTGGGTGGCACACGCACGTAGTTTTGGTTTAAAAGTATGGTATAGAGGCAACTGGTCAAACTGGGAAGGCTGGTTTGATTATCCAAAGAATATGTCGCCGACAGAACACATTGCAAAAACATCCGAATTTGTAGAAAAGCATTCTGATATTTTTGAGGATGGTGACATTTTTGATCCATGTCCGGAATGTGAAAATGCGGGTTTTTGGCAATTAAATAGTAACAATGCCGCATACAATCAATTCTTACAAGATCAACAAGCCGGTTTAAAAAAATCGTTTAATAAAATAAATAAACAAGTTTATACAAACATATTTTCTATTATTGGTGGACGTGCACGAGAAGTATTAGATAAACAAACCGCAAATAACCTTGATAATACGATAACAATAGATCATTATTTTAAAAATACTTCATCGCTTGCAGATTATTACAACCATTTTTCTAAAGATCTAAATTCACATATTATTTTTGGAGAATTTGGCGCACCAATTCCAGATATTAATGGAAATATGGATGAAAATAAGCAAGCCGAATTTATTTATGATGCGTTTAGTAATTTTTATGAAAACAAAGATGTTGTAATAGGTATTAATTATAACGTTTTAGCTGAAGGAAGTTCTGCGTTGGTGAATTATGATAGAACACCTAGAAAAGCAATCGAGGTAATCAAAGATTTTTATATTCCAGGTAGTGTACAAGGTGTAGTAACAAATACGCTATGCGAAAAAGTTCCTAACCTTTACATTGGTACTAAAGAGATACCAGAACTAGCAATTACAAATAGTGATGGTGAATATAGGGTAGTTGCACCAGCTGGAAACATTCAAATTTCAACTGATGGAACATATTATAAAAATTTAACCCGGGATATCACTATTACTAGAGGATCTACGTTAGCACTAAACATCGTAGTGGAACCCGAAAATCCGACCATTATTTACAAACTCCGATTGTGGCTAAATCAAGTGCTGTTAGAAATTAGAGTTAAACTAAAAAAATTTAATTTATAAAGAAGAAAAACTACAACACTAACACCTAATCATTTTGCGAATGAAACATCCGCGAATACAACGTTCCTGTGCGGTCCGCCAACTCCTCATGCGTTCCTTGCTCAACTATCTGACCATCATCGATTACGTAAATAAAGTCCGCTTTTTTTACCGTGGCAAACCTATGCGAAACCATAACAATTGTTTTTTCTTTTGCAAATTCTCTTATGTTTGTAAATATTTGTTCCTCGGCCAAAGCATCAATAGCACTTGTTGGTTCATCTAAAATGATAAGTTTTGGATCTCTATAAAATACGCGGGCAATTGCTAACCTTTGCCACTGACCACCGGAAGGATTTGTTCCGTCGGTAATATCTCGAGCTAAATAAGTTTCATATTGTTTTGGGTAATTTTGAATAAACTCATCCGCTTTTGCTTTTTTTGCGGCCTCAACAATATTTATCATAGTCATTGGTTTATCAACGTCACCGATAAAGATATTTTCCCAAGCCTTAAACTCAAAGGTCATAAAGTCCTGAGAAAGTATTCCAATTCTTTTGTAATACTCATCAAGTTCTAGTTCTTTAATATTTTGCCCGTTTATTAATATCGAACCTTTTGTTGGATCATACGCACGCAACATAAGTTTTATTAATGTAGTTTTTCCGGCTCCGTTTTTTCCAACTAAAGCAATATCTTTGTTTGCAGGGATTTTAAAACTTACATCTTTCAAAACCATTTTTTCGGTTCCGGGATATTTAAATGAAACATCTTTAAACTCAATTTCAACTCCATTAGTTACATCAATGTTCTTTGTACCGTTTGGAACTTGCACTCGTGGGACGAAATTTAAATAATCATAAAAAGTTTCAAAAAAAGCACCGTCACTTAAAACTGTAGTTAATTGCTCAAAAGCGTAACTTACAATACTTCTCATGCTTTGGAATAAAGTAACAACAAAGAAAAATTGACCAACCGAAACTCGCCCGTTGATTAGCAATGCAAACACGTAATAAAAACCTGCTACTGTAAAAGCAAATTCCCAAAGTCGTGAAAGCATTGTGAACAATAATCTTTTTCTTTCGTTTACCTCTAATTTATCTACAAATATTTTATTCAAATGTAAGGCAGTGTTTAATAAATATTTTCCATAACCAAACACTTTCATTTCGGTAAAGTGAGAGGGACTATCCATAAACAAATAATTTCTATATTTGGAGTAAATAACTTTTTCTTCAGACATCGAATCCCAAATTCCCCAAACCTGTTTCCCAAACTTTAGATTTATAACAATTGGGAGAATTAACGAAACTATAGCCATTAAAACTATTCGCCAATCGTAAGCGCTAAATATTGCAATTATTACACCGGCCGAAATAAAGGAAGTAATAACCGTTGTAAGTGACATTATTATTTGAGAAATTTTAAAGCCGTTTCCATCTACTTTACTTTTAAGTCGCACAAAATCCGGATCTTCAAAGTAGTGAACTTTTGCTTTTAATGTAGCTTGAAAACCTATAAGGTCGCGTGTGTTTTGATTTCTGAGTGCAAACAATTGAATAACAAAGTTGTTGATATCGTAAATAAACTTATCGGTCAGTAGTATTGCGCTGGCAACGATTAATATAAACATAAAGCTTTGCACATTGGCAGCGGAAGTAGTTGATGGAGTTATTGTTTTTACAGCGGCATCAATCATTTTACCTAACGTGAAACTTTCGACTTGTGGTAAAAAGCTGGAGATGAGTGCAAAAGCAAAAAAGGCGATTGAAAGTATGGGGTTTAAGCCATATACCTTTTTTAGGATGTACCAAAGGTAAAAGATAAATTTATGCTTTTTGCGCGTAGTAGGCTCTGTTTTGTTCGCCATATATGTTAATGATACAGTTTTTTGTTGGTTTTAAAAGGAATCTTTGTGGATTTTTTTGGGTTTTTGGTTATAATTTGAGGGTTAATTGCACATTCGCCAGAGGATGAGCTTGCTCGCCCCGCAATTTGCGGGACTGCGCTTCCTCATACACTGGCACTCTCGCGTAGCTCGTGTGCCAGAGTAAGGGTTACCATACTCTGTCTCGTTCTCTTCGTTCACTCGCCAGAGTAGCTCAGTTGGTAGAGCGCCGGTATCGTAAACCGAAGGTCGTGAGTTCGATTCTCACCTCTGGCTCCATAAATCTGCTAAAAGTTTTTTAGCCTGTGTTGCTTGTGAATTTGTAAGTTCTCCAAGCTTTGCCTCTAACCTATCTACGTCTACGGTACGTATATACCACAGCAATGCTAGGGAATCTTTATCAAGAGCACCCTTACGCTTGATGCGTAACTCATATTTCGACTTTTTAACTTTTCTTGTAGTGAATGGACATATAGCCACAAGTCGTGGATCGATGTCATTAATATTTTCGTTAACAATAAATGCTGGACGATACTTTCCTATCTCAGAACCACGTGACGGATGAAAACGTACAAGGAATATTTCACCGAATTTGTATGCGACATTACTTACGTTTTTTATCATTTCTTTCCTCTTCCTCCAAATAATCAAGCATTCTATCTAAATCGTACTGTTCTTCTAAAGCTAATTCTTCCATGTCAGGATCAAATGCATATCTTTTTTTAACAAGAAGTGCTTCTAATACCAACTGAGTAAGTAACTTACTTCTATCTATATTTGGAAATTCTTTGTCTAGTTCCTCAACAACAACTTTTGGCATAACAACCTGTAATCTTTTGTCTGACTTTATATCGCCATAGGCATACGCAATTGAGATATCTTTGAGTAAGTAATAGGTTTTATCTAATGTGTATTCTTTCTTCTTCATGTGTACATTTATACACACAATAATTAGTTTTGTAAATAAAAAAATGCGCTAAAAACAAATATATTGCTCTTAGCGCATGTGACAGAAAAACACTATCTACTTCTCGTCTTTTGGAAACTCCGGAGGAACATATTTGCCATATTTTCGTTGCTCCTCGTAATTCGATAACCACGCATCCGCGGCCCAACCTAAGACAACCAACAAAATTCCCAATACAGTTCCCAACCAAACATTAAAGTTAAAAGCAACACCGGCTTTGTAACCACCAAGGCCTCCAAGAAAAAGCGTGAACAATACAAGACCTACAATTAACCAGCCAAAACCTTTTGGGGGATTTATCCAACCCATTTTTATACCCTCACTTTCCTTTTCTATAAGATACAAAGCATTTTAAACCTCAAAAAACTTAAGTCAAATTAGCATAATGTGTACGGGTGTATAATTAAGACCTTATGAAAAATTATAAAAAAGTCACAAAAGCAATAATAACTGCAGCAGGTTACGGGACAAGATTTTTGCCGGCTACAAAGAATCAGCCGAAGGAAATGTTACCTATAATTGATAAGCCCATAATCCACTACCTTGTGGAAGAAGCAGTAGATTCTGGAATCGAAACTATTATTCTCGTGACACGCGCCGGAAACAATATTATGGAAGATTATTTTGATAATCGTTCGGACCTTGAATACACATTGGAAAAAAATGGCAAAACTGCAGCTTTAAAAATAGTTCAAGATATTCCACAAATGGCCAACTTTATTTACGTACGACAGAAAAAACATTTACCCTACGGTAACGGCACACCTCTGTTGGTTGCAAAAGATTTAATTGATCCAGGTGAGGCTTTTGTTTATATGTTCGGCGACGACTTAACTATTTGCCGAGACGCACCTCCAATCACAAAACAATTAATCGACGTTTTTCATGAACAAAATGCCACTGCTGTTTTAGGAGTTCAAGAAGTTCCTTGGGATGAAATAAATCGTTACGCCAGTATTAAGTACAAAGAAAACGCTGGTTATAAATACGAAATAGAAAAAGGTATTGAAAAAGTCCAAAAAGAAAACGCTCCTTCTAACATGGCACAATTTGGTCGTTTTGTATTTTCGTACGACGTTATTGAAGCCGCTCAAAGTACTTCAACCGGTAAAGACGGGGAACTTTGGATTATCGATATCTTAAATCAACTCGCAGCCGAAGGTAAAAAAGTAATCGCTCAACCAATTGACGGGGAATGGCTTACAACAGGTGATCCTCTTAGATACCTAAAAACAACCTTAAAATTCGCGATGGAACGCGAGGATTTGCGCGACGAGATTAGAGATTTTATAAAAAAAGAGATACAATAGTAAGCGTAAATGGCAAGTAGAAACTATAAATCACAACAACAAACTACTGAAGAAGAGCTTTCAAAAAGGCTCATGCTAACACTTTTGGGAATTGTAGGTATTATAGTATTTTGCTTCTTAGCTGTATTCGTTTTTGCACCTACCGTTGGCGCCTTTTTCGGTCTTTTTTCAAAGTATCGTAACCAACAGGAAACTACCATTACCGCACGCTTAAACCCACCTATTTTCAATAATATGCCCGACGCCGTAAAAGAAACTACTATGTCTATTAACGGTTACGCCCAACCAGGTGTAAAGGTAAGAATATACGTTAATGGACCACAAGCAGGTGAAACAGTAGCGGCCGCAGATGGTGGTTTTACTTTTACTAACCTAAACTTAAACCAAGGAAAAAATACAATATTCGGAAAAGCTATAGACTCAACGGGAACCGAAAGTGATAAAACCGATAACTATAGTGTTACTGTCGACAACACAAAACCAAAATTAGAGATCACCAGTCCAAAAGATAAAGACACCGTTAGTAATCTAGATAAACGAATAATAGTTACAGGAAAAGTCGATAAGAAATCGACCATAACAGTTAATGGAAAAATGGCTATCTTAAAACCTGATTTAACATTTGAATTTTTATTAGGCGTTGATGAAGGTGACGTAACAATAAAAGTTGAAGCTACCGATACAGCCGGAAATGTTTCTGATCAATCTATCAAGGTTAAATATCAGAAACAGAGCAACTAAAAAGTATCACCATAAATACAAATAAAATCTGAGGATAAAATAAAGAGTTAATGAACAGTGATTCTAAAAGTAGTCCGCCAATAAAACTTACACATAATAACCAATCCTGTTTTCTACTTAGCAAAGAATTTAACAAGGGATAAAGAAGTGCCAACAAATAAAAAGCTAAACCCAATAAACCTGTGGTAGCCAAAACGAATAACAGGCTTGAATCCGAACCTGCTCCTGAATGAACATTAAAAGTGTCTGGATCTAAAAATCCGTATTTAACTTGAACATACCTAAATGTATTGTAACCGGTTCCAAAAGCCAACGAATCACGCGCTATTGACCAAGTATCTTTCCAAGAAGTTAAACGAAGGCTAGCAGAATCAGCGGGATCTGTAATTCCTGAGATACGTGTTTGAACCCGAGGCACTGCAAAGTAAGCTAAGAACGCCAATATAATTGCTGCAAACAATAAATATTTATTCTTAAATAAACTGTAAACAAAAATAACTACCGCAAACATTAGCCAGGCACTACGTGAAAAGGTTAAAAACAACGCGACAGTAATTATTAAAGCAACTATTACTTCCCAAGCTTTTAGTTTTTTATAAAAGAAACGGTGCAACACCAAAGTTAAGCACATAACTAAATAGGCACCAGTAAAGTTTGGATCAAAAAAAGTTGAGGCTAACCTGTTTTTGTGAGGATCCCAACCAAGAGTTGGGTCAAGGGTAGTAAAGTCCGGAAGCACTACAAGCTGAATAAATCCTGCGATAGAAATAAATAAACCCGACAAAATTAAACTTGAATAAACTTTTTCCCGCGAGAGAACTTCTGAATTTATCATATTAAACACAATAATTGCGTCTAGGATATATGCTGCCAATCTAACCCAGTAAAACCACGAAATAAGTATTTCCCGTAAAGAGAAGTTTTGAAAGTTAACCAATAAACTTAAAAGTGCGGATATTACAAAGAATAAAAATATAATTGAATACTTTGGAAGAACAAATTTCTTTTTTAACAGAAAATACGCAACACCAAATATTCCAAAAACTAAAGATAAACCGTCAAACAAATAGAGGTTAGAATCTGCCGACCGAGATAATGATGAAAACTGTCCTAAAGATAAAGTGAATAACAATGCATAGTACAAAACATTAAGCATACTTTTCTTTCCAGCTCTTAATAGCAACAAAAGTTAACATAATCAAAATTATAAGTTCGGAAACGTGCGTAATTACTGCGGATGCGTAAATAGAATATTTAGGAATAAAAATATAGTTTGCCGTTAGGTTAAACGCAGCGCTAATTAAATAAATATAGGGTAAATATTTTTGGCGACCCAAAGTGACAATTAGCCACGATAACGGCTGAGTTAAAAAGTATAACACCATGCCGGATAATAAAATCTGTAATACTAAAACCGATTGTGTAAATTCCGAGCCTCCCAGCAACTTAATTAAGAGTGGCGCAAACAAAGCACCGACCACGCCTGAAAACAAACCAAAAGCCAGCAAAAATGCAAAACTTCTTACAAAGGTATTCTTCAAACGTTCTTTACCTTCTGTCATATGGCGAACTAGTATTGGGTAAACTGAATTCATAAAAAATGTTGGTATGACAAGGGAAACTTCAAATATTTTATAAGGTAAAGCATATAACGCCACTGAATCGTTATTCGATAACCCGTAGGCTTTAGGCAAACTTAAAACTGAAAGCATTATCGAATCGGCTTTAAAGTTAATTTGGCTAAAAACAAACATTATTCCAAGTGGAAGTGAAGTTAATAACAAGTAAGAGACAACGGTTTTATCAATTGTGTAATCGGGAACAACACCAAGCTTTTTTATAAAATACATGTTGGCAATATAAACAACCACGCCACCGACAACGTAAGTCATACTAACCAAAATAATATCGGCTTTAAAGTAAGCACAAAGCCCTAGCAAAACCAATATCACCGCATAACCAAGCAAATAACCAATTGTCGATAAATCGTATCTGAGCTTAACCTGGAAAATAATATTTGTAGTGGCGTAAAGAGCTTGTCCTAAAATTAAAAGTAGACTTAAAATTATTCCAAACTTTAAGTGCGCGGAATATGGAAAAAATGCGACTACAATTCCTAAAATCAACATAAGTATCAGCGAAAAGGCCACACGAATTTTTATAATATTACCCAAATATTTTTCAGCTAAACTTTCATCTTTAGAAATTTCACGTGTTGCGATAGCGTTTATACCAAAATCGACAATGATAAAAAACAAAGCCGGCCACGTTTGCATCAAACTATATTCGCCGTAAAGTTCGCGACCATAAGATCGGGTAATTAAAACTGTGGCAAAAACTGTTACGCACATGCTAATTACTTTTCCAATGATTTGATAAATTGTGTTGCTGGCTATTTTTTTTGTTGTTTGTGACTTAAACATATAATTTTTGCACACTTTGGGCTATTGGCAGTTTCCTATCGAAATCTCACCTGTTTTTAACGCAGGTGGGGCACCCTTAACCTTATCCATAGATTTAACTACATCATAGTGCTTATACGGGACATTGTCAGGATTTAGCCAAGAAAAATGGTCAAAAGGAGGATCGTATCTAATTGTAAAAGGCATTACTGCGCGCACCCGATCGTCTTTTTCCCATACATCCTTAAAAGCAGCTTTAAAATTTTCGGCAACAACTTCATCAGTCAAAAAACTGGCGGCATAAGTGCTACCCTCAGCATGAGCCCAACCTGTTTCGGTTATAAACACAGGCAATGATTTAGTAACACCAAGTTTATCCTTTAAGTATTTAAGTTCGGCGGCATAAGCCTGAATACTTAACTTTCCTGTATCTTTTGGACTTCCGGAAAAGTTTGGTTGCGGATATGAATGTGAAGCCCAACCGTCAAGTTTATTAAATATTCCAGGAACGGCTGCATTCATTTGAGTCATATATTCAAATGATTCCATGTTATCAGCATTCGTTGGGGCACTTGCATTTAGAGCACCATTCAACATATAAAAATCAGGATTAGACTGCTTAAATACATCTATCGTATAATCCAAGATTTTTGCATATTCCTTAGGATCAACTTTGCCATACCAAAAGTTTTTATCGTTTGGCTCGTTGTAAACACTTACATATCTGTAGCGAATTGGCCAAACAAATCCGTTTAAAAAATCTGCTGCGGCTTGTGTTTGTTCTTGGTACTTCGTGGTATCTACATCCCAAAGCTGAATAACCGGAATTAATTTTTTATCACTTAAATCTGCAAAAACCGATCGCCATTTTTCGGAATCTAAATCTTTAACGTTAAATGGAATTAAAACATATCCCCATTCCCCACCGTTAGAATTTACCAACTCATCAGCGCGTGAAAAAAACTTATCGTTTTCAGCATAAATATAAATACCAAACTTGTTATTCGGTTCCCATAATGGATTGTTGCCATCGTAATATTTGTATTCTATTTTATCCGCGGTTGGACAAGTTGTATTAGGGTTTTGAGCGCTATTAATTGCAGAAGTCGATTCTTTAAGTACATTTGATTTTGACTTTATTCGTGTTGCAGCATAGCCAATTCCAATAGCCATACCAATACAAACCAATGCAATAACTCCTATCAAAATTCTTTTTCTAGTAAATATTTTCTGCACTAACAGATTTTATCATTTTTGGCGGTATTGCACCTAAAAGATGTTACAATTATTTGATGAAAAACGAGGGTAAAATTGTCAGCTTCATTTTTGTTTTAAGCATAATCCTCGCAGTTTTAGGAATGTATTTTAAACACTTTGAATATAAATCAAAGCCGTTAACACCTTATTCAAATTCATTAGATATTTTTTCATTGTTTGCTACTCGTGAAAAACCTAAATATACAGTTTACGGATATCTTCCGTACTGGACTATCGCTAACTCTCAATATTTACAACTAGATAAATTAACCGATATCGCCTACTTTGGTTTATACATAAATCCAGACGGAACATTTAAAAAGTACGTTCAGTCAGATCAAGGGCAAATTACAGAACCAGGTTATAACAATTGGAAAACTAATGAAGACTTGGACACAATTATTGCCGCCAGTAAAAAATATGGCGTACGTTTTGCGTTAACAGTTATTGCGCATACCGACTCAGAAAACGATAAGTTTTTGGATTGCAGGTCGTGCTGGGACACCTTATTACAAAACCTAGAAACAGAGTTGGATTCAAAAGGCATCAAGGATGTAAATTTGAACTTTGAATATGCCGGCGCATCCGATCCAGATAAGGCTGATAAATTTGCTGACTTCACTAAATTTTTAAACGAAGCACTCGATAAAAAATATGGCGACTCCCGAGTTATAGTTGCAGCTTTTGCCGATTCCATGATTACAAGCAGAGTAAGCTCACGAATAGATTTATTATCAAAATATTCAGACGGAATATTTATAATGGCCTACGACTTTCACGCACCACAATCTGATCATGCAGGTCCGGTATCCCCGATTAATGGAATTGGTGTCCACGGAAACTACGATATAACAACAATGATTAAGGATTACCTTGCAGTATCACCACCAAACAAAATCATAATGGGCGTGCCTTATTATGGTTACAATTGGGTTGTTCAAGATACAAGTGAATACGCAAACCGACTAGATGGCACAGATATAATTGGTCATTCTGAGTCTCAAACATACGCTAGTGTTTTAGATACCATTTCTTCACAAAAACCCGAGGTTAAATGGGATTCAATTGGACATGTACCATACTTTACTTACATAAGTCCCGACACAAGATCTTTCCGCGAAGTCTATTATGAAGATCCACGATCGCTACGAGAAAAATATTACCTAATACGCTCAAATAACTTTCAAGGAGTTGGCATTTGGGCACTCGGTTACGACGAAGGTTACACCGAACTTTGGAACCTGCTTTACGACGAATTTGTAAAGCAATAGTAACCCCTAGCCATAAAGTGTTGACTATATTTTCGTTTTGACATTAAATGAATAATGCAAATGGAAAACACAAATGGAACCGGTAAAACCAACGAATCCAACAATACACTACCATCGCGAGTAGGCGTAATTTACAGCGACGTGAAGCGAGAATACTTCCCTACCGAAGAACAATATATTACAGAAAAAGATGCCGAGCACGACGCTAAATTAGTGGCAACTTACATAGAAAAATTAGGCATACATGCAAGCATTTATCCAGCCGACGAAAACTTGGTTGAAAGTTTAAAAAGCGATAAACCAGAAATGGTTTTTAATCTCGTAGATTCAATTAAGGGTTACGAATATTTATCGTCAAGTATTCCCGGCGTTTGCGAACTGTTAAATATTCCCTACACAGGGGCCGACATTTTGGGATTGGCCTTAACATACAACAAATTCCTTGTTAAAAAATTACTACAACAAGCCAAAGTTCCGGTACCAAACTTTCAACTTTTTTATTCCGCAAACGATCCTTTAGAAATAAA
Organism: uncultured candidate division WWE3 bacterium; assembly: GCA_903879985.1. Classification (GTDB taxonomy): domain Bacteria; phylum Patescibacteriota; class WWE3; order UBA101185; family UBA10185; genus CAIRNR01. The sequence goes on from CAIRNR010000007.1 coordinate 94,121, forward strand.
TCTGAGGTTTCCGCTTATATCAAAACTAAACGAAATCCACGGAGCTGTAGAAATTACAAAAGACTCAGTGTCTGAAACTGAAAAACATCTACGTGAGCGCTTAAAATACCTCATAGAAACGTATAAGCAACCTGTGCTGGTTGAAGAGTTCATTGTAGGTCGCGAAGTCACTGCAATCGTTTTAGAGGGCTTAAATCGTAAAGTGTATTTAGCAGAAAAAATCTTTGATGCGCGAACTGATAAATACGTGTTCTTAACTTTTGAGGATACGTGGCTGAAGGATGATGCACATTTTCATTATGAAAAATGCGATGACTTGCTTTTAAAAGAATATGTTAAAAGCGCTTTTGAAGTTGCAAAACTAATGGACTACGCTAAGTTGGATGTACGTATTGATAGCTCAGGAAGATATTATTTTATTGATATAAACGCTAATCCCGCCTTTGGTCCAAATGAGGCAGGAACAGCTATTGGTTATATTCTAGAAGATTTATATAAAATTCCTTTTATGGATATTTTACAAAGACTGATTTTGAATACTTTACGCTCACCAACACAGGATTATAACGGTGCTGATAATGGAAATGCCGTATTAACGACAAATAGCGAAGGTCAAAAAGTTACTTCTATAAATTCTTGAGCTCACTCTGAGGCATTTTAATTTTTCTCGGAATAAATATTAAAGCTATGACTGATGTTAATAACATGATGTTTCCTGTAATTAAAAAAGGAAACTTCAGATCAAAGTTTTCTGCAATAAATCCCAAAAGAACCGGTCCAACAACATAAGCAAAGTTGCCTGCGAATTGTTTTGTGGTAACAATATCGTTAGCCACCACGGAAGCTCGGGCGACGTAATCTTCATAAACGGCTGAAATTAAAATAAAGGACACACCCGAAAAGGTGGCTGCTAAAAATACACAACCAAGCATCAAATAAGTGTTATTTACCAAAGCAAGCATAACCATACTTAAACCGGCTAAAACTCCAAATATAAACGCGGTTCGCTTTTTACCCAGCTTTTTGTGAACAAAAGGCGCAAGGAATCCCACAAACAAAGCAGGTACCCCGTAAATAACCATGAAAAATCCACCCAACGCATCTTTGTGACGAAGTTGCTCGGCGAACAAAATACCTGATGTCCAAAAAACAACATCAAGCAAGTTATACGAAAACACCACAAGCACCAAAAGCCATAACTTTTTAAGTAAAACAAACAAAATATTAATTTCCTGACCAAACGACTTTTTTACTTCGTGTCTAAGAGGGAGTTCGGCAACAGGACAGTACTTTTTCTTAAATAACAAAAAGATGCCATAAGTGACACCAATAAATATGATTGAAACATATAAGGGCAAACTAAACATTTTATCCAAAGCCAATACCGCAATCGCCGGACCAATCATGTAAGCAATATTTTCTAACGTGGAAATCACCGACCAAGCCATTGTGTGCTTATCAATGTCCATAAAGTGATGAACAAAGTCGTACTTACCAAAGTCGCGGAATTCATAATATATTGACCAAACAATCATTGCTAAAGCTATAACCGGCACATTGGCGGGCATAACGAGTAAACTTAGTGGAAACAATAAAGCAAACGCAACAGTCCAGAAAATAAAAAACTTATATTTTTTGCCACCTAATCGCTCGGCTATAAAAAAGTCAAAAAACATTCCGAAAAACGACGATATCGAAAGCAACAAGCCCACGATAAACGCGTTGGAATATTTGTTTTCGATATATAGCGGCACATAGTACGACATTATGGCGTCGGCCAAACATATAAAAAACACTATTACTGAAAAGTGGATTAGAGGATTAAGGTAAGAATGCTTATTTTCGATGGGCGAATCGTTTCTATTATGCACAGATTAAGTATATATGAGCGGAGGGGTTTTTATAAGTGAAAATACTAGAACGCAAACATCTCTCGCAGCGAAGGCACAACAAAAACCAAACCCAAACTAACCAAAACAACTAGAACAACAAACAAAAAGCTTCTATTAAACCTTGTGAGACTTGCCACAAAACCACCGGTTTCCCTGCGATTAAGCATGGCTAGGAACAAGTTTCCTAAAACCAAAATTACAAACGTAATTCCTCTGGCCGAATTTTGCGTACTTCCACTATGTAAAAGGTATAAGTATGTGGGTAGTGCTATGGCCAATACAAATAATCCCTGAAATAGCATTTTTAGCAAAGCTTTTATTGTAAAAATACGATCCGCAAGACTTCGAGGTTTCCTCTGCATAATATTAACTTCAGAAGGCTCAGTTTCAAAAACAATAGTACTGGTAGGATCAATAATCATTTCCAAAAACAAAATATGAATTGGGTAAAAAAAGTTTGGATATCCTAACAAAACCGGGATTAGCGCCATACCTGCAATAGGAACATGCACACAAAACACATAACGCATGGCCTTTTTGATATTGTCGTAAATTGTGCGCCCCTGCTTTATTCCTTTAACAATGGATTCAAAATTATCATCAAGCAAAACCAGTGCCGAAGCCTCACGAGCAACGTCTGTTCCTCGTTTTCCCATAGCTATACCAACGTTTGCCTCTTTTAAAGCCGGTGCATCATTAACCCCATCCCCAGTCATGGCAACAACCTCACCATTGGCCAACAACGCTTTTACAATTTTCAACTTTTGATATGGTTGAACTCTAGAAAAAACATTAACTTCCTTAATGGCGTTAGACAATTCTTTTTCGGACATTGCATCAAGATCGGTGCCTAAAATAACCCTAGCGTAATTCCTTAAGCCTATTTCTTTGGCCACGCTCGTTGCAGTAGCAGGATAGTCACCTGTTAATACAATAACGTTGATTCCAGCGGTGTAACATTCCTTAATTGCTTCTTTAACTACTGGGCGAACTGGATCTTCAAATACCAATAAACCTAAGAATTCCCATTTATACTCTTCTACATTTTTTACTAAATTTACCGCGTCTGTTGTCATTAAGCTGGGATCAATACATTTAGCTACTCCTAAAACCCGATAACCAGCGGAACCTAATTCTTTTAAACCAACTAATAAGGCGTCTTCCATGCTTTTATCTAATTTACAAAGTTTAAAAATGGATTCGGGAGCGCCTTTTGAGGCACCTACTAATTTGTCGTTTTCAACAATTCTAAATGTGGTAACAGCTGTTAATTTTGCAGAAATCGGAAACTCACGAATCAGTTTATGGTTATGATGAATATGTGAAGTTTCAAAAAGGCTTTTACTTAGTAAAGCCTTAATTTCTTTTTCTATTGGATCAAACGGGTCAGACCTACCTGCCAAAAATGCGTATTCCAGAAGATTGTGGAATTTTTCTGGAGCCTCGCCACTTAATCCTTTCTCAGAGATGTCGTGGAGGTCACCTTCGGAAAATAATTTAATTAACTTCATTTTTCCTTGAGTCAAAGTGCCTGTTTTATCAACGCATAATGTGGTTATAGCACCCAAGGTTTCGATTATTTGCATACGTCTGGTAAGTACATTTCTTTTGGATAAACGCCAAGCACCAAAAGCCAAAAAGATAGTTAAAATAACAGGAAATTCCTCAGGTATTGCTGACATAGCCAGAGTTAGTCCAGCGAGCAATCCTTCAAAAAAGTTGCCATGCGTGCGTGTAACAAGAAAAGTTAAGAGTAAACACAAAGCTAATGCCCAAATAGCCAAAATTTTAACAATCTTCTGGGTTTCCGTTTGTAAAAGAGAAGGCTTAATTTCAATAGTCCTAATCATTTTTCCGATTAAACCCATTTGGGTATCTTTACCTGTTTTTACAACCTGACCAATCCCCGACCCTTTTATTACCAAAGAACCCGAATAAACTAAGTTTTCCTTTTCATTATCGGGACTTTTTACAACACTAACAGATTCACCGGTTAACATAGATTCATCAACTTCAAGGTTAACTGATTCCAATACCTTACAATCTGCAGGAATTCGGGCACCTTCTTGAAATAAAACGATATCTCCGGGAACCAAGTCTTTGCTTGGAATACTAACTTCAACGTTATCTCTAATAACTAAAGCGCCAGGACTTGATAAATCCTTTAACGCTCTTAGAGTTTTTTCGGTTTTTTGCTCTTGAAAAATAGTAGTCAGTAAAATAACAGATATTGAGGCTAACAAAATGAATGCTTCTTTTTTATCACCAAGTGCAAAATAAGTTAACCCACAAGCGATTAATAGTAAAAACATTGGCTCTGTAAGAGTAGATTTAATAATATCGAAAAGTGTTTTGGGTTTGTCCTTGTCTAGTTCATTAGGACCAACTTTTAGTAATATTTCTTGAGCTTGTTTGGAGGATAAACTTTTGTATTTTAGTAGGTCCACACGTATATGATACAGAAAATCGGCAGCGGATGCTTACATAAATATTTAATGATATGCTTTTTATATGTTTAGTAAAATTGTAAATTTCTTAAAATCTATAGGATTGCTGAGAGTTAGCGGTAGTGCAGGTACCTACAAAAGTTCTAAGGATGCAGGTTATAAACCTCCTAATCCTTTGGATAATTTGTAAAAAGCAAAGTTGTCATAAAAGCAGGGGAAAATCTCCAAGTATTTAAGTACTTACAAGATTTCCCCCACAAAGCATTTCGGTCGGTATGTTGGGCTAACCGTTGGACCAGTGCTGTTCGATTTCGTTTCTGAGGATAAAACCATACTGTCGGTTTAATACCCTAAACAAAACTGCTTTGCGTCCACGGTTTGCTGGATCGTCTACCAACTTATAACCCAGTACGCAGCGATGCCTTTCAAACCAACTTAAGATGTCTGGATGAGTGTGCGCTCCCATAGCTCTTACAAGTACCATCCAGTCATGACCTTCATTCAATTCTGGTGAACTCGGAACAATTGCCATACGACCCTCCTTTTTGGGTTGTTTGGATTATACTAGGTGGTGCCAGGAATGTAAAACTATAAGTTAGTGACGAGCTATTCTGGACTACATTAGAACTACAAGTATAATGTAGCCATGCAAGAAAAATTAAATGAGCTTAAAGGCGCTGTAACATCTAAAATTGAAATAGATGGGTTTGAAGGATTCAAAGTTGAAATTAATGACACTTCTGTTTGGACTCAAAACATAGCCCAACTGATTCCTCTTTTTGGCAAAGTTATCTTTGAGGAATTTGAAAATGAAAAGTTTAATTTAGACGACCCAACCCAACCAACACGTGTACTACATCAGTTAGAAATATCATTTAAAGACATTGACTACATGTTTGTGCTTTTGGATAAAGACGCTTTGGTCGGGCTTATCGCAATGAAGGTGCTGAGTAACGAACCAAAAGTTGGCGTGGTAATAGAAATGATTCTTAGCCCAATATACCGAGGAAAGAAAATTTCTCCAAAATTGTATGATCTTGTTTATAAATACGGTGATTTCTACTCAATAATTAGCTACAGTAAAAACCCAGCCGCTGTCCACTCCAGATACAACGTAGGTAAAAAATTTGGATATGAAACTATATTCGGGGATATGCCTACGGATATTGCTGAAGTAGCCAAATTGCAAAGTTTAGCCAAAGAATATTTCTATAACGACGGAATAGTTTCAAACGCATCCGCTCCCAACGGTTATATCTTTTTAAAAGGTGAGGAAAATGTGAATGCGCCTTTGCAGGCAGACGAAGTTAAGTTTGAAATAGAACACCCTTTGTATAAACCATTCCAGAGAATTTTAGAAATTCAGAAAACGAATGATAAAGATACTGCTGTGGGTTTGTTGGTTAGCATAAAAAATTAGGACCCTTAGCAGATAGTTACCTGTTAAAGATCCTAAGTAGTTTTACCACTCGATATAATCTGAAACTTTACCGAGCTGAAACTTTCCCGTTGTGCGAGAAATGAACTGCAGGCGCTTTGGCTCTGGATAGTGCTTGTCTCTGAGTTCTTCAAGCAGCCGAAGGACTTGCATATAACCCGATAGATTGGGTTCATGAATTATTTTTACAGCTTCAACCGGTAATGGGGCATCAAAGATCAAGCCGAAACCCACTTTTCCTGTTACCCAGTATAAGTACTCACTGGTTTCCTGATGACCTTCTTTGGCGGTATCAATTATTTGAGCCACGTATAACTCCTTTTGTGCATAATTTATGCGGTTTAATAACGATTTATGTTGTGATTATAGGCTAAAACAGGAAGAATGTCAAACTATAGGGTAACGTGGGCGAGGTCAATTTGTACTATGTTGGAACGTTTTAGTGAGATCAAACTGTCTAATAATGTAAGCTACTTTAAATTCTGGGTTGCGTGACGGTTCCTGAGTATTTCTCTAGTACGAGCAATTCTTTGTTCAAATTGGGAAACAAGTCTTAACAATCTTTCGTATTTCTCGGGCTGAGATTTAAAAAATACCTTTTCGAAATTGTGCGTTGCTATGTCTCGTTGAGCAGGAGTAAGTCTACCCCAACTACCAACAATTACATCTTCCAATTTATAGTTACCTCCAAAACCTGCTGTTCTTATGAAAGTTGCTAATATAGAACCTCTCGTTCCCTCCTCAGCAATCCGCACAACGTTATTAAGACCGCTAAAATACGGGCCCATTTTTATAGGATCCTCATCACTTGGAAACCTAGTAAAATCCTTATCGATAAATTCTTTTGCTAACCACAATAAAACTAAAGGCTCTTCATGGTCCTGAAAACCTAGGGCATTCACAAGGGTTTGACTATCGTTGTTTCTATTTTCGTTATTATAGAAATTAGCTATTTTTTCGTGTCTATCCATAGGATTATTGTACTATATATTATCGCTAGTTGTATATTTAAGTGCTATCTTAATGGATAAATTCAGTATAAATTTTGTAGATTGATGGGCCATTTGGGACTATGTTGGAACTTTTGTATCTTCTATTTCTTCGTATGCATCTGATCAATCACCGTAGGTAAAGTTGAAAGCATGGCGAGTCTTGAATGCCGTTCAGTTTCTGAAACCTTGTTATGTGGATCAAATATCTCTGGAAACACTGTTATATCAATTCCATTAACCAGTCTTTCCTTTTCCGAAAATGATAAACCGTATTTTTCAACAAGATGTTCTACACAAAGGTGAGTTATTTCGTGTACTGGTGTTGCTGCAGGGTTGGATCGTTCAAACTCTCCTTGTCGTGTTGTTCGCATAATAACTTCTCGGATACTGGTGTCATAACTACCCCCAGTTCCATATCTCGTTAATACTATTCTGTAGCTATCTTCCAATTCAAAACCCCATGCTTGTTGAAATTGCCTTAATGTTTCTATTGAACCAAGAATTTTGGGTAGTGTAGCCTGTACTCTTTCTAAACCTACTAAATAAAATGTCGGGTCATATTCTTCTCGAGTTAATTTTTCGGCATCTTGTAGATTGGATTTGTGTTTAACATCTAAACCTTTTGGCATTACAACGTTTTGTGTTTCATTAGTGATTGTTTCAAATGAGACAATGTTATGCCTAACTCTTCTTATTTCGTCATCTATTGTTGCCGGTTCAACTATTATTTCTGGTTTAGCTGTTTCATCTGAAATTGGTTTTTCCATGAGTAAAGTATAGATTAAACGTACATTAAGTACGATACAGAGTTTAGGTTTTTTGTGTAGGAAAACTTCACGAACAAAGTGAGTGCGTTTTCTGAACAAAAAACCGTAACTGGTGGGCCCGCATGGATTTGAACCATGGACCTCTCGAATGTGAATCGAGCGCTCTACCACTGAGCTACAAGCCCTCACCAAAGTAAAACATGCTGATATGTCGCTTTCGAATGCAACTATGTCGCTGAAGCGACGTATCATCAACGCCACTGCTAAGCAGCAGCTTATGCTGATATAATAATACGAATGATCAAAATCACAAAGAAACTCATCAACGACGGTTTTCTCAACTTTTTTGAAGCAGTTTTCATTAGTACTGTAGTGTTTTTTATCGTTTACGTATTCATTGGTCAAATAATGGTTATCACCGGCGATTCGATGTATCCAACGTATATAAATGGTGAAAAATTAATAGTCGAAAAATTGTCAGTTAAATACAAACCACTCTCGCGAGACGAAATCGTTATATTTAACCACCCACTCGAAAAAATTGTCGTAATTAAACGGGTTATTGGCCTGCCTGGAGAAAAAGTCATGATCTCAGACAATAAAGTTTATATAAACGGTCAACCTTTAGAAGAACCATATTTACAGCCAAATACTCAAACACAGTCTGGGCAAAACCTTAAAGATGGCGTTGAATATGAGATTCCTGCAGATTCTTATGTTGTTTTAGGGGATAACCGTAAAGATAGCTTGGATTCACGCCAATGGGGATTTTTACCAAAACAATATATAGTCGGAAGAATATTCGTTAAGTTTTAAAAGGGAAAAATCGTAACTAATTTTATTATTCTAAAGGTAAGACGTTTATCTTTTTCTTATCTTTTGTTAACCATGCAAAGCTAACTGTTCCCATTATTTTTGACCAAAGAGTGAAATCTTTGCCCATTCTTACATTTTCACCGGCAACAAAAATTCTGCCGCGTTGTCTAACAATTATTTGACCAGGTTTAATAAAAGAACCACCGAATACTTTAACGCCCATTCTTTTGCCGGGTACATTTCCGCCCTGTCTAGCTTTGGAACCGCCTGCTTTTTTATGTGCCATATAATTGCTTTAAGTAAGACCTAAGTCGTTACTTTTTTGCCTCCGCTTTTTTAGTGGTTTTAGCTTTTGCTTTTGCTGGAGCTTTTTTTGCCACTTCTCTAGGTTTAGAAATTTTTACTGCTTTTACTGGTGCTTCTTTTGTTTCTGCAACTTCAGTTTTTGTTTCAGATTTTGTTTTTGTAGTTTTAGCATCACCAATAACAATTTCTTCGATTTTAACAACACTTAAAGGTTGTCTGTGTCCGCCAAATTTGTGATATCGGGATTTAGCTTTAAAACGGTTAACTCTTACCTTGTCGCCTCTTTTTTCTTCAATTACAGAAGCTTTTACAACAACATTTTCTAAAATAGGGGTACCAACCGATACTTTTCCTTCATCTGAGAAGAATAAGACATCGATTTTTAAAGGTTCGGTTTGAGTTTCGAGCTCAATAACGTCGCCTTCTTGAATCGTAAACTGTTTTGTACCTAACTTTATTATTGCGTATTTCATAGCAGAACATTGGAATATTACACTATATTCAGACTTAGGGCAAGCATTTACATGACTTTTTGGGCATTACCCCGCGCTTGTTCAAACCTATAAGGTTGTACTGGTTCCGGCCACTATCAACAAGTCGTAAGCAGCGGTTGCAGGCAAATTGTCACCCATGGTTACACTAGGGAATATTGCCTTTGTATCGGCCTTAATAAGGTCGTTGAATGCGACTTTATCGGTTTTGAAGCGCATAACCGTTGCCGTTGTATTTGTATCAGCCGTATCAACAGAAACTACGGTATAACCTGCAGTTTCCAATTTAGCCTTAATTTTAGCGGCTAAACCAGTAACTCCCGCGCCGTTTTCAATTCTAACTTTAAGGTCTTTTTTAGCCAAAGCAGAGGTATCTGGTGTTGGAGCTACAGATGGCGTGGCCTGTGGCGCAGCTGTAGTATCGCTTAAGACAGAACTATCGGTTGTGTTTTGAGCTACATTAGAAGCTGGAACATTATTTGGATTTCGAGATTTAAGCAAGGTGACACCACCTATTAATAGACCAAGAACCAAAACGGCTGTAATAACACTACCTGCATAAACTAAACTGCTGGATTTTCTTTCAATCACTGGAACCGGTAACATGTTCAATAAGTTTATTTGTGAAGCTAAAACTGATGGATTTGTATCGGCCATGTAGTTTGTAATAACGTTAGTCTCAAATCCGGCTACTTCGCTATCAGAAATAGGAACATTCATTTTTACAACTTCATAGTTACTTAGGTGGAATGCATCGTAGTTTAGAGTGTAAACTTTTTTAATTGGCGCAGATTTTTTGTAAAAAGCCAAATCATTTATAAACCCGTCAATTTCTGCTGAAGTCTTTTCTTGCGCATAAACACCGCTAAAGAAAATTCCATTTAACTCAGACAAGGCTATAACCTGAACACCATCGACTTTGCTTACAAATATAGAGGGCTCGTTAATGTTTGCATATTTCGGCAAAAGTAAAACCCAAGGAACAACACTTCGCAAAGTAATACCGAGGTTATTTGACAACTCTAAGTAAGATTCCAAAATATCTTTTCTCACACCAATAAACTGGAATAGAAATGGAGCTATTTTTTGATAAGAAAAATATAGATCTTCAAGCTTAACATCATCCAATTTACTTTTTATTTCCGTAAGTATTTGATCCTGAACCAAACCGTCACGTTTGTTTATGGTGATAAAACGTAAAACAATATCTTGAGGTTCCGCAACAATATTTAATGAAAGTTTACCTTTAGGAAGATTTGTAAGCTGCTTGATTTGTTCTTCAACTATAGCTGTAAGCGTAGAAATATCTTTTATGCAAGAACCGTCAACTGTTGTGGATGTAATTTCACTGGATGTTTTTTTAACGTTATTATTTTCTACTGTATGAATTTTTAGAATATTTTTATTTAGGGAAAGATATAAATCTAGCATGTTTTTATATTACCAAATTTTTCTGAGATACGCGATGCAAATGTTGTTAATATCCGTAATCCCACTGGATATCGAAGTGGTTTATTCCGGTTACTGTTGTAGGCAGTAATGTGTTTAATGATGTTAAGTATATAGGATTGTATTTTACTGTTACTGCTGGATAAAGATCGTTGTCTTCGCCGAGGTCACGCCTAAATATTATGCCTTCGGCTGTAGCACCGGTAGCATCTGAAATTAGAGGCCCTTCAACCATTATTGGATTATCGGTCGGCGTATGTGTATTGAATACTATTTTACCTTTAGCAAGCATGCCTAACATTATTTGTGGTGTGCCTGTTAGCGAATAAGAAGCTTCAGGTATTCCAACTGTATAGGCTATAGCAATATCGCTGTTTGTGATTAGTAATATTCTGTTTGTTCCTAAAGTTGTAATTGAGTTTTTAATATTTATTGTGGCAGTAGCAGCCGCATCCACATATAAGATGGCAACGCCGGTTCCAGATACAGAATAAGTAATAGGATTTACAGTAAGAGTGTTAAAAGTTGCTGCGGTCATTTTATAAATGTTTCCTGCGGTAAGATTTAAACTGGTTGCTGTCTGTGCTGTAGTTGGAGCTGTATAGGCTAGTTTATCAATAGAAGACTGTTGATTTGTTAATAGTTTTGCATAACCATCTGTTGTTGTAGATGACGAAACATCCGTAGTTGAAATACCACCGGTACTAAATACATAACCATTGTCCGCAAAACCATTTGTAAGATTAATTAGGTTTCCGTTAAAACTACCATTTACGGCATGTCCCGAACAAGCTGCAACTGTGCCAACTCCCTGACCATAAATATCACCATCAAGCGCAGTGAACCAAGAATTAACTTTATTGCGTTCTATTGCAACAGCTACATCTATAGTAGTCGCAGCGGATGGTGTAACGGTTACATTTGAACAGCCACCTGAAGCACCAACAGGGCAGCTCATATAAAAAGTACTACAAGTAGTTGAGTAAAACACACATATTTTTAATGTTTTTTGAGAAACAAGTATAGAATTATTGGTTATTAAAGTAGTCCCCGTGGACGACGTAGTACCTGAACCAAGCAACGGTGGATTAGTAGCAATTGAACCATCATACACAGTAACATTTGCACCACTAATTTTTGTTGATCCGGTATTACAAGTAGTATCAGTTTGATATTTTTGCCAAACGGTCACACGCAAATCGTAGGTAGGTAAAATAATAGTGGATTTTGCAGGACAAAAGCTTGTTAAACCCGTATTATCTGTCACGATACCGCCAACTTCATATGTTGCGGCAACATTTGGAGCTGTCCAAGGAATGGTGTTACCGGATTTTGTTCCAAAGACACCTCCCGAAGGACTATTAGACCACTGATAGCTTGTTACAGTTCCATCTTGATCTGTTGCATTTGCCGTGTAAGTACCTGTCTTTCCTGCTACCAGGCTATCAGGTCCACTGACAGATGAACAAACCGGTGGATATGTAACCGGAGTCGAAGGAGATGTACCATCTCCTGTGGGCGGTGGAGGTGAGGAGCAAGAGGAACAACTTCCGTTACAGGTCTGTGTCGAATAATATGCCCCACATGCACTATAACCACATCCTGTAGGAGTATAAGAATAGTTATAACCACAATCATAAGAAGTTTGGTAAGACCCGCAAGCATAATTACCACACGTATAACAAGAAGTTGATGAACCACAATCATAACTCCAACAATAACTTCCATAGCAACCATGACAAACTCTGGTATATGTATAACAACATTGCGTGGGACAATATACTGTATGGGTGGTATAACACGTTCTAGCAACGTGAATTGTTTGCGTAGGACAAGTCGTCGGATGCCAAATCCATTCCCGGCAACTTCCTTGGTTCGCACACGCATAAGATGGACAACCTCCGCCAGTGCAACACATATTTCCACCATTACAAGAGTAAGAACCACTTCCACATGAACATGCGAAAGTCACCTTTTGAAGTAATATAAAAGACAACATAAACAGTGGTATGAAAACTAAAAGACTACGTAAAAGTTTTTGAAAAATATTTTTCATTGAGATTCCTCGGGCAAAGGTGTTGTATCAATAATAATGCAGGCATCTCCAATAGCATTACATTCACTATCTTTGCAATAAGTAAAGATATTGTATCCTTTGGGTTTCACCGTATCCCAAAAATTTACACCTGCCTTTATAACATCCAAGTTTGTCGCCAACAAAATAGTATTGGTTTCATCACAATAAACACTAGAGGTGTGTTCATATTTTGACGAAAAATCTTGAGCAGAAGGTGTTTGAATGTACAAATTTACCTTTTTGTCCACCGGGTTAGTATTTACAATATAGCCATAGATATAGTCCTTAGAATATGACCAACTAAAAGTATTCCAATTTGGAAATGTTTCATTTCTAAACCTTAAAAAGTTCTTTAATACTTGCTTCGTAATTTCTGGGGTGCTCGTATCCGTATACATCGCCACTAATGAATCGTAATAAGCATCATCCTGCTTAACTATATCTATAGGAGCAGCTGTGGGCACTGGAATTTGATCACTACCTGATTGTGCAACATTTTGCGTAGCATCTTGATTGTTGCTAGGTGTATCAGCATTACTACCAGTTGGTGTAATAGGGGTAGCTTTTTTTGGCGGAAAAAATATTTCTATATTACTACGTACATCTTTAGGAAGAATGCCATAAACAAAATAACCGATGTCTTTATAGGTCGCGGGACGAGCATCAACCGAAAATGAAAGCTTAGGTATAACGAAAGTAACAATTGCTAAAAGTACAACTACTACGACCATTACTATTGTGGTTTTACGACTTTTTGGGAGATGCATTGAATTAATTATTACACAATCACTATGTTTTGCAAAAGGATCAGTGCTAAACTAAATTTTTTCTACCAAATAATCAGCGCCCGAAGCAAACTCACGCGCATAAACTTTTTTCTTCAAATCTTCACCGAACTTTGCCAACACAGCATCGGTATCAACAGACGCAGCATAAGTTACCTTAATTTCATCCTGAACCGACAACCCAGCTTCTTTTCGTAAATCTTGGATTTTACGAACAAACTCCCGTGCCATTCCCTCAAGTTTTAGTTCTTCCGATACTTCTGTGTTTAATGCAAGTTTTATTTCACGGAACTCTTGGGTTTCCCACGCGTCACCTGTACTTATTTCACCAACAAACTCAACGCTCTTAATGTTTAATTCATCCTTTAGAATTTCAACAAGCTCATCGGTAAGTTTTTCGGTACCACTTATTTGCATTACAGATAAAGGCTGTCTAACAGAAATTCCTTTGTTTGTTCTTATAGCCAAACCAAACGAAGCTATTTCGCGAACCAAGTTCATTTGAATTACTAAATCTTTAGAATTCTCCACAATCTTGTGATCAAAAATTGGGTAATCGGTTAAATGAACTGACATTGGTGCTTTAGGATCAACACTTACAATAAGCTCTTGATAAATCTTTTCAGAAATAAAAGGTAACGCCGGTGCAACTGCTTTGGATAACGTTGTTAAAACAAAATATAAAGTTGATAAAGCCTCATTGTCACCGCCTGAAATTCGATCGCGAGAACGGCGCACATACCAACGGCTTAAGTCGTCAACAAATGCATCTATAGGGCGCACAGCGTCAGGAACAACATATTTTTCAATGTTAGCTACAAATGTTTCAACAACTTCATTTAGGCGAGCAATAATCCATTTGTCCAAAATATTTTCGGACACAACAGCCTTATCAGGAGTCCATTTATTTGACTGTGCGTACGTTAAAAAGTATTTGACCGAATTCCACAAAGGATTTAGAACATTTCTAAGTTTTGTTTTAAGTTCTGCTTCATCAAAGTTGGCATTTTCTCCAACCATTAGCGGTGATCCCATAAGGTATAAGCGCAACGCATCTCCGCCGTAACTTTCGAGTATTTGCTTTGGATCAGTGTAATTGCCATAAGTTTTACTCATCTTACGACCGTCAGATCCGGCTAAAACGCCAGTGGTAATAACATTTTTAAAGGAATTAGTTCCAAACAATGCTGTTGATAAAACATGCATAACGTGGAACCAAGCTCGTACTTGTGCAATATATTCAACAATGTAATCACCGGGATAATTTTGCTCGAACTTTTGTTGGTTTTCAAAAGGATAATGAAACTGCGCAAACGACATTGAACCTGCGTCCATCCACGAATCCAAAACTTCTGGTCTGCGTTTGTAAGTTTTTCCGTCTTTGTTTATAAAAATTTGGTCAATATAAGGTCTATGTAAATCAACAACTTTTTGGCCTGATAATTCTTCAAGTTCTTTTATTGACGAAATAACTATGCGGTCTCCATCTGGAGCTTCCCAAACAGGCATGGGTGTTGCCCAAAATCTGTTTCTGGAAATACACCAATCTGGGGCTTGCTCAACGTTTTGTTTAAATCTTCCAGTTTTTAAGTGTGAAGGAACCCAATTTATATTCTCGTTGTTCTTAAGCATTTCATCTTTTAGCGCTGATACCTTTATAAACCAAGAGTTTTGAGCTTTTTGAATTAGTAATGTGTTGCAACGATCATGGTATGGGAAACGGTGAATTATCTTCTCGTTTTTAAACATTACTCCGCGTTCAATAAGTTCTGCGATTATTAATGGATTAGCTTTTGAATAATATGCGCCAGCATATGGATTTTCAGTTTGATTACCGGCAATAAATTTACCCTCATCATCAATTGTTTGCATCATGGTCAAACCATAGTGTCTACCCATTTCCGAGTCTACTTCACCAAAGCCCGGTGCCGAATGAACAATTCCGGTACCGTCTTCCATGTTAACCATACCTTCGAATTCGTAAACTTTAAATTCTTCTGGCTTAGAAGCGTAGTAATCGTAAGGAGCTGTATAAGATAATCCAAGTAATTCCGAACCTTTTATTGTTTTAACTACTTCATTGGCTACATCCGCAAATACAGCAGTTAGTCTTTTTTCTGCAACAATATATTTTTTACCAGCGCTACTCACAACAACATAATCTTCTTTTGGATCTACAACTAAAGCTCGGTTTGATGGAAGCGTCCAAGGAGTTGTCGTCCAAGCTAAAATATTTATTCCCTTAAATTCACCTTCGGTTGTTATTGGAAATTTGACTGTTACTGCTGGATCTTCAACATCTTTGTACGAATTATCCATACCAACTTCAAAGTTTGAAACAGGAGTTCCGCAAGTTGTACAAAATAATGATGTTCTTAGTCCTTCGTAAATTAAGCCTTTGTCGTAAAGCTGTTTAAAAGCCCACATAACACTTTCCATATATGTTTGGTCAATTGTTTTGTAAGCGTGTTTAAAATCTACCCAGCGCCCGATTTTGTTTACATACCATTCCCATTCAGCCGAGATTTGAGTTGTATATTCGTAACAAGCTTGCGTAAACTTTTCGAGTCCAAACTTTTCGATATCGCGTCTGTTTGGAATATCGTATTTCTTCTGAACCTTGTTTTCTACGGTTAAACCATGAGCATCCCATCCCCAAACTCGCTCAACTCGTTTACCTTTCATGGTCCAATAACGTGGAATTATATCTTTTGCGATCGAGCCTAAAAGGTGGCCATAGTGAGGTAAACCCGAGATAAATGGAGGACCATCGTAAAAAACGTATGAATTTTCGACTGGATTTTTTTCTACTGATTTCTCGAATATCTTGTTTTCGAGCCAAAAGGATAACACTTCGTCTTCGAGGTGAGGTACCGTTTTATTTTCTGGAATCCTAAAGTCTGACATAGATTGAGGTGATTTTAGCAGATTAGACCCACAGTATAAAGGAGAAAAGAAGAGGGGCACATCGCTGGAAGAATTTACCACACGTGTGCCCCAATTTACAAAGTTTCCCGAAAGCCTACGATACTACGTCAAAACCCATTTCGAACCTAAACCGTGTTTCATCTGCATGAATCCATTTGGCCCGGTAATTAAAGTCGTACCTTTTCCGCGGAACGCTTAAATGTCTCAGACGTTAACCTGCGGTGAATCAAGCCTTGGATCCATTTTCAAATCCGCAAACTTGCTTCGTACTAAATTTCTTTCCGTAAACTTCCAACTGGTCAGAGATGCTCTACAGGAAACTCGTACTGAGAAAAATACTATAAATTCAAATTTCTGTCAACATTATTTGGAGGATATAGTCTATAAAAAATATCGTTTTGTGCTGCACGGTAAAACAAAACGAATAACAAAGCAGTAAAGAGTAAGAATAATAAAACAAATAAACTTTTATATTTAAAACTTAAATTTTCCATATAACATCCTCAATTTTCTGTTTTTTGTTGGCATAACGAGCTAAAGCAAAAAACAAATCAGAAATTCTATTTAAATACTTTTGTACAAATTCATAATCGGCAAGTTTTCTTTCAAGCTTATATTTTACAAAAATTCTTTCCAACTTTCTTGCCTGAACTCTACAAACATGTAAATAACTTGATTCCACAGAACCACCGGGCAAAATAAAATGTGTTAACGGAGTATTTTGAGCTTCTACTTTATCTATGGTTTCTTCCACGTACTTTAAACGGGTTTCCCAATAGGTACAATCACGCTTTTCCATTTTTTTACCGGCAACATATGACCCCAATAAAAATAAATCCCGCTGAATATCGTATGCAATTAATTTAATTTGTTTGATCTTTGATAAATGTAAAAAACCAAGTGAGGCGTTAAGTTCATCGAGACTACCTAAAACGCCAAAGACCGGATCCGACTTTTTCAGCCGCGCTTGTTGAGCATATAAAGCTGATGTACCGTCATCACCGGTCTTCGAATAAATTTTCATTAACAATGACTATACCCGCACTGGTAGCATTTTGCACAACCTTCTTGTTGCACTAATGTATAGTTACCGCACTCAGGGCACATGTCGGTATTGGCAAACACCGAACTTGCAAGATGTTTTGGTTCAACTACAGAAACGTTTTCTACTTCTGATTTTTCGCCATTGTTGCTGTGACCATTTTCGTCCGTTTTTACAACAAAGTTAAACTCCTCGGCTAAAACTTTTGCTATTGCATCAGGAATAGAAGTAATTCTTGTTTTACCAAAGCCAATTGATTTTGATCCACCAATTCCTACTAACTGTGAAATGACTTCCTTTAATATTTCCTCAGAATAGTTTGGCATTCTTAACCAGCCAGATAATAATCGACCAAGTCCTTCGGACAAAGCTGCAACATCACTACCTGCTTTACCGACGTTCAAGAAAACTTCAACCGGACGATTAGCTTCGTCTTTATTTATAGTGATAAACGCTTTTCCTTGAGGTGTATTAACTTTGTAGGTTGTACCTGACAATTTGTAACCACGATTTATTAACATTGGTTCAAGAGCTTCTTTTGTGTCTACAGTAATTTCTTTAGAGATATTTTCGTTTGATGTGGCTGTTGTTACAGAACCTGCCGCCGCCGATTTACCATCCTTTTCGCCCTTGGTCTCCAATACAACTTCCTGGCGACTTCCGGTTACATAAACAGTCAAACCCTTACAACCCATTTCCCAACCCATCATATAAACTTTAGCAACATCTTCTTTTGTAGCACCTGCTGGAAAGTTACAAGTTTTAGAGATTGAGTTATCAATAAAAGCTTGAATTGCAGCCTGTGTTTTTATGTGTTCTTCTGGTGTTATATCGGCGGACACAACAAAAGTATTTTTCATGTTCTCAGGCAATTCCTTAATATGCTGGCAAGAACCTGTGTTTACAACATCATCAATGATTTTCTTTTTTGTATCGTCATCAACATAAAGTTTATCTATGGCTTTTTGGAAGAATGGACTTACATAAGTTAAAGTCATCTTTCCTTGATCTCCTGCGGCTTGGTAAACGTTTCGGTAGTAAGCCAAAGCAAAAACCGGTTCGCAACCATAGCCTTCAATACCGGCAACTGTGGAAATTGTTCCTGTTGGAGCAACGGTCATTTGTGCGCCGTTTCTTATACCGTGTTCTTTTATGCCATTTGTTATTTCGTTCCAATCAAGTTGAGGTCTGCCAAAATCATGAGTAAATGCTGCTATAGCTACAGGTGGTGTCCACTTTAAGTTATCGGGATCATAAATACTTCCACGAATCTTTAAGAATGGTCCACGTTCACGTGCCAAATCAACAGAAGCCTTCATTGAGTGGAAACGCATAAACTCAGAAATTTGTGCCGCAAATTCTTGACCTTCGTCACTGCCGTATCTAATACCTGCGGCATACATTGCGTCGGCCAAACCCATAAAGCCCAAACCTATGCGTCGAACGTTATGTGCGGCTTCCCTAAGTTCTGGTACTGCTGGAATATATTTATTTGCAGAAACAGCGTTATCCAAAAAGCGAGTGCTTAAAATAATTGTTTCCTTTAATACTTCCCAATCTATTTGACCATCTGCAGTTAATGTTTCGGCAAGGTTTATGGATCCTAAGCAACAATTTTCGTAAGGCCCAAGCCATTGCTCACCACAAGGATTGGTAGCTTCTAATTCGTAAAGATGAGGAACCGGATTTGTGCGATTAGCTACATCAACAAACAAAACTCCTGGTTCACCGTTTTTGAATGCATAATTAACAATCATGTCGTAAATTTCACGAGCTCTTGGGCTTTCAACAACTTTTTTTGTATGAGGATCAATTAAATCGTAAGTCGTATCTTCTTTAACTGCTTTCATAAACACATCTGTTACAGCAACTGAAATATTAAAATTAGCGATATGACCTTCTTCACTTTTACACTTTACGAATTCACGCACATCCGGGTGATCCACACGTAAAACTCCCATATTTGCACCTCTACGCACACCACCTTGAGCTATTTCACCAAAAGCGGCGTCATACACTTTTAAAAAGCCAATTGGTCCTGTGGCAACACCGTTACTTGATTTAACAACCGCACCTTTTGCACGTAGTCTTGAAAATGAAAATCCATTTCCACCACCTGATTGTTGAATCAAGGCAGCTACTCGCAAAGTTGAGAATATTCCGTCGCCACCTTTGCCTAAATCATCTGCAATAGGTAGAACAAAACAGGCAGCCAATTGTCCTAAAGGAGTACCGGCTCCGGTAAACGTTGGAGAATTAGGGAAAAACTTTTTACTTGATAACAAGTTGTAATATTCAATACTGGAAAGTTCAGGATCTCTGTATGGTGCATCCGGCTGAGCCATTGTATCAGCAATACGTTCAAACATTTGTTCAGCGGTTTCTGCTAAATCGCCCTTTTCGTCCTTTAACAGGTAACGCTTTTCTAATATTTTTCTAGCATTCTCTGGAAACGAAATTTGATCGTTCTTTTTAAGCACACGTGAGTCATTGAAGTACAGGTATGAGCTCATACTTTTATTCTTTACTCACGGATCAGCAACCTTTCACTGCCTCGTTAAAGATTGGCGACGCATGAGATTATTTAAATTTACTAAACAAATAATCTATCTACTTTATTTAAGACAAAAAAACACCGGCCTTCAAACACATCAGTGTTTATCTTCGCCAGCGTCTCTTCCTTAACATTAATGAAAACAAATTTACTGACTTTATACAACAAGCGAACATTGGAGATTTAAGTGATTAAATTATGTTGGAAAGGCGAATAAAAACGTACAAGCGACTAATGGAGATTAATATAATTGTGAAAGGTTTCTTTATTTACCGCGTAAGAATGCTGGAATATCGTAGCGACTATCATCTTTATCTTCTTTATGATCTTTGGGTTCTTCAATGCGTTGACTTTTATTTGGCTGAATTTCCTCTGCCTTTGGTTGATACTGTTGCAACACCGGAAGTATTTGCGCAGGATCATCTTTTCGTTGTGGTGTAGCAAAAGCTGTTTCAACCGGGGCACTTCTTACGGGAGTAGGTACACTGTTATTAGCAGCAGTTCTCGCAGCATCAGCTTGCTGTCTGCGCTCCACATATCCAAAAACCGAATCATCTTCACCGCGTGTATCAAAACCTGTGGCAATAACCGTAATCTTTATTTGACCTGCAAGTTCCGGATCAATTGATGTTCCAAAGATTATGTTTGCATCTTCATTTGCTATTTCTCTAATGATATCTGCAGCACGAGCAACCTCTTTCATTGTTAGATCGGGACCGCCTGAAATGTTAAACAATATTCCTTTTGCACCCTCAATTGATTGCTCAAGTAGTGGCGATGAAATAGAAGCACGGGCCGCGGTTTCAGCACGATTTTCACCTGTGCCTATACCGATACCCATTAAGGCTGTTCCTGCTGTTGCCATAATTGTTTTAACATCGGCAAAGTCAACATTTATAAGTCCTGGTTTAACAATTAAATCTGAAATTCCCTGAACACCTTGGTTTAAAATGCTGTCTGATAATTTAAATGCTTCAAGCATCCCCATATTTTCGTCGGCAACTTCTAATAAGCGTTCATTTGGAATAGTAATTAAAGCGTCAACTTCGTTTCTAAGTTCGGCTATACCACGATCTGCATTTCGCATACGTTGGGCACCTTCAAAAGCAAATGGTTTTGTAACAACACCAATTGTTAATGCTCCTGATTGTTTAGCTAATCTTGCAATAACAGGAGATGCACCAGTTCCGGTACCGCCGCCCATGCCCGCGGTTACAAAAACCATATCAGCACCTTCTAAGTTTTGCTTTATTAAATCTTCTGATTCCTCGGCGGCTTTTTTTCCTACATCAGGATTAGCGCCCGCGCCTAAACCATGAGTAAGTTCTTGCCCGATTGGAATTTTTATTACAGCTCTGTTAATGGATAAATTTTGTGAATCAGTATTTATGGAAACAAACTCAACACCTTGAATTTGACCCGATTCAATCATGGAATTCAAGACATTACCGCCGGCTCCACCGACGCCAATAACTCTAATTTTTGCAAATCTTTCTATTTCGGGTTTTACTAGCATTTATAATAATCTTTTAGGGCAGGAAAGATCTAAGTTTATCAATAATTTTCGAAACGCTTTTTTTCATATTACCGCGGTGCTCGTCAAATGACAATAGTGATCCACCACGATAAAGCTTGGTACCGTATAAAATTGCACCAACGCCGGCCGCGGATGAAGGACCTTGAATTTCATCAATTAATCCTGTTACACCTTTTGGAGTTCCAATGCGAACAGGCATTTTTAAATTAACTTTTGCGCTGCGTTCAACACCGGCAGTTAAGGAACCACCACCTGTAACAACAACGCCTGCTGGAAGTTTTCCAACTAAATTAACTTTTACAACTTCCAATGCAATTAATCTAAAAATTTCCTCGAGACGCGCATCAATAATTTTGTAAAGCATGTTTCGGGGAATTCTTTCGATTTCTAAATTAAATTCTGAAATATCAAACTCTTCGTCGCGCTTAACATTATCCATAGCTTTTCCAATAAGAGCTTCGTTACTAAGTCTAAGTTTTATTTTTTCAGCATCTTCTAAGCGAGATCTCAAACCAATAGCTAAATCACTTGTCACCAATCTGCCACCAATAGGCAAAACAGCTGAATGTACAGGACTTCCATCCAAAAATGCAATCATAGATGTTGTTCCGCCGCCAATATCAACAAGTAAAACACCAAGTTCTTTTTCAGTATCTGTTAAAACTGCCTCGGATGAAGCAATTCCTGTGTAAACTAATTCCTCAACTTCAACACCAACTTGATTAACACATCTAATGATATTTTTCATTGCTATAGAAGAACCGTGAATAATATTCGTTTCAACTTCAAGCCTTACACCTGACATACCAACCGGATCTTTAATGCCCTCTAATGAATCAATAGCAAAATCACGTGGAATAACATGAATAACTTCACGTGTAGAAGGCAAAGAAACGGCTTGCGCCGCTTCGATTACTCTTGCTACATCATCTTTACTGATTTCAGATGTTTGATTTGGTGCTACGGCTACAACTCCGTGTGAGTTCAAAGTTTCAATATGACTTCCATTAATAGTTACAAACGCTTTTGATACCGAGACACCGGCCATTCTCTCAGCTTTTTCCAAGCTTTGAGCAATTGCTTCAACAGCGCTATCAATATCAATAACGTTGCCTTTGTTGATTCCTTTTGATGTTATATCTCCTGAAACGCCAACGACCGAGACTTTTGATTCAGATACAGAAGCTATCGTGGTGCTTACTCTTGTGGAGCCAATATCAATTCCTGTAATTATTTTTTCTTTGGGCATAGGTGTTTATCTAATCATATAATACTATTACTTTGTCATAACGTAAATCAACCCTTTTTAAAATTTTGCCATCCTGAAGCATTTTTTTTATTAATGCACTAAGAGTTTGAATAGCATTTTTTTTGTTTTTATCGTTGCCAATATAAACCTCTACATTATTTGCGTAGAGTTCAGTATACCTTGGATTGAAACTCATGCTACTAACTTTTAAGCCTTCTCTATCTGACTCTCTCAGGATTTCTATACTAATCGGCACAACATCTTTTTCCAAAAATGTTCCAATTTTTATATCGGCATCATAATTTATTCTCGGAAGATCCAAGAAATCTTGTTGCACAGAACCAAGTACAAAGCCGTCACCATCTATCAAATAAGAATCGGCGTCCTTATAAACTATAGCTAACGGGACGCGCTCCTCTATTAAAACATTTACTGTATTTGGAAACTTTTTTTCGACTTTTATGGTTTTCGCTCCAAGAAAATTAGTTGAAATTGTTTTTTCAAGCTCCGGCGTTTTCACTAGAAAATAGTTTTTGTTTATAACCTGAGTATTCACCAAGGTTTTAACATCATCTAAATTTACAAACTTTTGTGTACCAGTAATTTGGACATTTGTAATATCAAATTTTCCGGAGTTAAATACCCAGTCATAACCAAAGTAACCCAAACCTCCAAGTACAATTATTACGGCAGAAAGTTTAAAGAACATTTTATATCTTCGTCCTACATACGTGGTTTTCTTTATACCGCGCTTTTTGGTATTGATATTTTGTAAAAATGATTCTTTAGCGCTTAGTTGATTAATACCTGGAATAGGCCGAGTAATCTTCTTTCTGTTGCCAAAAAAGGAAGACTCAGTTTTTTTTGTTGAGAATTTTAAAAGTTTCATTTGATATTAATTCTGCAGCATCAGCATTTAGCAAATTAGAATCTTCATTTATAAGAAAGCTTCGTCTGTTAACAAGCATATCCTTAATGGTTGAAACAAAAGTGTCGGCTGATAATTCTGATTCTGGCAAGACACGCGCCAAACCCTGGCTTTGTAACAACTGCGCATTTTCAAATTGCTCGTTATGTGAAACCCAAGGAATCGGAATTAGTAATGCAGGTTTTTTAAGAGCCAGAAGCTCTGAAATGGTATGTGCACCGGATCTTGAAACAACCAATGATGCTTTATCAAATGCCTCGCCTATTTCATCTTCAAATATAAATTTTCTAATAAAATATTTTCCTTTTGTTAAAGACTTAATAGGTTCGTAAATGGCATTCAATCTATCAAAATCATTGGTAACAGAATAATCACCGACTTGGTGAATAACATTACAAAAAGCTAAAAGTTCTGACAAACTTTGTTTTACGGTTTCATTAATCATATGTGAACCTGTTTTGCCTGCAGTAATGTAAACATATGGAAGTGTATTACCGGTTTCAAAAGCGGTGGAATTAGATTTAAAGATACTTTCTCGTAAAGGAATACCCGTAAAAACTGTTTTTCCCGCGGGAAAATATTTTGCCGAAGCTTTCCATGAGATTAATACTTTTTTTGCAAACCAACCAATAACTTTGTTAGCGTACCCTGCTACAACTGTTTGTTCGTGTGTTACAGACGGAATACCCAAGAAAAATCCCGAAACTACAACAGGCACTGCTAAATAGCCACCAAAAGACAAAATAGCGTCGGGTTTGATACTTAATAAAATGAAAAAAGCCTGAATAAAACCAAAAGGAACCAAGATCAAACGACTTAAACTGGTAATTTTATAAACCTTACCAGCCTTTAGCTCATAAAAAGGAATTCCAAGGGAAGTTATCTCTTTGTATTCAAGTGTTTCGTGCGTGTCACCCTTTAACGAATGCTTATGCCCCAGCCAGAATATCTGCAACGTAGGATCTGTTTCTTTAAGTTTTTTTATTACCGGTAGAGCCGAACTGTGATGTCCACCGGTTATTACTAATCGCATACGCTTATATTCTAACAAAATTAATGTTCTTTGTTGTGAGATTTACTAATATTAGCCAAAATACCTAAAGCCATTAACGTGAAAACCATAGAGGAACCGCCATAAGAGATTAAAGGCAAAGGAACACCGGTAAGCGGAATTATCTGAGCCATCGCGCCAACGTTTACAAAAAACTGTAAAGCAATCCATGCAGTAATTCCAACCGCCATTAACTTTCCTACAGGATCTTCAGTGCGCTTGGCAATAGAAAAACCTTTGTATATTAAATATGAGAAAGCAATAATCACTAAAGTTGTACCGATAAAACCAAACTCTTCGCCAATGATCGCAAAAATAGAATCAGAAGCAACCTCAGGCAAGTACTGATACTTTTGACGAGATTGCCCAAAACCTACACCAAATATTCCTCCTGACCCTAACGCAATTAATATTTGTTTAATGTGATAACCCATTGTTAAATCAGTAGTCGAGGAGTTACCCAGTCCTAAAAGTGTGAACAAACGCGTACGGCGGTAAGGTGACAATAAGATAAATCCCGCAATACTAACAAGAGCTGGTGGAACTAGCATATACAATTTTTTTAGAGAAGCTCCGGATGCAAAGAAAATAACTGTTCCAATTGCAAAAACCATAACAGCCGTAGACATATTAGGTTCTAAAATAATTAAACCCGCTACAAGTAAACTGGTTATAAAATAAGCCCAAAAAGGATCTTCACCATTTTTTAAACGCTTACTCAACTGTACTGACAAATACATAATTAAAGTTAACTTGGCCATTTCGCTCGGCTGAAATCCTGCAACGCCTAAAAATGGTAATTTCGGAAACGGCGCAGGATTTAAATATAACCAACGATTAGCACCATTAACGCAGGGAGCAAAACCAAAACCTGATGTACAGGGCAAAAAACTAACCAACGCCAAAAAGGCTAACAAACCTAGGTTAACAACAAATAAAACAAAGGAAACTTTTTCAAGATGTCTGTAATCCAAGCGATAGAAAATAAAAAAACCAACCAAACCCAAGGCAATCCAGCCAGCTTGAAGTAAAACAAATCTGTATGGATCATCGTATAAAGTATTTGAGTGAATTGCCGTCGCGTTTGCGATCATGATTAAACCAAAGAGTAAAAAGGAAAATATGGTTATTAATAAAGATCTGTCACCGATATTTTTATTTAGGACAGTAATTTTTTTCATTAAAAGTTGTAACTTAAAGTAAAGCTAGAAAAATACCTGCAAATGCCACAAGGATGCCAAACAATATGAAACGGAGTGTAACTTTTACCTCGGGCCAACCCAATAATTCAAAGTGATGATGGATAGGCGCCATTCTAAATAATCTTTTTCCAGTAAATCTAACTGAAAGCTGTTGTAATGGGCTTGAAATACCATCGACCAGAAAAACCAAACCGATTACAAAAAAAGGAACTTCTCTGTGAAGCATTATAGCTAAAATTGCCAGCGTCGCTCCCAAAACATGCGAACCAACATTTCCCATAAATATGCGCGCGGGATAAACGTTAAAGTACAAGAAAGGCAACAAGGCACCTACAAATGTAGCACAAAATACCGCTAAAGAATTATATTGTAAAAATCTGGAGATCAACCAAAAAGATAAGAATGAAATAAAAGCTAAACTGCCAGCCAAACCATCTAGACCATCCGTAAAGGCCACAGCATTCAAAACTACTATAAACATTATGAAAACAAAAATAGGGTAGAAAAGCCCTATGTGAACATTTCCAACTAATGGAAACCAAATGAAATCCCAACCTAGCTTAAAATATGTCCAGTAAGAGATGAAGCCACCCATTAAAGCTTGAAACAAAAACTTTTGATACGTCTGAATGCCACTTGAATCAGCACTACCAACTATTCGCCACATTTCCTGAAACCAATACCAAGGCTTTAAGAAGAAATATTTTTTTGCAGATTTTTGTTTAAAAAAGTGGCCAAAGTAATATTCAAAAAATCCAGGTAACCCGGACTTTCGATATACTTTTGTAAAGTCTTCGAGCAAACCAAGTAAACCTGCGGTTGTAGCTACGAGCAATGGCAATAAGGTTTGAGTTCGTGAACGATTAAATGCAAAAGTAACAATGGCGACAGTTAAAACAAAAACCAAACCACCCATGGTTGGCGTTCCT
Source organism: uncultured candidate division WWE3 bacterium (assembly GCA_903879985.1). Classification (GTDB taxonomy): domain Bacteria; phylum Patescibacteriota; class WWE3; order UBA101185; family UBA10185; genus CAIRNR01. Next base: position 121,001 of record CAIRNR010000007.1, read on the forward strand.
ATTTTTAAAACGTGGGTTTGTGGACCGTCAGTTCTAACACTTTCGCCCATTTGAAACTTATAAACAAAATTAATCCAAATTGGATATAGGATAAAACTGATAACACCAGCTAAAAACACGAATAGCAAATCATACATTATTCCCATTGTTTCCATATTTTTGCTCCTAAGTTAATCAATTTGTCTGTAAAGTTATCTATATAGTCCTCAACAATCTCTATACCGCCTACTTCGCTTTTACCTGTACCAGTACTGTTGCCATTCCCAGACGATGGGTTTCCAGCTGCAAGTGCAGCTAATGCCAAAACAGCGCCATATCGAAAATCGGTTATATAAAACTTACCTGGTTTAAGTTTAGTCGGACCGGCAATTTTTGCAACCGTATAAGGTTCGCCTTCTTTCTCAAAATCATAGGAGTCATCGCTAATTACAGGAACCATGCCGGCTTTTGAAGGCTGTAATAAATCAATTTTGGAACCAGCTCTGTTTAGATCTCTAATAAATTCAAATCGTTTGGTGAAAACAGTATTGTGAACCAAACTTTCACCTTCTGCCTGAGTTAATAACAATGTTGCCAATGGCGCCCAGTCAGGAACAAAGCCTGGGGTAGGGGAAATTGTTAAATTTAAAGGCTGTAATGTTTCGTCGTGACGCCAAACTTTTAGCGCACGATTTTCAAATTCAAAACGCGCACCAAGCTTGTTCAGGAAGTTTACAAAAGGAATCATTACACTTTTATCGATATTATTTACTATGATATTTCCCTTGGTAATAAGTGCCGCCGTTGCAAAAGTAGCCGCCTCAATTTTGTCTGGTTGAACTTCAACGCGAGCTTCTCTGAAAATATTAGTGCCAACAACTTTAATGGTTCTTGGCTCAGTTCGTTTTATATCAACTCCCATATCGACCAACAGCTTTATTAAATCGTCAATTTCACTTTCTTCCGAGGCATTACTGATGGTAGTTTCACCAACAACAAAAGCGGCACACAATATTGCGTTATCTGTAGCCAAATGACTTGTTACCTTAAACATTATGGAAGCCGGATGTATAGCATCGGCAGATAATTTCCAAAAGTCATCGTCCTCACCAATAGTTATTCCAAATGATTTCCATGTGTCCAAAATACGATTAACAGGTAAAACTTGATAAAGTGTACTTTTATATTTTGGAATTAATGCTTTACCAAATCTAAACAACAAAGGACCTGCCATTAATAGTGCTGTTCTAAAACGAGTACCTACTGCCAAGGGAACTTCAAAAGAATTTATCTGTGAACCATTAATCATTAATCTGTTACTACCTGTCCATTCAGCAATAGCACCAACGCTTTTTACTATTTCAATATCATCAAGGATAGATTGTGTTCGAGGAACATTTTCAATAACTGTATCTTCATTAGAGAAAAGGGCGGCTATAACAAGTTTTAATGCGGAATTTCTAGCGCCTGAAACATTTACTGTTCCTATTAGAGGATTTCCACCTTCAACCAAAATACTTGGCATATTAAGATAGGGTAATCAAGAGCAGGGAATTAAGTACTAACATAACTCCCGCAACGATTGTTGTTGTGAAAACTATCTTTTCAACACCACGTAACGATCGGTACATGCTAAAGGAACTTTTTAGTCCATAAGCTAAACCTGCATTCTTTGATTGCATAAGTACTAGTGCTGTTAATAAGACACCTAAAAAAACTTGAGCTATTTTTGATATTAATAAGTAATTCATTATATTGTTCCTACTTTTTTCCAGAACTTAAATAACCTAAAAAGCTATAAGTCAAACTTACAAGTGATGACCCTATAACACCTGACCAAAATCCTGTAAGGCTTTTAGATGGTAGCATAAAGCCGAAAATTAGCAAATTGACAGTCTTTGTAGCCATAAAACTAAACGCAGGAATAAACAAAGTTAACACGTACAAAATCACAAAAGTTAAAATTAAATTAAATATTAATCCGCCTAGACCTTTGTAAGGGAGGTTAATCATGGCTAAAACAGGGGTAAGAGCTACATATAATAGAGTAAGAGCCAATACTATAAAAAGGTAATTTTTAAGGTATGGCTGGCCAAAGTCGAATGTTGAGAGAAGATATTGAGAAAAACGTACAGCCACAGCTGTAAATACGAATATTCGCAGGATTGCTTTCATGTATTTATGATAGCAGTTTTGGTTAAGTGACACCAGTAAGGGCAGGTTGTTACAGTGGCTATAGGTTGGACAGACAGAGATTTTAAGATTATAATGGCGGCAATTGCTAGTGAATTCATAATATAAATACCAAAATATCTTGGAGGGATAATGGGACCATCAAAATCTTTTAAGAATCTTAGCGCAAAAATACCAGAGCTTTTGCCAACGGATGCTGTGGAAATAACGGACACACGGAATCCAAACTATGTAGCCAAATGGCGCGCTTGTGGCATAACTTTCAGTTTGGACGAAACGCGGGACACCCACCACATGAGCCTCGACGTTTACATCAGCAACAGGGCCAGCCCAGAAGCAATTGACTGGAACAAGGTCGAGGAAATAGTAAAGAAGGTTGCCGATGCTTACACACAAGCATGCAGAGCAAAAAGGCAAAACGCATCCATGAATTGCTCTGCCTGGGTAAATACGCGAAATAAAAACTGGTTTCCTTGTCTGATGCAAAAGTTGCAGGAACAGCTTACAGATTAGGAATAACCGGCATATGAGGATCTATATAGCTAAAAGCTGCATAGGTCCTTATTTTTTTGCGCACAATCGGTAGCGCATTACCAACGCTATAGGTTGACCGAATACGCTTTTTACATTATAATAGCGCCAGTTATCAATGTTTTCTTATTCAATACCATAAAAACCATGGAGGGAATATGGCCGCGTCAAGGGAATTTAAAATACTTAGAAGCAAGATCAAATCAATCATGCTGGTTCAAACAGTCGAAATGTTCGACAAGGAAAAAGAATATTACAAGGCAAAATGGCTACATCGGGGAATCGTGATTTCTTTAAGTGAAATGGTACGTAATCACACGCTTCTATTGGATGTCTGCATCAACCCAAACGTTCCGCTACCAGAAGTCTACGACTGGGAAGGCATCTCGAAATCACTAAAGATACTTGTGCAAAAGTATCTGGATGCGTGCAAACACATCGGTATGGACCCCGCCGTAGTTTGTAATGGGTTCGTACCAACAAATAAGGAAAATTGGATTGATGATTTGATTGCCCGTCTTAAAAAGCAACTAAGGCAGTAATCAATAAGTCTATCCGGTAACAAAAGACCTATTACGCCAAAAGCTTAATGGGTCTTATTTTTTTTCAAGAGTATTCGGCTATAGGTTGCCATATTACCGATTTCAAGATATAATCCCAGTAACAATAAAACAGTAGTTAAAACAAATCTAAGGAGGTGAAAAATGTACGACACCGCACGCAAACTGGCAAATGCCCAGCTATCATCCGAAAATATTGAACTTGGAGTTTTTAACAAACATCCGGGCAACAGGAACATGATGATCATATCGGTTTCTGTCATTCAACCAGGAAAGGATTCCACAAAGGAGAAGCCCACTTTCGAAACAATCCTTGCATCCTTAACCTTTGATATCAATACTTTGGAAATCAAATGGACCAGTAACAGTGCCTTTATTTCAGAAGCCAAAATTGCAACAACTGAGGCAGCGGTTAAAAGTCTACTGGAGCTTGAATTTCAACGCGTTTTCTAACACCACAAAAACCCATTACCAAAAAATAATGGGTTTTTCTTTTTTCCAACATCAATAATTCCAAATACCTTACACAGACCTAATCAACTTACTTCTTAACAAATGATGATACTTTTGAGCAAACCTATGAGCCTCATCACGCAACGTAATAACCAAGCGTAAACCTAGGTTGTCTTTTGGCAAACTTACTTCAAAAAACTCACCATCTTTTTTATAAACTAAAGTTTCAAATTTCTTAGCGATACCAATCACAGGTAAGTGGAAATCCAAAAAATCCATTGCAGCCAGCACCGCCGAAATTTGACCCTTACCACCATCAAGAATAATTAAATCGGGCAATCTCCATTTTTCCTTATCGGCAGTAATTGCTTTTTCACGTTTTAAACGGCGATATAAAACTTCGTGCATCATGTCAAAGTCGTCTGGGGAATCCTTAAACTTTATTTTAAATTTGCGATATTGGCTTTTATCAATACGCCCATCTGTAGCAACCACCATTGAACCAACAGCTTCCTTTCCGGAGATGTTGGAAATGTCATAGCATTCAATTCTCAAAGGTGGGTGAGTGATATTTGGTAAAACGGCCACCAATTCGTCTAACGCCTTAAGTGCTAAGTCGTCCAGCAAATATGGATTTTCAACATATTCTTCAACACCTCTAAAAGTTTGACGAACGTAATTAAATTTTTCTAAAATATTTCGATACTTTATTGCTGTTTCATAATCCTCAGATTGAGAAGCTTGATCCATTTTGCGTTTTAATTCATTTAATATCGCCGAAGCGTCGCCGGCCAAAATTCTATTTATTTTTTCAAAGTTATTTTTATATTCATGAAGGTCTTGTTCGGAATTATTAACGCACGGTGCCGGACATGCCTTTATATGACCATACAAGCAGGGGCTTCCTAATTTATGATATCTATTGAACTTACCGGTAGTGCAATCCCTAAATGGAAAGATCTTACGTAACGTTTTAATGACATACTTTGCCGTGGTTCCGTCTGGATATGGGCCAAAGTATGTATCTTTAGGTAGAAGAGTGGTTTTCCTTGCAGACATAAGAACCGGTACCGAAACCGGTTTGCCGTTAATTTCAACTTTTTCATTTCTAATTACAATATATAAATAAGATTTATCGTCTTTTAATAAAATATTATAAACGGGGAGATATTTTTTGATTAATTCCGCCTCCAGCAAAAGTGCCTCGAACTCAGATTCCACCAAGATTGTGTCGATGTCGTTAATCCTTTGGACCAAGGCGTAGGTCTTGGAACGTTTGTCTAAATTGCCGGAAAAGTACGAGGATACGCGGTTTTTAAGGCTTTTTGCCTTGCCGACATATATGATTTCACCCGTTTCATCCTTATAAATGTAGACGCCGGGTTGCTTAGGCAGATTCTTAACTTTTTCGAGCACATTTGTGCTAGCCATAAACTTATTGTAGCATTCAGGTATGCAAAGTTATCGGAAAAAACTTAACCTCACTTTTCTAGGAATAACTGCAATAGTTGCAACCTTTTTAATGGCAAATATCAACGCGAAACCTGTAAAAGCAGCCTCTGGTCAACAATTCACAATAGACTACGACATTTCTTACGACGTGCAGGAAGATGGACACACGTTGGTCACCCAAAACACAACAATAACAAACCAAGCTAACGATGTTGTACCAACAACTTACTCTTTTAGTACAAAACACACTGATATGTATGACGTAACCGCACAAGTAAATGGAAAAGTTGTAGAAGCCAGCAAAACATCTTCCTCAACCGACGGAGTAACCGAAACTTTAGTAAATATTCCAATAGTAAATTTTGCCATAGGACAAGGTCGCCAAAATAAAATTACACTTAAATACAGCACCGGCGATATTGCAGGAAAAGTCGGTAATATATGGAATACAAACATTCCAAGAATTAATATCCCCGACACAACAGTTTTATACAACGTAAGATTGGCAGTCCCCCAAAAGTTTGGGCCAAAAATCTATCTATCCCCTACTCCGGTGATAGAAAAAACCGAAGGAACAAGCACAGCCTATTACTTTACAAAAGAATCCTTTGTAGATAAAGGAATAACCGGAAGTTTTGGTACATTTCAAGCCTTAAATTTTAAATTAAAATATCAGCTGGAAAACACCATGATTATTCCCTCACTGTATGAAATTGCATTACCACCTGACATAAAAGACCTTCAGCAAATCAGATATGATCAAATATCGCCGGCCCCACAGAATATTTCGATAGATAAAGACGGAAACGCTATGGCAACTTTTAGAATGTGGCCAAGGCAAAAACTTGAGGTAACAGTTGTCGGTTCGGCAAGAGTTTCCGGCAGACAAATTAGTACAGCCTTCGGTGGAAAATTTTCCGAATTACCTGCAACCTTAGTCAAAGAAGAAACTCAAGCCCAAAAATATTGGGAAGTAAACTCACCAGGTATCCAAGACATGGCAAAATCACTTAAAGATCCAAACAAAAATGTTATTGAAAACGCCAAAAAGGTTTATGACTTCATCACAAAGAACTTTTCTTACAACTATGACGCCATTAAAGAAGACTCTGTGCAACGAAACGGTGCCTTAGCCACTTTAACTCAGAAAGGACCTTGGACATGCATGGAATTCACAGACGCTTTTGTGGCAATATCAAGAGCTATGGGCATTCCCGCGCGAGAAATTAACGGCTATGCTTTTACAACCGACGAAAGTAACAAACCTTTATCCATAAGTTTAAAAGGTGGCGACTTACTCCATTCGTGGGCTGAATTTTATGACCCATTTTACGGATGGATTCAAATAGATCCAACTTGGGGAACAACATCCGGAGTTGATTACTTTACCAAACTTGATACCAGTCATTTTGCGTTTGTTATAAAAGGAAAAAGCTCGGAATACCCATTCCCCTGCAGGAAGTTATCGTTACAGCGACGACGAGCGATTAGTTGAAGTAGATTACGCGCAAAATACTAACGACGATATTTATAAACCACGAATAACCATAAAAAAGGTTTTCAATTTTAACCTGTATCAATGGATTAGAGGAAACGCACGATATAGCGTTAAAAACGTTGGTGGCGTTTTCATTTACAATCTTCAAGGTAAAACTTTAGCGCCCAATCAAGAAACAACTATTTACCTGCCGAAGAACTCAGCAATTGTTACATATACCGACTCAAACGGTAATATCGTAAACACAGCTTTATAAGTACTATGAGCCCGAGAATGGTGTTATAATTCCCCAAAATCTGCAATATCTATAGAAAAGGAGTAGTTATGCCAGTAGAAAACAATTTAATTTTAGCTGATGTTATCGCTTTGGCGCTCAAGCAAGAAAAGGGAAAGAAACACTGCTACAACCTGGTGGCCGGCACGCATGCAAATGGTATTATCGTCGAAAAAGCCCTGGGAGAAGTTGCCGGATACTTTGATATTGAAATCAAGGAGGATGGCAAGTTGTTGATCCTAACTTTGCTGCGCGAACTACCCGCGATCTCTCAACCTGAGGCACAACACCAAACCGCGCCCAACGTCGTGGACGAAATCTAAAGAAAGACATAAAAATATAAAGGGAAGGAGGAGAAAATGCCTATATCCTTGGAACAGTTTTTAGAAGAATTGGAAACAATGCACATTCAAGGAAACGGAGAGTTTGATCTGGATACGGATTTTCGACGCGCGCGATTAATCGAGATTCTTTACGACCGCTTCCCGGACAAACGCTTCATAATCTCGCAACCGTATCTTTGCCATGTACAAATTCGGCGAGTGAGCTAAGTGAAACAAGCACGCCCAAACAGACTCCGCACAGACTTAACGTTTTTGCGGAGTTTTCTTTTGATTCTTAATAAATTCGTTCATCTCGTGTAAAGCCTGTGCGGTATAAGATTGTTTATTATTCATCAAGTCGCTTAAAGAACCATTAAATATAACTTGTCCACCCGCTTCTCCACCTTCAGGACCGAGGTCTACAATCCAATCACTATTTTTAACAACATCTAAATTGTGCTCAATAACAACAACGGTGTTTCCGCGTGAAGTTAATCTTTTAAATATAGAAATCAAATTTTCCAAATCTGCAAAGTGCAAACCGGTAGTTGGTTCGTCTAATATATAAAAAGTGCTTCCTGTGGCACGTTTGGACAATTCTAAGGCCAATTTAACTCGTTGTGCTTCTCCACCCGACAAAGTTGTAGCAGGTTGCCCAAGTTTTATGTAACCCAAACCTACATCAAATAATGTTTGAATCTTTCGGCGAATTTGTGGAATGTTTTCAAAAAAGCCTAAAGCTTCATCAACAGTCATATCTAAAATGTCAGCGATATTTTTACCCTTAAAGTTAATTTCCAAAGCTTCGCGATTGTATCTTTTGCCATTACAAACGTCGCAGTTAACATAAACGTCGGGCATAAATTGCATTTCAATCTTTAGTTGACCATCACCACCACAAGCTTCGCAACGTCCGCCTTTAACGTTGAAACTAAATCGTCCCGGGCCGTAACCGCGCAACTTAGCTTCTTGTGTTTGTGCAAACAAATCTCGAATATGATCAAAGGTTTTTGTGTATGTGGCTGGATTAGACTTTGGTGTTCTTCCAATAGGACTTTGGTCGATAGCGATAACGTTTGAGATGTTTTCAATACCGTAAACGCCTTTATAGGGCTCCGGCATTTCCTCGATTTTTAAACCAAACTGTTGTCGCAAGGCTTGATACAAAGTGTCCATTATCAACGTAGACTTACCTGAACCTGACACGCCTGTTATACAAACCAATTTTCCAAGCGGAACCTCGAGATCAATATTTTTTAGGTTTCTTCCGGAAGCACCCTTTAAAGTTAATGTCTTTCCTGTGATTTCCTTTTTAATTTTTGAGTTAGCTTCTTGCTCTAATAATTCTTCGAGGGCGCGCTGTTCTTTTATTCCGTTTTTACCAACAACTAACCTGCCTGATAAATATTTTCCTGTTAAAGAATTTGGATCTTTTAAAAGTTCAGCCGGAGTTCCTTCAGCGATAACCTGTCCACCATGTTCACCAGCACCTGGTCCGAAATCAAAGATATAATCACTTTCCATCATGGTTTCAGCATCGTGTTCAACAACTAAAACGCTATTTCCTAGGTCACGTAAATTGTGCAAGGTTTTTATTAACTTACCTTGATCACGTTGATGTAAACCAATTGAAGGCTCATCCAACACGTATAAAACACCCGACAAACCTGAACCTATTTGTGAAGCTAATCTTATTCTTTGCGCTTCTCCACCGGATAAGTGCGCTGATGAGCGTGACAATGTTAAATATCCTAAACCAACATCTACCAAAAACTTTAGACGATAACTAATTTCTTTTAAAATAGTATGACCAATTATCGTTTCGCGTTCGTTAAAGACTTCTGGTAAATGGTTGCAAAACTCTTGGGTTTTAACAATTGAGAGATTCGTGACTTCGTTAATATTTTTTTCATCAATAACAATAGATAAGACTTCTTTTTTAAGTCGTGCGCCATTACAAACCTTGCATTGTTCGTTAATCATGAACTTTTCGATTTCGTTACGGATAAAGTCCGAATCGGTTTCTTTATGACGACGAATAAGATTTGGTATTACACCTTCAAACTGAGCTTCGTATGAATGTTCAAGTCCGGCATTTGTTCTGTAAGAGACTTTAAATTTTTTTCCAGGAACACCGTACATTAATATTTTTCGTGCTTCTGTAGTTAGCTCGCCGATTGGATCGTCTAGAGAAAAGTCGTATTCTTGTGCAACTTTTTTTACAACATTTTGAGTCCAAGTCTGGTGTTCAAACAATCGCTGCCATGGAAGTATTCCGCCTTCGGAAACAGACAACTTTGGATTAACAACCATGTCTTCACTAACAATTAACTGCATTCCCAAACCATCACACGCGGGACATGCACCATGAGGCGAGTTAAATGAAAAAGTTCGAGGTTCTAAATCAGGTAAAGAAATATTACAAAACGGGCATGCGAAGTTTTCTGATAACATGTGATCTTCAAACTTTTTTGGGTTTTCAGGAAAGTCAAAGTCAGCATCGTCAATGATTGAACAAATAACAATGCCTGTGCTAAGTCTTAAAGCAGATTCAACTGATTGATAAAGTTGTGTTCTAAAGTTTGTGATAAATTCTGTGTCCTTAGATTTTGCTTTTGATAATGTATGGCGTGAGATTAATGCGTCAACTGTATGTTTATTAGTTTTTATTAAATCAAACTTTTCACTTAAACTACGAACTGTTCCGTCGATTCGTGCACGGACAATTCCCTGCTTTTTTAGGTTTTCGAATAATGTGGAGTATTCACCTTTTCTGTCTCGAATTATTGGCGAAAAAAGTATAAACCTGACACCTTTAGCTGTTTTGTAGTCGGCATGCTCACCAGCTAACTGTAGTATTTTTTCTATAATTTCGGAAGCACTCTGGCGCTGGATCTCGCGACCACAGTTTGGGCAGTGAGGATGCCCTACTCTAGCGTATAAAAGTCGTAAGTAGTCGTAAACTTCGGTGATTGTTCCAACGGTAGATCGTGGATTTTTAGAAGTAGTCTTTTGGTCAATGGCAATTGCCGGAGACAAACCTTCGATTTTGTCGACATCAGGTTTATCCATTACGCCTAAGAATTGGCGCGCATACGCCGATAAACTCTCAACGTAGCGTCTTTGACCCTCAGCATATATTGTATCCATAGCCAAAGATGACTTTCCTGATCCGGACACACCTGTAAATACCACAAATTTATTTTTGGGTATATTAAGATCGATATTTTTGAGATTGTGTTGTCTCGCTCCCCTGACGAGGATGTGAGTTAGGGCGCTTTCTTCCATAACTTCAGTATTCTACGGTAAAGTTTCGGGTTTGTGAAGAGGTTTAAGGTTTATTCAGCGGACTCTGCTTTTTCGCGTCTACCAGCTTCTATTGTTACCCAGTTTAGTGCGCGGAGTGTTTCTTGGACACTTTCTCTAATATTATTTAATTGCTCATCAGTTTTGTCTTTAAAGGCTAAGGCCTTATCATCACCATATAAAGTTTTTGCTCGCTGTTCCAAAAGTGATCTGGTTTCATGAAACTTTTCGACCAACCAAGACTCCACGGACTGTACAACCTCTTTAGAACGATTCCCATCTACAAACTGATCACATCTTTCAAGAATTGTGCTCATATTCTCAGCATATTGATGTACACCATTTGTAACATTCGTCTTTTCGTCATCACGTAGTTCGGAAAAAGGAACACCATATAAATCGTGCGCGTAATCATCGGCTTGTTGCTCTGGGTAAGGTTTAACAAAATTTTCAAAGGTGGAACGCTCGACAGTAATTATATGCGTAAATTCGGCAGCTCCAAGTCTTTCGTTTGCTTTAGGAGCCTCAACAACAATTTCATTTGGAACATAAGCTTCTTCAGGATGTTCCTGTTTTTGAAACCATGTAAATGCGCTATTCAACTTTTCAATATCAGTATTTAACTTTTGTAATTGTGGATCTTCAATTTGATGTTCAGCAAGATTTGTGGCAACTTTATCGCCATAAATTTCTTCAGCACGCTTTGTAAATTGTGCATTCAAATCTTTCCACTCCATTAACAACCATGAATGTATGGGAGTAGTTACATCTGAGGAACGATCACCTGCTTCGAAATTTTCACAATAGGCAAAAAGAGTATGCATTTTATCTATAAAATTATTTTGCTCGTCAGTTGGATTTGGCAACGAACCTTCAACTTGCTGCAATTGTGTTTCTCTTGTAGCTACAAAGTCTTTAAAGGCACTTGCACCAGCAGTTTCATCAGCAGCCGCTTTTTCCAAACTTGGAGAGTCTTCAAAGTTAAAGGTTGTGGACATTTCGTCGATTGGCATATATTAATGTTATAGAATCACAACGTTTTGTCAATTGTTACGCTTCTTTTTATCCTTAGAATCTTTTTTATCGTCGATACACAATGTCGAAGGTATATTACTTCCCTTAACAAATACCTCGGACTTATTACACTTAGCATCTTTTTTTACAAAAACATCATTTGGCATTGGCTCAATTTCATTTGTGGTTCCAGTTAACACTGCGCGCATTATTCTATTCCAAATAGGAGCCGCACCCGTTACTCCCGAAGCTAAATAAGGATTCATTACTTGCCCGTCATTATTTCCAACCCAAACTCCCACCGCATACGAAGGCGTAAATCCAAAAGTCCAATTGTCTTTTTTGTTATCGGTAGTTCCTGTTTTAACAGCCACAGTGTATCCGGGAATATTAAGTTGGTTATAAGTTCCAAAAGCCGGGGTGCGCGCATTGTTGTCGGATAAAATGTTCCACAATAAATAAGAAACTTCGGGACTAAGCACACGATTAGTTGCCGTTACATCCGGATCCGCATGTGAGTTGTAAATTTCTTCGCTGTGACCGTCTTTAATAGCTAATATCGCGTTAGTATTTTTATATAGTCCCCCACGAGCAACCGTAGCATAAACATTATCTAAATCCAGCAACCTAACTTCACGGCCACCCAACGTAATTGATAAACCATATTTCCCATCAACAGCCCAATTTGTTAATCCCATATCTTTTCCCAACTGGGCGATATTATCCGGACCCAAAGCTTTGGCCAACTTAACCGCAGGAATGTTATATGAATTTGCCAGGGCAGTGCGTAAAGAAACGTCACCGTGGTATTTACCATCGTAATTTACAGGTGTGTAAGGTTTTGAACCGACTGACTGGTAAGTTATAGGCGAGTCATTAATTACGGATGCGGCAGTATATCCTTTTGATAAAGCCAAAGCATAAGTTACAACTTTTATCGATGAGCCCGGCTGACGTAACGCTGAAGCAACGTCAAAAGAACCCCAATTTTCTTTAAAATAATCAACCGAACCAACGTAGGCTAAAATATCGCCGGTTTTTGGATCGATAACAACGGCCGCTCCATTAGTGAAGTTGTACTTTGCTCCCTTTGTAACTTCGTCGGAAACAATCTGCTCAACTTTTTGCTGTAAATCCAAATCCAACGTGGTATAAACCGACAGTCCTGCAGTATCAACATACTGTTTACCGTATTCCTGCTCCAACTTATTACGAACATAATCAACAAAGTGCGGTGCTTTTATTGTGTCAGTCTGTGGAGCAAAAACTAAATCTTCTGCATAGGCGGAATCAGCGTCGGCCTGAGTTATATATTTAAGTGTAACCATGCGATCTAAAACGTATTTTTGGCGTTCCTTTGCCATATCGAGATTTGAAAACGGTGAGTACGCTGTGGGTGCCGAAGGCAAACCAGCAAGCATTGTTGATTCGGCTAAATCTAATTCCCAAACGTTTTTGTGGAAATATTTTTCTGCCGCCGATTGAATTCCCCAAGCATTTCCGCCATAAGAAATATTGTTAAGGTAAAGTTCAAGTATTTGTTGTTTGGTATAACGTTTTTCTACTATTAAAGCTAAAACTACTTCCTTAATTTTTCGTTGAACAGTACGTTCTGGCGTTAACAAAACATTTTTTACCAACTGCTGTGTAATGGTAGAACCACCCTGCAGATTATGTTTAAAGAAAATTTCACCCACGGACCTAAAGATACTGTCGATACGTACGCCGTTGTGATAATAGAAAGTAGAGTCCTCTACAGCTAAAGTGGCATTCACAGCCTGAGTTGGAATTTGATCTAAGCTAACATGTTGGTAATTTTTATCAGCATAAATCTCGTATAAAAGCTGTCCTTTACGATCATATATTTTGGTAGAGCCGTAATTTTGAGAAGTGATCGAAAATAAATCAAGGTTAGGTATTTCTTTAAACCAAAGATAAATCATCAAAGGTATAACCAAAAAAATGAACAAACCTAAAAAAGTTACAAACAACAATATCTCACGTGACGTAAATGTATGAATTTTACTAAGATCTATATGTATTCCGCCACGATTATTATTTTTCTTCGGAACGAGTTTAATTATTTTAATTATAACGGTCAGGAGTGCTTCGAAAGGAAATATAACTAGATACCCTATGCTTTTTACTATATCTATTAGGCTTTTTAAGAACATAATTTACTTAAAGAACTAAGGAGAAAAGATTTTACTAAAGATGTACTCTCGAGGACAGATTGGCTTGATTGTAAGTTAAGGGAATATCCGAGTCAATGACAAATATAAGTTTTAATCCAAGTACTTTCTAATCTCACGAACACGATCGCGCAACAACGCTGCTCTTTCAAAATTTAAGTTTTCGGCTTCATATTTCATTTCTTTTTCTAAATTCTTCAATTCTTTTTTCAGTTCCTTTGGAGGCAATACTTTATAATCAACATCTTTAAGTTTCCACGCTTTATCGGCTTTATCTTTTAATTCTTCCTCTAAAGTCTCGTCGACTAATTTTTCTCGAAAAGCTTTGACTATTTGCTGAGGAATTATGTTGTGTTCTTTGTTGTAAGCCAGTTGGATAATACGTCTACGATCAACTTCGGCAATGGCTCTTTGCATGCTTCCCGTAATGTTATCGGCATACATAACAACCGCTCCTGAAATGTGCCGGGCAGCACGTCCCATGGTTTGAATTAGTGCAGTTTCAGATCTTAAAAACCCTTCTTTATCGGCATCCAATATTGCAACCAAAGAAACTTCAGGCAAATCTAGACCTTCTCTCAATAAGTTAATACCAACAATAACATCGTAGTCACCACGACGAAGTTTATCCAAAATATCGGTTCTTTCTAATGTATCGATGTCTGAGTGCAGGTAAGTTACCTTTACACCTTTTTCCAACAAAAACGCCGACAACTCTTCAGCCATACGTTTTGTTAACGTTGTAACTAAAACACGCTCATGCTTAGCGGTTCTATCCAATATTTTCTTGTACAAATCATCAATTTGTCCTTTTGAAGGAATAATTGTAACTTGAGGATCCACTATTCCTGTTGGTCTAATTAATAGCTCAGCAACATTTCCGTGAGCGCGTTCCATTTCCCAATCTTCCGGTGTAGCACTAGCGTAAATTGTTGTATCTATTTTGGTTAGAAATTCTTCAAAGTTTAGCGGACGGTTATCCAAAGCTGAAGGCATTCTAAATCCATAATCTATCAATGTTTGCTTACGAGACTTATCGCCATTGTGCATTCCCCTAATCTGAGGAATCGTTATATGAGATTCATCGATTACCAACAAATAATCTTTAGGGAAGAAATCCAAAAGTGTGTATGGGCTTTGTCCAGGTTTACGCCCGTCAAAGTATCGAGAATAGTTTTCAATTCCCTTGCAGTAACCAATTTCCTTAATCATTTCCAAATCGTAATTTGTTCGCTGTTCCAAGCGGTACGCCGCAACAATATTTCCAGCATCTTTAAGTTCTTTTAACCTTTTTTGAAGGTCTACCTCTATTTGTTGAATAGCCAAAGGTCGCAATTCTTCTTGAGCAACGTAATGTTTAGCAGGAAAGATCATTACGAATTCAGGGCGCTTTACATTTGAATATTCTATTTCGTCACCTGTAAATGGGTCAAAGTAAGAAATGCTTTTTAAAACATCATCAAAAACTTCCAAGCGAACGGCATAATCATCGTAAGCTAAGTAAACGTCGATAATTTCACCGGTCACCCGATAAGTTCCACGCAAAAAGTCGTAATCAGAACGATCGTAATAAACCTGAGACAAACGCTTTAACAAATCCATCATGCGAATCTTCATACCTAAACGGAGTTCTATAGCAACCTTGCTGTACTCTGCCGGTGAACCTAAGTTATAAATACAAGACACCGAAGAAACAACAACAACGTCTTTTCTAGTCATTAAAGAAGTTGTTGCCGACAAACGCATTTTATCGATCTTTTCGTTTATGGCCGAATCTTTTTCTATGTAGGTATCTGTCGAAGGTATATAACTCTCCGGCTGAAAGTAGTCGTAGTAACTTACAAAGTACTCAACGGCATTATTTGGAAAGAAATCACGAAACTCTTGGTAAAGCTGTGCGGCCAATGTTTTGTTATGCGAGATAATAAGTGTTGGTTTTTGAATATTCTGGATCAGGTTTGCAGCTACATAAGTCTTACCACTTCCCGTTACTCCCAATAGAACTTGGTCTTTTTCTCCGGCCAGAATACCCTTAGTAAGCTGGTCTATAGCTTGTGGTTGGTCGCCAGTTGGTTTGTAGTTAGCTTTGAGGTCAAACATTATAGAAACATTTTATCATAAGGTTTGGGTTTTGTTTGGTAAAATGTCCTTGACACATTCGGGTACTATTCGGTACTATTTAAATACCAAAGGAAATGCAAAACTCTGTACTTGGTTGCATACCTAAAAGGAGCTAAATGAGTCCCGTAACCCTTTATAAAAAGCAAAAACAGATTCTCGACTTTATTTCACAATATATACAACTTAACGGATACTCACCTACTTTACAGGAAATTGCTATATCAATGAACTTATCTTCATTGGCTACGGTACATGAACATTTACAAGCTCTAGAAAAGAAAAACATCATTAAACGCTACGACGGCGCGGTTCGTGGGATTGAAATCCTTGAGCCAATGTTCAACTCTTCTCTATCGGCAATCGAACTTCCTTTAGTAGGATACATTGCAGCCGGACAACCAATTGAAGCAGTAGAAAATAATTTAGCAACAGTTATGGTTTCATCAGATATAGTTTCTAAAACAAAAAGATGCTTCGTATTACAAGTCAAAGGTGACTCAATGATAGATATGGGTATTTTTGACGGCGATCACGTTGTTATTCAGCAACAAAATGTAGCCAACGATGGACAGATTGTCGTAGCTCTTATCGACAATGAGTTTGCAACGCTTAAAACTTTTTACAAAGAAAAAGACGGACAAATAAGATTACAACCAGCAAACCCAAATATGGATCCCATTTATGTGGATGCAAGATCCTTGCAAATTCAGGGCGTTGTAACAGGAGTTATTAGAAGATTTAAAAATTAAGCTTGTTGTTTTGGCTTAAACTTAGCTTTGGCGAATTCGTAAACCATAGGTAATATTGATATTACTACTATTGCCATTACAACAACTGAAAAGTTCGACTTAACCTGTGGAATATTTCCAAAAAAGAATCCAGCAAGTGTAAAACAAAATACCCAAGCTAAACCACCAACAGCGTTATACATAATAAAATGTTTGTAGCTCATTTTTCCAATACCTGCAACAAAAGGGGCAAAAGTTCTTACAATAGGAATAAATCTTGCTAGGAAAATGGTTTTTCCGCCATGTTTAGCATAAAAGACTTGTGTCTTATCTATATGATCCTGATTAATAGGAATTCTTGGATTATCAATGAGTTTTTGCCCGAAGAAGTATCCAATCCAATAGTTAGCGGTATCTCCCAAAAAAGCAGCTATCCATAAAGAAACCAGCAAAATCACGATATTAAAAGAACCGATCGCAGCAAATGCTCCTGCAGCAAATAACAAAGAATCTCCTGGTAAGAACGGTGTAAAAACAAAACCAGTTTCAGCAAACAAAATTAAAAATAAAATTGCGTATGAAAAAGTACCGTACTGGCGAATAATGTCCCCCAAGTGAGTATCAATATGTAAAATAAACGAGATTATTCCTGAGATAATATGCATTTAAACATCATAACATCTTGTGATAACATTAAACAAATGATAGAAGCTGCCCAACTAGAAATCTATTATCAAAAATACGGCAAACAAAAAGTCGACGAAGCAATTGCTTATTTAAGTTATAAAGAAGCTAGTATTCTCCCAAAAAACGAAGATCCAAACTTTCCGATTTTATATGTATTTAGGCACGGTCAGACTGTGGATAATGCTAATTTTATTTTTAGTGGCTGGCGTGATGCCGATATTACAGAAAAAGGAATACAACAGGCAAAAGATCTAGCAGGAATGATGAAAGATAAAAAGGTAAGCATGCTTGTAGCGTCAGACCAGATTCGTTCGATTAAGACGATGCAAATTGCTATGTCATTAAATCCAGCAGCAAAAGATTTAGAAATAATTAAAGATCCTAGACTTAAAGAAAGACGATACGGAGATTTACAAGGAAAAAGCAAACTAGAGCTTCAACTGGAAAATCCAGGGTTACTTTTAGAATATCGCCGATCATATAGCATTGCCCCACCGAACGGTGAAAGTATAGAAATGGTTGTGAAAAGAGTGAACGAGTTTATTGAAGAAATTTTGCCCAAGATGAAAGAGTTTAAAATAAACGTTGCAGTATCATGCCACGGAAATTCCATTCGAGGTTTCAGAAGATATTTTGAAGGTTTAAGCGACGAACAAACTGCCCAAGTGGAAACGCCATTAGCTCAGGATTACGCAGCTTACAGTATTAGGTAAAACTAAGAGTTATAAACATCTAACAAACGATTATACTTAACAACACGCTCTCCCCTAACAGGCGCACCGGACTTAATGAAATCGGCACCTACCGCAAGCGCTAAATCGGCAATAAAACTACTTTCACCAGTTTCACCACTTCTATGAGAAACAATAGTATGCATACCTGCATTTTGTGCCATTTTTACAAACCTAAAAGTCTCGGTTAACGACCCAACTTGGTTTGGTTTAACAATAACTGCATTTGCCATTTGGCCGTCAATTGCCATTTTTAAAAACTTAGGATTGGTTACAACAAGGTCATCGGCTACAACCATTAAGTGATCTTTGTGAAGAGCATAAAAATCTTTCCAACCTTGGGTATCGCGTTCATAAAAACCATCTTCAACATAAATTAACTCAAATTCTTTAAGCAACTTGCCATAATAATCTCCAAGTTCTTTTGCATTAAGTACCAACTTTTCCTCGGAAATATTATATTTGCCGTCTTTACAAAAAGATTCGGCGGCAACGTCCATGCCAAAAAATATATCTTTACCAACAACACCAACTTTTTGTGCAGCTGCTTTAATTTTTGTTAAAGCTGTATGTACGGTTAAACCACCAGGCGCAAAACCACCTTCATCGCCAACGCTCGTAACAAAGCCTTCAGTGTGCAATATATCTTTTAACTCGTGATAAACCTTAACGCCGATTTCAACACTTTTTTCAAATGGAGTTCCGGCAGCAGGAATAACCATAAACTCTTGAAACGATAAATTATTTTGTGCGTGTTTACCACCGTTGATTATGTTAAACACAGGTGTTGGAAACTTAAGTTCGGCGCGCGTTAAAACTTTTCCAGTATATAGTTGTGATAAATATTGATAGAGCTCGAGTTTTTGAGAAACCGCACACGCAGCGGCTACAGACAGTGAAACAGCTAAAATACTATTTCCACCCAAGTGTTCTTTGTTTGGAGTGCCATCCATGTTAATCATGAACTCATCGATTGCAGTTTGATTAAATGGATCTTTCCCCTTTAACGCGTCATTTAAAACAGTGGAAACAAGTTCGGCGGATTTTTCTGCAGGTATACAAATTGCTTCGTTTTCACCCTTAGAAGCTCCGTCAGGAACTGTTTGCACACCAACTGAACCATCATCAAGAGTTACTCTTGCTTGTATGGTCCAGTCACCACGTGAGTTCACTATTTTATGTGCTTTAATCGACTGTATCTTGGGCATAATTTTCAATGTTAGCCGTTACTTAGCTTTTTTCTTTCCTAAAACTTTTTTCTCGGCTTCGTAAACAATGCCTCTGGTTTTTTCAAGAACGTCTGGGCTTACCGAAACTGAGGTTACTCCCCAATTTACCAACATTTCAACCAGTTCTGGGAATACAGAAGGTGCTTGTCCGCAAACGGAGCATGTTATTTTTCGACGACGGCTTGTTGTAACAATCTTTTCTAGTGATTTAAGTACTGCTGGGTTCATTTCACTGTAGCAATCAGCAACTCTTTCGTTATCTCGGTCTACACCAAGCGTTAACATTGTTAAATCGTTTGTTCCAATTGAGATGCCGTCGATTCCTTCGTCAATAAACTCGTCTAACAAAATTACATTTGCTGGGATTTCGCACATCATCCATAACTTAAACATACTGCTGCGTCTCAAACCCGAGGCTGACACTAACTTTTTAACTTCACGTAATTGCTCGACAGTTCTAACAAAAGGCATCATGATCCACAAGTTTTTGTAACCTTTTTTGTTTCTAACAATTTTTATTGCTTCCAATTCCATTTCGAATACTTCTGGCTCTTTAATGTAACGAGCGACACCACGATAACCAATCATTGGATTTGGTTCAGCAGTTTCAAACTCTTTTCCACCTTTTAGGTTGGCATATTCATTGGATTTAAAATCATTGAAACGGTAAACAACCGGACGTGGACTAAATGCTTCGGCAAACTTTTCAAGTCCTTCGGCTAGCTTGTTAATAAACTCTTTTTGTCGTTTTTCCTTAATAAATACCTTTGGATGAGTTCCGATTTCGGCCATGATAAACTCGGCTCTAAGCAAACCAACGCCATCAGTATTTCTACGGGCCATGTCGTCGGCAAGTTCTGGTTCAGCAAGATTTGTGTAAACTTTTGTAGCTGTCTTTAGGTTACCTACATTAATCTTTGATTTAACTTCCTCTTTGGCTACCGAAACATCACCTTGGTAAACTCTACCTGCGGCGCCATCAACAGTAATCAATTCTCCTACAGCCAACATTTTTGTTGCGAGAGAAGTACCAACGACAGCAGGAATACCTAATTCACGACTTACAATAGCCGCGTGACTGGTTCTTCCACCTAAGTCTGTAACAATAGCTGATGCGCGCTTCATTGCAGGAACGTAATCTGGGTTTGTCATTGCTGCTACCAAAATATCACCATCTTTAACTTTGTTTATCTCGTTTGCATTTTTAATGATAACTACTTTACCAACACCAACGCCCGGAGAAGCCGCCAAACCCTCTAATATAAATTTGCCTTCTTTAGCAGGATCAATCTCTAAATGCGTTTCTTCTTTTTTATTTAATGTTGTAACAGGTCGTGACTGAACGATATATAGCTTGCCACCTTGGATACCATATTCAATATCCTGAGGTCTTCCGTAATGTTCTTCAATTCTCATTCCCATTCGCGCAACTTCAACAACCATTTTATTTGGTATTTTCTGAACCTCTTGATATTTCTTGGAGATAGGCATGTTTCCTTCGAGTGTCATTTGCCATGTTTGTTTGGAAACGTAGGTTGAAACAATCTTGCCGGTTTTTTTATTAACAATGTATTGATCCGGTGTTACTTCTCCTGAAACGACAGGTTGACCAAGGCCAAATGCAGTTTCAATGGAAACTTCGTCGGTGTTATTGGTTAAAGGATTAACTGTAAACATAATTCCTGAAAATTCCGACTGAACCATTAGTTGTACAGGAACAGCAATTCCGACTTTTAAGTGAGAATAGTGATTTGTTGAGCGATAAAATATTGCACGTGCTTCAAACAGTGACGCCCAGCATTCTTGAACGTGTTTAACAACACTTTTCCAGCCTTTAATGTTCAAATAAGTTTCTTGTTGGCCAGCAAAAGACGCATCTGGCAAGTCCTCGGCAGTTGCCGATGAACGCACAGCAACAAGCTTATCGACTTCACCACAAAGTTCGTGATAGTGATTTTTAATATCTTCGGCTAGTCCTTCAGGCAATTCGGCGGCCATAATAGCTGTTTTTATTTTTATAGCTGCAGCCTGAAGTTTTTTTGAATCTTCAACATCTAAATCACCAAGCTCGGTCATGATTTTTTGTTTGATGGAAGTCTTCTCTAGGAAATCGTAGTAAGCGTTTGCCGTAACGACAAAACCGTTTGGAACTGGAATCTCAGCAAAGGTCATTTCACCAAGATTTGCACCTTTTCCTCCTACTACAGGAAGATCTGTTTTACGAATTTGATTGAACCATAGTATTTGGGCAGTTTTTTTATTCATAAACTAATGATAATACATCACGCGGATTTTGGGTACTAAAAGTAAGTGTTAAAAAAGATAAAAAAGAAGCCGGAGAATTTTTTATTTTCCTCCGGCCAAAACTCATTTTGAAAATAGTTGATGATTTTCAAATATCTCTTGCAAAAAATTAAGATGAGCTTCACCACCAGCTACAACAAAACGCGGATTACCGTACGCATCTCGATCTTCAAATATCTGGATCAAGTTATCATATTTCGATGTCACAGTAAGACACATTTGCGTGGCTGCGTTACCTGGGTACTCAGGATTTTGACCAGTATCAAATACGGCCGAACGAACCCAACCATACTTAAGCAAAATCACTTGAAGTTCGTTCATAGTTAACGAACGATAACTAAAAATAGTTGCCATTTTCTTCTTCTCCTCTCGCTAGTATTTTATGGTGGATATAATACAGTTTTACTTTAACAAACTCAAATCAATATCTTTATAGGCACTAAGTAAACGAGATACCTCGGAAAGTAGCATGTGCACTTCAGCATCTGAAGAACCCTCAGCACGAACCGTTAAAAATGGCGAGGTGTTTTTTGCACGTATTAAAAACCAAGCTGACTCAGAAATACTCACGCGTACACCATCAAGTGTTACTACCTTCTTGTATTTTTTTTCTGGGGCTTCAGCTAAAACACGTTTTTGTATATCCTTAATAACATCAAACTTTGTATCATCTGAACAAGGTACTTGAATCTCAGGTGTGCTGGATCGTGTTGGGAACTGAGCCATTAATTCAGAAAGTTTTTTACCAGATGCGTCCATTATTCTTAAAATATCGCACGCGGCAAAGGCAGCATCATCGTAACCAAAATAATTGTCTTTTATATAAATGTGACCTGAAAATTCGGCGCCCAAAACAGCGTCTCCAGTCATTACTTCTATCAAAAAATGAGTTCTACCTGTCTGCATGATTTGAGAAACACCACCGAACTTTGTCACTATCTCCCCCACCAACTCCGAGCTTTTAACGTCGTATAAAACTCTTGCTCCTGGAACACGCGAGAGTAAATCTTTAATTAGCAATAAAACAATTCGGTCTGTTGGATAATAAGTTCCATTCTCATCAATCACACCCAAACGATCGCCGTCACCGTCAAACATAAAACCAACCTCAACGCCAGATTTCTGAACTTCTGCAGCAACGCGTTTAATTTGTGCAGGTTCCTCTGGGTTTGAAATACCATAAGGAAAAGTACTATCAAAAAAACAATCTAAATCTACTGTTTCAACACCTAATTTTTTAAATATTTTTGGATTATCTTCGCTAGTGGCGCCATTTCCGCTTGCCAACAATACTTTATGTTTATTTCTAAAATTAAATCTGGAAGATAAATTTTTAATGTATATATCGTTAAAATCCGCGTCGACGACACTTCCCTGACCGTTTACGTATTTTTCTGTTTTAATAATTTCTAACAATCGTTGGATTTCTTCACCTGATATTGGAAATGCGTTTTTGTATTCTGCTTTTATTCCATTGTATTGTTTTGGATTATGACTGGCCGTTATGTTCACGCCGCCGTCAAAGTCTTCACTGCAAGTTAAAAAATGAGTCATTGGGTAAGGAATAATGCCTACTCGAGTTACAGTCATTCCGCTTTCGACCAAACCTTTTATAACACTTTCGCACAAAGGAGCTGAACTGCTACGATCATCGCGGCCGATACATATTTTTGTTGCACCTTTTTCAACATATAAAACACCCAAAGCTCGGCCAATATGATAAGCTCCAGCATCGGTTAGGTCTTCACCGTAAATGCCACGTATGTCGTATTCACGAAAAATTTCTTTTGATATTTCCATAGCCTAAACTAAATTTGAATTTAGCCAGTTACTTTAACACCGGAATCGGAAACTTCGCCCAAAAGTGTGGCGATTTTACCTGGTAGTTCAGAAGGAACAACGTTGTATTTCATGTAATAATCTTCTGCACCATAATCCATGGCTTTGTTTACATTATCATCACTTCCAAAGTTTGTAAGCATAACTACTTTTATTTCTTTGGTATCAATATTTTCTTTAAGTTCTTTCAAAATATCCAAACCACTAGTGCCTGGCAAAATTATGTCCAACAAAATCAAATTTGGCTTTTCGGATATAGCTTTTTCCACAGCTTTAGAGCCGTCGGAAATATGGATAATATCGTAACCCTTCATTTTAAGAGGTACGGAAAAAATATTAAAAAAACCTTCGTCATCTTCTACAAATAATATTTTCTTTGGCATACTACGATTCTACATAAAAGAGATGGGTTACACAACCTTTTTATGCTAGAATTGTAAGTTATGCGTAACGTTTTGATATTTTTGTTTGTTCTCGCAATTTTATTAGGAACAGCTCTCTTTTTTATCAAGAAATCCACAGGAAATAACGGCAATATTTCTCAGACTACGCAAAATATCTTATCCCCTTTTGCAGATAAACTGGCAAACACAGTTAACAATGCTACGACACAAATCCAACCAACAATTCAAAAGCCAAATACAATTTTTGCCGATTTAAAACGATTTAACGTACTACTTATAGGTACTGATACCGGAACCGAGCGAAAAGCTGAAGGCCAGTTAAGTTCAAACACCGACGTGATGATTATGCTCGCAGTAGATACAACAACTAACAAGGTTCTTTTAACTTCGGTACCACGAGATCTATGGATCAATGATAATAAATTAAACGCTTTGTATGCAGTAAACGGTTACGATAACTTAAAAAATGCGTATGAAAAAATAACTGGTCAAAAAATTGATGGATATATCATTGCTGACTTCGATGCTTTTCGTTGGATTGTAGACTCTTTTGGTGGTGTGCCTGTACAAATTCAAACTACTTTTACTGATACTACTTTTCCCAAAATGGATGACTCTGGAGTTCAAACAGTTACCTTCACAAAAGGTTACGAGTTAATGAACGGCTTACGTGCTTTAACCTTTGCCAGATCCCGCCACGGCGACAACGGCGAAGGAAGTGATTTGATGCGAGCAAAAAGGCAGCATTTAATCCTAGAAGGTTTGGTAAAAGCAGTCAGTCAACCAAAGAGCACTTTTTGGCCTATGAACATGGATACGTTTTATTCACAGGTAGTTGAAAAAACCAAAACCAGTTTAACTTTAACCGACGCATACTATTTATGGGATTTTTATAAAGATCGCGACAAATACACAATTGAATCGTTTGTTGTTGGTGACAAATATTTATACTTTCCAGGTTTGTACCCAGACAGCCCATATCGCGCGTGGGTATTTATCCCAAGAGACAATACGTGGACCCAGTTACACAAAGATATCGAGGCCAAGCTGAACGGAACTTTTGTTGACGATACGCAGAATACAAATAACGTCACAACATTGCCGACACCTGCACCTGCAAGCGACACAAATAACTAGTAACTAAGTACGTTTTGGTAATGTTTCAATTTAAATCCGCTTCCTATTCCTGTAAGACAGATCAAATCCAATGTCCATTCAACGTTTGTTAAACAATATTTAGAAATAAAACGATTTATTGAGCGTAAAACTATGCGTTTTTTTCTGCTATTAAAAAGCTCTTCTGGTTCGCAAAAGGGAGCGTCTCTCACACACATAACGCTTTTAACTTCAACAAAAGTGAGAATGTTTTTGAAGGCCACTATGTCTATTTCTCCACCAACAAAATATACGTTGCGCGCCAAAATTTTATATCCGTTATTTTGTAAAAATGATGCGGCTATTGTTTCGGTTTGATCACCTTTTTCGCGAGAGTTCATAAAGGTATATTAGGATTTTTTTGGGATTTGTTTAGTGGTTAAAGTCTAGGTTTCCTAGAAATCCTCAAAGCGACTTTCTACACTCTATAGGTTGCCAAGAAGCATTAATCGGATTACAATGCCTTCAATATCAATAGCTTAGTGAAGGAGGAAAAAGTGGAAACGAAAAAAGGACCGACTATTGCAGCGGCTAGCTGGACGACGGAAGTTGAGTGCAAATGCGGTGCCCAATATACCCTTAAAGAAAGCGACCTGTATTTACGCTATGAAGGTGGCGATTCAGCAAAAAGGAATACTCCGGTATTCGCACGATGTACTTTTTGCGGGAAATTGATGTATCTGAAACTAAAACAGGTACCTGCTACTGTGCTGTTCGCCGTTACAACGCGCTGTAAGAAAATAAGTGGTTAAGATATGCACAAAGCCATCTTTAATAACATTAAGGGTGGCTTTTCTTTTAATGCCCCGCAGTTCCCTCACCAGCCGTGCCGGCAGTAACCACAACAGAGGCATCCTTATCGGGAGCTATACCGTAAAACTTAACTAACTCCGTCATAATATTCATCCACAGTGGAACAGCCGTTTCAGCAGCGTAAATAGAAGTTTTTGGTTGTTCAAGTTTAACAATCATCGAAACTTTTCTGGAACCTGTTAAAAAACCTACAAATGTAGCGTTCGTTTTATTTGGTGAGTACTTACCATTTTCTGGAATTTGCGCCGTTCCTGTTTTACCAGAAAGTCTATAGTTTTTTAAAACAAAATACTGCGCTTCTCCGCCTTCGGCGGCTTTTTCCAATAAACCGATCATTGTTTCAGAAGAATCTTTTGAAATTACCTGGCGTACAGTTTTGGACGGAATATCAATTGTTTTAGTTGAATCCACAATTTTGGAAATAATTTTTGGCTCCATTAAAAAGCCACCATTAGCTATTGCGTTATAGCCATTTAAAACCTGAAGCGGAGTAGCAGAGATACCTTGACCAAAAGATGCTGTAGCTAAATCAATGTCAGTCCATTTATCGGCAGGCCAAATAACTCCCGTGTCTTCTCCTTCTAAATCGACACCAGTTTTTACACCAAGACCAAAGTTTGAAAAGTATTTGTACATTTGCGCGCGTCCTACTTTTGTTCCAACCCATGCGGCACCAATGTTGTTGGACTTTTGCAATAACTGAATAATATTTTGAGTATTATAATGTACACCATTCCAGTTATTAATTGTGTAATCGGAATATTGCGCAGGGCCACTATCTTCAAAAGTAGATTCAGGAGTAATCAAGTGGGAGTCAACACCTGCGGAAATTGTAAAACCTTTAATGACCGAACCCGGTTCATAAGTTTGGGCAATAGCTAAATCTTGTTCTTCAATTGTTTTTCTGTTCAAGTCATCTCCGGGCGCATTATTTGCAGTATCTTGTTTATAATATTCGGCCGGAGAATAAGTTGGAAAATTAGCCATTGCAAGAATTTCATCGGTCTGAGGATCCATAACAATTACATCACCAGACAAAGCACCATATTTTTCTACACCTTCTTTAAGTTTCTTTTCTACCATATACTGCACCGCACGATTTATGGTTAAAACAACATTACGTCCCTCTACCGGATCAATTTTTTTGTATCCTCCTGTTAAAATAGGAGCACCTGTAGCGTCAGTCTCTTCAACAATTCTTCCTGGTTTACCTTTTAAATCGTCATTTAAAGCACCCTCAATACCAAAATAACCTTGTTTATCACCTTTAGCGTCTTCTCCCACAAAACCCAAAATATGCGCGGCTAACGTTCCTTCTGGATAATAACGCGAAGGACTTTCCTCGAAACCTAAGCCTTTAATATTTAAAGCTGCAATTTTGTCACGCTCTAACGGTGTTAAATTTTTAAATAACGATACCCACTGCAAATCTTCCTTAGATAAATCTTCAGTGATAATTTGGTAGTAATCGGAAAATAAATCTTTTTGTAATTGCTCGGGAGACTTATCGCTCGAAGTAGTTTCTTGAATTTCTTCAAAACGGGCCAACTCATCTGAAGTATCTGTTCCCGCTCTTAACGAAGACAACGTATTTGCAACATCATGCGCCAACTTAAATTTATCGTCTATTACTTTTGGTTCTGCAAAAAGTAAGTAACGTGTTTGAGTTCCGGCCAATACAACACCGTCGGCCGACAAAATATCACCACGTTTAGCAGGGAGTGTTTGCAGATCCCAATATTGGTTTTGTGCCATCTGCTCATATCTTGTATGACCCAATACCTGTATTTGAAAAAGACGAAAATCTACAATAACAAATAAACCGAAAAAAACATATAAAATTACATCTAGTCTAAAACTTGAAAATGGATGGTGTTTTTGGCGGAAGTTGTTCATACCACATTAGCGCTCCGCTGTAACAGCTGAGGCTTGATATGGGGTATTTAAATCCAAAGATACTAAGCTGTCTTTCATATCGATAAAACCAAGTTTAGTTGCGGCTTGTTCAATGGATGACATAGAGGATAGTGATGAGTCTACAAATGCTAAATCAGTTACTTCCTTTTGTAGTTGAGCTTGCTGTGTAGAAGCGTCCTTTAGTTGCTGGTTTTTTACTGCTAATTCGTTGGAGCAGTAAAGTTTTGCACCTATACTAACAACGCAAACTACGATTGAAATATTAAATATTGTTTTGCAGACTATATCTGCTTTTTGTTTGGTCAAGTAACTCATAATGGGCAGGCGCTTATGCGCACTCAAAAATTCTTAACTTTGCACTGCGAGATCTGCTATTTTCGCGAATCTCTTCGTCCGTTGGTATTAAAGGCTTTTTCGTAACCTCTAACACTTTAGGCCGCGCGCTGCGACCGAACTGTTTTGCAATTGTGTCTTCCAACGATTGGAAGCTTATTACTAACATTCGTCCGCCAGGCAGTAGTAAGCGTGCGGCCTGAGGCAGTGCTTTTTCCAGATTTGCAACTTCGTCATTTACAGCAATGCGAAGCGCTTGAAACGTACGCGTAGCAGGATGAATCCTGCCATGCTCATAACCTGGAGAAGTTTCAGATCTTAACAGATCAGCTAATTCCTTAGTTGTCTGAATCTTCTTCAAGCTACGACTACTTACAATGGCTCTTGCAAACTTTCTGGCCATTTTTTCGTCCGAATAACCGGATATTATTCTCGCGATTTGATCTTCAGGTAACATGTTTAACAAGTCTGCTGCTGTAACTCCTAAGGTTTTATCTAATCTCATATCTAAAGGTTCGTCCTTTAAAAAGGATAAACCAAAGCCACCGTCGTCAAGTTCATATGAACTGTAACCAAGATCAAACAATATGCCATCAACCTTGCTAAATCCATTTTGTTCAGCAATCTCTTTTATATTTTTAAAGTTCCCTAAAGCACCTACAAAATTGTCAGATAATTTTAGTTCGATAATTCTTTTTTTTGCACGAGCTAAAGCCTCTTCACTAACTTCTATTCCTAAAACGATTCCGCCTTTTTTTAAAATTTCGATAGTGTGACCACCATCACCTAATGTGCAATCAATATATTTTTTTCCTTGTTCTATTTTTAAGTTTTCAAGGACCTCATTTAAAAGTACTGGTTCGTGATAATCCATATGTTAAGCAGCCAATTCCGTAGAGATTTGCTCAAATCTTTCGTTCCAATTTTCTAAATTCCAAATTTCAATATGATCTCCGGCGCCAATTACTGATGTTTCTTTGTTTATTCCTGCGTATGAAAGTAAGTTTGAGGGTAAAACTATGCGTCCTTGTGCATCAATTGAAGCTTCGGCAGCACTTGCGTACATGTATCTTTTAAGGTCTCGAGTTTTGGCATCACTGATTGGATTTTCAACCTGCTTTTGAGCCTCTGCAACCCAGTCCTCTTTGTCGTAAACGAAAATACACTTTTCAAATCCACGGGACAATATAAGGTCTTCACCATTAATTTGTTCCCGAAGTTTCTTGGGCAGGGCAATTCTCGAACCTTCGGTGATATTCGGTTGATATTCCCCAAGAAACATTTTCATAGTTGGAGGTCTTTGACTTTCACCATTAGTCACCAGACTCTATCCAATATGCTCCATTTGGCTTCCACTGTCAATACAAATAAGACCCGAAGTATTATGTTTTATAAGGAAAAAAGAAGGCGATCATTTCCAAAGTAGGAATAATCGCCTTGCCATAGTGTGCTTTAGATGTAACTGTATGTAATACCCCATTTTGTAAGTACCATCTCGAATTCTTTTAGCATTGGTGTATTACAAAACATCATATCCGCGGCTTCTTTTGTGAATTCTACTAAAACCTTTCCTATATCTTCTTCACGAGTGAAAATATAGTACGAATTTTTTCCATTTCCCCCGCAAGCTATATGCAAATACTTCAAGATCGCATATATCTTAAACAAATTGGATTTGGAAATGACGTACATGACACTCTCCTTAGTGGCTTATGTTAGCACTCAAGTCTTCTATCTTTACTCTATCTTGCTTCATAGTATCACGATTTCTTACAGTAACTGTGCCATCTTCAAGTGTTTGATAATCAACAGTAACGCAGTAAGGTGTTCCAATTTCGTCTTGAGCATAATATCTTTTTCCAATGTTTCCACGCTCATCCCAAGCAACTGAAAAACCTGCATCAACCAAGCTATTGAATATTCCCTTTGCTTTGTTAACAATTTCTTCCTTATTTTTAACCAATGGAAATACCGCAACTCTATATGGAGCAAGTTCGGCAGGCAATTTAAGCACTACCCTATCAACTTCTTCTGTATAAGCGTTAACAAGTAATATAGTGAACAATCTTGAAATACCAAATGTTGGTTCAATTACATGAGGAATAAATTTTTCACCGGTCATTGAATCGGTATATTGCATATCGACACCGGACTTATCCATGTGGTTTTTTAAGTCAAAATCAGTTCTATACGCAAGTCCCCACATTTCCTTATATCCCCAAGGGAATTTAAATTCCAGATCTTCTGTTCTTTTTGAGTAGTGGGCTAATTCTTCTTTTGTATGGGATCTCCAACGCAAGTGGTCTTGATCCAAGCCTACGCGGGCAGCAAATGCGGACATTTCGTTTTTCCAAAATTCAAAATGCTGTTCCCAATCTTTTGGGTTTACAAAATATTCAAATTCGGCTAAATCAAACTCAAGTGTTCTAAATGTAAACTTACCCATGGTTATTTCGTTTCTATAAGCTTTTCCTGATTGAGCTATACCAAAAGGCAACTTTGGATGAACACTGTCTAATACGTTTTTAAAGTTAACAAACATTCCTTGGGCCAACTCTCCACGTAAGTAAGCTTTATCCTGACCTGTTGTAATGATTCCTATTTTTGTTTCGAAAAGTTGATTGAAATTTCGGCATTTGGTCCAAACGGATTTACCACATTTTGGACATACAATTTTATTGTTGGAAATAATTTGATCTAATTCTTCTAATGGTTTACCTTCAACGTTTCCAATTGTTGGAACATTGTCTTCAATCAAATGGTCGGCGCGCGTACGAAACTTACAGTTTGTACAATCAACTAATACATTTGTAAAGTTAGCTGTGTGACCGGAGGCTTCCCAAACGTTTGGACTCATAAGGTTACATGTGTCTAAACCAAACATTTCTGGTCTGCGAGTTACGAAAAATTTCCACCACAAGTCAGCGATATTTTTCTTTAATAAAACGCCCAACGGACCAAAATCGTAAGTATTGGCTAAACCGCCATAAATCTCAGATCCTGGGAAAACAAAACCTCTGCGTTTACTTAAAGAAACTACTTTTTGTAATACATCCGCATTTGTGTCTGACATATGTGCATAGTATACCAAATTGGCCAAATTTATCGATCAGTTAACTCTAAGCTCTTAAAACGCACGTCTAAGTTATCACTTACAAAACCTTTTATCAACGAGTCCACCTGTTTAAGTACCTTAACATCCTGAACAGCGCCAGTAACCGGAAACTTACCTTTTTGCAGATCCTGAATCATGTAAACGGTATCGGGGAAAACCTTAAATCCAAATCCTTCGCAGTTATTGCAAATAAATCCACCCATATCCAGGTTAAAGGAATAGCTGCTCCATGTGTTATCCATCTTGCGCTCGCACACAACACATTTGTCCAAGTTTAACGCGTAACCAAGTTTTTTTAGGAGATTTACTTCAAAATAATTTACGGTTAAAGCTGTGTCCTGATTTAATTTTTTTAGCGTGCTTAGAAGTAAATAAAATATTTCCGGCGACGTATCGTCTTCTTCAACAGATCTAAAAACGATTTCCGCCAAATAATATGCGCTCATTGAAATACTTAAGTCGTTTTTAATATCTCTAAAAGATTCCAAAACTACGGCTTCATCTAAGTTTTTGAAACCGGAGCTTTCGGTAAGTTTTAAACTTACATAATTTAAAGTATCTAGGTTGCCCGCACGTCTCGAAGTTATTTTTCGCACACCTCTTGCCAGAACACGGACTTTTCCATAGTCACGCGTAAGTATCGTGTAAATTTTGTCTTTGTCGGCATAGTTTGTGCTTTTTAAGACAATTCCTTCGGTGTTGTATTTATGCATGAGAACATTGTACCCCACCAAAAAAGCTGGCGGGGTACAGATTTAATACGTTGAAGTTAAACTTTATTAGAGTTTAAACGATACTGACTGATCCTGGGTTAAATCAATTTTCTTATTTTGGTTACCATATATAAACGTATATGGCTCACTATCAATACCACCTTGTTTTTGCAACGTTAAGTTATATGTAGCTGGTCCAACTGTACCTTCTGGCAAATAATACTTAAATGTCATTGTTTTTGTTTGACCTGGTGTTAACTCAACGTAACCACTGAACCAAACCTTATTTGACTCTTGATCTGTCGTTGTACCATCCTCGGAACCATCTACAGATACAAACTCCGAACCGACTGGGGCATATATACGTAGCCAATCCTTGAACCCTTTAACAAATGGATCAAACTGACTATCAGGTTGTGTGTAGGTGTATTTAACGGCAACTGTTCTTAACCAGCGATTGCCACTTTTTTCTACTGTGCTTGTTACATCTTTGTGTACGAACCAGTTTGTCTTATCGCCACCAAGGTTTGTAGAAATAACGGCCAAGTAATCACCTTTCACATCAGTAGCAATACGACCGCCCAAACCATATTTATCAACCAATGCCTCAGCTTGAGGATCAAACAAGTAGGCTTGGATATGTTTTCTCATAGACAAATCAACACCCTTTTGTATTATTTGCGCCCATAGGTTTTTGTCGGATTCAAAAACATTAATCAACATTGCCTGCATTAAATCACCCAATACTTTTTTACGATTTGCTTGTTCCTGTAATTCAAGAGAGGCAATTCTTTCAAGTTCTAAAACAACGTTATCTTTTGTATACGTAACACCATTAACTGTTACTGGTCCAGTTACAGCTAAAAGCTCTGAAATAACTTGAGTATCAATAGCCACAATACCGTCAACAGGTTTTACTTCAGCAGGACTAATACGACCAGCCATATTATAAAACTTCATGAATTGATCCATTGAGGTAACAAAATCAGGTGAATAGTTCATATCACGGGCATACCAACGTGTATTCTTTAAATATTTCTGGTAAGCAGGTGGTGCTGTTGGAAAAGTATAAGTAGCATCAATTATATTCAAAGTTAAATCAACACTGTACATATCTTTTGAAGTGAAATCAGATTGCAATAAACCATTATCAATCTTGAATGTAGCGTAGTTAGTCATAAAACCACCAGTAGGTCTTATTTCCTTATCGTTCTGCATAATAATCATGTATCTTTTTACAGGAGTGTTTACGCCAAGAGTACCAGGAAATATTGTTAAAGCTTGTTTTATATCAGGGCCATAGTCATTAGCTTTGGACAATGTGTCTTTAATAAAAGAAATGTCTTGTCGAACTTGAATACCTTGAATATTTTCAGGATATTTATCAACATTTACAGGTCCCAAATCATTTCCCACTTTAGATACAGCGGCAATAACACCATCCATTTGACCAGCAACCTGTGGCATTAATGAAATCCAACTCTGAAATGCTTGCATCAAACCTTTTTGAACAGGAGCCTGTTGAGAAGCTGAAACTTTTAAACCAGCGGCATCAGCAAAGGGAGTTACAACTTTTTCAATCTCTTTAATTGCAGCTACACTATCATGTCCGGCTTGAACAAACCTGTCTGAGTCTGAGTAAAACTCATTAACCTTAAAAAGTGGAATATTCTTTGCCCAACCAAAGCTTTTATCTCTTTGGGTCTTAAATGTATCTAAATCCTTTTCTGTTTTGTTTAGTGTTAAGTCAAGCGCGACGAGATCACGGCCTTGCATAGCGACACCAATTTGAGAAGAATCTGACTTTAATAAGTTTATTGCAGAAATTACGTCGTAAGAAGGTTTTACTACAAAGAAATAGCCTAAACCTGCTAATACTGCGACAACAACCAAAATAATAACGCCCGTTACCCCTAAACCTTTAGCCAGTTTAGTGCTTTTTGGCGAACTACCCGAAACTTTATTTGTAGATCTAGGAACATTATTGCTACCCGAACTTTGTCCCCAAAATTGTGAATTATTCATAAATTATTAATAGGCTCCTTTACCTGTTAAAACAACTAATGGCGTCTTAAATATGATCATTAGATCATACAGCAAAGAACGCTTTTTTGCATACGAGGCATCCAATTTTACTCTAGCGTCAAAAGATAAGCTAGAGCGACCGCTTATTTGCCATAAACCTGTTAAACCTGGCTTTACCGAGTAAACAACCTGCATTAAATCTTTTAGGTCTGGGTGGGTTTCAAGCTGTTTATCCACTTCAAATGGATAATAGGCACGGGGTCCAACAAAGCTCATTTCACCACGCAAAATATTAAAGAACTGTGGAAGCTCATCAATACTGGATTTACGGATAAACTTTGCGCCTTTAATTAATCTTGGATCAGGGTCAAGTTTAAAATTATTCTCTTGGTATTTTTTAAGCAACTCAGGCTGACTCATAAGCCATTCGTGAGCATGCGGAATCATTGAACGAAATTTAAAGAATTTGAATGTTTTACCATCCTTACCTACGCGTAAGGGCGTATCAGCAAGTACTGGTCCGCTTGGAGAAACAAGTTTAATCCAAATGGAGGCACCAAGCATTAAAGGTGCACTGAAAACAATGCCACATAGAGAAATCACAATATCCATTATTCGTTTAGAAATATCGTAGAAGCTCATGTTAAGTCCTTTAAGTATACACTATTAACAAATGTGACGAATTTTTCGGTAAAAACTTTACTACTAAATTTAGATGCATGGCGCTGGCATTTTAGTGAATTGTATTTTTCGGGCTCGAAGTTTTTGAGAACTTGCATAAGGCTACTGGAAGTTTGTTTATCAAAAAATTCACCTGTTTCTCCCGCGATAACAGTTTCTAGGGCACCACCACTGCGGTAAGCGATAACGGGCTTACCCAAGGACATTGCCTCAACCGGAACTATTCCAAAATCTTCGCTTTGAGTATTTATGAGTGCTAAACAATTTTCTATTAATCTAGATTTTTCGTGTTCTGAAACATGCCCCAAAAAAGTTGTATTTTTTCCAGAAATATTTTTAAGTCGTTCAGTATCACTACCCTCACCAACTATAATTAATTTTAGTCCCAATTCTTCGCAAGCTTGAATCGCGATATCGACATGTTTCCAAGCAACAAGTCGGGTTATTACTAAATAATAAGGCGTACTGGTGGATTGTTCGGCTAAAGCAGCATCAGATTTTTTAATATCGGCGAAAGGATTTATTAAAACGCTTTCACGGCCATAATACTTGTTGATTCGATTTTTTGTGACAACACTATTGGAAATAAAATGATCGACACGTTGCGCGGCACAGTAATCCATAATTCTAATTAAAGACAAAGGTAACTGTAAAAAGAACGCGGCTAAATTTTTTAGAATATAGCTACCGCCAAAACTTTCATTTTCAAAATAATCTGCGGATTCCCAAAACATACGGCCGGGCGAATGACAATAACAAATATGTAAAGTTGAAGGCTTTGTAACAATAAAATGTGAATATCTTGAAGACAAACTTATTACTACATCAAACTCAGAAAAATCGAAACTTTCAAAAGCTAATATGTGTAAAAGAAAAACTGAATACACGCGATTAAGTTTTACAGCAAAAGGGAATTTTTGTAGAAATGACGTATACACATCTACACCGGATTTTTTATATTTTTCCAACCAACGTTTACTGGCAACCGAGGTATAAACAGGTGCATCGGGAAAAATCTCGGAAACTAATTTTACAACCTTTTCTGCTCCACCGAACTGAATGAGATCATCACAGACTATTGCCAATTTCATAGATGATTAAGATTATACTATGCAATTACTACAACGTAGCATCGCGGTAGCTTATACACTAAATAGCCTCTATAATAGACCCATAATGTTAATAGCACTTAACGGACAACGTATTTTAATGCAAAACCCAGCAGGACCAGAGAAATATACAATAAATATGTACTCTGCCCTATCCAAAGTTGATACAACCAACAAATACGTGGTTTATTTTGAAAACGAACCTAGTGCAGAATTCTGGAAAAGTCTATGCAGTAACAACCCAAACTGGGCATATAAAGTACTTCCGAAAAAATACTCCTGGACACAATACTCACTTGGCAAGGAATTATTCAAAAACACACCAGATGTGTTCTTTACCCCAATACACACATTACCTGTAATTAGGCCACTAAAGACAAAGTATGTAGTAATGGTTCATGGTTTGGAATATGGCTTTACAAAAAATAATGCTAACTGGTTTCAAAAATTAGTTTTAGGAAAAACCGAATGGTATGTTTGTACATTCGCAAACAAACTCATTGTTCCAACACAAGCGACAAAACAAAAGATACTAAAAAAAGGATGGACTGAAGATTCTAAAATTGAAATAGTAAATGAAGGAGTATCACCAACTTTTTATAAACGCCCACCTGAAGAAATAAAAACTGTATTAACAAGGTACAACTTACAAAATAATCCTTATCTGATTTTTGTTTCAACAATTCAACCACGAAAAAACTTGCCAAGAACAATTGAGGCTTTCGCAAAAGCTGTAAAAAGTAATTCCCAGTTAGCATTTGAAAAACTAGTGATTGTTGGTAAAAAAGGTTGGGAGTTCGAAGAATCATTGGCAGCGCCAAAAAAGTTTGGCATTGAAAACAACGTTATATTTTTAGGTCGCGCTCCCGATGAAGACTTACCTGCCTTAATTTCAGGTGCACAAGGTTATGTTAATTTTTCACTTGAGGAAGGATTTGGTCTGCCATTATTAGAGTCTTTTGCGTGTGAAACCCCAACAGCAATTTCCGATATCCCCGCGTTTGTGGAAGTTGGAGAAGATACACCAATTTATGCAAATCCAGAAAATGTTGATCAAATCTCAGCAGCAATTGTACAACTACTGAATTACGCACCAAATCCACAAAATGTTTTAAAGGGAAAACAACACTCGCAAAAGTTCACATGGGAAAACACAGCGAGAAAAACTTTGGATGTACTTTTGAATCTTAAATAAATTTCTGAAAAACAGAAAACGTAATTTTTGCAGTATCCAGCCAACTAAATTTCTTAACTTGCTCATAACCTTTTTTTATAAGTGATTTTTGCAAATCAGTATCTGATAGAGCTAGATTTATTTTAGCAGCAATATCATCAACATTTAGCGGATCAAAATAAACCACTGAGTCGTCATAAATCTCACGATGTACCGGAATATCGGATATAACACAAGGTAAACCTTGAACTTGCGCTTCCAATGGCGTTAAGCTAAATCCCTCTTTTAATGAAGGAAAAACATAAAGCTGGGCTGCTCGACGCAATGCCACAACCATTTTATCTGAAATATACTCGTTCAATCCAGGTAATAATATTTTAGATTCAAGATGCTTACTGTTTACAAGAGTGGCAATTTTTTCAGAAAACTTATCTCTTTTTCCTACTAACAATAGTTTTCCTTGATAATTATATTTATTAATTAATATCTCAAATGCATCAACCAACCTAGGCAAATTTTTATGTTCATAAGCACTACTTACATAAAGTAAAAAAGGTTTTTCCACACCAATTTGTTTAAGTACTTCTTCTGAGGTCAAGTCTGTATCTAAATAATTAGGATCAACACCTTCGTAAGCTAAAACATATTTATCAGTAGAAATCTGCGGATATACTTTTTTAAAATCGTTAAGAACATCTTGCGAAGGCACTATTACTTTTTTGGATCTAAATACTGCCCACCATACGACCATTTTGTATACAAACTTTTTAAATCTAAAGTAGGGTTTTGGCAAAGTAGTTCCAGCCTCGGTACTGAAACTATGCATAATAATATCGGGAATAGCAGTTACGATTTTTTTAGGATACAAAACAGGAATATTAAAGTGAGGCACGTAAAACAAATCCAGATTGTATTTTAACAGTAAAAATAGAAATGGAATTTGTTCACTCCATGTATACCATTTGTAATCAGCCAAGACTTTTTTAAAATTCGGATTTTGAGGTTTATACGCTTCAAAGCCACGTGGTCTTAAAAAAACAATATATTCATTTTCCAAATCCACTTGCTCTAAATGCTTAACGATGTTGTTAACATACCTTCCTGGTCCGGCTTCATCATAAAATCTGCAATCTAAACCTATGCGTTTCATTTTTGAAGTAACGCTGCTGCTTGCTTAGCCTCAGCCTCCTGTTGAGCTAAAACTTTTGCATCATGATCTACTTTAGAATCGAAATACCACAGAACGTAATCTCCATCATATTGAACAACAACGGGCGGATAAGTCTTACCTATTACTTGTGAGGAGTATCGCCCGGACTTAGTTAACAGAATTAATGGAACATTAGGATCTACTTCGGGCACCCGATCTTTTTTAGTAGGTTCAAAGTCTATAACCTCGTAAGGACTGTCTGTATAAAACATTACAACCGGATCTTCGATACGATCAACGTAAACCTTATCCTTTGTTCCGAATTTTGAATCTTTAAGCTGCAATAATCGCGCCTCAGAACCAGTTAAATCAGAACTGAACGCCAGGTTTCTGTTTAAAAATAGATAAAAGAATCCAAAAATAAATAGTACAAATATTGTTAAAAACTTAACTGAAACTGTATTTAATCGACTGAATTTTTCGTAAACAAACTTCAAAACAGTATCTATAAAGTTTCCTGCTATTATTGCCAACGCCGGATATATTGGAATTATGTACCAAATAAGTTTTGATTTTGCGATCGAAAAAAAGAAAAATATAAACAAAGCCCAAATAACAAGCAAAACATATCGTGAATCTTTTTTGATAATTTTAAAAATACTAAAAATTAAACCTGGTATTAAAACCAAAAACCAAACGCGCATGCTTACCTTTATTACTGTTAAATACCAAAAGAATGGTTTCCCTTTGTCTTCAATAGATTCGGTAGCGCGGTCCCATACATGGTAGCCAATATAATTTTTCAAAAACGACATTCCATACTTTTCGTACATGAAAATATGCCAAGGCATAAAAACTACTAACGCAGAAACAATAAGTGTTACATATCCCCAAACGAGTTTTTTCGTAAACTTTTGAGACTTTGTTAATAAGGCATATATTTCGTATAAGAAAATAATTGGAAATGGTATCAAACCAACTACACCCTTGATCATTACACCAAGACCGATTGACACCCCCGATAATATCCAGTAGGCCAGTTTTCCTTTGTCTTTTGCGAAAGAATAAAAGTATATGGATAACAAAATGAAAAACGTAGTGCTTACGTCGGTCATTGCACTGCGCGAATAATAGATAAATTGAACAGTTGTAAGCAATATAAGTGCCGAAATAAAACCGGTTGTCTTACTAAACCATTTGGATCCTAGCATGAATACAATCACCACCGATAAAAACCCTAGAATTGCACTTGGCAAACGAGCTGCCCATTCATTTACGCCAATAACTTTCATAGCACCAGCCATAAGCCACATATACAAAGGTGGTTTTTCGTACCAAACCTTATTTGGTTTCCAATACATATCTAGCCAGTTTCCTGAAACAACCATGTTTTTAGAAATCTTTGCGTATATTGCCTCATCCCAAGGAACCAAATGATTTGTACCTAAATTAACAAACAAAATTAATGCACTCACAACCAAGACTATTAACAACAAACTTCTGGTAGAACCTAACAAGCTAGACAATATTTCTGAAAATGAAACTTGGTTTCTTACAATGCTGTGAGCCCAAATGAAATATAAAAATAAGATTATCCAAAAAAATTCTGTATTGTAGGAATAAAATATTCCTGCCACATATAACCCAATAATTGCGCTGAACATACCCGCGGATAAAAGATAATTTTTCAGGTCGGTCGATTTAAGTGCCATATACAACAGCGTCATAAGTAGTACACAACTAAAAAGAAGATACGCAGAAAGTCCAAGAATTCCTGTCTCTGAAACAAGTTCACCCCAAATGGTATGTGCAGGAACCCTTGTGCTTAAAGCTGCAGGATCCCGCCCAAAAAATACTGGTGCAGTTTTAGTAGAACTAAATTGTTCAAAGAACGAGCCATAACCTCCACCAAGATATGGATATTTTTCAAACACTTCAACAGCGCCTTGAAGTAATAAAAAGTGTGAATCGTAGGAATCCATTCTATAGTGAAAATAATTGCGGATAGCAGCTCTAAATGGACTGCTTTTTATACTATAAAAATAGCCTATGGGTGCAGAAATAATTATCAACCCAATGAGAACATACATTACGCCCTTAACACCGATCTTTTTGAAGAGAAGAACACTAAGTAATACTAGAAACTCTACTCCTGCTAAAATCCATGAGGATCGAGAGTTCGTTAAAAATACAGCAGCGGCAATAGAAATAAACATTAATATATTTAGTAACTTGAGCTTGATATTTTTTTCGGTAAAGGCAAATATAGCAATAATAGGTAAAACTACAGCAAGCAGTGCGCCATACTGATTTACATCCCAAAATAGCGAACCTAATCGAGGCAGGTTTTCTGGAACATTCCATAAGGCACCAATTATTATGTTGTAGCGCATAAACAAAAACATTTGAATGTAACCAAAAAGTGTTAATGCAAAAACTGTGTATGTATAAAATTTAATATATTTAACAACTTGTAGTGTGTTTTCCCGTAACGAGAAATATAGATAAATTCCCAGAGCTACTATAGCAGTCAAGAATCCAAACAAAGATACGCTTGCAGACATATTTTTACTGAAATATATTGAAACACCTGCAGCTATCCAATAAAACAACAAAGCAGCTACAAAAGGTTCTTTTATAGATGCAATGATTTCTGAAAAAAAGAATTTAACGTCTATACCTTTTCCTTTTGGACTTCGTGACCCACTAGAAACAAATCTGGTATATAACTTAACAATCCCAGCGCAAAGTACGGCAAAAATATAACCACGTACCGGTAACAAATCCCAGCGATAGAAGCTGAACAACTCCTTGTGCATGAATACCGACAATATCAGCAAAATATAAACGGAAAATTTAAAGTCCCGCAAAATAAGGAAAAAACATATTAAAAATATTGCAATAACAACTGCGAGTTCTAACATATTATTTATTTAACAAGCTTTTATACACATCTAAAGTCTGCTCAGCGGCCTTTTTCCAAGTATATGCTACCTTAATACTTTCATCAATTAACGGACGAGAGCGCGCTAACTCGATCTTTATAGCTGAAGCAATACTATTGATATCGTCGGGTTCACAGTACGTTGCTAAATCACCCAAGTATTCTCGGGCACAGTCTCCGGCAGCGACTGCATTCGTACCTACATATAAAGCCTCTAAACTGGTTAATCCTGTAGATTCAAACCAACTTGCGGAGACACAAACTTTTGCAAATTTATAATACGAGGGCATATCAGTATAAGGCACATATTGAATGTGGTGAATCCATGGATTAGCCGCTACAGCCTTTTTAAAGTGGTAGTTATACTCCATGTGTTTGTAACCACCAGTTCGACCAATTAAGACAAGCTGTAAATCCTTTCCCGTTTCTTTTCGTAGTTGCTCCACGGCCTTAATAAGACTTAAGTGGTTTTTTCGAGGTTCAATTCGGCCAACACTAATAATGTAGTTTTCAAAATCAAAAGGATTTTTGAAGTCCTGAGAATTAATAAACTGTTCGCCAACGCCGTTAACAACTTTTCTCCATTTAAAATCTACGCCATAGGTATCAAGCAAGTCACGAGCTTCAACGTTTGTTTGAACTAAAACAACATCGGACATTTGCAAAGTTTCCCTAAGCATTTTCTTGAATCCGTAAAATATACTAAATAAAGTTGGTTTCAACTTTTCCCAACTTGTAATTGATCTATAAACGTTTTTAAAAACATCACGATTAAATTGGTCACTAAATAAGAGCTTGGCGACACGTCGATAATCAAAAACGTAGAAATCATCAAACTTTTTAACTTCAGAAACTTTGTGGTGAATTGGAGACAACACTAAAGGCACACCTGCAGAATCCTTAACCTTTTTAGCGTAGAAAAATATTTCAGGTGTCCAATCTAATTGAAAAGCGTGAACCAAGTCATAATCTTTTGGGTTAAAGTTTAAATCCGTTTTTATTTCTACATCTACGCCCAGCTTACGCAATTCGGCTGCAGTGTTTTCGATTTGGATTTTGTCTCCTCCACCAACTTTCATGAGTCCATAACGACCCAGCATTAATACTTTCATAAGGACTCCGTATATAAATTAATGTAATTCTTTATAAAAATCTCCAAGCTAAATAAATCTTCAACACGTTGCTTGGATTCTGCTAATTTAACGCTACCTCCAGAAATTTCTGGGAGTATCGCCACCATTTTGTCAGATAAATCTTCATCGTTTCCCACTGTAAAATATGTAACCAAATCGGAACCAACTTCCTTTAGTACCGGAAGATCGGAGCAAATGGTTGGAACTTCTGAATACATAGCCTCAGCAAGGACATAACCAAAACCTTCAGCTCGTGATGGAAAAACAAAGCAATTCATAGCTGAATATAGCTTTACTAAATCTTCTTGTGCAAGAATTCCTGTTATTGTGACTTGATCTGAAATTTTTAAGTCTGCCGCCTGTTTATTTAATTGTTGATACAACGCTCCTCCACCTGCGAGTAATAAGCGATAGTCATCACCATGAGAATTAATTTTTTGTAAGAACTTCGCAAATGCTTTAACCAAAACATCGTGACCTTTTTCTATTGTTAATCGACTGACAACTCCAAATATAAATGTTGTGTCAGGAATATCGTAGCGGTTTCTAATTAGTTTGTTAAACATGTTACGTTGCTCTTTTGTTGCACTAAAAGCTTTTGTATCTATTCCATTTGGAATTACCACTAACTTGTTATCCTCAATCCCCTCTTTAACTTTTGCAGAACGGGAATTTTGTGTAAGAGCAATTTCTTTTGTTGAAAAATTATTTACGAAAAATGCGTAGCCTTTGGTTGTAAGAAACTTTTTTAATGAACTTATTTGCCATTCGGATATTGGTGTGTGAGTGTGACTAATCCGAACTTTTGTTCCTGCCACCTTTGCCGCAATTAGCGAGTTTACTACCGCCTTAAGCTCGTTGGCGTGTATAACATCTATTTTATTTTCTTTTAAAAACTTGGAAAGCTTAAAAATATACGCTAAATCAAAATCGGAATTAATTGTGTGTATTTCAACCGTGGCACCAGCCTCTTGATACATGGGAACTATTTCCCCGTCAGGGCACCAAACGTAAACTTCGTTACCAGCTTCAACCATACCTTTCACTAAATATCTAACGTAATGTTCCATTCCACCTGGTTTTCCTGAGTTTAGTGTATAAAGAATTTTCATATAACTCACCTAACGTATATTTATGCGTTCAATTTTTCAAAAATATAACCTAGCATTGTGTTTACTTTAGTTCCCCAGTCATTTTG
This sequence comes from uncultured candidate division WWE3 bacterium, assembly GCA_903879985.1. Taxonomy (GTDB): domain Bacteria; phylum Patescibacteriota; class WWE3; order UBA101185; family UBA10185; genus CAIRNR01. The sequence continues at coordinate 164,279 of CAIRNR010000007.1, forward strand.
CCTGGCTACTGCCTGACGAGCTGCAACTTTTTCAGCCGAGTTTTCTTCTATAGCATTTCTAATATTATGAGAAAATTCGTTATAACTTTTTGAAATGTAGCAAACGCTTGAAAATGGTGTATATGCTGGAAGGTCTGTTACAACAACTGGTATACCTGCTGCAAGTTCCTCGTGGAATTTAACAGGGAAACAACCACCGACTGTGTAGTCATTAAGTTGATAAGGAATAATCATTACATCAAATCCTGCTAAATAATTTTGCAATACTGAAAAATCTTTTGTACCTAGGAAATAAATGTTTTTAAAGCCATCTAACCCAAGTTGCTTTAAATCAGCCTCTCTATCTTTAAGAGCCATAGGTCCGATAATTACAAAAGAATAACCTGGATAATCTCCAGCTATTTTCTTAAATAATTCTCTATCAAACTTATATTCATCAATTGCGCCAGTGAAACCAATTCTAGGCGAAGGAATATTTGCTAAATCGTCAGGTAGATCTTTAATTAACAACGTGTCTTTAAACTTTTCAAAGTCACCCACGTTTGGCGTGTAATATGTGTTTGAATTATATTTTTTAAGTCGCGTGATTAAACCTGGAGCTGTTGAAAAAACAATATTAGCTCTGGTGGCCAACATCTTTTCGGTGCGCACAATTTTATCTTTTTTAGCGGGAGTATCGTATCGTGGAAAACCTGCGTAATTATCAACACAATCGTAAACCAAGAAATCATGCTTAACATATTTTAAATAATCTTCTAATCCTTCGATTTCTACATGGTAAACCCATAAAACTGTTTTGCAGTTTTTGTCGAAAAATTGTGAAGCTAATAAATTTATGTAACGTGCGTGCCATTTTGCTAATTTGTCGCGTGTAGGTAAACAATCTAACGGAGAATATATGTGCAAACCACTATCTTTCATCACTTGTGTGATTAATCTAAAAAATGACCACTGACCTTTGAACAATTGCCTGAAAAACAATCTTCCGGTGGTTATTGGTGGATCTACAAACAAAACATTGTAACCCATTTTGGAAAGCCTGCTCATGACATGCTTTTTGTTTGTCCATAAAGGATATGTCCATATTTGGTTTGATAGACAAATTACATTAAGTTTTTTTGGATTCGATTCAACGCTCATAGTATAAGGCTAACCACTATTATACATGTTATGAAAAGGAAATACTCCTATAAGCAGGTAGGACAAGCTTTACGCAATAAATGTAGTTTAACCAGTATTCGGCGGGCATAAAACACAAACTCACTATCTTTTATTGACCATAACCACCCGATATTTGTGTAACCACGGTCGTAAGCGGCATGCCAAATACCATCAAAGTAAACAAGGCCCGTAAGTTCTATTAAAACAGACGTGACTATGCACGTGAAAAAGATTTTTTTTGTTATTTCGTATAATGGGGAATTTATGTAAGGTATTAGCAAAAGTACCAAATAAGGTATTACATCAGAGCTTAAACGGTAGCCGTAAGACCAACCACCAAACCAGTATTTCCAAAAACTTATAACAAGAGTATGTAAAACGATAATAATCGTAAACAGGATATTTAGTAAGGATTTAGACTTAAGTGCTCGCCATGCACCAACAAGGGAAAACACAAATACTGGTGAATAAACTAATATGCCTTTGCTGGGCGAGATCCATACACCAAAGAAACTTACAGGAAAAGTATCCACCCAGTTTTTAAATAACTGATTGGCATAACCTTGATTTTCAACACTTTTATAAAAGATCCCGTTATAAATAACAAAAAATAAAACATTGAGCAAAACGCCTATACTAAAAGCCGAATAACTTTTTAATAACTTCTGAGGTTGTTTAAATTCCAACATTCCGATGTAAAGACCTACCAATATAATTGTTAATGCTGCAGTTGGACGCGAGAGTGCTGCCAAACCAAAGAACAAGCCGCTTAAAAATAAATGTTTATACGAAAAAGATTGCTGTGTATAAAATAATAGAAAATATAAACCTAATATTGAAAACAGCTGCAATGCGCCATGCTGCCATAAGGCCTGCGAAATCATTGCGAAGTTAACAGTGCCAAACAAATAAATCCCCGTAAGCATTAATGATTTTTTTGAATCAAGCTTAAATATATCTTTAAGAAGTAAATAAAAAAATCCACCGGCAAATGCTAAAATCAGCGAACCCGACAGGTGACCAAGAATAGCCAAAGTATTCCAGGTAAACGATACGTGCAATAAAACAGGTAAAATATAAACTGGTAAGGCCAACAAAGAAATAATTAATGGAAACGCCGACACATAATGAGTATCAACTTTTCTTAAGTAATACGGTGTTAAACCAAGAGATTGATCCATATCAGCAGTATTTGGGTATTCCTTAATCATCATGTTGTAATATTCATCCAAATAAAGGTTACCGTGTTCTAATATTGAAATTGGAGTAAACAATGCAGGAACAGTATCCTGTGATTGAATTGGCAACGAATTAATTCCCAGTTTAAACAAAATAAGCCAAGGAACAAAAAATAAAACGGTTGAAATAATTATAATTTGCCAAAATCTTTTCATAGGTTAAAACTAACTAGACAAGTGCAAAAGAATTGTAACACTATCCTGAATTATAAATTTAGCTACCTGTAAGCGTGCCACAATACCCGCGCGCTTTTTTGAAACTTCCAAATAATAAGTTTGGTACTTGCCGAAGATGTTGTCCCAATTAAACTGTTGCGCTCTTTCCAAACCTTTTTTCTTCATTTGAGAAAGTAAGTGGGAATCGCCGGTAAGTTTTAATGTTTTTTCGGCAAGATCAGTTGCGTCTTTTGGCGGTATCAACTCTCCTACGCCTCCCACAATTTCTGGATTTGAAGACACGTTAGTAGTTAGAATTGGTAAGCCACAGGCCATAGCTTCTAAATAAACCCAACCAAATCCTTCATGCAATGTGGGCAACACAAAAAGATCGGCCAGATTATAATACTTTGGCAATAAATCACCTGTGTTCGAAATTGAACCAACAAGTTTCACATAATCTTCTAAATTATATTTTCGGATTAAATCGTTTAACAACGCACGTTCAACGCCGTCACCAATAATCAAAAACACTATATCCGTAACATGCTTTTGGTTAACAATAATATTTGCTGACTCAATTAAAGTAGATAAATTTTTTCGCGGATCCAAGCGACAAACCGTTAAAATAACTTTTTTATTTTCCAGAGCGTATTCATGACGTAAATCTGAAACAGCCCAGCCGGGCTTAAACTTTTGTAAATCGAAACCTTTTGGTATTATCTCGGCACTATAACCATGTTTTAAGCATTGCTCATTCATAAACTTAGAAATCTGGATAACTCCATCGGCGCGCTTCCCTTCTACAAGTTCAAAGAATTGATCACCGGCCATAACCATAACGTAAGGAATTCCAAACAACAGCTTTATAAAGCGTGCGAGGTAAGCTTCCAAAGAAAAATGTACGGAAATTAGGTCAAATCTTTTGTGATCCAACAAATACATTTTTAGAAATAGGAAGAAGCACTTTATATTAAACAACAACGCAAAAATAATTCCAAAAGCTGAATAACTGTAATAACTTTTTGGGGCTGACACAAAACGCAAATCAACTTTATCTTTTACAAAATCCAGCTTATCGCCAACAGTCGTAATTACTGTAACTTCGTCGCCATGTATAGAAAACTGGGATATTAATTCTTTTATGTGAGTTTCGTTTCCACCCTCGTTATAGCCAACCCAACGATTTATAAAAAGTATTTTCATTTTTCAGTTTTAGCAACTACATGAAAAACATCAGGTGCATTTAAATATGTTTCTTTGGTAATTTTGTTTTGGCGCAAATCCGCAAATTCATAACCTGCGTTATTTAACAAATCGTAAATTTCCGGCCAGATTTTAGAGCTATGCACCTCAATTAAAAATTTCGGATGATCTTTTGCAATAATTTCTTTGGCACCAATTAGCAATTTATATTCGTAACCTTCAACGTCAACTTTTATGAAATCAACTTTGGAAAGGTGGTTCTCGTTAACAACGGTATCCAATGTTTTAACATGAAAAATAGTCTCATTTTTTTTAGAATAATTTACAAAACCTGAGTCCATAAAGTTAGCCATATTGGAATCGTCAAATGTATGCGCGGTTGCCTCCGAGTTTGAATCACCCAAGGCATATGCACCAGTCTTAATATTCTCAAAACCATTAGCCTTTGCGCTATTATCAACACAAACACAGTTAGGGTCAATTGCTAAAACAAATCCTCCTTTACCGACAATCTTTCTTAATACTAAAGCGATGTAACCAATATGGCATCCGGCATCAATACAAACGTCGTCAGCGTTAACCACGTGATTAAGTGCGGTAACAACTTCTGGTTCGTATGTACCAAGAATCTTTTTAATACCGTGCCTTGGTGCCATATAAATGTTCAAACCTTTTAACGTTCCTGACATCACCCTAAATATACGTGGAGCCACAAAGAATTTTCTAAAAAAGTCATTTAGTATGTTCATAAAGTCATTTCCTTGTAAATTTTTAAATGCATTTTTGCTACGTTATTCCAGCTTCTTCTTTCGGCCTTAGCTCGGGAGGCATTCTCAAAATTAAGTACCGCATCAGGATTTTTTTCAAGAAAACTAAAAGCCTGATCCCAATTGGCATTATCAACAACATAGCCGTCCAAATTATGAGTTACTTCTTCATTAAGATTAGGTACATCAGAGGCAACAACGCAACGTCCAAATCCCAGAGCTACAGACATTGGACCACTTGCAGCAATACTTATTTTAGCAGGAATTAAAAAAACATATGCTTCTGAAAAATATTTTTTAAGAGCATCCTCGTTTAAAAAACCAGTGTACATAACCTGAGAATCTAACCCCAAATTTTTCACCATATCCTTTACTTCTGAGTACGCAAATTCTTGTCCGGGAATTACTCCCCCGCCTAAGACAAGTTTAATTGGATTTTCCGATTCCTTTAAATACCGCGCATACCCAGTTAAAACATTTTCTAATCCTTTTCGTTTTGCTAAATATCCAAAGTAAAAAAAGTATTTCTTTTTTTGTTCTAAATCTGCGGGTGTTACATTCTCAAAAACATTTACTCCGTGAGGAATAACCTCAATTTTCTTTGCGGAAACGTGGTAATTAGTAATTAGCAAATTTTTTATAAAATTAGTATGAACAATAACTTTGTTTGAAAATAACCCAGTGAAGAAATTAATATACAAGAATACTAATTTGAGTAAACCTACAGGTATTTTAGAATCTTCACCTTTAAATGATTTTACAAAATCAGCATCAATCATTTTTAAGGGAACTCCTGCATGAATGGTTGTAATCACTTTAATTCCAAGCAAACGCGTTAGAAAAACTAACCATGGAAATTGCAGAGCAGTTATTCCACCACCAAACATATTTATTTCGTGTTGGTAATGTACAACTGCGGGTCTAATTTTAATTAGCTGTTTTAATATTTGGAAAACAAACATTGGGTTTTTGTCCCAAACCAAATTCACTTTGTCAGCAAATTCTAGTTTTTTGTTTTTAGGATCATTATCAGAAAATACTAACAAATCACATCCGTTTTCTAATAACCCATTGCTCAAAAACTGTGAGTAATTACTGAAAGGTTGTAATGTCGTAACCATAACTACTTTAGACATATAGTTTGATTATACAAGCTCTACGTAGATACTACATAATACTGCAAATGCCGTAACCCTATAGTTTGACCATATTTGAAATATAATATATAGTATCCAAAAATCGGAATCTTATAAGAAAGGAGCAAACGAATGGCTTTCCCAATAACCCCAAACAACAGCGTCAGAAGTATGACAGTTGAAAACGACGGTCCTGACAACGTACTCATCACAGTAAAGTACGATAGCCGCTATGGTACAGGTGCAACGGTGTCCAAAGCTAAACTAGAACAGGTTTTGATGTCCAAAAAAGCTGTTATAGAAATTGGCGGGCCAACACTCTTGCGAATTATCCGCAAAATCGGAGACGGAAGACGCATCCCTACAACACTGTGGTTCTACTTTAAACCAGTAGAAAACAGCTATAACTTATGCGTTATTTGCGAACAGGATTTGAAAGATGCCCTAAAAGCCTGCAGCTAATACACGCAATGATACGGTATAAAGGATTAATTTCCCGAATACCGTATATTTTTTGCTTAAATTGGCTTTAATAGTATTATCAAAAGAAATATGAAAATACTTTACCTAATTAACGGACTAGGATTCTCCGATAACACAGGAATAGGTGGCGCAGATAAACGCGCAGTAGAAATCGCACGACAATCAAACCAATTTAGCGTTTTAACCACTGCATCTGGATATAACTTATTTAAAAATAACGAAGGATTGGACACAACCTATTACACAATAAACCAACCAAGCTTTTGGCCTAAGGGAATAAATAAAAATCTGATAGGGCGTATGCTTTCCTATATTTACGCAACTTTTGCATCACTTACATATGCAAGTAAAGTAAAAAATTACGACATGTATTTTCCAAGCTCTGATTTTTTCTTTGACGTAATACCCGCTTATTTTTTTAAACTTGCTAATCACAAAAAGCTGGTTTGTGTGATTCATCATCATATTCAAAATCCATTTAAACGAAAAGGACCCTTGTTGGTTAATATGCTTCTTTTTTTACTGCAACAGCTTAGTATTATTTTTTTAAAAGTCACAGCGGAAGCAATATTCTTATACGACACTCCAGAAGGACACTACATTGCTGAAAACTTGCTGAAAAGTTACAAAGGCAAAATATTTTTTATGAAAAACGGCATAAGTGTTGAAGCAATTGATAGTGTTCCCACTCAAGAAAAGATTTACGATGCGTGTTTTGTCGGAGGAATAAGACCAAGCAAAGGTATCGCAGATTTTGTAAAGATTTGGAAAAGTGTAACCGCAGAGATTCCTAAAGCAAAATTTGCCGTTATAGGCGGTGGAAGTGAAGAAAATGTAAACAAGCTTAAAGAGGAAATTTATCAGGCGGGACTGCAAGAAAATATTATTTTATTTGGACCACTTAGCGGAAGTGCTGTTTACAAAATTCTAAAGCAAAGCAAAGTTTTCATGTCCCCAAGTTACGAAGAAGGTTGGGGAATTGCCGTATGCGAAGCGATGTATTGCGAGCTACCGATTGTTTGTTATGATCTTCCCGCATACAAGGTGTTTGGCACGGGTTTGAAAAAGGTTGAGGTTGGAAATTACGAAGAGTTCGCTAAGAATATTCTGGCGTTGTTAAAAGATCCAAAGATGTCTTCAGAGATTGGCATCCAACTAAAAAATATAGCTGGAAATTTTACTTGGAAAAATATTGCAAAGGAGGATAGTGAATTCCTAAGTCAAATACTACAGGGTACTATAATAGTATAAAACCTTCAAAAAAGCCCGAAATACCACGTAATTGGCTTAAATCACGTAATCTAAGCGCACTATAAACCCAGTATAGGTTCAATACCTTTATGTTAATAATTGCCCCGATCCAACCGCGTAAACTCTTTGGACGCACGTCTTTTCGATAAAACATGCCTGTATCCTTTCCAATAAAATAAGCATTTCTAGAAGGACCGAGCCTCATAAAATGTTTAGCCGAAACTAAAGGACTAAAAATAATTTTAAACCCTGCAGCTTTTACCCTTATAAATAAATCTCCGTCGGCGTGATTAAAATTAAATCTTTCATCAAACCCGCCGATTTTTTCTATGATACTTCGGCGTGTGCCCATACTTGTTGTTGTAGCCAAATCTATCTCTTGTCTATCAAAGTTAACTGCTTCTGGCAACGCTGTCCCCAAACTATATGCGCCGCTCTCAAAAAAATATCCTGGTTTCAAAATATTTCCTTCGGCAACTATATTTAAATATGGCCAAGCAATAATTTTCATTACCAAGTTCTTTTGACTGGCCAAATACAATCGATGCATTTCACCAACAGGATAACATTGAGACGGAAGTGGCCCGGTTATAACTCCAATCTTTTCATCTCCATTAAGTTCTGCCACAATTCCTTCAAGCCAAGTTTTATCGGCTTCGGCGTCATCAGCTAAATAACCAAGTAGTTCTGTGTCAGCATTTTTCCACCCCAAATTAAAAAGATAAGATAATCTTTTTTTAGGATCGCAAATTACGCGCAAATTGTCATCAGGATATTCGGAAACAATATCTTTAATTTTGGAATCGTCTGCAAAGTTTTCGATAATTAGAATTTTAAAATCTTTGTAATTTTGGTTAGTAATTGAGTTTAAAGCTCTTTCCAGATCTTCTCTTCGACCATTACGTGGATATGTATTAATGATTACTGTAACGGTTTTTTCTTGCATTTCATTATTATAGTAGCACCAAGCTCAGGAAACAGCGATGCGAGTGAAGTAAAACTAAGGCGTCCGGCATTATCAAAATTAATAACGTCCGATGTATATTCTTCAACATAAAAACCATTTTTTTCTAACAAACCTTTTAACGAAGATTCTACAAAATATCTCAAATGGCCGGCAGCTTTTTCGTCATAAGAAACTTCGGTTAAAGGATTTAAACCCGCCAACAAAAGTATGCGTCGTCCAAAGGAGGCTAAGTTTGGTGTCGTAACTACTAAAAATCCTGTATCCGTTAGCGCGTTATAAATTTTAGTAAGAAGTCCATCGGTATCAATAACATGTTCTATTAATTCTCCACAAAGTACACAATCAAACTTTTGATCAAATGGAATTTCTTCATGCTCAATATCACAAACTTTTACAGGTAAACCTTTTTGTACGCAAATGTCCACACAAGTTTTCGACATTTCTACGCCATAAACTTCGTTACCCTTTTGTTTAATTAATAAACTGATGTCTCCTTTAAAACAGCCTAAGTCTAAAACGCTTTTTCCTGTGCCTATTAATTTTGCTATTTTTTGTATTCGAATATCATTTACATTAACTGATTCTGCAGTGCTGTACCTTTTTTCGTTAAAGTCTTTTATATCTGCAAACATTAAAGTGTTCCCCTTGTAAATGCAGTTAATGAAAAATTAGTTAATAATCTAAAGGTCATAAAGTATGAAAACGGACCGACGCTGTTTGTAACTTGATCTAAACATAAATGTAAAAACATTCCTAACGCTAAAGAATAAAAGAAATATTGTTTTTTTGTAACATGCCCAAGCAGAACCAAACCTAATAGCCATTCCCACGCATGAAAAATAATAAATGCCCTACCCGAAGCTATGTACGATGCTCCTGTGATAAAGCGCATTAGGTTAAAACCAAAACCTGAATTTAAAAAGTAATCTATTAAATGATCAAGATCTATAAAGAACCCGCCCATTATTACTAAAGCTGCCGACAAGTATTTTTTATACTTTTTATAGCAATACACCGCGCCAATTATTGCTAACGACATGTGACCTATTTCTGTGAGTATGAAATGTAGCATGTTGTTCATTCTACTTTGTTTCCGGGGAAGAAAACATACTTTTTAGTGCCGCCATCCAAAATTTTGGAGACCACCAACTTATTTTTGTTTGGTTTTTATCAAAGTCTAACAAGTGAGCTAAAAGTTTCCATGCGCTGTAAAAAAGAAACTTAACGTCGTTTAAGTCACGCACACCTATAACACGTCTGAAAATGTATTGTGGCGAGAAAAACGCCGAATACAACGACTGTGTGAGTTCGTACAACCGTTCGTTTGAAAACGGCACTTTCATCACTGGTGCGCGCATATCAAAAGCTTCATAATCCGTTGGATCTACAGTGAGCCAGTCTTTTTCAATACATTCTTTATAAAGCGGTGTACCAGGATAAGGAATTACAATAGTCGCCTGCATAGTTTCGACATAACCCTTTTTAAACAAATCCTTGGCCATATTAATAGTGTTTAAAGCCATTTCTTCAGTTTCCCAAGGATAACCAAGCATAATCGTTAAATGTGGTTCTAAACCAGCTTTTCTGGCCATTTTTACACCTTGTTCTATTTCTTCAACCTTTAAGCCTTTATCTAACTTATCCAAAGTAAATTGGTTTGCTGATTCCATACCGTACAAAATAAATCTAAAGTTAGCCTTACCCATTAAATCGTAATATTCTTGGGTTAGAGCATTTAAACGCATGTTGCAGCTGTATACAGCTTTTTTGCTGTAACCGGATTCAATCATAAGCTCACAAAACTTCTTTAAAGGTGGACCAACAAATAATGTGCCAGCATCATCAAAAATTTCTTTTACTCCATATTTATCAACAACATACTTAACTTCGGCAAACAAACGTTCAGGTGAAAAACGTCGATAAGACTTTAATGGGTTAATAGTGTGATCCCAAACACAAAACGTACAACGATTCCACCAGCAATCACGACCTGAATACATATATGTTGCAGGTTTATATTTATAATTTCCATTTTCGTAGGCATACAATTCCCAATGAGTGAGATCGCGATCGATAAAAGGTAACTCGTCTAGCTTGTGCTCAAGATGCAATGGGCCTGATTTCCAATACTCTGTTTTACCGGAATTTTCGTGCTTAACCCATTCAGGATCTAAATGAACGCGACTGTCATTTTTACGACCATAAATTCCGCCTGGTAACATTGTTCCTTTTGTAATAGAGTCGGCCAAGTCGGATAACAAAAAGTCATAATCACCACCTGTAATAATATAATCAACTTTGCAATTTTCTAAAGTTTCAAGCGGCTTCCAAGTTACATGATCCCCCACCAAAACCACTAAAAGATTTGGCAATTTCGATTTTATTTCATCAACTATTTTCCAGTGTTTTTTTAAAACCGGAGCTTTTGTTTCGAGTAATAAAATATCGGGAGATTCCTTAAGTAATTCTTCAAGCCAGTCAGAATAGCTTTTTTTTTCAGCGATACCGTCTAACCAAACCACATCGTAGCCTCGTTGTTTTGCCAAAGAAGCAGCATACGCAGGTACCATAGGATAAATGTAAGTTGGCGCATTAAAGTACTGAAATTGTCTATTCTGCGACAGCAAGGGTACACCTTTTTCTTGTTCTAGTGGTGCATAACCAATGGCAATTTTCATATGGTTAGTATAGTGGTTAGTGACGTCATTGTACATTTTACCCGCCTAAGTATTTGCCGGAAGCGTCGTCAACACTACGTAATTCTAACTTTGGTCTTTTTAATAAACCTAAAATAAAGTTAAAACCATAAGTAGCGTGAATTAGCACAAATCCCCAAAAAGCTATAAAAAACACAAAAGGTCCGTGTTTAATTTCTTTGTACGCAATCTTTGTAGTTTCATAAGTTACAAACCAAAAATAAAGCATTATCAAAAAAAGCATCACAAATCTAAAAGGAAAACTGAAGATACATAAAATAGCACCAATGATTCCAACTAAAATAACAAATGACGGAACAAAGTAAGCGGGAATTCTTGACGTTGCAGGATACGTACGTGCAAATTGCCCGCGTTGTCGCCCATACCTGGAAATTTGCTTTAAAAATGGTAAGTATAAGTCGCGTCGATGATGATATACAATAATCGAAGGATCATAGATAAAATCTTTTTTCTTAAGTTTAATTAAATCCAAACAAAGTTTTGTATCTTCACCGGGCCAAAACGCTTCATCAAAACCACCTACTTTAATAAAAGCTTCTTTTTCTACGAACAAATTTACCGACGGATAATCATTAATATTTCTTCTATCCCGAGGAACATGGCGATACGTTGTAAAACCACCGGAAAGCCACGACTCTAAAATATCGCCCGAAAGTTTTTCGCGCACACCTGCGTCGGGTGGTGTCATCGCAGGTCCGCCAAGTGCATATGTACCTGTTTCGTCAAAAACACTTTTCGCATTTTTTAGCCAATTCTTTGCCGGAAATGCATCATCATCTAAAAAGGCTAATATTTGGCCACGCGCTTTGTTAGCGCCTATATTTCTTTTTTTAGCAGGACCTACAGCGCCACTTTCCAAAAAAGTAACTTCAGGATAAAGATGCATTACCTCGTTGTCCAAAGAATCTAAAATTACGATTGTTTCAAATTCCTTAAATGTCTGATTGGCCAAAGCCTTTAATATTTCTTTTAAGTAAGGATTAAATTTTCTAACCGGAATAACAACGCTAAATTTTGTCATGTGATAATTCTCCTGTGTTTACACGCATCTCTAATTCTTTGTCGTAAATCCATTTACGTTTACTGGAGTCGTCATAATATTTTAGAATTTTAAGTCTATAGAAAATTGCGGCGGTATCTAATAACATAGCTCTAACATTCGGCTCAAAGATAAAGGTGAGTCCTATATTTGAGTTTTTACTATCCCAAACTACAGTCACAGGAGCTTCGTATATTTTTTTAAAACCCAATCTATGTGCTACCGATAAAATCTCAACATCAAATGCAAAATTTTTAACTAACACTCGGGGTAAGACTTTTTCCAATACTTCCCTTTTAAAAACTTTTAAACCTGTTTGGGTATCTTTAACTGGGATATCAAATAAAATTCGAACTAGCAAATGATAAACCTCGCTATAAATCCTTCGAACTAAAGGATAAGATACTCGCGAAACCGGATGCCTTTTACTGCCAACAATAATATCAGCGTCATACCATTCCATATGTTCTAAAAGCATTGATACACCTTTACGATCAATGTCCATGCCCGCATCTATGAAAGATATATAATACCCCGTCGCACGTACCATACCGTAGCGTATAGCATAACCTTTGCCTTTGTTTGTTTCATATCCAAATACCTTTATACGAGGACCGGCCAGTTTTTTGACTTCATCAAAAGTTTTATCTAGAAAGCCATCAACAACAACAATAATTTCATATTCCCAGCGAGTTAAAGCCATAGTTGCATCAACAGACTTAATATCTTCAAAAATGGTTTTTTCTTGTTTATAGGCAGGAATAATAATCGAAACTTTTTTAGGTTGTGTGCTTGGTTTTTTGTGCATAAATCGTAAGTAACCCTAAAGTGATTATACTAGCAATTATATTTGCGTTTATAACATCATACAGACTGGCGTGATTTACTGATATTAAAATGTACTGAATCAAAAGCCCCGGAAGTAAAAAGATAAACACCCAGGTTTTTTCAATTGCCAAACAATACATAATGAAAAAGTTAATAAGCACGTAAAATAAAACGAATATTGAAAACCTTGGTAAATACTGAATTGAGTCAAAAAATCTGGAACCAAAAAATATTTGAGTAATAAGTCCTGGTAAAAATGAAAAAGCTAAAAGTCCGCATAAAGCTACAAAAACCTCAATACTCAACAATTTAAAGAACTTTGCTTTGTAGTTTTCCTTTTTTGCATAAACCGAAGAAATAATCGGAAACATAATTGTTGTAACAATTCCTGCGCCGAATAAATATATCTTTCCCAAAGTAACGGTGCCCGCGTAATAACCTGCCAATGTGGGATCAAAAAACTTTTTAACCAAAATTACGTCCATATTATTTAGTGACATAATTCCTAGATTAATAAAAAACACTGGAAGACTAAAGGTAAGTAATTTTTTAAACTGAACAGATAAATGATTATCAACTTTTTTACCTAAATCTTCTTTGATAAGTAAATAAGTAGTGGCATACGAGAGTAACATTGCTACCGACATTCCTCCAAACACCCCTGCGACCTCATAACCAATATAAATTCCGATTAAGGGTAAAACTAATCTAAATAAACTACTTATGATAAAGAAAAAAGAGAGTGATTTATATTTTAATAAACCCTGCAAATAAGATCCTGCTATGGCGTTTAAAAATAGAAAAGCTAAATATATGTTAAAAGCATTTATATATGAGGGATTATCAATTTTTAACTGAGATGCAACGTACCCGCTAAAAAGTGTGGCTAATGCATATACAACTACACCTAACAACAAAAACTGAATACTTAACTTTTTAAATAGAGCGTTAAGTTTTGGATAATCTGCGTTGGCTTTTAGTGTGGCCACAACCTTAACTAATGAAATACCAACTACAGCGGCGGGAACACCAAGTATTGTTGATACAGAAAGAAGTGCATTAAAAGAACCGAAATCTTCAACTGACAACATTCTTCCGAGGAAAAACTGAAGTAAATAGCTTAGGAATGAACCTATGACTGTACCAATACCAACAACAACAGTTCCATAAAAATATTCATTTTTAATAACTTGGGAAATGTATTTACTTACTGCTTTCATCAATTATTACGCTTATAAACATTGTATACATCAGCACCTCGAACTTTTATCGTTCCTATTTTTGTTACAGAAAAGCGCACTTCAGTAGCACCTGTGTCGTCCCATACAGGATATACAAAATATTTTGCGTGAATGGCAAATGGAGTTAGATCGGAAATAATAGCAAACATTCCTTTTTCTCTAAAGAATGGCCAAATTTGCGTGTAATATTTTTCTTGAAAACCTATTGTTTCGGTTTTAGCAATTTCTCCTGACGCAATCATGCCTTCAAGTGATTTGTCCTGATACAAGCGCGTTGAACCATCTTGTGCAGCCAATTTATCAAAGTAATCAACTGTCTCCGTAGCACCAATCATCCATTTAGGTTCAATAACATGAATTCCTTTACTAACACCACCTAACAACGGATTGTAATAAGAAAAGTAATCAGGATATAAATATACCAAAGGAATGGCACTAAGTAATAAAAACATGGCGTATTTTGCGTATTTATTAAACTTTATCCTTCCAGCCAACCAAAAATAAAATGTTGATGAAATTAAAGACAACGAAAGCATTGCCGGAATAATGTATCTATCTAATTTTTTTGAAGGTAGCGTAAGCTGAATAAAATAGAAGAAGGTAAAGATAAAACAAAATAGTACAAATTTTTTCAGTGTCTTATCTTTAAGTTGAATATACGTTATCGCGGAACCAAGTATTCCGATTAGCAATAGTATAGAAGCCCGATATGCTAGAACCACGAAATAATAAAACACTCCAGGATCTGTCACATATGTATCAAAATAAAATTGGCTGTGATCACCTTCAACGCCTATTACCGCAATTCCGCGATACATTGTTTGAATAGCTTCAACTGGATTGACCCACATGATTGGCCAAAATAATACAAATGTCGCTAAAGCTAATCCAAGCCAAATTCCAAAAGGTACCCAAAGTTTCTTAATTGTTACAAATAAATTGCGATGTTCATCAAGATTCCACAGAAATATGCTTAAACCTGCGAACGGAATTAAATACAATGCCGAGGTCTTAGTTAAAATGGCAAATCCGGCAAACACACCGGATAAAATCAGATGCCAATATTTTTTTGTGTTCAAAAAGTAAAATAGCCACATAGCACTGGCGATCATAAACGTGGACATCATTCCTTCTAAATGAAAGACTCTGGTTAAAGCAATATATAAAGGTTCCAGAGCAATTCCCGTTATGGCAAATGCCGCATATCTTTTACCAAATAATTGTTGAAGAGGATAAAAACAAAAAGCTAGGGTAAGTCCAAGCACGAATACAAGCAATGCCTTTTGTACTACATCCAAACCAAAAGCCGCAAATGTGGTGTTACCAGAAGCGATTGATTGGTGAGTTATATCGGCATACAGGTTAAATATTTTAACGCCGGCAACGCCAACCCACATAAGTGTTACACCAGGATGATATTTTTGAAGCGTCTTTTCAAAGTTTAAGGAAAAAATGCCGGTACCAAAATCGTAGCTACGTGCCTTCCACTTCCATACGTCGGTATTAAAGTTGTCATGACCAAGAGACGGGGCGCGCGACAAAACAAATAGAACAACTATCAAAAGCTCGGGTAACAATAATTTTAAGTTTTTCAGCGTAAATATCTTTTTCATAAAGCGTACTTAAATATAACTATACCAGGGCCACGACGATTTACGGGATCAATTCTTGTTATTTCCTGTAAATCGATGAAATGCACGGAGTTTTCGAGCCAAAGTTTTCGGGCTAAATATTCCTCTGAATCAAAATAAAGAACAATGTATCCGCAATTGTTTTTGGAAATCTTATCTAGTCCTTTGTAAGTCTTGGCACTAACTGCATTTGCCACAGCAGAAAAATCCGCATCAAAGTATACCAAATATGCGGTATTCGGAAGATTTGCCTTTAAATAATTGAAAGCTAAATTTCTGGTGTCTTGGTTTGCAAATTCCATGGAAGCGATACTTGAGGCATAAAACGGCGGAATTAAAAAAAATACGAAAAGCAACAACGATATATATTTATATTTTTTATCGAAGAACTGTAAACATTCCTCCAAAAAGCAACCAGTTATAATAGCCACATAAGGATAAATAATTAAATAGTAATGAGAGCGAGAATCTATTGCTCCTGAGACAATGTAAACGAATACCAAAGAAGTAATGTATAAAAATAACAAGCCAAAATCCCTTTGGGTACTTTTCTTTTTAAGAATACGATATAAAACAATTCCCAAATATATTAAGAAACCTATTAGTACGGTGTAGCCCAAGTCGATAATCAATCTTTCCGACATATCGCGAAAAAAGTTTTGTATATGATCTGGAAATTCCCGAGAACCAACATTGGTGAATTGCCACAAAGCTCCTTTGGGACCATCGGTGCGCGAAAAGGTTTTGTAATCAAATAAGGCGTAAGGTGTACCAATTAAAAACGCTAATATCGATAAAGCTCCTGCCAAAAATAAATATCCTGTAGATTTTAGGTTAGTAAATTTTTGCCAAAAACTTTTGGTTACATGCGCCAAAAAAAACCCTAGCGCAGATAGTCCCCCATTATATTTCGCAGAAGCAGCAAAGCCAATTAAGAGTCCGCCTAAAATATAGTCCTTCAAAGTTGTAGCGTAAAAAATGCAAATTGAAAAATATACAACCCACGCCAACAAAAAAACCATAGGGATATCAGGTAATGCATAGTGAGATTGCACAACATGCATAGGTAATATTGCAAAAATCAAAGCACTTAATATGCCCGCCTTAATGTTAAATAACTTTTTTGAGGATAAATACACGGGTATAACCGTTAATGCCCCAATAAAAGCGGTTAACACTCTAGATAAAAAGTAAAAGGACAATGAACCATCCCCGAGAATAGGCAGCCATGAGAAGACAATTCTGCTTAACCCCACTGTATGCGATGAATCGCGAAACTTAACAAACAAAAAATACATAAAGTAATTTACATAAATATACAAATGTGGCCAATCAAAGTGTCCCGGATTTTTATCAAAAAATATTCCCAACGCCGAACGCACAATTGTAGGTTCATCTGGATGAAATATAAAAGGGAAACCATACTGAATACCAAGCATCCTAAGTAATAGGGCCAAAACAAAAACAAGTATTAAACCGCTATTTATCTTCTTCAACATATATTCTCCAGTATTCAAGTCCATTTATGTAAATGGAACTATCTTTCACAAAAAAAACATCAGGTCTATCTTTCATATTTGCGGGTAGGTCTTCACCAATGCCTAAGACTAAAATATCATATTCACCAGGTTCATACGCGCGAACATCAAATACCTTGGAATTTGGATATATTGTCTTTATAGGTTTTGTATCATAAAAACCTAGAGAAACTTCCCCATACTTTTTAACTATATAATCTCTAAGTTGCACCATGCCAATTCCAAATGGTTTTTGAGCAATAATATGATTAGCCTGCGACGGTGTACCAACCAACGGACTCGTGTATGTAAAGTAGTAAGGATAATAAGTAAACATCGGAAGCATAATAAATGCAACTGCAGCAGCTCCGGTAAAACCTAAGTAAATCTTATCTTTATTAATAAAATCTCTAAGCTTGTAAAAACCAAACACAGCTATAATTGCCAAAAACGGATATTCGGGCAACATATATCTATCCAATTTTTTTGCAGGAATAGTCATCACAACAAAATAGCCTATGTAAAAGACAAACAGCATCAATGTAAATGAATTTAAATCAAATCGTAATTTTCTTTTTGTAAGATCTATCAAAAGAAGAAGCGCAAAAATTACAACGCCCAAAAGAGTAAAAGGAGAAACTTTTAGTAGCAACACCAAAGGATAAAAAGATTCATCCGCCGTTTCGGTGTATTCATCTAAAACTATTTGCGGATGCCCATTTTTTAAACCAACACGTTCAGATTCACTTATAATATTTTTCAGCACAAACATAGGCTGAACCCATAATGCCGGAAACAGTGCAAAGATCATAACTATCGAAGTAACAGTGACCAAACCTAAATATTTAATATTCTTTCGATCTTTAATAATTTGATAGGCCGAATAAAAGAAGGCGAAAACTAAAGTACCAAGTCCAATGCTCTTAGTTAAAAAAGAAAGTGCAATAAATAATCCAGTTAATAAAGCATATACAACAGACTTTTTATTAAACGTTAAATACATGCAAATAAGCGCCAGAAACACAAACAAGGTTAACAATACATCCATGTGGTACATACGGGAATTTCCCAAAAAGAAAGGTTCCAAAGAAAAAAGCAAGACGGTGAAGAATGATTTATAAAAACCAATTATTTTTGTGAGCAACCAAAAGATTAAAATCGTAAGAATCAACTGGGCACTTACAACGCTGGCTTTAGCTACAAAATTGAAGGCCAAGAAGTTTGTTCTATCGTAGGTATTAATGTTTGTGACCTGCTTATACGCTTCAATAGCAACACCTGAAATCCACATTAAAGTTACGCCAGGGTGATAGTGCTGATAGGTTCGCAAAAAGTCGTGAGTTTTAAGACCTACAATAAATTGCTGCGATCTATAGTGCCAGTTAACCCCGTCGGGATTTATTTCGTCAGGGCCAAGGTACAGGAAACGCGTCAAACCAAAGACAACGAAAAACAACACAATAAGTAATATTTTTTTAGTCTTTTCCTGTAGCATACAAAACTCCTCCAATTAGACTTACTGCAAGTTTTGATAAGTGAAACAAAATGGAGGCGCTTAAAGCAACAGCCGGGGAAATTGCTACCAACGTAAATAGATCGCGATACATCGTATCTTGTACCCCAAGTCCGTTAAGTGAGGGAATAAAAAAACTGGCCAAGGTAATTAGTGGAAAAAACAAAAAAGTTGCACCTAAGGGCAAGCGCACACCTAAAGCCATGAAAATAAAGTACTGGGTGAAGATAGAACACAGTTGAACTATTAAAGATGTAACAAGCGCCCAAATTACCACAGATCTATGGTGGCGGTATGAATATAAAGAATCAGAATATTTTTTAATCTTTGGAAATTTCTTAGAAATAACCTTTAAGAATTTTAAGCCAATAAATATTCCTGCTATAGCTGCGATTACTACCAAAATAACATAACTTCCAATGTAATGAGTTAAACCAAAGATAGAAATAAATCCTAAAACAACAACTCCTGTAAATCTTTCCATAAACGTCGACGAAAAACCTCTGGAGCTATCCCCCAGCTTTTTACTTAACCTGAAAATCTTGTAAACATCTCCACCAATACTTGTAGGCATGAAGTTATTGAAAAAAGACCCAATGAAATATAAAGAGGTTAAATACCAAACCGAAACTTTATTATTCGATTCCAACAATAAGGACTTCCATCTAACGGAACTAATAAAATAGTTCATAACCAATAAACCAAGGATTATTGGAGCGTAAGCTAAATTAACTTTAGATATCGTAGCTACCAGAGATTGTTTATCAACTTTGAAGTACAGAAAAGCTATCAAAGCAACACTTACCACTATTTTTAAGATTAGCTTTGAATATTTCTTCATTTAAAACCAAAACGTTTCTTTAAAACTTTTACTTTATTCACTAAATACACAAAATCATCTTTTGTTACAAAACTAGAAATATAAAAACTCCAAAGCATTAGTGCAACAAAAATAGGAAATGTCACAAACTTAAGCCAAAAGTTATCGACAGTTACGATTAATGAAATTGCAAAGCCTTCCATTATTAGCACAACGTGGTCAATGTTAAAGAAAGTTAGTTTAATTGTACGTGAAATCATAATAAGCATGTAAGCCAAAGCAATTAAGGAACCAAATGCGGCGCCCCAAGCCATAGCGGAAAGTTCGGGCAAAACAGGAATAAGTCTGGAGGTTACATAAAAAAATCCTCCGGTTCCAACAATCATTAACCCAAACGTAATAATCATATCTCGAATCATTTTTGCAGGTATTAAAACGCTAGACTTTATAACATTAATATATGAATAAAATATGAACGCCATGATCATTGGCGCTACAAGTGGAAAAGACGCATCATACTTTGAGCTGCCTACCAAAATCTTGGCTATTTCTCTGGCCCAAAAAGATGCAAACGCACCTACAAAAAGAACAATACAGAATAACTTATCAAAGTTTTTGGCAAAACTAACCTTAAAATCTTCTATATCGTTTACATACTTTTCGGAAAACACTGGCAAACTAACATCAGTAGCGGCATCGGAAATACTCATAAGTTTTTTAGCATACAACATAGCAAAAGCAAAAATTGCGACTGTAGCCGGGGTATTAAACAATCCTAAAATATTGTTACCCATCTTTTCCCAGTTAGTGTAAATAACTTTAACCAAATAAATGGCCATGCTTATAGAAAATATTTCCTTAAACAAGCGTGTAAAGTCGCGCTTATTCGGCAGCTGCAATTTTCCTTTGAGAGGTTTAAAAGCTATAACTGCCAATGAAACCGAGCAAATAATATTAAAGGCCAAAAGTGCATAAAAATAACCGTTAATCTTGTATAACAATATTAAAGGCACGTACACAATAACACTAACGAAAGCTATAACGACTTGATATATAAACAACTGACCAAATCTTTTTGTTCCTTGGATTACGGAGTTCAAGATACTCTGAAAACCCTGAAAGATTAAGGTTACAGCGTAAATTTTTAAAGGTAGCACCAGTAAGTCACTTTTATACATAGTTACAGCAATAAAATGTGCGAAAAAGAAAAGAACAAAAGCAACAGGAATACTTATAACGTATCGTATGACAGCCGAGGTAATGAAGACCTTGAAAACATCACTATCGTCCTTAGCGGCCGAAATTTCTCGAGTACTGGCCGAGGCTAAACCTAAGTGTTGGTAAATACCCAAAGCACCACCAATAGATGAAGCTATTTGAACAATTCCCCAGTCGGAAACACTCAATATACGTATTATTACAAACGTTTGAATAAGGCCCAGCGCCATTGCCATGCCTCTTGATATGAAGCTAATAAATTGCCATTTACCTAGTTCTTTCATAGGATATACCTCACTTTACTACGATATCGCCAATATACAAATTGCGGGTCTTGATTTTATTGGACATACCTACAAAAACTTTATACGTGCCTGAATTAATGAATTGGGGCAGAGCAATATCAACATCTTCTATATAATGTTTGTTTGTTTCCCAATTGGCAGGCTCATTTATAGAAAACGAAGGTAAGTTAGCCAATTGATAAAGTTCCCCTGTGGACTTGTTAATGTAAGTCATATACAAAACGAAACCTTCTAAAGCAGTACCATCTCTTTTCACATAAACTATTTGAGCTTTGTCATCGACTCCCCTAGTAACTTCAGCTGGAAGCGTAAAGTCGACGACTGTTAAGCCATAAAGTATTGGATAATTATATTTTTCGGTGTAAGCATATCTTTCTTGTAATGGTAGCAACAACGACTGTGTATGTGGGCCAACTCTTTTGAATACAAATAGATTTCCGCAGCCGGTAGAAAGTTGGTAATTTGGATCTTTAATTAAACTACTTACTACGTCTTTAACTAAATTTGTTTGTAAATCTAAAATGGTAAGAATCTTCTGTGAAAAGACATCCACAATTACATAATCTGTTTGGTTGTATAAAGCAGGAAATATTGCATATGTTTCACGTAAAGATAGCTGCGCACCTAAATAATCAGGACCTGAAACCGAAGCGCCGGCGGGAATCATGTTTACAACTTTTTGTGCGCATTCAACGTCCTTATTATCAAGCTGAGTCAGTTTTACAACATCCCCAATTTTAACTTTATTAAGGTCAATGCTGTTATCAAACTCTTTTGCAAATGCTCTTCGAGTCACAGCCTGTTGAAGCCATAAATAAACAGGATTGTTGTAAAAAAACGTAGTATAAATACTAAAACCAAATGTAATAAGAGCGGCTACAATAATTATAGATTTTTTTATTTTCGGAAAGCTTTTCTTTTTAAACGACGTTAAATAATATGCCAAAAAGCTTATACCGTAAATTGTTGAAATAAACACGATAGGAAGAATCATAGACACGCGATGATTGGTTATTTCCGAAGTACCTACGCCATCAACAGTCGTTAAAAAGTTAATGAAAATATCTGGAGACGCAATTATTAGAGTAAGTGGCGAAAGTATGGCCATATAGCCGACTGGTTCAAAAATTCGTTGTAAATTCTCTATTCTATCGCCACTAAATAAAACCTTAATCACCATTTTTGGGTTTGTAACCATGGTAATTAAGACTTCTGAATATGAATTTCCAAAGTCAGAGTATCTACCCAAAAAGTAATTTTCCTCATCAACATTACGCACTGAATTTGGATCAATTTGTAATGTAGCGGCAAATTTCTGAAAGCCATCGACCCTTTGTTTTGAGTAAGCAGGAATAATAATTAAAAATGCGACAACAAACCAAACTATGCCTACGCCAATCATGCTAAGTGCAATCTTTGAAGTTTTTAATGAAATAAATTTTTTAAACCAGTCAAAATCAAACTTAAATTTTGGAGCATCAATACTTCGGAAAAACATTACAAAAATTCCATAAAGTATTACATATAAAGGTAATTGTTCTTTTCCGGACATTGTAAGAACAAGCATTAACCAAAACAAAATCATGCGGCCTTTAGAAAAATTCTTTTCTCTATACATTTTCTCGAAAACGTAGAAGGCGGTTAAGAAAAATGGAACTACTACAGTAACACCATGAAACCCGGTTGTGGCATTTAAATAGCCAATAGATGGGTTAAGTAAATATGCAGCAGATATAAGAAAGGCAGCGATCTTGCTGTCTAATTCTAATTCGGCGATTTTGTAAACAACAACAGCGCCCAGTATTACTAAAATAAACTGCGAAAACACCAATACAAGCGGGTGCTGATAAATAGCAAACAAAGGCAAGAATAATAATAATATTGGATCAACGTGACTCATTGACCATCGTGGCAAGTTTGTTCCAAAGTAATCGGTTAAGTACATAAAATGCCCGTGAAGCGTTGTCCAAAGCATTTGAGACATGTTACCCAAATCAAACTTACCAAAATCGAAATCGTTGTACCTAAATATATTCATACGCGCATTTACAAAAATATTAACTAAAATTAAAATCCACAAAAGGATAAAAGTAATATTATTTTTTATAAACAAGCGTAATTTCATTAATTAATCCAAAAACCTAAACTTAACTAAAGTTAAAATAGCGGCAAAGCCATCTTTCCATGTTATATGCTTGCCTTCACTCCAACTACGACCTTTATAGCTAATAGGAACTTCTTTTATGCGCAATTTTGCTTTTAAGATTTTTGCCGTAATTTCAGGTTCAAAATCAAAACGTGGGGATTTGATGTTAATTTTCCTAACAAAATCTCCAGGCATAAGTTTATAGCATGTTTCCATATCGGTAAGCAAAACCCCAAAGAATAAGTTAGTTACTATTGTAAGCATCTTGTTTCCAAAATAATGTAAGCTACTCATGTCTTCGTAGTTACCAGAAAACCTTGAGCCATAAATAACGTCGGCTTTACTTTCTTCTAATGCGCGCAACAAACCTTTTATATCCTGAGGATCGTATTCCAAGTCGGCATCCTGAACAACCACGTAATCGCCTGTTGAATGGGAAAACCCAACTTTTAGCGTATCACCTTTACCTTTATTTTCAGGCTTGTAATAAAATTTAACGTTTGGGTAAACTTTTTCCAGATCCTTTAAAATATTTATAGTTCCGTCTTTTGACGCGTCATCCACTACAATAAGTTCTTTTTCAACAGCGTCCAGATCTACGGCCAATACTCTTTTTATTATTTCTTCAATCGTATTTTTTTCGTTATACACCGGTATAACAACAGATAACTTCATAACTAATACTCCTTATTAACTTTTAACAACAAAGTAAAAAACTTAACTCCATTTATATTATAACTAAAGTTCTTAATAACTTCTAAATATGGTCGTTTATCTATATCTAATGTCGTGCTTGTATTATGCTCGTTTGTTAACAATAGATAGTCATACCCCCGAGCTTTTAGTTTAGACAACTCGATATTTTTATTTGCCTCAATGTAATAATACTCCCCATGCAAGCTTGATCCTGTACCCGAGCTAAGATCTTTATCGTTGAGATACCAGTCGGCAACGCTACTTTTATCGTTATATCCCACAAAGCCTGTAACATTAGCTGCTGTATATTCCGAGGCTTCTTTAATAGACAGATACAAATCCTTATGCAAATACACAGGGGATAACGCCCAAACCAACGAGCTTATACACACAAACAGAGCGAAAGCTTTAAATTGCTTTTTATATATAAAGTAAATCACCGGTATCTGAAGTAAGATCACCGCGAGCAAGAATTCTTTTTGAATAAGCACAAACTGCAGTTTTAAATAAAATCGCACCAAAGGCACAAGAATTAGTAATAAAAATAATGGCGACAACCCAATAAGGTCTTTTAAAACAAACTTTTTTTGTGAAGTTTCAAAATGTTTTTCCAGGGCAAGCGTTAATGGTATAAGCAAAAACGGCAATATCGGAATAAACAAACGGGGTAAAGCCGCGGGCCAGAATAAAATTAAAGTAAGTTCCAAGGCCACAAATGCAAAAATACCAGGGTTTTCTAGCAAAGTTTTAAGTGTGCCCTTAATATCTTTAATAAAAAAGAATCCCGCCGAGGTAAACCCGAACAAATAAACCAGAGAAGCTAAAAATATTAAAACCATTTCAATGTTGTAAACGCGACCCCCCGGTTCTTCAAAGTAACTTGAATTAAGCGGGTTTCTAAAAACCCAAAAACGTATTACAACGACTGCTACGCCAATGCCATAAGCAAAAAGAGTAACAAAATTGTTTTTAAGGTATTCAACTATTTTGGTAAAGAAGTCTTTAAAGGTCTTTAGGTTTCTGTAAAAAATTCCAACAAATATTGCCAACGATAAAAAATAACCTTCAAAACGAACCCAAACCGACAAACCGCAAATTAAACCTAAAACTAGAGCCTGCGTTACACTTATTTTTTCTTTCCATCGCGTGAGCAAGTAAAACGCTAGCAAAACAAAAAACATAAACGGCACATCAGCATATATACGTAAGGACCAGTAGAATAATACAGGATTTAAGCAAAACAAAGCTAAGGTTAACTTACGATACTTTTCGTTTTTAATAAAAAGTCTTGTGATTTTTTCGAACAAAAACAAAGATAAAATACTAAAAACCAGCAACACTGCTCGACCAAAGAAAATTTGGTCAACAGGCGCGGGACGTGTTGCAAGAATAGCTGAAAACAACGGAGGGCGTTTTTCGTCAACGGGATATGTTCCCAGCCTAATATACTCAGAAGCACGTAGAATTCTGTAGGAATCACCCCACTCTGCAGCATTTATGTTAAAAAATAATATGTGCAGAAGGATGAATCCGGCGTAGAGCAAACCGTAAAACAGTTGTTGATTAAATGTAATTCTTTTTAGCAAAGACATATATTTGATCGATTTCCTGAGCTCTTCTTTCCCACGCATACAAAGAAACTATTTTATTAACATCTACTTTTCTTGGATGTTCAACCATATCAATAATTCTCTTTGCGATTTCTACGGGGTCAAGATTATCTTTGTCCAGATAACTTAAACCTTCAACTTCTTCTGAAAGTTTAAAACCCGAGACTAAACAAGGTATTCCACAAGCTAATCCCTGCATAACAGCCTTTGGTAATCCTTCCCATGCTGAAGGTAAAACAAACACGTCTGATATTTGATAGGTAATAGGAACTTGAGGATATGGTGTGTAACCTGTGCGCATAACGCGAGACTCCAAACCTTTTTCCTTAATTTGTTCGTTAAGCTTTTCCATGTAAGAATCATCGCCAGAACCGGACAACAGTAATTTGTAATGTGGTGGGAAAAGAGCTGCGGCATCAATCAACAAATTAATGTTTTTTCTCTCGTTTAAAACACCGTGGTTCAAAATAATTTTATCGTATTCGTCTAAATCTAAGTCATGTCGGGATTTTGATCTTTCCTCAATAGTTACAGGATGAAAGATTTCAGTATTAACGCCGGTCTCAACCAAAAAGCAGCGACTTGGGTTTGCGCCATAATATTTAATTGCTTCCTGTCGGTTAGAATCACTTACAAAGATACAAGCGGCTGCAGCTTCAACGGCTTTTTTATCTGAGAATACTGCCATAGGCCAACCAACTTTTTTTGAGCCTTCTTTAATTGTTTTATTCTTTTCGATAAAAGCTGCCCAACGTCCCATGGCCGTGTTATGAAAATGAACAACTAAAGGAGTTTTAAGTTCGTCTGACCAAGGCATAAACTTCTTAAGAAATGCACGATATGTATAAATCCAAATTCCAAAATGGCCATGAGAATGAATAACATCACAAGTATTTCTTTTTCTCCACCAAAGATATTTGAAAAAAAGCAAAACTGAACTGGTAAAGAAAATTGTGTTAGGCAAAGGCTCACGAATTATTGGAATAACATTTACACCTTTTGGGCGCACAATTCTTCCGGCTTTTGGCCAATAGCCACATAAAATATCAATTTGATGTCCCAACTTTACTTGAGCTACAGTAATTTCATAAGGATGTGGAGCTAAACCCTGCCAAGGCTCCGGCCAGTCATATACGATGCGTAATATTTTCATTTATATATCTTTCTCCTTGTGGAATACCACATCGGAAATTACCTGATCATACTGTTGAATCATATTTTCTAAAGAAAATTCGTTTAGAGCTTTTATTCTAGCATTCTCTGCCATTTTTTGCCTTAAAGATTGGTTATTTGCCAGTTCTAACAAGCGTAATTTGAAACTTTCGATATCATCTTGGCGAACTACAAAACCTGTTTCGCCATTAATGACAGCATCGGGAACTCCACCTAGGCCAAAAGCAACTATAGGCAAGGAAGCCAACATAGCTTCGACTAAAACCATTGGAAAACCTTCAATACGCTTGGTTGGGAAAACAAAAATATCAGGATGAGATAAAACGTAATAACTTACAACCTTTGAATAATCTAATTTACCTTTTAAAACAAGTTTTTTTGACAACCCTGCAGCTTTAACTTTTTCCTTAAACTCATCCAAATATGTTCCCCCACCAACAGCTATTAATTGAAAATTAGAAAATCTTTTGTCGCTTAAAATGTCAAATAAATAATCAAGACCTTTTTCCTTTGCAATCTGGCCAACGTATAAAAGTTTTATTTTGCTTTCCTCAAAAAAGTCTTCATCACCTTTTTGCTGGTTCTCGGGAATAAGCTGTGTGTTTACACCGTTATGAATTACTTTAATCTTGCGCTCATCCACAAAAGTTTCTTCAATTAAAGATTGCTTAACAGCATTTGAAACAGCCACCACAAGATTTGAACCGTGAACAAAAGAACGCTGTACCGTAAAGAAATTGAGAATGACGTGCGGTAAATCTATGAATATTTTGATTACATCGGTAACGGAATTAATGCTGTTAACTCTGGTTTGAAATTCACCTGACTTAGTTCCGTGAGATATAGAAATAACAGGAATACCAATATCTTTTTTTCTATTTATCACAGAAAGTCCGGAAGAACTTTGACTAATAAACAAATTAAATTTTGATTTAGAATTTTCCTGCGCAAAACTTTGCAACAGCATGTTATACCAACTATTCTTTTGCCATTGAGTTATTATTGAAAATTTTGGTTTAATACAGTTAACAAATATGTATCTAACACCGTTTTCTGTAATTTCCGTGTCTTTTACTTCATTTTTTGGTGAAAAAACAACAACTGTATGACCCTTTTTGACCAGGCCCTCACACAATACCCTATTCTGTGTTTCTAATCCGCCAAACCCTTTGTGAAAAGTAGTAGCTTTAACGCTAACCGCTATGTTCATGATTATATTGTACTACAAAGCAATTCTTCTAATTTTTTAACATTTTTGTTGAGATCAAATAATTCTTTGGCTTTTAAACTAGCGTTTGTGGTCAATTTTGTAGCTAAGTCTTTATTCTGAAGTACCGTTTTAAGGGCCTCAGCCAGCTTTTGAGAGTCTTTTTGAGGCACCAACAAACCTGTTTCGTTATTTACAATTAAATCAGTGGTACTGCCCGAATCTGTTGAAACCATAGGAACTTTATAAAAAGCACCCTCAACTAAAACATTCGGAATACCATCGGCATCGCCACTTTCGGCTGTAATGCCCGGAAATGCGACAACGTCTGCCATTAAGTAGCACTTTTCTATTTCGCTGTATACCACACCCTGGCCATCTCCTAAAATCTTAACTGTGCTCTCAAGATGTTTGTCAGCAATAAGTTTCATTATTTCGGCATAAGCCTCGGGAGTACCACCACCTGCGATGTACAAATAATGGTCCACACCGGAGTCTATTAATATTTTAGAAGCTTCTATCAAATACTTTTGTCCTTTTTTCTCTACCAACCGTCCGACATTAAAAATTAATGGTTTGTCCAGCTTTTTTACTTCAGCTAAAGCTTCCCCAGACTGCAACTCTTTTCCAAAATCAATTCCGTGAAACTGCAAAAACACCTTTGACTGTAAAGACTTATCTAACTTATTCAAAACAAAGTTGTAGGCATTTCTGTTACAAATAACAATAAACTTTGCCGTTTTTGCCTTTTCCTGCAAATATTCACCTTCTACTAAAATATCTATAGCGTGTCCGGAAATTGCGTAGGGTATGCGTAAAATTGCAGAAACCAACATTATCAAGGTTGAAGGATACGACAAAAAATGTACAAAAATAATATCCGGGTTAAAATCTTTTATTTTACGAGCAAAACCTACAGCTTTTATAAGAGTATAAATTTTGCCAAATGAAAAAGGTGTTGATTTTAATAAAGAATAAGCTCGTAGAATTCGGGGTAAGTAATCAAACCACATTGGAAACGAAAGTAACAAGTCCAAAACATTTAACTTGTAATAACTAACCTTATCCACCAAATTCGGCGATACCATACCTTGACCCTTTTCTAAAGAAAGAATCTTGATATCTAGTACCGCCGATTCGGTCATTTTCGATATTTCACGATCGATAAAAGTTTCCGAAAGTACAGGAAACTTTGGTACAAAGACTAATACTTTTTTCTTAATGTCCATTTCCATTAGTTAAGAATGCCGATCTTTGATCAGATTTTCTGGAGTCAATTTTTTCTACTCCATTTGTTCTTTTTCCAATAGCAAAATAAGTATAACCGGATTTTTGAACAGCTTCTTTATCTAACATGTTTCTACCATCAAAAATTATTGGCTCCTTTAATAAACTCTTTACTTTTTCAAGATCAATTCCTGAAAATTCTTTCCATTCGGTTAATATGAACAAAGCATCAGCGCCTTCCATTGTTTCGTAAGAACTTTTGCAATATTCAACAGATACATCACCCAATACTTTTTTAGCGTTATCCATAGCTTCTGGATCGTAAACTTTAAGTTTAGCGCCCATACCGCGAAGCAACTTAACGATTTCAATAGAAACGGATTCTCTAATATCGTCGGTGTCACCTTTAAAGGCTAAACCTAAAACTGCGAGTGTTTTGCCACTCAAGTTTTTACCTAACAATCGTGTGACTTTAAATACAAAATGATCTTTTTGAGCTTTGTTAACTTCCATAACTCCTCGGAGCAAACTAAAGTCATAGTCCTGGTCAGTTGATGTTTTATACAAAGCGGCTACGTCCTTTGGGAAGCAACTTCCACCGTAACCAATTCCTGCGTTCAAAAAAGCTGGGCCAACTCGGCGATCTAAACCCATACCTTTTGCAACTGTACAAACGTCGGCACCGGCACGTTCGCATAACTGAGCCATCTCGTTGATAAAGGTAATTTTTGTAGCTAAAAATCCATTTGAAGCGTACTTAATCATTTCTGCAGAACGTAAATCACAAGCAACGATTGGTTTTCCAAGATGCGTGTACAAACGAGTCATAACTTCTAATGCTTTTGCTGTTTCTGTACCTACAACTGTTCTATCAGGAACTTTCATATCATCAACAGATGAACCTTCTCTTAAAAATTCCGGATTTGAAGCAACATCAAACTCCATACCTTCTTTAGCGTTGGCTCTGATAATAGTTTTAACTTTTTCATTTGTTCCAACAGGAACTGTACTTTTTGTAACAATAACTTTGTAACCTGTTAAGTTTTTTCCTATTTCTTCTGCTACTTCCCAAACCGCGGATAAATCGGCGGCGCCGGTTTCACTTTGAGGGGTTCCAACGCAAACAAAAACTATTTCGGCGTCTTTAATACCGTCGGCAACTGAGGTCGTAAAAGTTAAACGATTTTCCTTAATATTATTCAAAACAATTTCAGAAAGACCTGGCTCGTAAATTGGCATATCTCCAGCTTTAATTCTTTCTATTTTTGAGGCATCTTTATCTACACCAATTACTTCATTGCCCCAGTCAGAAAATATAGCGGCTCCTACTAAACCAACGTATCCGGTTCCAATTACACATAACTTCATAAGTTATATTTTCCTTTCATATAATTAAACTTAATTAAAATTAAATCCTTAACCATTTTGATAGAATCTGAGATTGCACTTAACCTGGTAGTTTTAACATATGTCCAAACAACAGGAACATCTTTAACTTTGTAACCCATTTTTTTGGCTAAATATAAAACCTCTACATCAAATGCTCCAAAGTAAGCGCGATCAAGTACTTTTGCCTCTTCTCCATATATTCTTAATCTAGAAAATATCTTTCTTGCTACATCTCCTTTAAAAAGCTTAAATCCACACTGAGTATCATTGATACCCGGTAACAATAGTATTTGAACTACTAAATTGAAAACGCGACCCATCAAATGTCGGTAAAAAGGCTCACCAACTCTTTTGGCGCCGTAACCTTCACGTGATGCGATTACAATATCGTAGTCCTGATCAATTACCCAAATAGAAAGTTTTTTTAATTCCTGAATTGGTGCAGAAAGATCTGCGTCACAAATATATACATACTTACCTTTTGACTGAGTAACACCAGTCCAAAGTGTAGGTCCCTTTCCTTTGTGTAGATTTTTTATTAATACTATTTCGGGGTTAAGTCTGGCATATTCTTCAATAATTACAGCGCTGGTATCTTTACTACCATCATCAACAGTTATTATTTCGAAACTGGTAGAAAAGCCACGCATGAAATTTAGAATTTGTGTAAGAGAAGCTGTTATTTTGTCTGACTCATTAAATACAGGTATAACGATTGAATATTCCATTTATTTAGATTTCCTCCAGATTATTTTACTATACATAGTAAAGTTCCAGATTAAGCCAAAAAGTACGCCAATTACAAAAGCTACGTTTGAAACGATAAATGTATTTCCAAAGGAAGCGGTTGCAATACCTACTAACTTTGAACGAATAAGTATCGGAACAAACGATACAACAACATAGAGTATCCAGCTTATCACCTTTTTGGTCATTCCTTCAAGTTTTCTTTCTTTAAAAGACCAATAGTTGTTTAACAAAAATGTTGTAATCATTGCGATTGTGCCTGACGTAAGTGCTGCGTAGTTAGAACTTAACAAGGTAACACGTAATATGTTAAATAGTCCGGTATCAACAAATAGCCCTGTAAAACCTACAATACAAAATTTTAAAAAGTTTGGACTCATTAATGCAGTAACTTTTTTTCCAAAACGTAAAGTTAGAACAACTCGAAGTGAATCCATAAAATTATTGTTTTCCATTTTAGAGTTTCCGCGATCACGTAATCCAAATATAATTGGAACTTCTTTAATTTTTGCACCTAGTTTATGCATTCTAAACAAAAGATCAATTTTGTAAGCAAAACCACCTGACAAAATATTATCGAGATCCAATTTATCTACAAAACCTTGAACGCGAGATGCTTTAAAACCCGAAGTAAAATCGTTAACGCTAAAAATACCTAAAACCATCTTTGAAAAAATATTTCCGCCAACACTTAAAAATTTTCTATAGAGCGACCAGTCCTGTGGAATTCCACCGCCCTTTGTGAAGCGCGAGCCAATAACATAGTCATAACCTTGGGAAAATGGTTCTACGAGGCGTATAACATCTTTAGGATCATGTTGAAAGTCGGCATCCATCTCAACTAACACATCCGGTGATAAATTTCTCATGGCGTATTTAAAACCAAACGCATAAGCAGCACCAAGGCCAGCTTTTTTTTCTTCCATTAATAAATGTACAAAAGGATAGAGTGATTGTTTTTGTTTCACAACTTCAGCGGTACCATCAGGAGAATTTCCCTCAACAACCAAAACATGAAACTCGTTTGCTGGGTTTTGTTTAAACTCTTGTGCTAATGCTTCTATCATGAGGCCGATGTTCTCTGCCTCATTATATGTAGGTATAACAATAACAATCTTCATATATCAAATGTTTAGGGCAAAAAAGAGCAGTAAAAATATCAAAAAACCAAAAAGAATATACTCAAAGAAAATCGACTTTGTAAGCCGAGATTCTAACGCATGATGAATTATACCCCATATAGCATAAAAACCAGAACTAATTCCAAATAGAACCATTAAAGCATTCTTCTCAAAACGCAAATAGTAAAAAGCAGCTAGCAAAATAGTTGATGCTATTGCTAAGACAGCGTATTCAGCGATGTGACGAGCTTTTTCAGTCATATTAAATAATTAATCCAGGCCTAAGTACAATCCAGATACTTAATATTACCATAATGAATATGGTGATATGCGCTATAGTATGGCCATTAAGCTTAGCAATACCTTTCTTTCGTGTATACCAAATATCCAAAAACAATAGTAGTGTTAAAAATCCGGCAAACGATAACGTTACATATCTTGTTGCTGTTGCTACGTCGATAGCTGGCAAAACTGCAGGTTGTTTAATATTAACAACGGGTGCCGGTGCGCCTTCGGGCTGCGTGGCTTCACCTGTGGATATAGCAGCTTTACTTAACACATTGTCTTCTTCCTCTACTGTTGCGACTTGATGAGGATCTCTGGGACGCCCAAACATTTGAACAACTAATGTAGTTTCATAGCCATCCAAAACACCGTTAACAACAGCAAAGCCAACCTCGTCATAATTTGGGCTTAGTAAATTTTCCCGATGTGAAGGTGAGTTATACCAAGCAGTTACAACGTCTTGGGAAGTAGAAAAGTTTTTAGCCAAATTTTCTCCCGCATAAGTATAGTCATAGTTTTGTTTTAAAATAAAATCCCAAGGTTCACTTCCGCTGGGTGAAACGTGCGCCCAATATTGATCTTTAAACATGTTTGCAGCTTTCTCCTGTGCGGCTTCTGTTAATTTAGCGTTTACGCGTAACGCAGATAATCCTCGATCGGTTCTCATTTTATTTGAATCTACCAACAAATCTTTCATGTTAATACTTGAGGCATAACCTAAAACTCCTGGGGCAAACTTTGGAAAGAAACGCAAAGAACCAATAGTCAGCATAATCACCAAACAATAAATAACTAAAGCTTTGTTTGATAATAAAGTTGCTCGACGTTTATGTTCAGGATGCGGCAAAAAATGGTATATAAATTGAAACTTATCAATTGATTTCGGGTTTTTACGCCAATACTTTACTATCGACGGATTTTGTTCTTTTGTTTTGGACAGGAGGGCCATTAGTAATTAGTATACAAGTTTAGAAGCTATATTTTAAGTGCTTGCTTTATTAATTCAAAAACTTCCTCTGGAGTACCGGTTCCGTTGACCTCAGTTAAAATTCCTTTGGCTTTGTAATATTCAACAACAGGAAAAGTTGATTCTTTGTAAACCTTTAATCTTTCTTTAACAACTTCTTCCTTATCGTCGTCACGCTGAGTCATCGGACCAACACATTTGCTTAGTTCTTCAGGAGGAAGTGTAAAAATGTTATATATTTTGCCATCAGCCGCACACATGCGTCTTCCTGTTATACGGCGCAAGGTTTCTTCCTCAGGAATATTAATATAAATTGCAGCATCTACCGGAGGTTCATATAATTTAAGTTGAGTTAAATTGCGTCCGTAACCATCCAATATATAACCATTGGAGGTATCTAGCTTTTCAATGGCATCACGTAAAACATCGGCAACTAAATCATCGGGCGATAAATCACCTGCGCCCATTATTTTTTTATTTTCAGCGTATCTTGGATGGGATTGAGATAAATTTCTAAGCAAAGCTCCAGTGGATATCAATGGGATATGTAAATATTCACTTAACTTTTGGCCTTGTGAGCCTTTACCACAGGCGGGCGGGCCATGAAGAATTATTTTCATACGTTTAATATACCTTAAAGTCCTGGAATACCTAAGTCGCCTAATTGGCCTCTCATTTGTTTTTCGACTTTTTTGTCTACTTCTTTGTTAGCATCATTTATTAATTCTCTCAAATCTTTGCGATCTTCGCCGTCGATTTCAAGCTTTTCAATATGCTTGTCGCCTCTTATGACAACACGCACGCCTGCTTTTGATTGTGTTACAAATATTTGAACCAACTGTTTTTTGATTTCGCTTTGTGTTTTTCTTAAGTTGTTTAAATCTTTAAATTTTTCAAACATAGTTATTGGAGAAATTTATCATAATTTCGTTGAACCATCAAAGACTCTATTTGGCGAATCGTCTCAAGGACAACGGAAACTACAATTAACAAACCTGTGCCTCCTACTGTAAGTGTAGCAATTCCTACAAAAGACTGAACAATAAAAGGTAGTATAGCAATTAATCCCAAAAACACAGCACCTGCTAAAGTAATTCTGTTAACAATACCCTTAAGATATTGAGTAGTAGATTTTCCTGGGCGAATGCCTGGAATAAATCCACCGCGCTTTTTAACATCATCAGCAATTTTGTCAGGGCTAAATTGAACACTGGTGTAAAAATAGGTGAAAGCTACAACCAATATAAAGTACAAAGCATTATAACCGATAGATTTAGAACTAAAGTTAGTAGCTAAGAATAGTCCAATATGTTGCAAGGTGGCATTACTGGCTGTCTGCAACGGGCCACTTAAAATAGATGGAATCATTACAACTGATACAGCGAAAATAATAGGAATAACTCCGGCTTGATTAATTTTGAGTGGTAAAAAGTTTGTAACTTTTTGATTTCTCACACCTGTGCGTCCGTATTCAATAACAATGTTTCTTGTACCTTCATTGACCATAACAACACCAACAACAACCGCTAAAGCCAACGCAGCAAAAATAATACCATTAAAGGCATTGTCTGCGGTTAGTGAAGCTAGGAAACCGTAAGCAGCTTGTGGAAATCTTCCTATAATACCAACAAAGATCAAAAGTGAAATACCGTTACCTACTCCGTATTCTGTAACCAAATCGCCAATCCAAACTAAGAGCATGGTTCCGGCTGTTAAGGTTAATATCAAAATTATTAAATCAAATGGCAGTAAATTACCAATAACATGTTGCTTATTTAATAGGAAATATATGCCATAAGCTTGTAACAAAGTCATCGGAACAGTAATCAACTTTGTGTACATGTTAATTTTTTCACGACCATAATCGCCTTCCTTGGCCAACTCTTCCAATGAAGGAATCATCACCTGAAGTAATTGCAAAATAATGGATGCGTTAATGTAAGGACCCAAACCTAATGTAACAATAGAAAAGTTTTGAAAACCACCGCCACTGAATAAATCAAACAAACCAAAGAAGGCGTTACCTTGTAAATATGCGCGCACCGAAGCAATATCAACTCCTGGTAAAGGAGTATGCGCTAAAAGTCTAAAGACAATAATGATTCCAATAGTAAAGAGGATTTTTTTTCTTAATTCTGGATATCTAAATATATTATTCATTTAATGCACCGCTTCCACGAAAGCGCCGTGATATATACTACATATTCAACAAGGCTTATTCAAGAGTGGAACCGGACTTTTCAACGATTTCTTTTGAAGCTACTGAATACGAAAAACCTACTAATGTTAACTTCTTCTCTAGTTTACCATCTGCCAAAATCTTAACGCCATACTTTGGTGCGCGTTTAATAATATTTTTCTTAATTAAATCAGCAATTGTAACTGTTGAACCTTCTTTGAATACATTTAAAGCATTCAAACTGATTGTGAAAATATCTTTTTTAGTAGGATTGTTAAAACCACCCAATTGTGGAAGTCTTTTGTACAAAGGTACTTGTCCACCTTCAAAACCCATTTTTATTTTATGGCCTTTTCTAGCTTTTTGACCTTTAGCACCACTACCAACGGTATGACCACCTTTACCACTACCAATTCCGCGGCCAATTATCATTTTCTTTTTTATGTTTTTTACTACGATTAAGTTAGATAGATCCATATTTTTCCTTTATTAACCTTTTAGTTTTCCTAAAGCTTCAAGTGTGCAGCGAACATTACTAATTTTGTTATTTGCACCAATCATTTTTGCTGAAATGTCTTTAATACCTGATAATTCAACGACACTTCTAATAGAACCACCTGCAATTATTCCTGTTCCCTTTGGAGCTGGTTTTAAGATAACGTGTGCAGATTCGTATTTAGCACTAACTAAATGAGCAATAGAATTGTCTTTAAGCTTAACAACAATTAAATTTCTTTTAGCTTGGGCTACGGCTTTACCAATTGCTGTTGCAACATCCTTAGCTTTTGAGTAACCAGTGCCGACTTTTCCATTTTTGTTTCCTACAACGACAAGTGCTGCAAAA
Organism: uncultured candidate division WWE3 bacterium; assembly: GCA_903879985.1. Taxonomy (GTDB): domain Bacteria; phylum Patescibacteriota; class WWE3; order UBA101185; family UBA10185; genus CAIRNR01. The sequence continues at coordinate 201,064 of CAIRNR010000007.1, forward strand.
CTAATAGTGTTTCCACCTTTAGTCTTTTTGGAGACTCTTCGAATCTGTAATACTTTTTCTTCAAATTCGCCTTTTACAGCTGGTTCTCTTTGCATCATAAAGTAATTCCTCCCTCTCTAACACCTTCTGCTAAGCGCTGAACTCTTCCTGCGTATTGATAACCATTTCTATCGAAAACAGCTAATTTAATTTTTGCTTCTTTTGCTCTTTCAGCTAATAATTTTCCTGTTTCAAAAGCAGCATCCTTTTTAGCTTTGCCTTCTAATTCTTTACTATCAGAAGAAGCTGCGGCTAAAGTTTTACCGGTAACATCATCAATTAATTGGCAATAAATATATTTGTTAGATCTGAAAACAGAAAGTCTTGGTTTTTCGACTGTTCCAGTAATGTTCTTTCGAACTCTTAGTTTTCGTTTTTCTAATCTTGTTTTTCTTAGCATTACTTTATACATATTTTTTTATTTTGCGAGCTTGTCGAGCAAAACAACGCGTTAGCGTTACTTAGCTGTCTTTGCTGCCTTTCCGGCCTTACGCCTTATAACTTCACCAGTGTATTTAATACCTTTACCTTTGTATGGTTCTGGTTTCTTTAATTTATGAATCTTAGCTGCTGTTAATCCTACTAAACTTCTATCCATTCCTTTTACAACAATAGTTTGATTTTCACCGACTTCTAATGTGACACCTTTTTCAGCTTTAAAATCAACAGGATGTGAAAAACCTAAGGTTAAGATTACTCCGTCAGCACCATTTTGCTTAACTCTGTAACCTACTCCAATAAGTTCTAACTGTTTTTGAAAACCAACTGTTACTCCTGTAACCATATTGGCAATTAAAGCTCTTGTTAAACCCCAATAAGCTGTAGCGTTCTTTGTATCTTGCTTTATAGTTGTGACAACAGTGTTATCTTTAACTTCAACACCGATTTCACGTCGCATATCGCCTGTAAGTTCGCCTTTTGGTCCTTTAACAACAACCTTAGTTCCGTCAACACTAACGGTAACTCCTGCTGGTATTAATACTGGCATTTTACCTAATCTAGACATTAAAATACCTCACATATAACTTCGCCACCTAAATTCTTCTTTTTTGCTGAAGCTGAATCCATAATTCCTTTAGATGTTGATACTATTACGACACCAAAAACTCCTCTTATATTCTTAAGTTCATCTTTTCCTCTGTATATGCGTCTGCCTGGTTTAGAAACTCTATGAGCCTCAGTAAATTTGGCAACGCCATCTTCTAAAGCAAGTTCCAAGTGTAACATTTTAACATTTGTTTTTTCAGGCTTAAACAGTTTAACTTCAGATAAAAATCCTTTTGTTTTTAAAACTTTAGCAACTTCTTCACATTGTTTTGTGTAAGAAATTTCAACAACAGGTTTACCCGCCATTGAAGCGTTTTTTAATGAACTTATCATGTTAGATATTCTGTCTAAACTCATATAGTTTTTACCAAGCTTACCAGCTCGATTTTTTTACTCCTGGAAGTTCGCCTTTGTGGGCTAATTCCCTAAAACATCTTCTACACATTTTAAATCTGTTATAAAATCCTCGTGGACTTCCACATAGTGGGCATCGATGATATTCTCTTACTTTAAATTTCTGTTCACCTTTTTGTTTGTTAATTAATGCTTTTTTTGCCATATTATCTTTGATCGTCGTCCTTTCTGAACGGCATTCCTAGACTTTTTAATAAATATCTGTTTTGCTCAACATCTTTTGTGTTAAAAACAATAGTAAGTTGAAGGCTTCTTATACCTTTTGTGGTATTAGGATTAACTTCTGGGAAGATAACGTGTTCTTTAATTCCCAAAGAGTAATTGCCGTTTTCATCAAAAGATTCTTCGCTAATACCTCTAAAGTCACGAACTCGTGGTAGTGCGATACTAATCAATTTATCGAGGAACGCCCACATTCTATCACCTCGCAACGTTACAGCAAAGGCTACTATATCATTTTTTCTTATCTTAAAGCCAGCTTCAGATTTTCTAGCTTTTCTTGCGAACACTTTTTGTGCTGTGATGTTAGACATTTCTTCGGAAAATACTTCAACGGCTTCTTTGTTTTCTCTAAAAGGTCCAATTCCTGAATTAACAGAAATCTTTTCAATTCTAGGAACAGCCATGATATTAGCTAATCCAAGCTCTTTAGTAAGTTTTGGCAATATTTCTTTTGTATATTTTTCTTTTAGTCTGTTCATATAATCCTTACTTTTCTAAAGCATCACCTGTCTTTTTGTTAATTCTGTACTTTTTACCATCGATTACTTTAAATCCAACCTTAAATGCGGTCTTTTTAGCTTCGTCGTACAACATAGCGTTTGAAACGTTGATGGATCTTTCGATACTAATAATTCCACCTTCTTTTGATGCAGCACCGGGTTTAACATGTTTCTTCATCATGTTGATACCTTCAACAAGGATTCTGTTTTTCTTTAAGATAACCCTCATTACTTTTCCGGTTTTACCTTTATCTTTTCCTGCTATTATTTTTACTTTATCGCCTGTATGTATTTTCATATTCTTTACCAAACCTCTTTTGCAAGAGATACAATTTTCAAAAGTCCTCGGTCTCGAATTTCTCTTGCGATAGGTCCGAAAACACGGGTTCCAACCATTGTATTATCTTTTGTAATTACTACTGCAGCGTTATCATCAAATCTAATGTAACTACCATCTTTTCGTCTAACTTCTTTTCGTGTTCTAACTACGATAGCTCTTACAACACTGTGATCTTTAACAGCACCTAATGGATCTGCACCATTAACAGCTACTGTAATAACATCACCAACACTAGCTGAGTTTTTTCTTGTTCCAGGAATACCAATAATTTTTAATTTTTTGGCCCCTGAATTATCTGCTGGTTTTATAATTGCTCCAATAGGTAACATATATTTTTATGCTTTCTGTACAACCTTCCAACTAACATCTTTACTTAAAGGTCTGCATTCTTCAATAATGACTACATTGCCAACTTCTGCACCAACTTCGTTTCTTACCTTAAGTTTTTTTGTGTTCTTCATTTGTTTCTCGTATATAGCGTGCTTCTTTGGCATTTCAATAGCTACAACAACAGTCTTTTCCATTTTTGCTGATATTATTTTTCCTGTTAATCTTTTTACTGGCATTATTTGGCCTCCGCTAACAAAGTTTTTATTTGTGCAATCTGTTTTCTAATAGCTCTTGGTTTTTTAACATTCTTCTCTTTTCTCTGCAAGATATTAGAAGATGTATCCAACAACTCCTTTTTTGTCTTGAGTAAGAGCTCTTTTAATTCTAATTCAGTTTTTTGTCTTAATTCAGTCATTTTCATATTATTATTCTTTTCCTACAAACTTAGTCTTTAAAGGAAGCTTAGCTGATGCTTTTTCAAAAGCATGCTTAGCAATTTCTCTTGAAACACCTGCGATTTCAAATAACACCTTACCTGGCTTAATAACAGCTGCGTAATGATCTGTAGCTGCTTTACCACTTCCCATACGGGTTTCTGCTGGTTTCTTAACAATTGGCTTATCTGGAAAGATTCTAATCCAAAGCTTTCCACCTCTTTTAGTTTCATGCATAACAGCTTTTCTTGCCGACTCTATTTGTCGAGATGTAATTAATCCTCGATCCATAGCTTTTAATGCATACTCTCCAAAAGAGATAGTAGAACCTCTAACTGCAATTCCTTTGTTTCCGCCTCTTTGTTGTTTTCTAAATTTTACTTTATTAGGTAGTAACATATGCTATTAAAGAGCTAACTCTCCCTTATAAATCCATACCTTCAATCCAATACAGCCATATATCAAGTGAACATCAATTTGGGCGTAATCAATATCAGCTCGTAAGGTCTGCAAAGGTATTTTTCCCAAGTAGTACTGTTCTGTTCTTGAGATTGTGTTACCACCACTCAAAACACCTGAAAGACGTATTTTAATACCTTTGGCGCCTTTGTCCATAGCCGAAGCTAAAGCAAACTTAACAACCTTCCTGTAAGGTATACGTCTCTTGATTTGACGACCTATATAATCGCCTACTAATTGAGCTTCAATTTCAGGAGTCTTAACTTCTTCTGCAGTAATTTTTACTTTAGATTTAGTTAATTTCTTAAGTTCTTTTTCAAGTTCTTCAACGCCCATTCCGCCACGTCCAATAACAAGTCCTGGTTTAGAAACTTTTAATATAATGCTTAATTCGTTTTCAGTTCTTTCAATTTCTACAATCTTCAAACCGGCTTGCTCAAGTCTGATTCTTAAGAATTTTCTTATTTTTAAGTCTTCTAAGGCTAAATCTGCGTATGAATTTTTATCTGCATACCATTTTGAAGCCCAATCTTTTGATATTCCTACTCTGAATCCTGTTGGGTTTATTTTCTGTCCCATTATTTAGCACTCCTTTTGCTTAAACCAACAAAAATATGACTTGCTCTTTTTAAAATAGGATTGAAACGGCCTCTTCCTACAAAATTACCTGATTTGGCCATGTCGCCACCATCTACGTGAATTTCAGAAACGTATAAGTCCTTAGCATCAAGTTTCAAGTTATTTGTAGCGTTAGCTTCAGCTGATTGCATTGTTTTCAAAATCATTTTTGCAGCTTTTGATACGTCAAATGCTAAAAGTACTTTGGCTTCTTCTAGACCTTTTCCTCTTACCAAATTCATAACAGGAGCTACCTTTTTTGGTGAGATTCTAGCTTTATTATATTTTGCGTATACGTCAACTTTTTCCATATGTTTTATATACCCTTCTTAGATGAGTGAGCTCTAAAGGTTCTTGTTGGTGAAAATTCACCAAGTTTGTGACCAACCATAGACTCTGAAATTAACACCGGGATATGTTTTCTTCCGTTGTAGACTTCAATTGTTAAAGCAACCATTTCAGGAACAACAGTAGATCTGCGTGCCCAGGTTTTAATGTTGCCTTTAAGAGTTCCGGCAAGTACCTTTTTAACTTTTTCCATCAATTTTTCGTCTGTATATATTCCTTTTTTTAATGATCTGGCCATAATATTTCCTCAGAGAAGATCATTTCTTCTTCTGTGGTCTCCTTGTAATTATTGTATAGTTAGTTCGTTTACGTTTTCTAGTCTTGACTCCTCTGGTCAATTTACCCCATGGTGTCATAGGTGCTGGTCTTCCAATACCGGTTTTACCGTATTTACCTGCATGTGGGTGATCGTGATGTGGATCCGCCATTGCAACACCTCGTACACTTGGTCTCTTACCTAAGTGTCTTGCACGTCCTGCTTTACCTAATTGAGTGTTTCTCAAATCCATGTTGGTTAATGTACCCATTGTAACGAAGCATCTAGATAAAATCTGTTTAACTTCTCCGCTTGGAAGCTTTAAGTTAACTTGTTCACCTTCTCTTGCCATGACTATTGCGCCATTTCCTGCACCTCTTACTAAAACTCCACCTGCTCCTGGATTTATTTCAACGTTATGAACGAGTGATCCAAGAGGTACTTTAGACAAAGGTAAAGCGTTTCCAAGTATAGGTTCAGCATTTTCACCTGAAATAATCGTTGTACCAACGGCCAAACCCTCGGGAGCTAGTATATATCTTTTTTCACCATCTGCATAATTTAAAAGGGCGATATGTGCGCCACGGTTTGGATCGTACTCAATAGCTGCCACAATTGCTGGAATATCAAGTTTGTTTCGTTTAAAGTCTATCATTCGATATTGCTTTTTGTTTCCTCTTTGCTTATGTCTACTGGATATGAAACCGTAACTTCTTCCTGCCGGGCCTTTTAAAGGTTTTGTAAGTGCTTTTTCTGGTCTCTTTGATGAAACATCTCTAACTAATGTTTTTCGTGCGCGTTGTCCTTCACTTGTTGGTTTATATGTTTTAATCATGCTACTTGGTCTCCTTTGGGAAGACGTCGATACTTTGACCTTCTCTTAACTTAACAACTGCCTTTTTCCAACCTTGAGTCTTTGAAAATCCTCTTGTACCTAAAACTCTCTTTGGTTTACCTGGCATTATTACTGTATTGATTTGAATAGCTTCGACGTTATAAATATTTTTCAAATTTTCTCTAATGTTTCCTTTTGTAGCTTTCATGTTGACCTTAAAGGAATAAACTCCACGTCCTGCTGTTTCGTAGGTTTTTTCGGTTAATATTGGACTATAAATTATGTTATTTAATCTCATATATCCTTACTTTGTATACCTTTGGTCTAAAACTTCAACTGCATCTTTTATAAAAACAACTTTTTTAGCTTTAATGATGTCGTAGGCATTCATACTTCCGATAAAAGAAGTCTTAACTCCCACAATGTTAGCGGCACTCTTTATGACTGCTGTGTCTAATTCTTTCCAAACGATTAATACTCTTCCCTGTAGGTTTAAGTTAGCTAAGATTTCAACCATTTGTTTTGTGCTTGGTTTTTCAAGTGCTGGTTGTTCTAAAACAACTGCCGTTTTGTTTGCAAACTTCTGAGAAAGAGCTGATCTCATTGCTAAGGCTCTCATTTTCTTAGGAAGGTCTAATCTCCAATCTTTTGGAGTAGGACCGAAGGCGACACCTCCGTGGACCCAGATTGGACTTCTTGTAGAACCTTGTCTAGCACGACCTGTTCCTTTTTGTTTCCATGGTTTTTTACCACCACCTGAGACTTCACCTCTTGTTTTAACCTTAGAAGTACCTTGACGTTGATTTGTTGTATAAACTCTAATGTATTGAGCCAAAACCTTAAGATTTGGTACGATTCCAAATACACCATCTGAGAGTGTGATTTCTTCTTTTTTATTTCCTTTTATGTCTAATACTTCTACGTTCATATTATTCTAAAACCTTTATAGTAATTTCTGAATTTCTTGCACCTGGCAAAGCTCCAGAAACGTAAATATGCTTGCCACCTTCATCAATTTTAACGATCTTCAAGCCTTTTATAGTTACTCTGTAGTTACCCATTCGGCCTGCCATATGTTTACCTGGGAAAACTCTTCCTGGTGTTTGACCGCCGATAGAACCTGCAGATCTTTGCTTATCACTTTGTCCTCTGGTTGCCATTTCACCTTTAAAGTGCCATTTCTTCATAACACCGGCAAAACCTTTACCTTTGGATGTTCCAACCACTATAACGTCTTTATTCTCCATCTCTGGTGAGACTTCGGTTTCAGCACAAACTATAGTTACTGGTACAACCCTTCCTGTTTCCAGAAAGATTTGGCTCATATTCATTTTTTTACCTTTTATAGTGTTTTCCATTTTTTTTCTAATATAGTAAAAATTAGCGCCTCAAAGGGCGCCATTACAGCACAACCTTTGTTTTCTGTCTATTTTTTCTTTACGCTCATTAATTTAGTCAATTTCAACCTAGTGTTAGCGCATGCGCTATTATACAGTAAAATCGATAAAAAACTACAATTCTGTTCGCGAAATGCGGAGAGAAAAGATAGCTAAATTTTACATTCTCATCGATATACCAACACCTGCTGGCAGACTTAGTTTTGACAAATTCTCAATAGTCGATGGTGTTGGATTCAATACATCTATCACTCTTTTATGAGTTCTAAGTTCAAACTGTTCTCTTGATCTCTTGTCTATATGTGGTCCTCTAATAACGGTGAATTTCTCTATTCTGGTAGGCAAAGGAACTGGTCCAACTACTTTAGCACCTGTTCTTATCGCTGTATCTACAATCTTTGAGCAACTAAGATCAATGATTCTACTATCGTAAGAGTTAAGTTTTATTCTGATTTTAATTTCTTTTGTTCCTTTAGCCATAATCTCTTTCGGATAAAATGCCCCCCGGTTAAGGAGGGCAATTTATCAGTTAATAATCTTAAGCAATTACCTTAGTGATAGCACCTGCACCGACGGTGTGGCCACCTTCTCTAATAGCGAATCTCATTCCATCTTCCAAAGCTACTGGTGTAATCAACTTGACTGTAATCTTAACGTTGTTATCACCTGGCATAACCATCTCTACACCTGCTGGTAAAGTAACTTCTCCGGTAACGTCAGTTGTTCTAATGTAAAACTGAGGTCTGTAACCTGAAAAGAATGGTTTGTGTCTTCCACCTTCTTCTTTAGAAAGAATGTAGACGGTTGCTTCGAAATCGGTATGTGGTTTAACAGAACCGGTTTTGGCTAAAACTTGACCTCTTTCGACGTCAGCTCGCTCAATACCTCTGATCAATATACCAACGTTATCGCCGGCTTGACCTTCTTGAAGTTGTTTCTTGAACATTTCTATTCCTGTAACAACTGTCTTTCTAGTATCTTTTAATCCAACAATTTCGACTTCTTCGTTAACCTTGATAACTCCTCTTTCAATTCTTCCGGTAACGACTGTTCCTCTTCCTGAGATAGTGAAGACATCTTCAATAGGCATCAAGAATGGTTTATCTAAGTCTCTTACTGGTGTAGGAATGAATTCATCAACAGCAGTCATTAAGTCTTCGATACTTTTTACTGATTCTGGATCACCTTCCAAGGCTTTCATTGCTGAACCTCGGATTATAGGAGTTTTATCTCCTGGGTAACCATATTTTGTTAATAATTCTCTAACTTCAAGTTCGACCAAATCCAAGATTTCTTTATCTTGAACCATATCTGTTTTGTTCAAGAAAACAACCATTGCTGGAACGTTAACTTGTTTAGCTAACAAGATATGTTCTCTTGTTTGTGGCATTGGGCCGTCTGCAGCTGAAACTACCAATATAGCACCATCCATTTGGGCGGCACCGGTGATCATGTTCTTGATGTAGTCTGCATGACCTGGAGCATCGATATGTGCGTAGTGGCGTTTATCGGTTTCATACTCTACGTGAGTAATGTTAATAGTAATACCGCGTGCTCTTTCTTCAGGAGCTTTATCGATATTTTCATAGGCAACGTACTGTGCTTGACCTTTACCAGCCAAAACCTTAGTTATAGCTGCTGTCAAAGTGGTTTTACCATGGTCAACGTGACCAATAGTTCCAATGTTTACATGTGGTTTATTTCTTACAAATTCTGACATAAATTCACTGACTTTGATTGAACGTCCGCTCACGCGAGACGCATTCACATTGCCAGCCTTTCAAATTATAAATTAATACGGCGCCCTGTGTTGAAGCGCAATAACAAGTGATAGTTAACCAAATAAATCACTAAAAATCAAGGACTTTCTAGTGACTTTGCGGGTCAACAGTCACAAAAACCGCCTGTTTATCTACTTTTGCCTTTTGCAATTTCGGCGGCAACATTACCTGGAACCTCTTCATAATGGCTTGGTTCCATACTAAAAGAGCCTCTACCTTGAGTCATACCTCTAAGTTCAGTTGCATATCCAAACATCTCGGACAAAGGAACTGTGCTTGATATAACTCGGGCATTTCCTCTTTGTTCTGTACCTTCAATCTTACCTCGTTTTGAGGAAATGTTTCCAATTACGTCTCCCATGTAGTCTTCTGGGACTGTAACTTCAACCTTCATAATTGGCTCTAATAGGAATGTGTCTGCTTCGCGTTGGGCTGTACGCATAGCTTCAATAGCAGCCATCTTAAAGGACATTTCAGAGGAGTCGACTTCATGGAAAGATCCGTCGTGTAAAGAGACCTTTAAGTCTACCAATGGGTATCCTGCAATAGTACCGGCTTCAATGGCTTCCTTAACACCTTTTTCAACTGCTGGAATATATTCTCTTGGAATAGATCCACCAACAACTTTATCAACGAATTCAAAACCTTTTCCTCTTTCTTGAGGTTCGACCTTCATAACAACGTGTCCGTATTGTCCACGACCACCAGATTGTCTAATGTACTTACCTTCAACGTCTACTGTTTTTCTAATGGTTTCTCTGTAAGCGACCTGAGGTTTACCTGTGTTTACTTCGACGTTAAATTCACGTTTCATACGGTCGACAATAATTTCAAGGTGAAGCTCGCCCATTCCGTACAATACAGATTGGCCTGTTTCATCGTTAGTTTTCATTTTTAATGTTGGGTCTTCTTCTAGGAACTTCTTTAAAGCATCAGACATTTTGTCGCGGTCAGCTTTTGACTTTGGCTCCAAAACTAATCCGATAACTGGTTCTGCAAAGCTAATTGCTTCCAAAACTACTTCTGTGCCTTCTTGGCAAATTGTGTCTCCAGTTGTCGCTTCTAAACCAACACCTGCTGCAATTTCTCCGGCTCTAATCTCTTTGATTTCTTCTCTGTGATTAGCGTGCATTAACAAGACACGACCAAGTCTTTCCTTTTTGTCTTTTGTTGTGTTGTAAAGGTATGAACCTGCTTGTGCTTTTCCTGAGTAAACACGGAAATAGGTCAATCTACCTACGTAAGGATCCGTTTGAACCTTGAATGCTAAAGCAACAAATGGTCCTTTTTCGTCTGGTGTAAGACTAATCTTTTCACCTGTTTTTAAATCATGACCAAGAATAGCTGGTGTATCTTCTGGAGATGGTAGGTAATCAACGACACCGTCTAAAACTTTTTGAACACCAATGTTAGATAAGGAAGCACCGCAATATACTGGGTAAAGTTTAGCGGCTACTGTTTGTTTTCTGATACCGGCTTTAATTTCTTCAACAGATAATTCTTCACCGTTTAGGTATCTTTCAATCATTTTATCGTCGGATTCAGCAACTTTTTCAACAAGTTTAGCGCGGAATTGTTCAACTTTTTCTTTCATATCTGCTGGGATGTCTACTTCAATAATGTCGGAACCTAATTGACCTTCAAACTTAAACGCTCTTCTTTCGATTAAATCGATAACTGTATTAAAATCGTTTTCGATACCTACTGGAAGCTGTACTGCAACTGCATCGTTTGTTAATTTTTCAGCAATAGAATCAACTGACATGTAAAAATCACCGCCAAGTTTATCTAGTTTGTTTACGAAAAATAACAAAGGTACATTATATTTTTGAGCTTGTCGGAAAACTGTTTCGGATTGAGGTTCAACGCCTTGTGAACCATCAAGGATAATAACACCGCCGTCTAATACGCGAAGTGATCTTTCTACTTCAGCTGTAAAGTCTACGTGACCTGGTGTATCGATAATGTTTATACGGTGATTATTCCAAAAACAGGTTGTGGCTGCTGAGGTAATAGTAATACCTCTTTCTCTTTCTTGAGCCATCCAGTCCATTTGGGTTGCACCTTCGTGGACTTCACCTATCTTGTGAGATTTTCCGGTATAAAATAGTACGCGCTCTGTTGTGGTAGTTTTACCAGCATCAATATGGGCGATTATGCCTATATTTCTAATTTTATCTAACGGATATGTTTTATTTGTATTTTCAGCCATAGTTATCTATTATTCCTTAATTGATCATGAAAAACAATATTAAGAACGCGCGAAATGGGCAAATGCTCTATTAGCCTCAGCCATTCTATGAGTATCATCACGTTTCTTAATTGCATCTCCAGTTCCCTGGGCTGCATTAGTCAACTCATCGAAAAGCTTATCTTGCATTGGACGACCTTTTTTAGATCGTGCTGAATGCACAAGCCATCTAACAGCTAAAGCTTCTGCTCTATCATGTTTAAGAGGCATTGGGACTTGATAAGTAGCACCACCGATTCTTTTAGATCGTACTTCTTGCTGTGGCATAATATTCTTAACTGCTTGTTCAAATAAGCGTAAAGCTTCTTTTTTGTCTTCGTTCATACGATATATTGCACCGTATACAACTGTTTCAGCAGTGCTTTTTTTACCACTAAGCATTACAGTGTTAATAACGCGAGTTACTACTTTTGATTTCAACACTGAATCTGGATTAAGTTGTCGTTTCTTTGTTTTTTTACCTCTCATTTTTTGCCTCCTTTAGCTTTGGCAGCAGCACCTGCGGCGCCTGCTTTTGGTCTTTTAGTACCATAAATTGATCTCGAAGTTTTACGTGCTGAAACACCTGCTAAGTCCAATTCTCCACGTACTATTGTGTATTTTACACCTGGTAAATCTTGGATTTTTCCGCCTTTTACCAAAACAACTGAGTGTTCTTGTAAGTTGTGACCTTCACCTGGAATGTAAGCAGTGACTTCTCTTTTGTTGGACAAACGAACTCTTGCAGTCTTTCTCAAGGCTGAGTTTGGTTTCTTTGGTGTTTGTGTACGAACTTGTAACACAACTCCACGTTTGAATGGGCTCGCAAACTTAATAACTTTTTTCTTTTTTGTGTTAAACGACTCTTTTAAGGCCTTTGTTGCAGTCTTTTTAAGTTTCGTTTTTCTTGTTTTTTTAACTAGTTGGTTTACTGTTGGCATAATTTTTTCAAGCTATTCAAGCCTTGCCCTTTCACCTGTTGGAATTAGTCGGCCTATTATAACATTTTCCTTTAGTCCCAATAGATAATCCACCTTACCAGAAGCTGCTGCGTCGGTCAATACATTACTTGTTTGAATAAACGAAGCTGCTGACAAGAAACTATCCGTATTTAAGGAAGCTCTTGTGATACCAAGCATCGTTAATTTACCGGTAGCTGGGGTTCCGCCGCCTGCAATTACTTCTTCGTTACCTTCGTCAAAGCGTGCTCTTGTAACCAATTCGCCTTCCATAAACTGCGTATCACCAATGTCTTCAATTCTAACGTGATGGAACATTTGCTTTACTATAATTTCAATATGTTTGTCGTTTAAAGCAACACCTTGTGAAGCGTAGACTTTTTGAATTTCTTCAATAATGTACTTTTTAGTTTCATCAACACCGACGGTTCTGAACAAATCACTTAAGTCCAAGTTACCTGAGGTCAGTTTTTGACCTTTTACAACAAGTTCTCCGTCTTTAACAATTACTTCTTCAACTGGATCAACTAAGTATTCTCCAGCATCCTCAGTCTTGTCTGATGGCAAAATTATAATCTTTCTTTCATCACCGTTTTTAACGATTTGAGCTGTTCCTGTAACTTCGGCCATAACAGATAATGATTTTGGTGCACGAGCTTCAACCAATTCTTCAACTCTTGGTAAACCTTGAGTGATATCTTTACCTGCAATACCTCCTGTATGGAATGTTCTCATTGAAAGCTGTGTTCCTGGTTCACCGATTGACTGAGCGGCTGCGACACCAACTGCAGTTCCGATTCTAACCAAGCGACCTGTCATAAGATCATTACCGTAGCACATAGCGCACAAACCACGTCGTGTATCACAATGCATTGGGGAACGAATAACAATGTTTTCATAACCTGATTTTTCAATCTTTTCAGCGTCGGATCTTGTGATAAGTGTGTTTCTTGCAACTACGACTTTATTACCAACTTTTACGTCTTCGGCTAATAAGCGTCCGGTTACTCTATCTGCAAACGATTGCAATAAAGTTCCTTCTCCAACTTTCATGGTACGACCTTTTTCAGAACCACAATCATCTTCTCTAACGATAATATCTTGTGAAACGTCAACTAATCTTCTGGTTAAGTAACCTGCATCTGCAGTCTTTAAACCCTTGTCGACCAAACCTTTTCTTGCACCTTTTGCTCCGATGAAGTACTCAAGTGCTGAAAGTCCGGATTTGTAGTTACCAAAAATTGGAACTTCTACTGTTTTACCTGTAGTGTCTACGACCAAACCCTTCATACCAGCTACTTGTTTAACCTGATCTCGTGAGGCTCTTGTTGAACCTGACTTAACCAATGTTTTAACTGGGTTATCGTTACCAAGGTTTTCCCAAACAGCGTTATCCAAATCTGCAATGACTTTGTTCCAAACATCTTCTTTTAATCTGGTTGCTTCACTTCGTGTGATTAAACCTTTTCTGTAGTTACTTTCAACTGCAGCAGCTAATTGTTTACCATCTTTAAAGATTTGTTCACGAGCTGCAGGAACCTGAATATCAGATAGTGCAACGGATTGACCACTCATAGTACCGTAATCCAAACCTAAATCTTTTAAGTCATCGATAAGTTTAACAACAACGGCGTTTGGTTCGGTTTCAAATGCTTTTTGTAGCAAAATATTGATTTGTTTCTTATCCATTGCAATGTTTACATATCCAAATGAAACTGGAAGTGTTTTGTTAAACATTAAGCGACCATAAGTTGTTTCCATCATTTCACAGTTAACTCTTATCTTAATTCTTTGTCTTAAGTTAACTGTTTTTGCAACGTCAACCGCATACATAAGTTCTTGCTCATCAGCGAAAGCTTTTTCACAAAGTGGAAGTTTTTCGTTAACTGAGGTTGCGTAGAAAACACCGAACAACATAATTTTTGTTGGAATAGAAATTGGTGAACCGTTTGATGGATTCAACAAATTCTGTGTTGATAACATAACGTCCCTTGCTTCTTGTTGAGCTTCTTCGGATAGTGGTACGTGAACAGCCATTTGGTCTCCGTCAAAGTCTGCGTTGAAACCAGCGCATACGCACAAGTGAAGTTTAATTGAGTTACCTTCTACCAATTTTGGATAGAATGCCTGTACACCTAATCTCCACAATGTAGGAGCACGGTTTAAGAGTACTGGGTGGTTTTTAACAACTTCTTCCAAAATATCCCAGACTTCGTTACTTCTACTTTCTAAGTAGAATTTAGCGCTCTTTACGTTAGGAGCGTAACCTCTGCCTAGAATCTCTTTTAAGACTAAAGGTTTAAATAGTTCAAGAGCCATTTCTTTTGGCAAACCGCATTCGTCTAATTTCAATTCCGGACCGTTGATAATAACACCACGACCAGAGTAGTCGACACGTTTACCTAAAAGGTTAAGACGGAAGATACCTTGTTTACCCTTGATCATGTCGGCCAAGGATCTTAACTCTTTTTTACCACGTGTAACTCTTGTCTTTTGTCTTTGTTTAGAAGAATCGAATAAGGCGTCAACAGCTTCCTGTAACATTCTTTTTTCGTTTCTAACAATGATTTCTGGTGCACCAAGATCTAACAATCTCTTTAAACGATTGTTTCTGTTAATTAATCTTCTGTATAAATCATTAAGGTCTGAACTTGCGAATCGTCCACCTTCAAGTTGAACCATAGGACGCAAATCCGGTGGGATAACTGGAATAGCTTCGAGGACCATACGGTCTGGTGAAATACTGGCGCGTCTAAATTGCTCAATAACTTTTAATCTTTTAGCAAGTTTCTGCGCTTTTTGACCTTTTGAGTTGTCTAATTCTTCTCTTAAAGCACCTGATAAAGTATTTAAGTCGATTGCTTGTAGAATTCTTTGTAAGGCTTCTGCACCAATTTCAAGTTTGGCGAAGATATCTAAGTAGTCGATAAGTGAAATGTATTCGTTTTCAGAAATAACTGAGTAAAGTTCAACACTTTCAATCTTTTTCTGAATAAGTTTGTAACCTTTTTCTTGTTCTTCAAACTTTTTATCAAAAGAAGTTATTACTTGTTGAATCTTTTCTCTAACTCTTAAAGATTCTTCACTTCTCTTCATTTCATCTTTTTCTTTTTCAGCTGCATGAACGTCTTTATCAAATTCTTTTACTTTTGCATCAAGTTCTTTTTGGATAATGGCTTTTACTTTTTCTAAGTCTTTTTCAACGGCTGATATTGCATCGGCTTTCTTTTTGTTATCAATTTCTGTAACAATGAAAGAAGCGAAGTAAACAACAGACTCAACGTTTCTTGGAGTTAAATCCAAGAGTAAGGCCATCTTTGAAGGAATACCTTTAAAGAACCAAACGTGAGCAACCGGAGAAGCAAGTTTAATATGACCCATTCTTTCACGTCTTACACGGCTGTGAGTTACTTCAACACCGCATTTATCGCAAACAACACCTTTGTATCTAATACCTTTGTATTTTCCGCAGTAACATTCATAGTTTTTGGAAGGTCCAAAAATTCTTTCATCAAATAAACCTTCTCTTTCCGGCTTAAATGTTCTGTAGTTAATAGTCTCAGGCTTGGTTACTTCACCGTAGGACCAAGTCAACATATTCTCGGTTGAGGCTAAATATATTTTTATTGCGTCAAAATCACGTAATTGGCTTATATCTTTCATATTATTTTTCCTCCTTAGTCGTTTCGCTTGGCGATTCGTCTAATTCACCTTGATACACTTCTTTGGCAGAATCGTCGGCTATTTCTGGTACAGCTACAGCTTCTTCTATTGCTGGTTGCTCTTCCGCTGAATATGCTTCCAATCCTAAACCTAATCCGTTTAACTTTCTTACTAATAACTTAAATGTTTCTGGTACTGTTGATTCTGGTATTACTTTACCTTGAATCATTGCACTGTAAGCCTGTGTTCTACCTAACATATCGTCAGATTTAATGGTTAACATTTCTTTAAGTATGTGAGCTGCGCCGTAAGCTTCTAGTGCCCAAACTTCCATTTCTCCAAATCTTTGACCACCGAATTGAGCTTTTCCTCCGAGAGGTTGCTGTGTGATCAATGAGTATGGTCCTGTAGATCTAGCGTGCATCTTTTCTTCTGACATATGAATAAGCTTTAAGATGTAAGTATCACCTACCACGACTTCTTCGTGGAAGTAATCGCCGGTTCTACCATCGATTAACTTCATTTTTCCTGATACTGGAAGTCCTGCTTCTTTTAGTTCAACGTCAATCAATGATTCTGGAATTGCTTGTAAAGATGGAACTTCGTATGTTTTACCAAGTTTTCTTCCGGCCATTCCGAGTGATGCTTCAAGCAATTGTCCGACGTTCATACGTGCTAAAACTGATGCTGATGAAAAGATAATATCAACAGTAGATCCATCGGCTAGCATTGGCATGTCGACTGATGGAACAATGGCTGAAATAACACCTTTGTTTCCGTGACGTCCAGCTAACTTGTCTCCTACTTCAATCTTTTTTTGTTGAGCGACGTAAACTGTAATTCTTTCAATTGTTCCTGCTGGCAATGATTCGTTGTCCTTTTTTGTAACGCGTTTAATTCCAATAACAACACCGTGCTCACCATGAGGCATGGTTAATGAAGTATCTCTAACGTCTTTAGCTTTTTCACCGAAAATAGCTCTTAATAATCTTTCTTCTGAGGTTAAATCAACTTCACCTTTTGGAGCAACTTTTCCAACTAAGATATCGCCTGATTTAACTTTTGATCCAACGGCAACAATTCCGTCTTCGTCTAAGTTTCTTAATGTTTCTTCTGAAACGTTTGGTATGTCTCTTGTGATTTCTTCAGGTCCTAATTTTGTTTCTTGAACTGATGTTGTGTAGTCAGAGATATGAATTGATGTTAAAACGTCGTCTTTAACTAATCTATCTGAAATGACGATACCATCTTCGAATTCCAAGCCACGGTAAATCATGTAAGCGACTTTCATGTTTGTTCCGATAGCCAATTCTCCGTCGTTAACAGCTGGTCCTTCAATTAAGACATCACCTTTTTTAACTTTTTGTCCGGTTTTTACACGAACGTATTGGTTAAAACAGGTATCTGAATTTGTTTGCTGGAATTTAGCTGCACGGTATTCAACTTTATTCTTTGGTCCGTATTTAACAACAACTTTTGTAGCGTCTGCAAAATCAATTTCACCATCTTCTTCAGCACTAATTAAAGCGTTTGTGTTTCTGGCGATATCGTTTTCAATACCTGTTCCAACTAATGGTCTTTGTGGTTTTACCAAAGGAACTGCTTGAGACATTTGTTGAGTACCCATCAAAGCACGAGCAATATCGTTGTTTTGTAAGAAAGGAATAAGTCCTGCGGCAATACCTACGACCTGTCTTGGAACAACTTCCATGTACTCGGCAACAGAAGGATCTCCTAAGAAGAAACTTCCGGCTTTTCTAACAGGAACTAATGTATCTGAGATGTAACCATTTGCATCAATGTTTATTGATTGGTCGGTAATGTGAACGTTTTCTTCTTCGTAAGCTGCTAAATATACAACTTCGTCGGTAACTTTGATTCTTCCGTCAGCTTCTTTTTCGAGTTTAATGTAAGGAGTTTCCAAGAATCCATAATTGTTTACTTTAGCGTACATAGCTAAGTAGTTAATAAGTCCGATGTTTGGTCCTTCTGGGGTTCTAACTGGGCATACGCGTCCAAATGAAGAGTAGTGAACGTCTCGAACTGAGAAACTTGCTCTTTCTTTGGTTAAACCACCAGGTCCTAATACTGATAATCTTCTTAAGTGATCAAGTGCGGTTAATGGATTTTGTTGATCGTGCAATTGAGATAACTGTCCTGTTGCGAAGAAACTGTGAACAGCAGCGGCAATAGCTCTTGGTGAAATCAAAACTGATGGTTCGGGTAATATATCTCGTGGAGACAAACTCATTCTTTCTTTAACATTCTTTTCCATTCTTAAAAAGCCAATTCTCATTTGCCATTGTAATAATTCACCCATACTCTTAACTCTTCGATTGCCCAAAAAGTCTACGTCACTTGGTGAACCAATACCGTTATTTAATTCGATTATTCTGGAAACAATCTTTAACAAATCATCCAATTGCAATAATCTATGATCTGCATCATTTGTAATATTTAAACCTAATGTTTGGTTAAGTTTAAAACGACCTACAGAACCCATACTAAAACGTCTCTTGTTAAAGAACATGGCGTTTATTAAGGCTCTAGCGTTTTCTAAGACCAAAGGCTCGCCTGGTCTCATTTTTCTGTATATTTCTAAACAAGCTTCTTCGTAAGAAGATGCTGGATCTTTAGCTAATGTGGAATCAATGTAATTTACTTCTGGATTTGTTTCAACGCCTGTAAAGGCTTTACGTATTTCGTCGTCGGTATCAAGTCCGAATACTCTTAATATAGTTGTTGCTGTGATTTTTCGTTTACGGTCAATTCTTACACTAACGACACCATTTCTTGAGGTTTCGAATTCCAACCAGACACCACTTCTTGGCAAAACTTTAGCACCTGCTAAAAATTGTCCTGTAACAGGAGATGGTTCTCCGGTGAATAAAACACCTTCTGATCGAATAAGCTGATTTACAATTGTTCTTTCAACACCACTAATTACAAAGGTACCGCGTGCGGTCATCAATGGGATATCGCCCATATAAATTTGCTGAGCTTTCTTTTTCTTTAATATTGGGTCTTCAATGGTAGCTTTTACGTACCAAGGAGCATCATAGTTTCGACCGGTTCTTTTGGCGTCCTCTATGGTTAAATTAGCAGCGTCGATTGTTGGATCGGATAAAGTTAAGACCCATCCTCGACCGGAGTTATCTTCGATAACACCTAATTCATCCAAAATTTCCTTTAGACCTTCATTTTTTAGCCACTCGAAGGAGTCTTTTTGGATAGCAACTAAATCTGGTAGTGGTAATATTATTTTTCTTTTTGAAAAACTTTGTCTCATTAAATAATTCCTAAAAATGTGTGTGTTGAAAAATTAAATCACCCTTGCAAGATGGCTGCACTAAAGGCTAGCACTGGGCGAAATAATCGTTTTCCAACAACCTTAAATACAACGAAGCGCTAACCATATAAAAAAATTTCAAGGCACGAAATGCCCTATTATTCATTATATACTATTAGCGTAAGGACAAGCCGAAAAGTAACATAATTATAAAGCACTGTCAAGGTTTAGTACATATCCTCAGTGTATAAAACCTAGTTTATCGAGTGGCCAAAATATAAATACAACCCTGCCGACCACCTCTTTTGCTTGTATAACGCCAAAAAACCTAGAGTCTAAGGAAAAGGGTCTATTATCCCCAAAAACTAAGTATTGGCCATCCTCAATCTTTAAAGCCCGACCTTCCTTAATAATAGAACCACCATTAGTACAAATATCAGTAGGAAGGTAAGTCTCCTGAAGCTCGTACTTTTGATTATCTCGGGAAATGTACACGTGGCAGTTGAATACCTCTATTATATCTCCCGGCATCCCAACAATTCTCTTTATATAATGTTTGTCAGGTTCATTAGGTGGAATTAATACTACTACATCTCCTCGTTTAAGTGGTGAAACAATTGGAGATATTTTATCAACAAGTATTCTTTCGCCGGTATAAAAGTTAGGCTCCATACTTGCGCCCCAAACAACTTCAACAGATCCAACAAACATATAAATCATGAAGATTACAATGAGTGAAGTAACAAAAGTCTCGAATAATTCAAAAAAATATGATTTCATTTTCATAACGTATATATAAGATATAATATCGGAATCGATATGTCCAAGAAAAAACGAATTAAATCAATACAAACCGAAAATATAAATGAAACGGGAAAAACAATAACTACTTCTGTAGGTTTGAAAGTTCCACAAAACTTTAAACAATTTTTCAAATTAATCCAAGAAAATCTACTTGTTTATATATTAATGTTGGTAGGTTCGGCTTTGGTTTACATGCAATTGCTTCACGCAGGGTTTTTAAACCTCGACGATTATCAAGGTATAGTGGCTAACCCTGTAATAAAAGACTTTAGTCAGGTAATTAAGTTAGTCTCCATCTGGCACCTTCACTTAGCAGTTATATTTGCAATATTTAAACTTAACGCCGGCGGATATCATTTGTCCTTAATAATATTTCATTCACTTAACGTATTTCTTTTCTTTTTACTAACATATGTGTTGTTCGGCAGAAAGACTTCACTAATATCGTCTTTTTTGTTTTTGGTTCACCCACTTGCCTCAGAAGCTGTGTGTTGGTTATCAGGTGGAATTTATTTGTTCACAACATTGTTCACAATCTTTCCGGTTTTAATGTACGTCTTATTTAGAAAATCCGGAAATAAAAGTTTTTTTATTGTAGGAGTGATTTCTTTTAGCGTTACTTTAATTATTCATCACGTGCCGTGGCTTTTAACCACACCATTTTTGATAGTAGTTATTGATCAGCTTATTTTGGAAAAGAAATATCAATTAAAAAATATTAAATACTACATTCCATTTCTTGTTGGTGGTTTCGCGTACGCCGCAGTATTTGTTTATCAAAATTACTTCGCGCGAGTTGTTGCCTTAAAAACTGATTACTACTTTGATCCTACAAAACCAACACCAGTCCTAAATCGATTACCATACATTGTTTATATGGTCGCTGACCTATTGGTCTACCCAAAGGACTTAACGATTTATCACGAAGGAAACATTATTTCCCCTTCTCTATACGCCACCATGATTGGAGTAACAGTAGCACTTATTATTGCTTGGATAATTGTTTATAAAAAGAATCGCGTTCTAGCAGCAGTATTTTTATTAATGCCCATAACAATGTTGCCATCTTTCAGTCCGGTGGCCATTGCGTGGTTTGTTGCCGAAAGATACTTATATATAACAACCGCGTTCTTCTGCATAGCACTTGGTTATTTACTAAACAAATTGCCTACTAAAGTAGCAGTAGGAATAACAATAGTACTAGTGGCAATATATGGAACCAGAACTTTCTATAGAACAAACGATTTTATATCCAGTAAAAACTTATGGCTAGCAACAATGAAAACGTCACCAAGAAGTTACCGCGTGTACAACAACCTAGGAGATGTATATTCCGAAGAAGGCGACTATCAAAACGCGATAGAAATGTTTAAGAAGTCTGTAGAGTTATTCCCACAATACGCTGATGCCGTGCACAACATTGGTTTTACTTACATGGAGATGGGAGATATGGTCCAAGGAGAAAAATATTTGAAACAAGCTCTTCAAATGAATCCAAGATTATTTGGTGCCAGTTACAAGCTTGGTGTTCTGGAATATCAAAGAAAAAACTACGCGCAAGCCCGCCAATATTTTATGCAAACTTTAGCTATAGATCCGGGAAATGTTGATACTCTAAATGCAATAAGAAGTATGGATGCTGCGGGATATTAACTTAGTTCTTTACGAATCTAGCAATAAAAAATCCAGCGTAATATTGATTTGGTAATACGCGCAAAGCTTTTATTAAAGTCTCGCCAAACTCTTTTTCCTTCCAATGTGTAAATCCGGTAACAAAATTCTTTTCGGGAAAGTTAATGGTTTCAAGCTGAACTTCCGGAAAATGTTTTAACGCCCATTCAATAACCTGCTCGTTCTCTTCAAGGCTGTATGTACAAGTAGAATAAATTAATTCCCCACCACGTTTTAACATCTTAATTCCTGTGGCTAGTAACTTTTTTTGCAATTGGGAGAGTTTTTTGGGAAGCTTAGGATTCCAAAATTTAAAATCAAAGTTTTCAATATCTCGTATGTTTCCCTCATTAGAACAGGGCACGTCCACCAAAACTTTATCAAAATATTCCAAAAGGTCCGGTCGAATATTTACAAGCGCTGCAGCATTAGCTTTTATTGTTTGAATATTTTCAAGTCCGTAGTTGGCAAAGGTTTTCTTCATAAAGTTAAAGCGATTTGAGTTTGTTTCAACCGCAAAGATTTCCGCTTTTCCTTCAGCCATGATTCCTATTTGAGTAGTTTTACTGCCGGGGGCCGCGCATAAATCTAATATTTTTTCGTTTGGTTTTGGATTTAAAACAACGGCGTCGAGCATACTGGATAATCCCTGAATATATAAAATGTGTTCGTCGACCAAACTTGTTTGTGAAACTTTTTTCTCTGGTGAAGAAAAGTTTATGTAACTGTTTGTAAAGGGACCGGGTTTAATTTCAAATCCCAAATCTGCGAGTTTTTTAAGTATTTCGTCAGATGAATTTGCGAGTGTGTTTATTCGGAAGGTTTCAAAGCGCGTTCCCAACGAAAGTATATCTTCATTTGGATAAATTTCTTTAACCTTGGATATAAATAAATCTTTTTTATTTGCAGTGTCCTTCTTCATTTGGGTATTAGGAGTTTGCTCCATGACAGTTTTTGTACTTCTTACCACTGCCGCAAGGACATGGATCATTACGACCAATCTTTTCTTTTCCTGAAACAATCTGTTCAACCTTTATCTGGCGCCCCATTGTATCTACCGCAACTGCCTTTGCTTCTTCTGCAACGCCAGTTTCTATTTCGCCATGTTGATAAGTAACATTTCGTTTTTGTAATGGTTTTGGCGCAACCGGTTCAATCTCTTTAGATACGCGTGACAACCTCTGACCAATTTCCGCATAAATTTGAGCAACCAATATTCCAAATCTTTCGTGACCTTCCTTTTTATATTCAACCATTGGATCTCGTTGAGCATAACCACGTAAACCAATTCCCTGTCTAACTTGGTCCATGTCTACTAAATGATCCATCCACATAACATCAACTACAGGCAAACTTAAATAAGCGGCTATTTGATACCAATTTTCTTTTCCAAACTCTTTTACTTTTGAATCCCAAGTTTCTTGACTAAAAGCTTGGTATTCTTCGAGCTTACTTACAAGCCATAAAGCCATTTCGTCATCACCACTTTGAAGTTCCAGTAGTTTGCGTCGTAATTTATAAACAACACCTCGGTGAATATTTATAACGTCGTCCATTTCCACAACTTGCTTACGTTGATCAAAATTCATTCCTTCAACTTTTTTTTGAGCGTTTTCAATTGCGCGCGAAACGATTCCGGCTTCTAGTGGAATACTTTCATCAATACCAAAACGATCCATGATTCTCTGAACCTGCTCACCACCAAATATGCGCATCAAGTCATCTTGTAACGAAATAAAGAATCTGGACTCACCTGGGTCACCCTGTCGTCCAGCACGACCTCGTAATTGGTTGTCTACTCGACGGGATTCATGACGTTCGGTACCTACAACAAAGAGTCCACCAAGTTCTTTTACCTGCGCTTGCTCACCTTCAACAGCAGGATCGCCACCCAACAAAATATCAACTCCACGACCTGCCATATTTGTTGAAATGGTAACTGCGCCTTTTCTACCGGCCTGTGCAATTATTAATGCTTCCCTTTCGTGGTTTTTAGCGTTTAGGATTTCATGAGGAATTTTTCTTCTCTGCAAAAGCTCGTGCAATAGTTCACTTTTTTCAACTGAAGTTGTACCAACCAAGACCGGTTGATTATTTTTATGTCGCTCGGCAATTTCATCGGCAACGGCTCTAAACTTTGAAGCTTCAGTTTTATAAACAACATCGTTAAGATCTTTTCTGATGTTAGGCTGATGAGTTGGTAAAACGACAACATCTAATTTGTAAATCTTGAAAAATTCTTCGGCTTCGGTGATAGCGGTTCCGGTCATACCTGCTAGCTTTTTATACATTCTAAAATAATTTTGATATGAAATTTCGGCTAATGTTTTTGACTCATCCTGAATTTTTACACCTTCTTTTGCTTCAATAGCCTGGTGTAATCCGTGTGAAAATCTATTGTTCTGTAACAATCGTCCGGTAAATTGATCAACGATTATTACCTGACCATCTTTAACAACGTAATCTCTATCTTTTTCGTATAAGGCACGTGCTGTTAAAGCTTGCTCAAGCAAGTGAACCATTTCAAAATCCTGCTCATATAAATTGCTAACACCAACTAATCTTTCTACACGGCGAATTCCTAAGTCAGTTAAGGTTACATTTCTAAACTTTTCCTCAACTTCGTAATCGCTACCTTTTGCCAATGACTTTACAATTTTGTCTGCCTCAAAATAACGATCACTTGGCTTGGTATCAGCAGTAGAAATTATTAATGGAGTTCTGGCAACGTCAATTAAAATAGAGTCAACTTCGTCAACAATTCCAAAGTTGTGAATTCCCCAAGTACCGTTTGGATTCGTCTGAACCATTTCCTGCAAACTTCGTGCCATATTGTCGCGCAAGTAGTCAAAGCCAAATTCATGGTTTGTTCCGTATACAACATCACATTGATAAGCTTGTTGACGCGCTACTTCTTTCATGTGAATAGCGTAGGTATCGCCAAACTCTTTTCCCTCGTAAGTTGGATCATAAATAAAAGCGCGTTCCTGCATAACAACTCCAACGCGTAATCCTAAATAGTCGTAAACCGGACCCATCCAGCCGGCACCATGACGTGATAAGTAATCATTTGGAGTTATTAAGTGAACACCGCGACCTGTTAAGGAATTTAAATATAAAGGTAATGTAGCAGTTAAAGTTTTTCCTTCTCCTGTTTTTTGTTCAGCAATTTTTCCTTCGTGTAAAACAACTCCCGCCATTAATTGAACATCAAAGTGGCGCATGTTTAGTGTTCTTTTGCCGGCTTCTCTAACAAGTGCAAAAGCTTTTGGAAGTATTTCGTTTAAATAGTTTTGTTGGGCTTCATCATCTAATGTTTTAAGCTCTTGTTGCCATTTTGTTGTTTGAGCTTTCATTTGTTCTTGAGTTAATTTTGAGATCTCCTCTTCAAATGAATTTATTTTTAGAACAATAGGTCGTATTTTATTAAGTTGTTTTTCGTTTGAATCAAACAAGAATTTGAACATAACGTTTTGATTTTATCACACATGTAAGGCTTTTTTTAGCAAGCACATTGTGCTATAAGTTAAAGACAAATCTAAAGTATCAGGAGGAAAGAGATATGCCGTATCCAACTAAAACAGGCTATGCGGAAACACTGGCAAAACTAACAGCTGTTGCTACGCCGAGACTAAGTTTGGAAGAAAATGCAAAACTGTTATGTGCGCAACTCAAGACCGACTTAGCAAATCTTAAGCTTAAAAAAGAAGACGCTGAGTTGGTTAGAGCACTGGTGGAGAAAAAGTTTGCTGAACATTGGCAAGATTTAACTGAAACCAAGGTGGTACAGAATATTCCACCAACTCAAGTGCATCTTGAACTTGTTATGCTCGGGCATCAGGCTGGCGAAGTGGTATACGCACTCACGATCATTAAAAAATCAAAAACATGTGTCATCGGTTATTTAGAATGCTACCCAACCGGGCACTAACAAAAATTTTCCCTCGGGAATAAAAACAGGCACCCCCGTATCAACTTACTCGGGTGCCACTTTTTTTACTTAAAAATTACAAAGCCGATTAAAATCAAAAATAAGACAATGCGATAAATAATAAATGGTAATAAGCTTTTACTTTTCAAAAACTTAATCAAAAAATCTACAGCAATATATCCGGTTATCGCACTGACTAAAAATCCAACCAACAGGGGTGCCGCTGTTAACCCTAATGGATCATGTCGAAGATGTAACAACTGAGAACCACCCGCCGCTAGAATTACAGGAATAGAAAGTATAAATGAAAACTTAGCCGCGTTTTCTCTGTTTAAACCAAGCAACATACCTCCAGAAATAGAAGCACCAGATCTTGAAAATCCTGGGAGTAAAGCTAAACTTTGAAAAAATCCTACGAATAAACTATCTAAAAAAGTTGGATTGTCCTTTTTTTGCGTAACTTTGTAACGGTATTCTGCAAAAATCATTAATATACTGCCCAAAAGCAAGAACACTGCTACCGAAGCAACACCTCTAAAGGTATTGTCCAAAAAATCGCTTAATAAAAATCCTAAAATTCCCGCAGGTAAACTCGCGAGAATAATCTTCAACCCAAACTTCCCGTCAGGAGAAAAGCTTTTAAAATTAAATTTATTTTTAAGTACATCTTTAACAAAAGCTTTAACTAAAATTACTAAATCTTTAAAGAAGTAAATTATAAGCGCCAAAGCTGTTCCCAAATGCAAAGTTGTATCAAAGGCTAAAGGCTGTTCGGCCCAACCCAATATTTGAGGAAATATAATTAAATGTCCAGAAGATGAAATAGGTAAAAATTCTGTTAGACCCTGAACTATTCCTAATATTAAAGCGTGAAGTATTGTCGTATTTATGTCCTTCCGTAAATTAGAACATTGTCAGAGTTCGTGTAGCCCGCGACAACCTGGTTTGAAACATTTTGCAGGGTTTCAGATACGTAATCAATAAATGTGTTCACGTCATCCTGATGATAATCCAGGTATATACGATTAAAGATAATCAAACCACCAGATACGGTCATTCGCTTTAAAGCTGCAATAAAGTTACCAGACTTACCTAAATCAGGAAATTTTTCGCCTAAAAAGATATCAACAATAATAGCTTGGAAGTAATGTTCGCGTAAGTCAAAGGTTTCTGGTTCAACAACAACACGTAAAGCATCGTCATTAATAATTCTGTGATTTGGAATAGTTTCGATATCAAAATAATCTTTAGCAATTTGTACCATTGCCGGATCAAGCTCGACACTAACGATTTCTACCTCAGGAAAAGCTCTGGATATAAGATGTGCCATTGTCCCACCACCAAGCCCTAATATTAAAACATTCTTTAAGTTGGGTTCTTGCTCTTTTAAAATATCAACTGCTTTTCCCCATACAAGGCGATTACAAGAAGGAGAAGTATAACTAATAGATTGGTCAATTTTATCTACCTTAATCTTTTTAGTGTTACCTACCTGCCAAACCTGTATATGACCGTTATACTTAGAATCAGTTTCAAACAATATTTTTGGTAATTGAAGTCCGTCGAATACACCCATCGTTTTTTATCTTATCAAATTCTTTCCCTGCTAGATAGCCTAAATCCTCATTTCTCTTTTGGGGCAATAACTTCGAAATTTACATACTTTCTTAAGGCTTCCGGAACAACTACTGTTCCATCTTTTTGCTGATAATTCTCAATAATAGCTACTAAAATACGACCAACGGCAAAAGCCGTGGCGTCATTCATATGCACAAATCTCTTTTTACCTGTACTGTCGACATACGCGGTACTTAATCTGCGCGATTGGTAGTCGGTCATATAATCTGACGTGTGAGTTTCTCGATATTTGTTTTGTGAAGGCATCCAGCATTCCATGTCCATTTGGCGATAATCTGGTTTACCCATGTCCCCTGTACAAATAGCTACCACCTGATATGGAATACCCAATTGTTGAATCATATATTCTTGAATAGCAACAATTAAGTCCTGCTCAACTAGTCCGTTTTCTGCAGTTGTAAAAGATTCCATTTCTAATTTATCGAATATGTGGACTCTTATAATTCCCTTGGTGTCTTTACCATAAGAACCGGCTTCTCGTCTGAAAGCTGGCGAAAATCCAATGTATCTAATAGGAAGCTGAGATAAGCTTAATGTTTCGTCCATATGCAAAGGACCAAGTGTGTGCTCGGCACTACCTATAAGTACTAAGTCATCTTTTTCAAAATAATAGCGTTCGTCAATAGGATGCAGTCTGGCCATTCGGTCCATAACGGGTGCTTTTATAAATAAAGGAGGAATAACAGGCACAAAAGCTTTTGTGGAAGGATTATTTGTCTTCGCTGCCAACGTTTTAAGTATTTCCGGGTTTCTTAACGTATCAAAAACAAAGTTAACTATGGCGTATTCAAGTAGTGCGGCTTCATTTTTCAAATAGTAAAAGCGTGAGCCCGACACCTCAACGGCTTTTTCTGTATCAATAATGTCTAAATACTTTCCCAAATCAACGTGGTCTTTAACCTCAAAATCAAACTTTTTTGGCGTTCCTACTTGGCGTAATATAACATTCTCTGATTCGTCCTTACCTACTGGGACTTCTGAATCCACAACGTTTGGAACTTGCTTTAACAAGACATTTAGCAAAACCTCAGCATCTTCTAGGTCTTTTTCGCTACTTTTTATTTCTTCTTTTACTTGGGAAGCTTCTGCAATAAGCTTTGTGCGCTCGTCGGCACTTACTTTGGATATGTTCTCTGAAAGCTGATTTCTTAGGGCGCGGTGGTTTTCTACCTTCTTTAATAGGTCAGCATATGTTTGATATTGGTCTAAAAGCTTCTCTATATCAACCGATTCGCCAAGTTGCTTATCAATAACAGCCTTTTTAACTAATTCTTTGTTTTCTTTTATAAAATTAATATCTAGCATAAATCCTTTTGGAATCAGTCTTTTTATTGCATTTCAAATA
This sequence comes from uncultured candidate division WWE3 bacterium, assembly GCA_903879985.1. Lineage (GTDB taxonomy): Bacteria > Patescibacteriota > WWE3 > UBA101185 > UBA10185 > CAIRNR01. The sequence continues at coordinate 229,614 of CAIRNR010000007.1, forward strand.
TATATAATGGTAATATAAGTGGCATTGCTTGCCTTGTCAATGAATACATAGGTTTAGGTTTAACCCTAAAAGCTAATTTCCCTACTTGCGGAATCTTCATTGACCTTGTAATTTTGTTCTGATACAATCAAGCGCGTCCACACTGCACTTTGTTTTAAAAAGTGTGTAAAATGTTAATAAATTAATGAATACAAAAGAAGTAGTAACAAAAGACGGTAAAATAGTAGAAGCTCTAATGGGAGGAATGTTTAAGATTGTCGTGGACGACGAGCAAAACGTTTTGGCTGTTATTTCAGGCAAAATGAGAAAGGCTCATATTCGTGTATTGCCAGGAGATAAAGTTCGTGTAGAGTTCTCACCTCATGACTTAACAAGAGGTAGAATTACCTACCGTTTGAAATAGTTTGAAAATAATAAAAAATATATGAAAGTAAGATCATCAGTAAAAGCGATCTGCAGAGATTGCAAAGTTATAAAAAGACAAGGTGTGCTTAGGGTTATTTGTAAAAGAAATCCTAAACATAAGCAAAGACAAGGTTAAAATATGCCTAGAATAAAAGGTGTTGATATACCAAATGAAAAAAGAATAGAGGTATCTTTATCTTACATTTATGGCGTTGGTCCAATGATATCTAAGAAGATACTTGGAATTGCTGAAATTAATCCTGATACAAGAGCTAAAGACCTAACAGACGATGAAATTGCTAAAATTAACAATGCTATAGCCAAACTTGATATTCCAGTAGAAGGCGAATTGAAAAGAATGGTTAATCAGAATATTAGAAGATTGGAAGAAATTAAGTCATATCGCGGTTCCAGACATTTAGCTGGTTTACCAGTAAGAGGTCAAAGAACTAGATCAAACTCTAGAACCCGTAAGGGTAAAAGAAAGACAGTCGGCGGTATGAAAAAGAAATTAGCTAAGAAGTAACATATGGCAATAACAAAAAAAGGTAAAAATAAAACAAAAGTAGTAACAGCCAGCGGAAGAGTTTATATCTCCGCAGGGATGAACAATACAATTATTACAATTACTGATTCTGAAGGTAATACCTTATTTACCGCTAGCTCAGGAAGATCCGGATTTAAAGGATCTAGAAAATCAACTCCTTACGCAGCTACAAAAGCAGCCGAATCTTGTGGAACAGCCGCATCACAAGCAGGTATGCGAGAAGTTGCTGTATTTTTAAAAGGACCAGGACTAGGAAGAATTTCTTCAATTAAAGCTTTAAAAACAGTTGGACTTAATGTCGTATCAATTTCTGATCTAACACCAATCCCCCACAACGGTTGTAGACCATCTAAGAGACGAAGGGTTTAACATATGGCACGATATATTGATGCAAAATGTAGATTATGTAGAAGAGAAGGTTCAAAGCTTTACTTAAAAGGTGTTAGATGTGATTCCGACAAATGCGCAGTTGCTAAAAGACCACAAGCCCCAGGTCAACACGGTACCTCAAGAAAGTCATTATCTGAATATGGAAAACAATTAAGAGAAAAACAAAAGGTTAAGAGAATTTACGGTGTTTTAGAAAAACAATTTAAAAACTACGTAAATACCGCTTTAAACTCAAAAGGTATCTCAGGCGAAATCTTAATGCAGAAGCTTGAATCCCGCTTAGATAACATGATTTACAGAAGTGGATTTGCTGTTTCCCGTGCTCAAGCCAGACAACTTGTAAGAAGAGGCTTGTTTTTAGTCAACGGAAAAGCTATAACAACAGCATCAGCTCAGTTAAGAGCCGGCGATACAATAAAACCTGTATCTTTCGACAAAATTCACGTTAGAGAAGGTTTTGTTATGCCAGAATGGCTTGAAGCTAATACAAAAGAGAAGTATGTAAAGTATACAAAGCTACCAAGGACCGAAGATTTACAGGAAAAAGTTGATGTCCAGTCAATTGTAGAGTTTTATTCTAGATAACTTTAAAGGAGGTTATTTTAATTATGCAAGTTAGTAAAGAAAATTTAAAAATTAATATAGTAAAAGAAAATAATACTAGTGGTACCTATTCTATTGAGCCTTTACCAACAGGTTTTGGTCATACTTTAGGAAATGGTTTAAGAAGAGTCTTATTGACATCTATTCAAGGTGCCGCTGTTACTCAAGTTAAAATTAACGGTGCTAATCACCAATTTACAACCATCCCAGGTTTAAAAGAGGATGTTGTTGAATTAACCTTAAACTTAAAGAAACTTAGATTTAGTTTACATGGTAAAAATCCAGTAATAGCTCTTATTAAGAAAAAAGGCGCTGGCGAAATCACAGCTAAAGATATTGAAGTTACATCAGAAGCTGAAGTAATGAACAAAGATTTACACATTGCTACACTTGCGGATTCAAAAAGTGAATTAAACATTGAAATGGTTATTGAACCAGGAACCGGTTATTCACCAATGGAAGAAAGACAAACTTCAAAAGTTGGAGTTATTGTTTTAGATGCATTGTTCTCACCTATCGTAAACGCTGTATATGAAATTGAACCTACTAGATTTGGCGACAGAACCGATTTAGACAAAGTTATACTTCACGTTGAAACCGACGGAAGTGTTACACCAAAACAAGCCGTTGTTGACGCATCAAAGATTGTAAAAGAATACTACGCAGCTTTCGAAAAATGGGAAACAACAGAAGCTAAAGAAGAAGAAACAGTAAAAGACGCCGAAACAGCTAAATCAGAAGATGTAGCTATTGAAGAATTGCCATTACAAACAAGAACAATAAACGCTCTTAAGAAACATGGAATTTCTACATTACATGAATTATCTAGTAAAACAGATGAGGAAATTGCAGATATTAAGAACTTAGGCGAAAAATCATTAGACGAAATCAAAGTATTATTAAACAAGGAAGGTCTTAGATAAGCTTGGAAAAGTAAGTCGATTATTATATGAGACACCATATTGTAGGCAAAAGATTAAATAGGGACATGGACCACAGAAAAGGGTTGTTGAAGAATTTGTCAGAACAACTTATTGAACACGAAAAAATTGTGACCACCGAAGCCAAAGCTAAGTACTTAAGATCTCACTTTGAGAAACTTATAACTAAAGCTAAAAAGGTCAATATGGCAACTCCAATCGAAAAGTTTAACGTACTTAAAGGCTTAAGAAAAAACTTAACAGCCGAAACTGTAATTAAGAAATTAGTCGAAGAATTAGGTCCAAGATTCAAAGATCGAAATGGTGGCTACACAAGAATAACTAAAGTCGGTAACAGAGATGGCGATAACGCTTCAATGTCCCGAATCGAACTTGTAAAAGATGAAGCAAAAGCTGAGAAGCCAGTAAAAGCCACAAAACCAGAAATAGTTGAAAAAACCAAAAAGCCTGCTAAGATTGCAAAGCCTAAAACTACTAAAAAAGAGGTAACACATGAATAAAACTACATCACCAAAACCAGCAGACATGTTAAGAAAATGGCACTTCGTTAATGCAGACGGTAAAATACTTGGAAAAGTAGCCGTTGAAGTGGCTAGAATCTTAATTGGTAAACATAAACCAATGTATGCACCAAACGCAGACATGGGTGATATTGTTGTTGTTACAAACGCATCAAAGATTATTGTTACTGGTAAAAAAGTTAAAGAAAAGAAATATTATCACCACACTGGTTTCCCAGGAGGTTTAAGAACAGCTTCATATGAAGAAATTGAAACCAAAAAACCAGGAGATACATTAAGACTCGCTATAAAGGGAATGCTTCCACATAACAAATTAGAAAAAATAAGAGTTGCTAACTTACATATTTACGCCGGCGAGGAACATCCTCACAAAGCACAAGAGGTTAAATAATGGCCGAAGCTAAAATAAAACCAGGATTTATAACAGGAACAGGAAGAAGAAAAACAGCAGTAGCCAGTGTATTCGTATGGGACGAAAAAGGTGAAATCATAGTAAACAACGTAGACATCGCAGAATACTTCCCTACTGAAAAAGAACAACTTAAATGGACAAGACCTTTTCATTTAATTGGTGTTTCACATCCAAAAGCTAAATTTAACGCCAGCATAAAAGTTCGAGGTTCTGGTAAAGCCGCTCAGTTAGATGCAGTCGTTCATGGATTATCACGTGCTTTATCAGCCATGAATCCTGAATATGACGAAGTGTTAAGAAAACAAGGCCTTTTGACTAGAGACGATCGCATGGTCGAAAGAAAGAAGCCTAACTTACACAAAGCTAGAAAAGCTTCACAATACTCTAAACGTTAATCTTTGGCGAGTAGCAAGGTTTCCAATTCAACTATCGCTTGTTTAACTTGTTGTAGTTGTAATTTAAGAAAATCTTTTCTCTCCGTTTTAACGTGGAAAATAGCAGCATCATAAACTTCAGATATTGTTTCTAATACTCTTAGAGAAGGTATGGCTCGACCCGTTTCATACGCGGATATTGTTTTACCACTTAAGCCTATTTTTTGACCAAAACGATCCTGCGACAAATTTTTGCTTGTACGAATATCCCTTATTTTTTTGCACATTTCTTTTTTAAATTCACACATACTATTTGGAATAGAAGTTAACACATTGAAATGAAAATTAGATTAACTTATATTGCACCTTAATGTCTACAAATTTAATTAAGGATTTTCAGCAGGACGAGAGACCCCGAGAAAAGGCTGTCTCCAAGGGAATTGGGACACTTACAGATACAGAAATACTTGCACTATTATTAAGATCCGGCGGAAAAAATGAATCAGTAATTGAACTAGCCAGAAAAATTTTAAATCGATTTGAAAACTTTAACGGATTACTTTCTTGTGATTTAAACGAACTTATAAATTTTCACAATGTGGGATTAGCAAAAGCCACGGCTATAAAAGCTGCTTGCGAAATTGCGCTAAGAATTAAAAGCAAGTCAAACGAAAACGATAAACAATATATTAAAAATCCGGAAGACATAAAAAAACTTTTAAATTCAGAACTATATGGAAAAACAAACGAAAATTTATATTTGGTTTCCCTGGATTCCAGAAATAAAGTAATTGCCAAAGATTTAATATCCGTGGGCACAGCGACCGAATCAGTTATTCACCCCAGAGAAATTTATAAAAAAGCCATATCTAGAAACGCGATATCAATAATACTTGTGCACAATCACCCATCTAATGAACCAAGCCCCAGCCTCGAAGACATTAATGTGACAAAACAAATCGCTGAGGCCGGTCAACAAATAGGTATTCCTCTCGTGGACCATATTATCTTTTGCGACAATTCCTTTTCAAGCATGAAAGCTTTACAAATATTTAGCTCGTACAAACTTAAAAAGGAAGGAGGTGAAATACATGCATAAAATAAAAAACAAACTGCTATTTGTGTTAGGACTTTTGGCAACACTAGCAAGCGTTGTCGGAATCTCCATGGCCGCATTTACGGATGAAGGAAAAGTACTTGGTTCTACATTTACAGTTGGAAGTGCTGACTTAAAGTTTCAAGCAGATTTAACACGAGGTACTGATCCTGCAAACTTAGTTGATCAACTAAACGGACCAACCTTTAGTAATATTGGCTCAACTTGGGAAGGTGTGTACTTGCTGAAACTTGAAAATCATGGCACCAAAAAGATCGATGTTACGTCGTACGCAGATTATGTAACAGCTAACGATCCTGATGACCTAAGAACCTATATGGAGGTATCCATTTACGAATGGAATGACACCGATCAGGATGGTCAACTGGATGACGGAGAACAAAATTTGTTGTTGGGCAAAAAGACAATTACTAAGTGGAAAACTGAGGGAATATATGTAGGAGAAAGAAACCCAAACCAAGCCATTCCGCTAGTAATACGCTTCACAACCAATAACTTAAGCGAAACAAAACAAGGATCAAACGCTATATTCGACTTTAACTTTGAGGCAACAGAAAAAAATTAGTTCTTTGGTTCTACCCGGGGGAACCGATAACTAGTATGAAAAATATAATTCTAGTTCTAACAATTATTTTTGGAATATTAATTTATATGTTTAGTGTCGAAAAAATTCAGGTATTTTTGATAAACGGCGAATCAATGCAACCATTTTTTCAAAAGTATGCTGTAATTATTACTAAACAAAGCGACGTATACCAAATTGGGGATATTATAAGTTTTAATAAATCTAATCAGGTTATTACTCACAGAATAAACGAAATTAAGCTGGCTTCAGGACAGGTTTTGTATTACACAAAAGGCGACAATAACGATGTAACGGATGATATGCCTCACTCAAAAAAAGAAATAATTGGTAAGGTCGTGTGGTTTTCAAATTTATTGGGTAACATTTTCAGTACACTGGTTATCGAAAAATATGGAATATTACCAGTTCTGGCTATATTAGGATATTTAACAGGAATTCAGCTAAAACGATTACTTATTTGAGTTTTGCTAAAAGAGATTGAGCTTCTCTCTTACGGTCTTTTAAAATGCCACGCTCATCGGGCATACTTAAAACCGATTGTACATAAAAGTTAGCCAAAATTAACTTATTTTCTTTAGCACAAATTTCTGCAGCAGTTAAGTACAATCCAGACAGCCATATTGGCAACTTAATTTCTGCCTGATCACCCGCGGCTTCTTCGTCAACATAACCTTCAAACAACGCTTTTTGGCCAGCAAGCACCACGTCATAAGCAGCATCGCCGTTGCCTTGTAATAACAATATGTTAGCTTTTTGATTTAAAGGCCACGCAAGGTGCGCTTTTGAGCCTGGAAAAGACACTAAAGCCTCGTCTACAAGTGCCAAAGCTTCAGCCAACAGTTCCGCTTTTCTCGTAACATTCAACTCAATACCTGAAAGACCTCGCAACACAGCCGCTTTATGAACCTTAGTTATTGCTAAAACCCCCTCTTCCAAATGTTGTGAACTTATAATTTGCATTGCTTTATCAACACAAACCAAAGCGGCATTTAACAAACTCAACTTATCTTCAACACCTGCTGACATCATAGAATAAGTTATGCGTAAATGTCCTAAAACGTCGACCTGATCTTTAAAATTTCCATGTGTTTCGTCCCAATCTTCCAAGTTACTAAAAATATCCAAAGCTTCCTGCATATTGCCCTGCTCTCTTTTGAAAACAGCTTCTGCTTTTAAAGTTTCGTATTGTTCTTTTGATTGTATTTGCATAGCCTAATTATAGCGTATGTATACTACTGTTGACCGATTTCTGATATCCTAATCATATGCAATCAGCATATTTACTGCCCCACCAGTTCTTGCTTTGGTGGCTTGTGTGGGCACCAAAAAGAATATTTAAAGTAGCAAAAAGATTCATTATTCTTGTTAACAACAGCGTTTCCTTTACATTAAATATCAGACTTTTGTTTACTCCTCTGTTTGGAGACTACTCACTTGTCGGTCACTTTATAGGATTTTTCATAAGAATTTTCCAAATTATCCTTGGTTTAGTATTTCTTCTTTGCTTTACAGCAATTTCTCTTGCGCTGCCGCTACTTTGGCTGGCAATTCCATATTTTATATTTAAAGAAGGCAACATTGGATTTGTATTAATTTTCTTTGGTTTACTTTATGCATCTTGGTTCTTATATCACTTAGATAAACCAATAATTACTGCGAAACAAGCAAACAAACTAAACTGGCATTTGGCAATGAAACCAAGCACACATACATTGGTAACAAAGTTTATGCAGGAACCTAATGCCGGATTTATAAAACTATTAGCACATCCGGCAATTATTGCGCTTTTACGCAGATCCGAGCTATTATCAAACGAATTTATTGAAAAGATAAAACAAGCGCCATTAACACAAGTTGAAAACATTGGCGAAAAGGCACTGGATATTGCGAATTCCCAAGGCACCAAATACATAGAACCTGAACACATATTTTTAGCAATAGTATTAAATCTACCCAAAGTAGATGTTTTATTCTCGACATTTAATCAAAAACCTGAATACCTCTCCGAAGCAGCTCATTGGATTATTCACAGCCGCGAAGCATTTAATAAGTTGTTTATTTGGCAAGACGACTACGAAATGTTAATGATAGGTGGAATTGGTAAAGGTATGATCGGACATGTAACACCTCACTTGGATTTCGTTTCCACAGATTTCACAAAGGAAGTTGAACGCGGCCATGTTAAAAGAATGATTGGACGCGAAGCCGAAATTAAAAAGATTGCGGATATTCTAAATAATGAAGGAAAACAAAACGTTTTAATAATTGGCTCACCAGGAAGTGGAAAAACATCAATTGTTAAAGGCATCGCTTACAAGGTTATCGAAGGTACTGAATACAAAGCTTTACAAGGTAAACGAATCGTCAGCTTGGAGGTTGGCGGAATAATTGAAGGATCTAAAACGGCAGGGCAGTTAGCCGAAAATGTTAATCAAATAATGGCGGAGGTTAAAAGTTCCAGAGATATCATTTTATTTATCGATGAGATACATAACCTTGTTGCGGGCGGTGGCGATAGCAATGCAGAAATTTCTACTATCTATTCCATTCTAGAACCACACTTGGCTTCATCGGATGTTCAATGTATTGGCGCCACCTCAATTCCAAACTTTAGAAAATTCATTGAACCAAATGGTGCTTTCACAAGGTTATTTAACATTGTAGAAATTAATGAAGCTTCAAAGGAAGACACTTTGGAAATTTTAAAAGAAAAAGCTAGGGAACTCAGCTCGAAATTTGGAGTGGTAATTACATACCCTGCTCTTCTACGCACAATAGAATTGTCTGAAAAATTAATTCACGAAAGAGTTCTTCCCGATAAAGCCATCGATATATTAACCAGAGCCATTTCCCGCGCAAGCAGTACCGACCGAATTGTGGACTCCGAAGATATAGCCAAAGAAATAGCTGAAATAACGCACATTCCGGTTTCAGCTATAACCCAAGACGAAGCTCAAAAACTACTAAACATAGATCAAGACATGAACCATATGGTAATCGGACAAGGTGAAGCAATTAAACAAGTCTCCTCGGCTCTAAAAAGGGCCCGTACAGGCATGAGAAATGAAAACAAGCCTATTGCTAGCTTCTTGTTTGTTGGAACCACAGGAGTTGGAAAAACACAAACCGCAAAAGCCTTAGCAAAATCGTACTTTGGCGACGCAAAAAACATGATTCGCTTGGATATGAGTGAATATCAACAACTAGACAGCATGAGCAGATTAATAGGCTCACCTGACGGTTCCACAAAAGGCATTCTTACCGAACACGTACGAACTAAACCATTTGCCTTAATACTTTTAGATGAAGTAGAAAAAGCCCACCAAAATATTTTATTAATGTTTTTACAAGTTCTTGATGATGCACGTTTAACCGATGCTACGGGAATGGTTATTGATTTCACAAACACAATTATCATTGCCACAAGTAACGTAGGAACTCGTGCAATTCAACAGGTCTTTGCCGAACACGGCAACTTTGATCAAATGAAGGACGCCGCGATGAAAGATGTCCGCGAAAAATTTGCTCCTGAATTTTTAAACAGGTTTTCGGGCATTATCGTATTTGATCCCCTATCTGTAGATAGCATTCGTCAAATAACACAGCTATTACTCGAAGACGTTAGAAAAGAAGCAGAACAAAAAGGAATTAAACTCAAATTTAAAGATGAGTTAGTTGATACATTAATGAAAAAAGGTTACAACCCAGAATGGGGCGCGCGACCAATGGCACGTGTTATTGAAGACACGGTTGAAACATATTTAGCCACAAAAATGCTATCAAAAGAAGTTCAACAAGGTTCGGAATTATATTTGGGTAATGAGGTTTTCAACTAATAATCGTACTTAACATTAAACTTGCCGGCAGCATTAGTTTCAAAAATAACCTTTTTCAACGAACCTTTACCGTCTGTAGAGTTAATAATCTTTAAATCCAAAAGCAAAGTTTTTATGTTGTCAGGAATCGTTAAGTTTGTAGAAAAGCGTTCAAACTTGTAAACAGCTGTCGCAACAACATCAGTTTCAGAATACTCGGCTGTAAGTATTAGCTTCTCCCACTTATCCTTAACCAAGGCAATTGTCTCTTTTAATATTGACGTGATTAGCTCGTTTGATTGATCAAAGTAGTCTGCCATATTCGTAAGAATAAACTACCTTTAGTGTTCGAGCAACAACAAAAATGATAAAATCAGCTGATATGCTAGAAGAACACAAACAAAGACTGGAAATATTGCGAAATTCCCTTTTTATTGAGGAAAAACGCCAAAAAATAAAAGAATTGGAGGAACGCCTTACAGATGAATCACTATGGCAAAATTGGGAAGCAGGACAAGCGGTTTCCAAAGATTTATCAGCTTTAAAAAAGGATATTGAAGACTACGAAATGTTAGAGCTGTATTTAGAGGAAAACGAACCTGAAAGATTTGAGCAGGAAATCAAAAAACTCGAGCTTAAAACCTTTATGTCAGGTAAACGTGATAAAAATAATGCAATATTGTCTATTCATGCAGGTCAAGGTGGCACAGAAGCTATGGATTGGACCGAAAGCTTACTTCGCATGTACGTGCGCTACGCTGAAAGGAACCACTGGGATGTTGAAGAAATAAACAAAGTTCCTGGTGACGAAGCCGGTTTAAAAACCGTTTCCATTGAAATTACCGGTCGAAACGCTTATGGCTTTTTAAAAAATGAAAGTGGTGTTCACCGACTTGTTAGACAATCCCCTTTTAATGCCGATAGTTTACGACAAACATCCTTTGCCCTTGTTGAAGTAATCCCAGAGGTCGATGACAACTCCGATGAAATGGAAATAAATCCTGAGGACTTAGAATGGGACTTTTTCAGATCTGGAGGTAAGGGCGGACAAAACGTAAATAAAGTTTCTACAGCCGTACGCTTAAAACACAAACCATCAGGAATTATCGTTGAATGTCAGGAAGAAAGATTCCAAGGCAAAAACCGCGAAAAAGCAGTAAAAATATTAAAATCCAAATTACTCGTTTTAGAAGAAGCCAGATTACTTGCTGAAAAAAAAGAAGCTAAAGGTGAATATAAAATGCCGGGTTGGGGAAACCAAATTAGAAACTATGTTTTGCATCCATACAAATTAGTTAAAGACTTGCGAACTGACATTGAAAGCACAAATCCAGAATCAGTTTTAGACGGTAACTTGGATGAATTTATTGATGCTGAAATAAGGCTGTAAGTTTAAAACTTCACGAACTTCTGAACTAGATTAAGACCAAATCCCGTATATTTCAATGTCATAACTGCAATTATTGCGAAAGCTGTGTATCCTATATTTTTAAGTAAATCCATTTTTATTTCAGCTATTGGGAGTTTATATTTCTCATCAGGTTGTGCTTGAGTTGAAGTTGTCTGCGCTACTGCCGCCACAACATTTTGTTTAACAGCAGAAACTGCCGGTGCTATGTTATATTTAATTTGTTTCTTTTTAAGCTTCTTTGCCATGTGAGTAGAATACCAGAAATTACTCTAAGGAATCAACCGGAAAATCTTCTTCGGTACTTATACCTTGATTATACCCGCCACCACTACCGCCTAATAATATATCACGCGTTTTACTTCCGCCCATGGAATGACCAATAATTCCCTTTTCTTCCATTTCATCAATAATTCTGGCAGCACGAGCATAACCAATCGACAATTTTCTTTGTAAAAGCGACGCTGAAGCTTTTCCTGCAGTCGAAATGATTTCAACAGCTTGATCAAATAACTCATCAACGTCCTCACCCCAAGTTGCTGAACCATTAGCACCTTTTGTGCCTTTGTTAGCGGGCATTTGTAAAATATCATCTCGGTAATCTGTAGGCATACCTTGAGATTTCAAATAATTTACCAAGTTGTTAATTTCTTTATCCGTGATGTTTGCTACTTGTAAACGAACAGGTTTTTGTACATCAGGTGGAACAAAAAGCATGTCTCCCTTACCTAAAAGTTTTTCAGCACCTGGTTGGTCAAGGATGACTCGGGAATCTATCTGACTTGGTACGTTAAAAGCGGCACGTGTAGGAATATTAGCTTTAATCAGTCCTGTAATAACGTTTGTAGAAGGTCTTTGAACTGCCAAAATTAAGTGTATTCCTGTAGCACGAGAAAGTTGCGCCAAACGAATAATACTTTTTTCAACACCGGCAGGATCTTGAATCATGATTTCGGCTAACTCATCAACGACCAAAACAATATAAGGCATCACTTGAATACCCGACTTTTCATTATAAGATTCAATGTTACGCACCTTGGCCTGTTCAAATAATTTGTATCTCTTTGTCATCTCATCTACCAGCCATCTAAACACCGAGGGCGCTCTATCCATATCCGTAACGACAGGTGTCAACAAATGAGGAATATCTTGGTAGTAACTCAATTCAATACGCTTTGGGTCTACCAATATAAGTCTAACTTCCTGTGGGGAAGCTCTAAACAAAATAGAGAATAAAATATTGTGAATAAATACGGACTTTCCTGAATTGGTAGCTCCTGCAATAAGCATATGTGGCATTCTCGTAATATCGTAAACGCAGGTTTTTCCACCAACGTCCTTACCAAGACCAATAGCCAGTTTTGATTTAATGTTTTTCATGGCATCAGAAGTCATGATGGATTTAAAATAAACCATAGTTCTATTTGCGTTTGGAACTTCAATACCAATGTAAGGTTTACCTGGAATTGGCGCTTCTATTCTTACCGAACCTGTCGGAGAAGCTAAAGCCATGGCCAAGTCCTCATGCAAACTGGCGATTTTAGATACTTTTGTTACAGATTTAGTTAACAATGAATATTGTGTAACAGAAGAACCAACCAATGGTGGCACCATTATTTCAACATCAATTCCAAAAGAGCGTAAGGAATCTTTAATAATTTTAGATTTCTTTTCGGCCTCGCTTGTATCATGAACCTCAACAGGAGGCTCAATAAGTAAATCAAGAGGTGGTTCTTGCCATATTTTATCAGGAGGAAGTCGCATAAATTCCAAAGGCGCAATCGAGCCTGATGGAGCTAATGTTGAAACAGTGTTATCTATTCTTGGCATATTTGACGAGAACTGAGGCTCTGATGGTGAAGGAATGACTTCAAAGTTCGCACCGGAATCTTCTTTAGCTGAAGAGAAAGTTGAGGTTGCTGGAGGACTCGTTGAGTCGTATGACGTTGACATACCTGACGTAATGCTTATATCGTCAGTATCATTTAGTACAGCACCTTTATCTTTTTTCAAAAAATTAAATTTACTTAAATCAATGTTGGCCGTAACTTTGGAAAAAAATTCGGCAATTTGCTCAAACGACATATCGAAAAGTAAAAATACAGCAATAAAAAGCACGATAAACAAAACAATAACTGCCCCATAAATACTAATTGCACCGGTGAGCATACTAGAGATAGAATATCCAACCATTCCCCCACCCATGCCTTTTTCGGCTAAGGTATAAGCACTACTCGCAGGAGTAAATACATGCAATAGACTTGCTAAACCAAGCAAAAGCATAGTTAACCCTGCAACCACGCGGGGTTCCTTGATTTTCATTTTAAGACTGGGAATAAAGAGTAAACCAAAAATACCAATTAAAAATGGCAAAAATATCGCTGCACCGCCAAAATAACCTTTTAGTAAATGTTGTACTTGCGCGTTTAGTGCGTAGTTTGGCACAAAAAAGGATAATAAGCTGAGTAAAGCAAACAAAATCAAGCCTAAAGCTAGTAATGTTCTTGTAGTTTCGGGTTTTAAGCTGAAATTAACCTTAAATTTCTTTTTTCGTCCTCTTGGCATTGGTACTATTCTATCAATTTCACTGCAACACCGCTACTCCGATATTTCGGAGCGCGCGTGCTACAAAGGTTTATACAGTAATAGAATGTACAATGACCAATGGTGCTTTTGAGGTTTCTTTTCTCAAAAAGTATTCAATTTCGGTTTCAAGCTTTCGCTTAAGCGCTGGCCAATCTTTATTTTTACCAACATTCTTTTCGACATTCTTCTCAACTTCTTTGGTAATAAACTTTCTGGACTTATCCATTAGTTCTTGTGAACCTTTAACATAAATGAAACCTCTAGTTACAACATCAACTTTACTTGCAAGTAACTCACCTGTGGAAGTCATTGGTAACACAACCACGAACACTCCGTCTGTCGAAAGTAAGTCGCGATCTTTTATAACAACTGGGTTTATTTCATTAGTCTTGTCAGCGTCGATGTAAACCGGTTGAGTATTTATTCTTGTACCTTTTTTGGCGTTTCCATTTAAGAATTCTGTGACGTCACCCTCCATGCATTCAAACACCCGCCTTTTATCAACACCCAAATCTCCAACCATATTAGTGTAAGCTCTCATACGAGTTATAGTTCCACCAATAGGAATAAAGAATTTTGGTTTAACAATTGCTGCTATTGTCATTAAGTCCCCTCTAGTACCATGACCCGAGACGTGTAAGTTATCCTGAATTTTAGAATAGATAACTTCAGCACCGGCAAGAGTTAACAATGACATCAATTTTTCAACATCGTCGGCTACTCCAGGAGGATTTGGATCAGCTGAAAAGATTACCATAGCATCTTTTTCGATATCTATATTTTTATGTTCACCACGAGCAACCCGTGAAAGTGCCGAACCTTCTTGTCCGTAACAACCGGCTATTATGTAAACCAAATCACCTTGAAGATATCTTGAAGCATCTTCTTCGGGGACAAATAAATTGTTATCAAATGGTAAGTAACCAAGTTTTCTACCAACGTTTACACTTTGTTCAATGGAACGACCACTAATAACAACACGTCGACCATGTTTTTGAGCTGCAGAAATAAGTTGATGCATTCTAGATAAGTTAGACGATATTGTTGTAACAAATACCTGGCGTTTCACAGCACTTTCAAACAGATTAAAGAATGTGTCGTTAAGCGAGCTTTCGGATTTAGAATAACCCTCTGTGGTTACGTTTAAACAGTCTGATAGTAAGCACACAACGCCTTCCTTTGCGTATCCGGCAATCTTAACGATATCAATTGGTTTATCTAAAACAGGCGTCCAGTCTATTTTAAAGTCTTGCATGTGTAAAGCAGTTCCCTGTGGAGTTTTAATTGCTAATCCAAATGAAGATGGAACTGAGTGATTAATACCAAAAGCCTCAACTTTAAAAGATGTACCCAATGTAACAGGGCCACTATCTGGTGAAATAATATGGAATCGTGCCTTTTCAGCTAAATGCTTAAATGGCTTTTCGTTTAATCTTTCGGATAAAAATCCTTGGACTAACTTACTTGTATAAATCGGAACATCTAATTGATCCAATAAGAACGGAACCGCTCCTAAATGATCTTCATGTCCGTGAGATACAAATAGTCCTCTAATCTTATGAGAATTTTCTAAAACGTAAGTGAAGTCAGGGATGACGACATTAACGCCCAGTAAATCTGCATCTGGAAATCCAATACCGCAGTCAACGATAATAATATCGTCGCCGTATTCGTATAACGTCATGTTTTTTGTGACGCTTTCTGTACCACTCAAAGTAATAATTTTTAAGGGTGTTTCTTTGTTTGTATTCAAAAAATTCATATGTTTTTGTGTTAGAAACTCAAGCCCAACTGCCCATTTTGATCTTGTGTGTTCTCAATTTTTTCTAAATTACCTTTCTTAACTAATTCAATTATACGGGGAATCCTTAAAAAGTCATCTTTAAAATCCTTCATCATCGTTGGATTCCTTAGGGCGGCTGCCGGATGATAAACAGGATATACGTTATACAAATCTGTTTTTAACATGTGACCACGATCTCTCGAAATTTTTCCTTCGGGATAAAAGTAGCTCATGGAAAAGCGACCTAAAGTTACAATTAAAAGCGGCGCAATAGCTTTAAGTTGTAATGCCAAGTAAGGTTCGCACGCAGATATTTCATCTGGCAAAGGATCGCGGTTTTCAGGTGGACGATGTTTGATAATATTTCCTATCCAAACATCAGCACGCTGTAAACCAATTTCTGCAAGTGATGCTTCTAAAAGTTTTCCGGCACGACCAACAAACGGGCGACCTGTTAAATCTTCAGTTTCACCTGGAGCTTCACCAATAAAAACTATCTCAGCGTTTATATTTCCTTCTCCGGGAACTGCATTCTTTGCCATTTCGCACAAACGACACTTTTTGCAACTTTTAACGTTTATTTCTATTTGTTTTAGAAATGTTTCTTTGTCCATATCAATGCATCAATGAGGCAGGTAATATTTAAGATTTTCAGCGGTCAATGTAACCGACTGGGATTTTCCTTCAACAATTTCCTTTGCAACTTTACGACAAATAGATTCCAACGTTCTTCCTAAACTTCTGATTCCTGAATCATATCCAAACGGACGCACAATACCTGGCCACAAATTTGGATCTATCAAGAGTTCTTCGTCTGTTAAACCGGCGTTTTCGCGAACCTTTGGGAAAATGTAGTCTCGAGCAATAACCATTTTTTCGTGATCAGAGTATGAAGGCATCTTTATGATTTCCATACGATCCATGAGTGCTGTTGAAATAGTACCTGTGTTGTTTGCAGAACACACAAACAAAACGTCAGACAAATCTGTTGGATAATCAACATAATAATCTCGGAAAGACTTATTTTGGTTTGGATCCAAGATTTCAAGCAAAACTGCCATGATATCCATTCTAAGTCCGGCCTCACCACTCGCTTTTTCAATTTCATCCAAAAGAATAAGTGGATTTCGTACGCCTGATGTCATCAAGCCCTTAATAATTTGTCCCGGCTCGGCCTCAGGAAACGCCTTACTTTTACCACGTAACTCAAGTGTCGAACCTAAACCTCCCATTGCAATACGGACAAATTCTCGACCCAAAGCTTCGGCCATGGAAATAGCCAATGTTGTTTTACCAACACCTTGCAAACCTACAAAAAGTAAAATTGGTGAACGTGCGATAGCATCTTTTCCACGCTGTTTTAAAAGAATAATCGTTGAAAGGTATTCGAGAATACGTTCTTTAACATCTTCCATTCCGTAGTGGTTTTTATCAAGCAATCTTTTTGTTTCAGCCAAATCAAGGCGATCCTCAGTTTTTTTCATCCAAGGAATACTCGTAACAACTTCAATGTATCTGGAAAGCGTGTCGAACTCAGAAGCGTAATGACCAATAGTAGCCATTCTTTCAAGTCGCTGAATCATCTGAATCATACGACCTCTAAGATCTTCTGGTAATCCTGGAGTTTGATTTACGTGATCGGTGAGTGTTTTAAGTTCTTCAAATACAAATGTTTCTACGGGCATATTTTAATTCTATCATCTGAGATGATCTGTCGCTAGGCAACAGACCATCCGAGATTTTAAGTTACGAGATAAGTCTAGAATTATCTTCTAGGTCTAAAACCGCCTCTGTCTCCACCGCGATCGCCACTATGTCCACGTGGTGCACCACCGCGATCGTTTGTATTTTCATAGGCATCGCCCATATCAATAGCTTTTTTAGACAAACTGATTTTTCCGTCATTACCAAGACCGACAACTTTTACCTTAACGGCATCACCTGGTTTAAACCATTCGCGAACGTCTTTAACATAAGAATCGGCTATTTCACTTACGTGTAATAAACCAACGCGGCCTGGTAAAATTTCGACCAAAGCACCAAAGTCTAATAAGTCTTTTACAACACCATCGTAGGTATCGCCAACTTCTAAATCTCTGGTTAAACCGTCAACGATTTGTAATGCTTTTTCAGCTCCTGATTTATCAACTGCTGTTATTACAACTGTTCCGTCTTCTTCAATAGAAATTTCGGCTCCGGTTGTTTCTTGGATTTCTTTAATTACTTTTCCGCCTGTACCAATGACCATTCCAATTTTAGAAGGATCAATTTTGATTCTTAACATTTTTGGAGCGTAATCAGAAACAGCTTCTTTTGGTTTACTAATTGTTTTTTCCATTGAGTCCAAAACAACCATACGACCTGTTTTAGATTGAGCAATAACTTCATTTAAAACATTCATTGGCATTCCTGGCACCTTCATATCGCATTGAATTGCTGTAACACCTTCGCGGGTTCCGGTCATCTTAAAGTCCAAGAAACCACTAAAGTCTTCTTCTCCAGCCAAATCAGTAATTACTTTGTATTTAGTAAAGTCATAATCACTAACCATTAATCCCATTGCAACACCACCAACCATAGCTTTAATAGGTACACCTGCGTCCATAAGGGCTAAGGTTGAACCACATGTTGCGGCCATTGAAGATGATCCATTTGATGAAAGTATTTCTGATACCAAAACTACTGTATATGGAAATTCTTCTTGGTTTGGCATTACAGCTTTTAAGGCTTTTTCTGCAATCATTCCGTGACCAATTTCACGACCTTTTGGTGAACCAAATCTTCCAATTTCACCTGTTGAGAATGGAGGAAAGTTATAGTAATGCAAAAATCTTTTACTTCTTTCGCCATACATATCTTGAACTAAAAGTTCCATAGTAGGAGAACCTAATGTAGCAACTGTTAAAGCTTGTGTTTCACCTCTAAAGAACAAGGCACTTCCGTGTGTTCTTGGTAATACAGAAACTCGTGAGGATAAAGGTCTGATTTCGGTTACGGATCTTCCATCAATTCTTGTTCCGTCGTTTAATACTTTGTTTCTAATAACTGTTTTTTCGGCAGCATCAAGTGCGGCTTGCATATCAACTTTTTTGTAAGTACCTTCAAATTTCTTGAAAAGTTCTTCGGCTAAAGCGGCTTTTGCTGCAACTCTTTTACTTTTGTCAAAACCGGTACTGAACATTTCAGTAAGCTTGGCATCGGCAAATTCACTAACAGCTTTTGCAAGTTCTGCTGTCACAGCATGTGAGATATAAGCGTATTTTTCGTGAGTTGGATTTACTTCATTAGCGAAATCTTCAACAAGATCTAATAATGTATCCATACTATCGCGAACAAAGTTTATAGCTTCTAATAACTTTGTTTCTGGCAATACGTTCATTCCTGCTTCGATTGCTAAAAATCTTTTTTCACGTCCAACAAAAGAAACTAACATATCCATTTCGGATTTTGTTTCTAAGTCATCAACATTTGGGCACATTACAAGTTTTCCGTCTATTAAACCAACTCTTCCTGAAGCCATAGGGCCTTTCCAAGGAACGTTAGAAGCTGTTAAAGCAGCTGATGTAGCAACCATTGCTAAGAATTCTGGATCAGCAGTTTTATCTAAAGATAAGACCGTAGCAACAACTTGAACTTCATCTGCATAATCTTTTGGAAATAATGGTCTAATTGCATGGTCAATTGCTCTTTGAGCAATAATAGCGTCGTCTGAACCTTTTCCATCTCTTTTTACAAATCTTGAACTCTTAATTGTTCCACTGGAGTAAAGTTTTTCTTCGTAGTTAACGGTCAATGGGAAAAAATCTATATCTGGAGTAGCTTCACCTGAAACAACAGTTAACAATACAACGGTATCGCCATATGAAGCTTTAACAGCCATATTAGCGCGTGGTGCAAGTTCGCCTGTTTCCAATACCAATTTTTTACCAGCGAATTCTATCTCTTTTTTTACGATTTTATTCATTTTTTTATATGTTTGAGTGAAAGATTCCTTGGGGATTAAGACCTAAATTACTAAGCACCAAATGCGCAATAATTTATTTCCTAATCTTCCAAATAATCTTCTTCTCGACTAATTAAATATTAATTACTATCAAAGAGTTATTTAGACAACTCTAACTTTTCAGCGACTTTAGTGTATCTATCTTCATCTTTCTTTTTAAGATAGGACAAAAGTCTTCTTCTTTTATTAACCATTTGTAATAACCCTCTTCTTGAGTGGTTATCTTTTTTATGTAACTTTAAATGGTCGGAAAGTTTAGTTATACGCTCATTCAATATTGCGACTTGAACCTCTGGAGATCCTGTGTCGGCGTCATGCAATCTATTGCCTCTTATTATTTGTGCTTTTTTTTCTTTTTGTAGAGCCATAATATTGCAATATTCTAGCAAATTGATTAGTAAAACGCAATGCCCTAAATACCCGCTTTATACATAGCACCGCCCAATAAAGCCTTAGCAGCTCTGCGGTCTAGGTTTAAACCCCAAATTCCAAAGGTATTAAGTATTAAAAGACTGAGATTTTCCTTTGAAATATCGATTAAATTTACCTTACCGTACTTTGTATTTTTATCAGTATTATCAATGTTTACAACAGTTGCCTCTTTTAAATTAGCTTCCATATCTGAATATGTTTGTCCAAGATCCTCTAAGGTCTGAGAACCAATTACAAATATAAGGTCGAAGTCAAAACCCTTTAAACTGGATGTTATCTTTGAGAAATCAAAGTTTTTGCTCATGGGACTTAAGGTTAGGTATAAAACGTCGTTTTCAGTTGTGTATTGAACTTTTGAAGCTGGAGTATTTGAATAGTCAACGGCTACAACAAGCTCGCGTCTTCCTGTATCAGCGGTTAATTCTTCTCTTGAGATGATGTCGGGAAACTCATCCGGTGTTTTACCGGGATAAATTAAGGAAACATTCTTTTCAGCGTTTTTTAAAAGGTAGTAAAGGCCAACACCTGCAGCATATGCTTCAGGACCGGCAAGTTTTGACGGTATAACAGCTATTCTCTTGGCTGATGCTAAAAGCTCAGCAATTTGATTCTTTTCTTCTGTATTCATAGTTAAATTGGGCTGAAATTGGTTTACGCCGGTATTGTACCCGAATAGCCCTATAGTGTCAAATCGCGAGGCTGCGTGACAAAAAGAAAAGACTCCGATGAACCAGCAGTTTTGCGGTTGATCGGAGTCTTACATAACCATTACTTTGTGATCTGCATAGATCCAAAGCCCTTCAAATTCTCTGCCAAAATATAAACATCGGGCAGCATTTCAAGAAACTTATCACTATCGCCAAAAGGGGTTTCGCCAAAGGAATTATTACCATCCTTGCGAATTCCTCCAACAAATATGCGTCCATCTTCCCGACGAAAGGCCACTGTTACAATCCCAAATTCGGCGTCGTTCCAGTTTTTAAAGTTCTCTTCCCAAATGCTTTTTGCGTCATTGCGTAAGCATGCCGCAATTTCTCCCAAACGTACCCAGACAAAAGTACAATCTGGAATTTCCTTCAGCTTTACGCTATGCAAAAGCTTACAATGTATGGATAAAGTATTTACTACCTCCGTTTTCATAGCGGGGGGCTGCCGTCGGTGCGAAATCCCTAAGCGAGATAAAAATCGCTTCCAGGTGTATTTGCTAAATAAGCCTGGAGTTTCATTCACAGCGCCAGCAAACTCAAGCATACGAATATGCAGTTCTAATACATCGGCCACAACTGGACCTTTGACTTCTATAATATAAACCCGTTCTTGATTCAGGTTATAGTCAATGCGCCCAATTCCGAGTGCGGTATTAAACGCGTAAACCCGGGAAACTTGATTGGTATAGGGCATTATCGTTAACCCGCTTAAACGTAAACCTTTTTCTAGGATAAAATCCCTTACAGGCGATGTGGTCAACACACATTTTGTTGAACCATCATCAGAAACTAAAATCCATGACTGTGTCATGATTCTCTCCATTTTTGATCCGCCATAACTTTGTTACGGTCGGTCTATTTTCTCACCGCGTGAGATTTGATTTCTGGATTATAGGTTAAACATAGCGAAAGTGCAAACCCATAGCATTGAGAACTGGCAGAATTAGGCGCAAAAAAAGGCAGCTTGTGTTCCTGGCGGGGAAGACAAACTGCCTTTACTGACTTAATCTAACTGTGTATCACTTCGGGTATAAATTTTACCATCGACTTTTAATACGAGTAATCCCTGATTATATTGCGTTTCATGATCCAGGGTTACCACAAACTGCGTATTGATGAGCGCACCTTCGATTTTGCTTTGAATAAGCTTAGTCGCATCTTTCATGTACAAATGTACGCGAGCTTCCTTAAGCAAAATTCTGATTTCACCGGATGCGGTTTTTCCATCAATCAAAGCTTTTGTAAAATCGCTAATCGCCTTGTTCAAACCACCACTCCAATGCAACTGTGTTGATACAATATGCATTTCGCAGCGGTAGTGGATATATGCACATATTGGCTGGACAGTCATGAGCAATAAGCCAGCTACACATATGACAATAACTATGCCAAAGACAATCATCAAAAACATCTCGTACAGAGTGCCCTTATTGTCTGGCATAGTGTCAATGGTAGACCACACAAATAATCGCATAATACTGACCAACACGATCATCAGCGGAATCATGCGAATCGCGCCTGGTGTATTGAACTCGGTCCAATAAAACTTAGGAAAACTAATCATCACATACCTATCCTTCTGCCCTAACGGCATCATCATATTTTTATTGGGTTTGATAGGCCTAACGCCTCCGCCCAATTTTTGAGTGCTTGAACCATTCGGTTTTTAAAGAGCTTTCCGCCAAAAGCCTCATACAAGCAAACTGCGCTCCATAGCGTTGTGAAACGCAAATTGCCTGTATGAATACTAAAGGGGAAATATTTGTATTCCATTGGAATACAAAGGAATTATGCTCCAAATCGTGCTTTTTGTCAACCTATAGCATTTATATCTGAGGCAAACGATATTACTACTCAATATCTAGAAAATGGAAAATTATTTGGAAACTTATAAAACTTCAATCCAATAACCAGCCTTAATATCATCAAACTGAGGCTTCAAGAAAACACCACACTCAACATCCTTACCTACAACGGTAACTTCGTCTTTACCACGTTTAAGGTTTCTAATAGCACCGGTATACAAAGATGTATCACCGTCTACTAAAGTGGATGGGTCTTTATCATAAACAGAAACTCGCGTATTTGGCTTTAAAGCTCCGGCAATAACTCTACTACCTGCAACCAAATCACCGGACTGTAATTTAAATGTTTTTAAAACTTGGGCACGACCTTTAATTTTTAATTCTTCTTTTAATGCAGTGCCTTCAAGCAATTTTTCGGCATCATCGATGAGATCGTAAATTGTTTTATAACTTTTAACTGTAACCTTATTATTAAGAGCTAAATCGGCAACTGCGGTTGGTATTCTCACGTTGAAACCGATGACTACACCACCACGGCTACTTTGAGCTAAAACAACATCGGATTCTGTAACGTCGCCTGTACCTGAGAATAAAAATTTTAATGCATATGTGGCTTCGACCGAGGATGTAACTAAATTAGCTAGACTTCCTTTAACAGCTTCTAATGTGCCATAAGTATCAGCTTTTAAAACAACAGCAACTGTCTTTTTTGAGTTTTTGCCGATTATTTCTACTTGGTTCTCATCTACAGTCAACGAGGCAAGTTCACTACCTTCAGTAACTAATAAATCTCCAACGTGAGGTACTTGGCTAAATCCAAATATTTGAACCGGAGTTGAAGGACCTGCTGATTTAATAGGTAAACCTTTGTCGTCTAGTAATGATTTAATTTTTGCTACATAACCACTTGCAGTTATTTTATCGCCTACGTTAAGCACGCCATTACGAACAATAACGGATACATTAACACCGCGTTTGCGATCTAAGAAAGATTCAATGATTACAGCTTCTAACTCGTTTTCGACACTTCCTTTAATGGGATTAAGATCAGCTATTAGCAAGATAGCGTCTAAAAGTTTATCAATGTTTGTTTTATTTTTTGCAGAGACTTCTATACACACAACATCGCCACCCCAATCCTCAACCTGCACACCTTCAGATGCCAATTCTTGTTTTATTTTCTGGGCATCTGCCCCGTTAGCGTCCATTTTATTAATAGCGACTATCATAGGAACTTGTGCAGCGTGGATATGTTGAATAGCTTCTTTGGTTTGTGGCATAACGCCTTCGTCTGCAGCCACAACTAATATGCAAATATCGGCAGCTCTACCACTTCGTGCGCGCATTTGAGTAAAAGCCGCGTGGCCTGGGGTATCGATAAATGTTACTTTTTGGTCTTTGTAGGTGATTTGGTAAGCGCCAATATGTTGGGTTATTCCACCATATTCTTTGGCTTGAACATCTGTGTGACGGATTGCGTCAAGTATGCTGGTTTTGCCATGATCGACGTGACCCATGACTGCAACAATAGGCGGACGTATCCCATCTTTAATTGTGTTTGTAATTTCATTTTTTGCCATATTTTAAAATGTTTAGTGCTTATCAAGTTCATATGCAAAAGCCTTACTGAGCTTGAGTATCTAAACTATCTTCAGCTTTTTCTTCTGTAGCTTCTTCGGATTTTGGTTTTTCTTCATGTCTAATTTCGGAATCCCAAACACCAACGATTCTTGCGTTTTCTTTAGCTTCTTCTTTTTGTGCTACTGTTTGTTCATTTCCACCGAATGCCCCGACAATTCCTTTGATATCAATCTTCCATTTGGTTAGTTTGTTAGCAAGTCTTGCGTTTTGACCTTCTTTACCAATGGCTAAACTTTGCTGTTCTTCTGGAACGGTTACAATGGCACGTTTGTTTTCTTTGTCTAATTCAACATCGGTAACTTTTGCTGGAGAAAGTGCTGCAGCAATAAATTTTTCAGTTGATAAGTGATAAGGCAATATATCGATCTTTTCGCCGAATAATTCGGAAATAATTGCTTGAACACGAACACCTTTTTGTCCAACGCAACTACCTACTGGATCAACTTTGTCGTCTTTTGAAAATACGGCCATTTTAGTTCTTGAACCGGCTTCACGGGCGATAGCTTCGATAACTACAACGCCTGAAGCAATTTCTGGAACTTCTTGTTCGAATAGTCTAACAACAAACTGAGGATCTGAACGGCTAACAATTACTTCAGTTCCACGGGATGATTCTTTGATATCTTTAACCAAAACCTTTAGTCTTTGATTTATTCTATAATGTTCAGATTGAACTTGTTCGCCTGAAGGCATAACACCTTGAGTTCTAGTTTTACCTAAATCTAATGTAACAAGACCATTATCTAATCTGAAAACGTGACCAGTAACAATAGTTCCGATTTTAGCTTTAAATTCAGTGATAATAACGTCCTTTTCAGTTTCTCTAATCTTTTGCAATATAACTTGTTTGGCTGTTTGAGCTGCGATACGACCAAACCCTGCTGGTGTAACATCGCGACCATCTCTTATAACTTTTACTTCACCTGAGTCTGGATTAAGATCAACTGATATTTCTTCTATGGCGACTTCTTCACCGTTTTCTTTTCGGTCTTTTTTGTACGCCGTAGCCAGAGCCGATTGTACCGACTCTAGAACACTACTAACAGAGATTCCCCGCTCAGTAGCAACTTGATTTATCGCTGCGCTAAATTCTGATATTGCCATATTTTTCCCTTAATAACTAAAAAGGCGGGACAAGCCCACCAAATACTATGAATAAGTTATCACAATGCGGGGTTGGGGTCAACTTGGGTTTGGGATAATAATGGGTCTTTTAATTCTTCAAAAACTCTTCCAACAACTCTTTTTGCTTCCTATTTAACTTCTTTGGCGTGACAACGGCAACCTGAACCAGCACGTCACCTTGTCCTTTTGATTGCAACCTTGGCATACCTTTGCTTCTAATAATAAAACGAGCGCCATAATCGGTACCAGCTGGGATTTTAAGCTTCGCAGAACCTATTCCGGTTTTTTGCTCTAAATCGATAACAGGAACTTCAATAACACCACCCAAGGCGGCGGTAGCAAAATCAAGCTCTTTTGTAACAACTAGATTATCGCCGGAAATATTAAATTGCTGAGGTTTTTTGATTCTTAATGTTAAAAACAGATCACCTGTCACTGTACCTTGTGGACCAGGCATACCGCGCCCAGGAAACTTGAGTTCTAGGCCATCACGCGCTCCCTGTGGAATCTTTACAGTAAACTTGCCACTTTCTACATTGATTTCTTTTTCGGCGCCAAATATGGCTTCAGCGAATTCGACGTTTAATTCGTAATATAAGCTTTTACCTTTGTGAGGAGCTCGTCGGCCACCTGCACCACGAAATCCAAAGAATTCTTCGAAAATATCAAAAGGATCAAAATCACCAAAGTCCTGACCTGCACCATTGGCACCACCGTTTGAAGTGTAAGAATAGTTAAAAGGACCCCACTGGCCACCAGCACCTGGGCGTTGACCTTGCCCAAAGCCACCCATGTTTGGATCGGCAGTACCGTAGGTATCAAACGTTTTTCTTTTTTCGGGATCACCTAAAACGCGATATGCCTCGTTTATTTCTTTAAAGCGTTTTTCAGCCGCTTCTTTATCACCGGCACCTACGGCATCAGGATGATGTTCTCGTGCTAGTTTGCGATATGCTTTTTTTATTTCTTCAGCGGAAGCTGTTTTTGATACGCCTAATATGTTGTAGTAGTCTTTTCCGTTTGCCATACAGTGTGTATTCTATCACCTACGGTGATCGGTCGCCAAAGGCAACAGAGCACGTTAAGTGGGTTGATTAGTGGGTTTTTGTGACAAAAAAAGACCCTGATAAGTTGGTTTGCTTATGCAGGGTCTTGCTTACTATTTTTTATTCGTAACCACGGTGACCGTTATATTTCTCGGTGTGGTAACGAACTTGGGCTTCAACTTCTTCGGGCGGTTCTTCGTCAGGGTCTTGTTCGGCATTGCGAGGATCGCCTTCAGTATATGCGGCATCTTCTAACGCAGCCATTTCCCATCGCCAAACAGCAGCATCAATCTGGGTAGCAAAACATCGAAGTTGACCTTGCGGATCCCGCGGAAGCTTTTTAAGCGTAACAACAGCTGTGGTATCAGTCCAAACAATATCATTGAAAATCGGGCTGATCACACTTTTCGTACCTTCCATATCCCTTGTATTTGGATGTAGTGTTATCCACAATTGTACGGGATCAATACTATCGCGAAATCCCATCCAGCCAATATTTCCCTGATCTAATGTGGTCCATTCTTCTCCTAGCGGAGCTTTACGATTCTTTGGGTGCACTATAACCTCTCTCTTTCCGTATCGCAATTGATACGCGCAACTTTATTAGTCAGCTGTTGCTAGCTCTGATTTGTGGTGATTGTAGCAAAAATCCGATGTTTACACAAGCTATAGGTTGACTGAAGTTTGTTAAGGATATACAATGCTGAAAATAGCCAGATAAACCAAAAGGAGAGAAAAATGGCACTTAAAGGAACAATGATCTTAAACGGTCACTACAACATCACGCAGGCACCATCGCTGGATGACATAGTAGGTTCATTAATATCAGCGGGTGCAAATCGGAAGTCACTGAGTTTTATCACAAGCACGGGATTAATCATCCGCAATGTGGCTATAAAGTCATTAGCTCGCGAAGATGGCTCAGGCAAACGGTATGTATTCGAAGGCGAATTCGTCGGAACTGCCGGAACAATAAAAGGCTATTTTGACGTCGCCAACAGGGTGGGATTCTGTAACATCACAGTAGAATAACCCGCAAGTAACAAAAAGGTCTACTAGTTCGGAACAAATCCAACAGTAGGCCTTTTCTTTTTCCCAAGCTTTCTAACATTCAAAAATCATTATCAAAAAACAAAAGACCCCGCTTTCGCGAGGCCCAATGTTTTTAATCGACTCAAAATTTAAATCGAAAAAGTCAGAAAGATTACTTTACAGCATCTTCATTCCTTTACCGGCTTTAAAAGCTGGAGTCTTACTTGCTGGGATATGGAGAGGAGCTCCGGTCTGTGGATTTCTTCCCATTCTTGCGGCTCTGGATCTAACTTCGAATGTTCCAAATCCTGTCCAGGTTACTTTTTCACCTTTTTGCAATGCTGCGGTTACTGCGTCAGCTACTGCATCAACGGCTTTAGCGGCGTCCACTTTTGTCATTCCTGCCATATCGGCTACTTTAGCTATTAAGTCTTGTTTTACCATTTATAAAACACCCCCTTTCAAATCAAAAATTTAATTAACTTAAATTATCAATACGAGTCACTGTTTTGGCGTCTGTATCAAATAGTACACTTCTAAATGCACGTCTTCCAGATTCTTCCCATTCAAAACGTTGATTTCTTGCGGTTAAATATTGTGCGATAACAATTTCGGATTTTACGCCAAGTACAGAATCAACTGCGCCAACCATTCCAATATCTGTTATGTACAATGTACCTTTTGGTAATGCCATGCCATCTGCTGTAGGAACATGTGTGTGTGATCCGACAATTGCAGTAACGCGTCCATCTAAGTAAAGACCGAATGCAATTTTTTCACTTGTAGCTTCTGCATGAAAATCAATAATGATTGCGGATAAGTTTTCGTTTTTAAATTTTTCTAAAATTTCATCAGCTTTTTTAAATGGATCATCTAAATATGCGAACGTATTTGAAAATGATGTGCGACCCATGAGATTAATTAATAAAATAGAACCTTTGCTTCCGGCATCTAACAAAGTGTAACCTTTTCCGGCAACAGTTCCTTCGGGATAATTTGCTGGGCGTAAAACTGGAAGATCGTCAATTATATCTTCTGTTCCTTTTTGCCAAAATACATGATCGCCACCAGTGAAATAATCTATACCGACTTTTCTCATTTCATCTAAATTTTCACGGGTAACACCACGGCCGCCTGAAATATTTTCGGCGTTAGCTAAAACTAAATCTGGTGAATATGTTTTGATTATACCTGGCAATAAAGCCGCAACAGTTTTTCTTCCGGGGCCTGCAACAATTTCTCCTACAAATAAGATTTTCATAAATCGATAATATTTTTATACATCAAAGTTGTTGTAATGACAAGGTTTTTCACTAGTCACACGCTATAAGATTATGTGCACAAAAAAAGATACCGCGTTTTTTATTCGCGGCATCTTCTTTTTAATTTTTTTATTAAAGTTATTTAGCAGTTTCTGTTACGCGCGTTTCTCTTATAACAATAACCTTAACGACACCTGGATATGTTTGTTCTAACTCAATCTTTTTTGCAATTTCTTTTGCTAGATATGCTGTTGAGTAATCATCAACTTTTTCTGGTGATACAAACACACGAACTTCACGACCTGCTGAAACTGCGAATGCTCTATCAACTCCGTCAAATGATAACGCGGCACCTTCAAGTTCTTTTAATCTTGTAACATAAGATTCGTAATCTTCACTTCGTGCACCTGGTCTTGTACCACTAACATGATCTGATAAATTAACGATTGCAGATTCAATGGAACTAAATGGTCTGTCTTCGTGATGCTCGGCGACGCAGTTAATTATTTCTTCAGGTACTTTATATTTTCTTAATAGATCAACACCTAATTGAATATGTGTACCTTCTTCGTCTGATACAACTTTTCCAATATCGTGAAATAAACAACCCATACGAACAACATCAACATTAACACCAAGCTCGTGAGCCAAAGCAATACCAATTCTTGATTCTTCTAAGGTATGCTCAAGCATGTTTTGACCGTAGGAAAATCTATATTTAAATCTACCCAAAGTTTGGATTAAATCTTTGTGAACATTGTATGCACCAACTTTATGACATAAATCGTCTCCGGCTTTATACATCAAGTGTTCGGTTTCTGATCTTGTTTTTTCAACAATTTCTTCGATACGTGCAGGTTGAATACGACCATCGGCAATTAATTTTTCCATGGAAAGCTTTGCAATCTCACGTCGAACTGGGTCAAAGCTTGAGATCATTATTTCACCTGGGAAAGAATCAAGATCTAAATCAACACCTGTTAGTTCTTCAAAAGCTTTTATGTTACGACCTTCCTTTCCGATAATACGTCCTTTTATTTCTTCATCTGGTATTTTTATACGAGATGTAGCGTGCTCAACAACTATATCTGTAGCACCAAAGCGCATGGCACTTACCAAAATTTCCTGTGCTTTTTTATCGGAATCGTGTTTAATTTCTTCTTCCATTTCACGAATACGTTTACCTTTTTCTTGGCTAAGTTCACGATCAAAAGAGTTTAACAATTGTGCTTTTGCTTCTTCTTTTGTTAAGTTAGCTATCTTTTCTAAGTCTTCTTGTTTTCTTTTGTGCAAAATTTCAACTTCTTCTTGTTTCTTTTCTATAGCTTCTTTAGCAGCACGTAATACTTTAGTACGTTGCTCTAACTCTCTAGTCGTATTTTCAAGTTGAGCTTTTTGTAGAGCCTGACGTTTTTCGGTCTCTATAGCTTCTTCCTTGATTCTACGGGAATCATCTTCGGCTTTGGTTCTAAGCTTTAAAGCCATGTCTTTAGCTTCGATTATGATTTCTCGGGCTTGAGCACGAGCTTGAATGACTCTTGGATCGTTCTCAGGATCAACAGGGGCGGCAACAGGCGCTACTGCAGCAACTGGCTGTGGTTGTGCTACTACAGTAACAGGAGCGGCAACAACAGCAGGTTTAGAAGCTTCCTGAACAGGAGCTTCGACCGCAGATGATGTGGCTTTCTTTTTAGAATTTAAAACAAAGTATGAAATCGCACTACCGGATACAACTGCACCAACAACGAGCAAAACATTTGAAATATCCATATTTATTTACCTCCAATATTCTATACATATTAAAAACTAGTTAATTCAGGATGATGCTATCAAGGCACATTGAGGAGCGTCGTCTCCTCTTCTTCGCGTTCTTTGCGGGGGCTTTGCCAGATCACCCGCTCAGAATAAAATTGGGATTAGAGTTCAGAAATAACAGTAAATCTCGACTTTATAGCAAAATCCATGACTAGATTCTATTTTACACTCGCTATCCTGTCAACTACGCTATTACAAACATTGTAGGGATATCCCTTACCTAAAAGGTACATGTACAGTTTCTTATGTGCCAAATTGGCATCGTAATTCCTTGAAAGTTGCAAAATTCTTAGTTTTTTCTCTCCATCAGCGAGGGCTGAAGCGAATTCAAACTCCGGATCCATATCTTTTATAGCCTCATCAACAATTTGCCTGTCTATGCCCTTTTTGTATAAAAACGTACGTATCTTTTGAGCACTTGTGGACCTTCCGCTGGAAAAACTTGAAACATACGACTTTGCAAACTCCAGGTCACTTAAAAGGTGAATTTCCTTAAGTTCTGTGATTACTTGCGATTTAAGTTCAGCCAGTTCCTCGGGGGAAAGATCCCATCTTTGACTAAGTTTATCTATTTTTTGGGAAACCTCATGTGTAGTTCGAGGCTGATAGGAAATAAAATCTAGGATTCTTGAATAAATCTTTTCGAAAAGCTCACCTGTTTGCATGGATACATAATACACTGGGCAGCCCACCAAACGGCAGCTGCCCCAGCATACTAACTAATATTTGTTATTCATCAGCACCCATTACGTCTTCGGTATCAGGACTACCGATTGGTGCATCGCCACTGTGACCAAGTTCTAAAGGAATATCGTGCTTCTGCTTGATAACTTCTCTAATCTTTTTAGAAATTTCGTCTCTTACCTTTATGTTTTCCTTTAAATACATACGAGTTGCTTCTTTACCTTGACCAATCTTTTGACCGGCATATTCGTACCAAGCGCCAGATTTTTTAACAACGCCCATATCAACACCAACGTCGATAATGTTTGCTTCCTTACTTATTCCTTCGTTGAACATGATGTCGAACTCAGCTTTTCTAAATGGTGGTGCCATTTTATTCTTTACTACTTTAGCGACAACTCTAATACCATTAACATCTGTACCAACCTTAATAGATTCACCTTTTCTTACTTCAATACGAACAGATGCGTAATACTTTAAGGCTTTACCACCTGGGGTTGTTTCCGGGTTACCAAACATAACACCGATTTTCATTCTTAATTGGTTTGTGAATATTAATGTACAGTTTGAGTGACTGACAGCGCTGGTTAATCTTCTTAAAGCCTGACTCATTAACCTGGCTTGAATTGCGATAGTTGAATCTCCAATGTTTCCTTCAAGTTCTGCTCTTGGAACAAGTGCCGCAACGGAGTCTATAGCTATTAAATCAACAGCATTTGATCTTATTAATGTTTCGGCAATTTCTAAAGCTTGTTCTCCGGTATCAGGTTGTGAAACCAAAAGATCTTCAACATTAACACCGGTTTTTTCAGCGTAAGTTGGATCAAATGCATGTTCTGCATCAATTAAAGCTGCTGTTCCGCCTTCTTTTTGAGCTTCGGCGATAATATGTTGAACGAGTGTGGTTTTACCTGAAGATTCTGGTCCGTAAATTTCAACGATTCTTCCACGGGGAACACCACCAATGCCCAATGCTAAATCTAAAGCAATGGAACCTGTTGGAATAAATGGTATTAATCTTTCACCTTGGTTTCCACCTAATTTCATAATGGAACCTTTACCAAAATTCTTTTCAATTTGATCTATCGCGGTTTGCAAAGCAATGTTTTTGCCCTTTTGAGAAGTACTAATTTCTTTTACTTCTTTTGTTGCCTCTCTAGCTTCACGAATTTCTTTATTTGTTGCCATATGTATAAACCTTCCCGGTTAGATAAATGTGAATGCAAAACATAAAGTGTTTAGCAAACGCATATAAGTACCTTTTCTTTAGTACGCTACTAAATTTATTTTATTTAAATACGTGTCTGTAGCAAGGACAAGTATTCTAATTTTATTAGAGGGCAGATTTAATACGATCTAAAGATTCTTCCCGACCCAAAACTTCTAAGATATCAAAAATATGTGGCGTTGCAGTTTGACCTGAAAGCGCAACACGTAATGTCATGAAAGCTTCCTTCGGGCTATATTCGTATTTTGTAATTAAATCATGGCACACTTTTTCCAAATTGTCTCTAGTCCAATTTTCTTTTTGAGTAATTTCCAAAGTATTATAAAAATTATTTAGAATTTCTTTTGTGCGCTCTTCGGATTTTGTATATGAAATCAACATTTCTTTTTTTACTTCTGGTTTTGAATAGAAATAAGAAATCAAATCATTTACTTCACTAAACTTTTTAAGTCTTTCTTTTATCAGAGCTACAACTTTAATATCGATTTTGTCATCTCCTGAAAAGTTAAGTTTTATCTCAAACCTTTTTGCCCAAGCTTTTATTTTATCGAAAAGGACATCATCACTTAAATTACGAATATAATAACCGTTAAACCAAAGTAACTTGTCGCGATCAAAGGCAACTAAATCTGTTTTTTGAATTCTCTCTAAAGAAAAATCATTTATAAATTCATCTAAAGTGTAAATTTCTTTTTCGGTACCAGGATTCCAACCAACAAACATTAAAAAGTTAACAAGCGCTTCTACCAAATAACCTTCTTGCAAAAAATCGACCGCAGCAACAGCTCCCTGGCGTTTACTTAGTTTAGCGGCTGATCCTTTTTCTTTTAAGTTAGGTAAGTGCGCAATTATAGGCATGTCCCAACCTAAGAATTTGTAAATCAAAACATGCACTGGTGAAGAAGGCATCCAGTCGATTCCGCGCAAAACGTGTGTAATTTTCATTAAATGATCGTCAACCATTGCGGCTAAGTGGTAAGTAGGAATTCCGTCGGATTTTAACAAAATCATATCGTCAACGTCGTTAGTATTAAAGGAAATATCACCATGAATAGCGTCGTGTAATACTACAGTTTCATTCGCAGGAATTTTTATTCTAATAACATAAGGAACTCCGTCCTTAAGATTTTTTTCAACTTCTTCCTTTGAAAGATTTCGACAATGCTTGTCATAGCATGTTTTTGGCAAATGCTGAGCTTGTTGCTCGGCTCTAACTTGATCTAATCTTTCGGGAGTGCAAAAACAGTAGTATGCGCCGCCTTTTTCAATAAGTTCTAATGCATATTTTTTATATATTTCTAATCTTTGGGTTTGAACATAAGGTTCGTAAGGACCACCAATGCCTGGACCTTCATCCCAACTAAAACCGTAGTCTTTTATAATCTGCAACGTTCTATCGGCAGCACCCTCAACAAATCTATTTCTATCTGTGTCTTCAATACGGACTATAAATTGTCCATTATATTTTTTGGCAAACGCATAGTCATACAAAATGGTTCTCATGTGACCGATATGCAGTTCTCCTGTTGGACTTGGAGCTATTCTTGTTCTGGCAATCATATATCTTGGATTTTATCACCTACGGTGATCGGCGACTAGTGTCGCAGATCAGTTTAACAGTATGAGCGTTGTATCTCCTCCGCGTTATAGTTATAATATTAATAATGCACTTGAACCTGACCCAAGTTTCTGCCTATTTTAAAAGATATACTAAAATTGGAGCTATTGTAATTGGCGGATATTATCTATGGATACTTGTCATTGTCCCTGCTTCCGTAGGTACATTTAAAGCTATATTTAACAGACCAGCACCTCCTAATCCTGTTTATGGCTTGCTTGATCCACTTGAATTTGTTGAAAAATCTACTTTAAATTCAACTCCAACCTTTGCATTAAATACTAAAAATGGTCGCTTACCTTCTGGTTTTCCTGTAACAATGCCTGTATATAAATTTAAGGCTAAACCTTTTTCTTACTTATCATCTGATAATGCCCTTAAAGATGCTGCATACTTAGGCTTTTCCGAATCAGATTTAATTACAGATTTAAAAGGTACAGTGTTTAGATGGAGAAATCCTATTACCGGAACTGTATTGGAAATAGATAAAGATTCTAGGAGAATAAATCAAAATACAAACCTTACAGGTAAGTCACAAGACTTTGTTCCAGGAACAATAACAGAAGCCGATGCAAAGAAAAAAGCAATCCAATTATTTAAAGACCTCACAAGATTTAATGACACACTGTATCCTTTGGGTTTTCAGAACGTAGTTTTGGGCTCCTACTCAGGCAGTAAAATGACACAGACAACAGCTACGCGAGATGCTGAAATAGCACGTGTAGACTTATATAGAAAGGTTGGCGATTACAATATATTGGGTCCTGATCCCAAAAAAGGTTTACTTAATGCTTTTATACGAGGAAATGCCGCGCAAAACTCACAAGACGTTTTGAATTATCCAAAGATAGACGCCAATTATACTGAAATAGATACAAAATCTGTAGCTACGTACTCAATAATTCCAATTAGCCAGGCATGGAAAGCAGTAAGTGCGGGACAAGGTATTGTTGTAAATGTAACCCCAGCCGGCACCAATCCGTTTGAAGAGATTCCAGCTACAGCCATTGGTAATGTTTTAATAGATAACATGTACCTGGCATATTACGAATCAATAAAACCTGAAAACTTTTTACAACCTATATATGTATTTGAAGGAAAATATACTACCAGTGCAAACGCTGGAGGAAGTATTGTTATTTACTTTCCGGCTGTAGCAGGTGAAAACGTAAAGAAAATTGAGTAACACTATGCGTGTTTTATTCCCAACTATAACTGCTTAACGTCCAATCAAGAAGTGCGCGTGTATCGTAAAATCTATCGGTGCTTCCCATAACTACAATAGTTATATCTTTTTTATCAACAGAATATTCGTAGATTAAAACCTCACCGGCGCTGGCTGTAGTTCCGGTTTTTACACCGACACTTCCGGGAATTTGCCACAACAAAGCGTTTGTGTTTAACAATTTTGTTTCAAACTTTTGGTCGGCCGAAAACATATCAAACTCTTTTTGGGCAACAGCTCGTTTTATAAAATCATTTGAAGTGGCCTTTTGTGACAAAATATAAAGTTCGGCAGCTGTCGAATGATGCTCCCCAACAAGTCCATCTAAACCAACTGGGTTTGTAAAATTGGTATTCTTCATCCCAAACTCTGCGGCTTTTTTGTTCATAAGATTTACAAAATCAGTTATAGAAGTTTTTCCCTCAGCTAAAACACATGCACTATCACCTGCAGATCCCACCATCATACTTAATAAGAGATCACGAACCTTATATGTGGAGGCAACGGGAAGCCAAGCTTTTGTACTGTCTATTTGTGTGCAATTTAAAGGCACAGTTACTTCGTCATCTAAGTTATATAAGTCCAAAGCTACAAGAGCTGTCATAAGTTTTGTAGTTGAAGCGGGTGCAAGTTTTAAATCAGGTTTATATTCGTATAAACGTTTTCCGGATTTATTATCAACCACCAAAGCAGCTACAGCTGATATAGAAGGAGCTGGTTTAGTCGCGATTTTTACTGGGAAATCTGGTTTAACGTAAGTGGTGTAAATAAAACTTTGAGAACCAAACATATAGCCATCAAAAATAGAATATAAAGTTTTTGAGGGAATTGCGTAAATCAAAAATCCAACTGTAGTGCTTAAAACAACAGCAACAAAAACAGCGCGAGAAATTTTTAAAACTTTTCTAACGCTAAAGCTGGTGACAACATCAACAAACCAGATTACACGGATAACAAAAAATATTATTCCTAGAACAAACTGTTGATAAAAAGCTAAGCTCATTTTTTACGGTTTTAGACGCTTCACATCTCGAGGCAGATAGGTTGCATCTTTAACACTTTCAAGTTCAAGCATACGCGTAATTATTCTACTTGGGCCCATTCCAATTCCTCCGTGAGGTGGACAGCCATATCTAAAGAAGTTTACGTAATCTTGAAGTGGTGCTAAATCCATTCCTTTTTCTGTTGCTTGTTTTTCCAATACTTCAACACGATGCTCTCGTTGCGCGCCAGTGGTTATTTCAACACCTTTGTATATAAGGTCAAAACTCTTTGTAAATTCAGGTTTATCTTCATAGCGCATATGATAAAAAGGTCTTACAGAAATGTGATAATCGGTTATAAAAATAAAATCACTTCCTGTTTCTTCCTTAATCATTTTACTGATTTCACGCTCTTCCTCTGGTGACATATCATAACGCTTTTCACTTTTAACACCGGCGGCTTTTAGTTTTTCCTTTACTTCTTCCATCGTCATTTTTGGAAATGGAATTGAAGGAACTTCTAAGTCAGGAAGTACTGTTTCTTTAAGGTGAGTAAATCCGGCAACAATTAATTTTTCTTGTTCGGCCATAACTTCGTAGTGATCTTTAATGTAGGAAATTTCAAAATCCCAACCTGTAAACTCAGTTGTGTGTCTTGTTGTATATGATGGTTCGGCTCTAAATACCGGACCGGCCACAAA
The DNA here is from genome assembly GCA_903879985.1 of uncultured candidate division WWE3 bacterium. Lineage (GTDB taxonomy): Bacteria > Patescibacteriota > WWE3 > UBA101185 > UBA10185 > CAIRNR01. Next base: position 266,409 of record CAIRNR010000007.1, read on the forward strand.
TACTTTTTCAAATCCTGATGCCATGGCCATTTGTTTATAAAACTGAGGTGACTGTGAAAGATAAGCTTTTTGTTCAAAGTATTTAACTTCAAAAACTTCAGCACCGGTTTCACTTGGTGTACTCATAAATGAAGGTGCGTAAATTTGAATATAGTTGTTGGATGCAAAATAATCTCGGAAACCGCGCTCAAGCTCGGTCCAAACTTTAAATATCTTTAGTTTGTTAGGTTTTCTAAGATCCAACCAGCGCCAGTCAAAACATTTAATAAGTTCGGTTTCGTCGCCACCTTTTTCCTCAACAACAGGAATAGGAAGTTCGGGTTCGGCTTTTGACAAAACTGTTAACTTTTTGGCTTGAACTTCGAGTCCGCCTGGAGCCTGCTTTTCTTCTTTAGCAAAGCCTTCAAGGGCAACAACACTTTCTAAAGTTAGATCTTTAATAATATCGAAAACTTCTTTTTCTGATTTTAGGATAACGATTTGGACTACGCCTGTAACGTCTCTAATATTTAAAAATTTGATTCCGCCCTGGTCGCGGATTGCCTGGATAAATCCTTCAATCAAGATATCTTGACCGATTGTTTCTTTTAGATCTTTTATATATGTTCTTGCCATAACCTTCATTATATTAGATAAGTCAAAAAAAGCTATATCTTGGGCTTAAACCGAACGCTTGAAGTCTTTTAGCATTAAATCGATAGATTCATTACCGTTGTAGTTATTGCGCTTAATAGTGTAAACAACGTCCAGTTTATCTCCCATGGCCAAATCTTTTACCAATTCGGCACCGCTAAACAATATAGCTTTGTAATATTTGTTCTGCTTATAAAGTTTTAAACTCACGTGCTGTTTCTCTTTTCCCATGAGAGTGATATCCATTAAACCAACGTTATCGCTCATAAAAACAGGTTCTTCATTGCCAAGACCAAATGGTTTTAACTTATCTATAGAATTTAATAGTTCCATATCAATTAAATTTATTGGAATCTTTATATCAACGTTAAGTGATTCACAAAGTAAGTCGTCGGATATTTCGGTTTGAGCTAACGCCAACAACTTTTCTTCAAGGACTGGAATATTTTCTTTTTTAATCGTAAAACCTGCGGCCATTGGGTGCCCACCTAAGCTATCAAATAAATTTTCAAAGTTTCTGAGTAATGAGATTATGTTTACTCCCCTAACCGAACGAACGGAGCCTTTTCCGTAACCATCATTTAAACTTATAACAATACTTGGTCTAAAAAATTTTTGTACAAGTTTTGCTGCAACCAAACCGCTTATTCCTTCGTGGTAATTTTCGCTGGCTGAAATAATTATTTTTGGAAGATTATCGGGATCAACTCCAGATGCAAACGCGTACATTTCTAAAGTTTTGTCCTGACGAGTAACATTTACATCATTTAGTTTGTGAGCTATTTCTGCAACTTTTTCAGCATTTTTTTCAACCAATAACTTAAGTGATTCCGAAGCATCAATAAGTCGTCCGGTTGCATTTAATCTTGGACCAATCACCCAACCTAAATCATAAGTTGTAACCTCGCCTGAACGTCGAGCTGATACGTCTAAAAGTTTTGCTAAACCAATTGGTGGATCAGAATTTATTACTTCAAGTCCCCGTTTAACCAAACTTCTATTAAAATCTAAAACAGGTTGAAGATCTGTTATTGTTGCCAGAGCGGCTAAGGCAATAGACTTAACATCTTTTGAACCGAGCGCTCTTCCAAAAACCCAAGCGATACCTGCACCAACAAGCTTGTCCGACCAAATAATAACGTCGGCAGTGGGCAAAGGTTCGGGTGGTTGGTGGTGATCTGTAATGATAACCTTGTGTCCTAAACTTTTAATATAATCAACTTCAACGTTTGCGGTAATTCCGCTATCAACTGTTATAAATAAAACTTCATCAATGTTAACTCCGGCAGCAGTTACTTGTTCCAAAACTGTATCAACTGATTTTTTTGAAACACCATAGCCGTGCTCAAATCTATTTGGAATAAAACTAAAGACCTTATCGTAACCAAATTCAGTTTTTAAAATGTTATACAAAATTGCGGTTGAACAGATTCCATCGGCATCGTAGTCGCCGTGAATTATAATTGCTTTATTTTCGGCGATAAATTTGTGAACTAATTGGGCGCCGTTCTTCAGCGATTCTTTAAATTCTGTTGAAAAACTTTTAAATGCCTCGTTTATGGCCGGGGGGTTTAAAAAAGTTTCAACATCGGTGACACCACGGTTTAAGATGAGTTGATTTACAATATCGCCTTCTTTATATTCGGATAAAATATTCCACTTTTTCATTGCTTAAATATATTACACCAACTTACGCGACAGTCACTCAAAGCTTTTTGTGTCTTTTACTTTCCCACTCTTCCCAGATAACTAGAATTGGTGAAGCGGTAAAAATAGAAGAATATGTTCCTGAAGCAACTCCAACTAACATTGCGAGTACAAATGTTTTAATTGTTTCACCACCTAATATAAATAAGGCAAACAATGTTATAAGAACGGTTAAAGATGTTGCAAGAGATCTGCTTAATGTTTCAACAACTGAGTAGTTAACGATATCTGAAAAATTCATAGCTTTTGAAAGTTTTCCAAGATTCTCGCGAATTCGGTCGAACACAACAATGGTGTCGTGTACTGAAAATCCGATAACAGTTAGAACAGCAGTAATAAATAATGAATCAACTTCCACGTGACCAAAATGTCCCAATATAGAAAATAAACCTAATACCATAAGAGCGTCATGGAACATCGCCAAAATTGCACTTATACCAAATCTAAAACTTGAATATGGTTTTGGAATATTTCTAAACGCATATGCAATATATAAAAGTATTCCAACCATAGCCCAGATTAGTGCTACAAATGCTTTTTTAGTTGTTTCACCGCCAATTGCTGGACCAACAGTTTCAAACGAAACTTCCTGCGCGTCTGCGTATTTTTGAGCCACACCAGCTTTTATATCTGTGTTTCTATTTGGGTTTACTTCACGAGTTCGGACTACGTAAATATCACTCTCTTTGCTTATAGATTCAACAAAAACGTTTTGAGCAGTAAAGGTATTTTTAAGTTCGTTTTGGTCAACAACTTGGTTAAATTTATATTTAAAAACAGAACCACCCGTAAAATCAATGGATAAATCAAGTTTGAAAACAAATAAAGAAATTATTCCCGGTACCAAAAGTACTGCAGAAAATATTATGTATAACCATTTGTATTTAATTATTTGAATCATTTAGCTACCGCTTTCCTTTCGGCTTTTGTGTGACCAACTTTGAATAAATGAATAAATGTTCTTACAACAAAAAGAGATGTGAACAATGAAACAATAACTCCCAAGGCCAATGTTAAGGCAAATCCTTTAACCGGACCGGAACCAAACTGGAACAAAATAAATGAGGTAATAAGTGATGAGATGTTTGAATCTCTAATGGAATTCCAAGCGCGATCAAAACCTAAGTTGATAGCGATATTGCTTGGTTTGCCCCACAAGACTTCTTCTTTTATTCGTTCGAAGATTAAAATATTTGCGTCCGTGGCCATTCCGATAGAAAGAATAAATCCTGCGATACCTGGTAATGTTAAAACAACAGGAATTAATTTGAAAATTGCTAAAACAATTAATGAATAAATAATTAAGGCAACACCTGCAAGTGCTCCCAATTTTCCGTATCTAAAGATTAAGAATACAAAAACCAACAACAATCCAACGGCCGCAGCGTAAAAACTTTTGTGAATAGAATCAGCTCCCAAGGTTGCTCCAATGGTTTCTTGCTGCAAGATTTTTACTGGAACGGGTAAAGCACCGGCGCGTAACTGAATACTTAAGTTCTTAGCGGTATTAAAATCAAAGTTACCACTAATAACAGGATCGTTTGTTAAACCTTTTGCCAAATCTGGACTTACAACAGGCATTGAAAGTGGTGCTGCGTTTTGATCTAAAAATATTCCGATTGGCTTATCAACATTAGCTTTTGCTAAATCAGAAAACTTTTGGCGTCCTTCATCGGTAAATTGTAATTGGATTTGTGGCTGATTTTGTTGTTGTAAAGTCCCCTGTTGATTAACTACAACGGTTGCACCTTTCATATCAGCACCGGTAATTCCGGTATCTTGCCAAACATTTGGATTCAAATAATATTGTGAAAATTTATCTTGTGACCAAGGATATTCAGGTTTTAAGACTTTAAATGTTAATTGCGCTGTTTGGCCAATTAAATTAACAGCCTGTGTAATATCGTCTAATCCTGGTATTTCTACATCGATTCGGTAATTATCATTTACTTTGGAGGTTGTAATGTTAGGTTCGGATACACCCAACAAGTTAACACGACGAGAAATAACTTCCTTTGCAGATTCCAAAGCGTTTGTTCTATTAGCCGCGTCAATTTTAGACATGTCTGCTTCTAAAACAATTCTGATTCCTCCGTTTAAGTCCAAACCTTTTTTGAAATCTCGTAAATCTTTTTGGATTTTTCCTCCGAACCAATCAATGTTATATCCACCAAGAGTTGTATCAAGTTGGAGAAGCTGATTGTCCATTTGTAGTTTAACTGGAGGTAAAACAATAAGGAGTGCCACAATGGTTATTACTGCTATTAATCCTAATCGAGTTGATAGACGCTTGAACATACGCAATATTATCTCACAAATCTTTCTTAAATTGCAGTCATTACTGAACCGAACTTTTCTTCATCACCAATTAACATTGTTCTTGCTTGAGATAACACCTTTAAAATGAATTGATCGTTGGTGCGTTTTCGATAATTAAACTGTTCCGGATCCATAACCGAAAAGTTTACTTCACGTGCACTTTTTGATTCAAACTCTTTAACTAATTTTTCCAAAACATCAACTTTTATTTCACCAACAATAAATAAATCTACATCTAATGCTGTTGACTGACGACCTCGTAAAAATGCTTTAGACAATGTTGCGTACTCAACGTTTCCCAAAGATTTTTTAGCGTCAATAATATTTGCACCTAAACCTTCTTCTTTTGAAAATAGTGAAATTAAATCTGAAAAATAGGGGTGCTCAACATCAACTCGATAATAAATTCTGTTTGAGCTTTGTCTCTTAGTTAAAAGTTTTATTTCGTTTAAATTCTCAAGCTCTCGTCTGACAGCATTTATTTCAGCGTCAACTGCACGCACAACTGCACGCACATGGAACTGTTTGTCAGAGTTCAACAAGAACAGTTTTAAAACTTTTACTCTTACATCAGATACAAATAAATTTTTTAACATTTTTTAAGTCCACCTGGGGCGGTAACTTATATTAGTGGCTCTCCTAATTTAATCGTACACAACTTGCTTAACATTTCGATCTGGCACAATACTAATCCAAAACTTTCCGCGATTAAACTCTATTTCGTTACCATTCATATCGTAAAACATTGCACGTGCATCTCTGCTGGCCTTACTCCATGTAGCCTTAACAACATGTCCGTCAATAAAAACCAAAGCTTCCCCACTACCAACCAATTGATAATCCAAACGATTTTTCTCATCACCGGGTATAGAAGTTTCAGTTGCAAATTCAACGATTAAATTTTGAACGGCAACCTGTTGCTTTGTTTCACGATCAAGTAACGCAATTGGTTTATCGTTGGCATCAACACCTGAAAATCTTAAATAAGAATTTGTTGATGAATCATACTTGAAATAAGCAGTGTAATCTCCGTGTGTCCAGAAATCAATTGTAACTTCGCTGGCAGCAGGAGATGTGGAATATTTTGCGGGATCATCCTTAAATTTCCAAGGTGTAAATGAATGTAAACCATCCCATCCTAAACTACTTCCCAAAGTTCGCAAATCTTTTCCATTAACATAAGCTGTATGTTCTATTGCAACATTTAAAGTTTCATCTCGCCAAAACGTTGCACCACCACGTGCTAAACTTCGCACAGGCCATTGCTCTATATCAAGTAAAGCCTGAGGCGAATATCCAATATGCATAACCATGGCGTCACCCATTTCTTTTACCAAAACCAAAAAGTACTCGCGAATACTTCTGACAGGACCAATCTTTTCGGGAGTGTTTGTGTCGAAGAATGCCAAAAACCTTGTAATTCCGCCCTCTGCTATTACTTCGTAAACAACGTCAGCATAAATCAATCCAGATTGTGGCCTGGCATCAACATGATTATTTACCATAACACCAAGAGGTCTATTATTTACCCAAGCTGCAGCATTTTCAGGAAACAGCATACCGGTTAAAGGATTCATAATTTTTGTGGCATCCACGGGTGCTGAACCACCTGCAATAGCGTTCTTATTTTTATTTTGTGAAAGAGGACTTAGAATTTGAAAAGAAGATTGGCGTAATACAAAAAACCAAACGCCTAAACCTATTGCCAGCACAACAACAATACCTAATACAATCCAGATACCTTTACTATTCGAATTCTTTGGAGAATCGGAGTTTGACATGCCATTAGGGTAGAAACTTCCCAGACTTCCAATGGACCCATTATTTGAGTTCTGAGGGAATTCCATACCTATTATTATATATTGAGTACATTTTTTGTCTAGTTGTTATGGGCTAGATCTTGTTTAATTTTTTTGCTAATGCCCACGTTTCATCAAGAAGTGCGGATATTTCATTTAAACCTTTGTCCCAAAAACTTTTGTCGGCAATATCAATTCCCATTTTTAAAAAAGTAGCGCGCGGAGATTCTGAAGTACCGGCACTTAAAAATTCTTTAACCTTTTCTATATCTTTTGGATTTTGTCTCACCATATTTTGCAAAGATTTTGATATCAGTAAACCGCTTGCATAAGAATACACATAAAAAAATCTTCTAATATGCATCCAATAAACCCACCAATTTTCACACCCTGTAGTTTGCTCAACAAAATCTCCCATGTACGCATGCATATGTTTTGAAAATAATGCGCCAATTTCTTCTTTTGACAGATATCCTTTTTCTCGGTAAGCCGTATGCAAAGCTTGCTCAAATTTATAGCAGGCAACCTGTCGAACAATTGAAGAAATATCGTCGTTTATTTTTAACATGTTCAAATTCAACCGTGTTTCCTCAGACATTTCTTTTGAAAGTTCCATCAAGGAGAAGTCTTCCATAAATGTACTTGCGACTTCTGCTGTAGCAACAGAAGTTCCGCAGTTTAACGAATTTTGCTTAGTTTTTATTAAGGTATCGTTTATCGCATGACCCATTTCATGAGCGAGCGTGGTTACATCTTGAATCCGACCTGTGTAATTTAGCAAAACAAAAGTTGGAAGTGCTTTTGCAACGTCCACACAAAAACCACCATTTTCTTTTCCTTTATTTGGATATACATCTATCCTTCCTTCTTTTAAAAATGTTTCGAAAATATCTAAAAAGGAAGTGTCTAGTTTTTTAAAAGAATCTGAAACTATTTCCAAACCCTTTTCAAACGGAATTGTTTCTGAATTATCACCAATCTCAACATTGCGTTCGTGATACTCTAATTTCTCTTGACCTAAAAATTTAGCTTTTAATTCGTAAAACCTTGCAGAAATGTCATAACTCTTTTCAACGCTTTCCAATAACGCATCCACAACTTCGGGTTCAATATCATCTCCGAGTAAAGTTAAAAAATCTGGACGTGTAATTTTTCTTAAATCGTCTACGGTTTTATGTACTTCCAAAACAGAGTTAAGTTCTCGTTCGGCAACATCCACATACTTTTGAAGAATCACGTTAAAGGCACTTGCGGCCGAATCTCTAACCTGTTTGTTTTTATTCGACATCAACGAGCTAAGTTCAGAAAATACTTTTTTTGTTTCCTTGCCATCTTCATCTAAAACAACAGCCTCTTCTCTGCTTAAAAACTCCTCAGTCATTTCTACCCAGTTTGAATAAGCGGGCTTCATCATTAAATTAAGTATCTTCTCTTCTTCCTCGGACAAAAGGTATTTCGCGTCCTTAAATGAGGATTCCAGTAAGTGTTTATAAGAAACTAATTCTGGTGAATTTAAAAATAAATCCTGTTTATCAACCGCAATCTTGGAAATCCTATGCATAAAAAAACTTAAATCGTTTGCCTGTTTTACCCCAAATTCATCCATTTTGTTTGCCAAAGCCTTTAAATCTGTGGCTTCCTGGTCTAAAGCACGTCTTAACCAAAAGTAATAACCAACCTTACCTCCGGTAACTCCCTCTGATTCCATAACCTCAAACTCGTCCAAAGCCTCCTTTAATACCGCTGGATCCTCTAAATAGTCGGTTCTATCCTTCCATTTAGCCACAAAAGCCTTATTTCTATTAGCAATAGCTTCCTTGGTTTGCTCTATTATAGGGTCGTTATCCCCGCTTAACAGTCCGGAAAGGTCCCACGAGGTTTTTATATTTGCCTTATCTAACATCTGAATATTGTAGCATGCGTAATCTGGCTGGAACTAGGGTAAATGCTGTGAGATTTCTGAATATACGTTGATATAACAGTACTTATACTAATGTCCGCAATTTGACACTACCTTGCTATTATGATAAATATAAAGGCGTCAGTATTTGTAATTCCCTATATATTTGTATAGGGATATTTTCTTTCAGAGGAACAGGAAACCTAATTTCTCAATCAATATCGTGGCGTTGCCCGTGGATTAAGTGATTATCGTTTTCTATTAATAGTAAAAATATGGATAAAGTAAATACTTTATATATAACAAAAGAAGGTTTAGAAAAGCTCAGAAGTGAGTTAAATGACCTAAATGTCGTAAGAAGACCTGAAATTGCTCAAAGAATTAAGGACGCTAGAGAAATGGGCGATATCTCCGAAAACTCCGAATACGATTCTGCAAAACAAGAACAATCTTACATTGAAGGTAGAATTGCCGAACTTGAAGAAGTTATTAAAACCGCTAAAGTCACAGAAGGTAATGGAAACAAAGAATTAGTGGGAATTGGCTGTAGAGTTACAGTTCACATTGATAATACAGTTGAAACATTTCATATAGTTGGTGCTCCAGAAGCCAATCCTTTACAAATGAAGATCTCTCATGAATCACCTTTAGGTTCCGCACTTGTCGGAAAAAAACTCGGTGACAAAATTGAGGTTGATGCTCCAGTTGGAAAATTAATATACACAATCCAAAAGATTGAATATTAATACCAATAAAGTAAAATAGCTTCATGTATTGGCCAGAAACACTCTCAAAAGACATCCAAAATAAGCTTAGTGGACCTTATCATGTTGACGATATGAAAACGCCATCGGGACAGGTGCACATTGGTGCTCTTCGCGGTGTAATACTTCACGATGTTCTACATAAAGAGTTTTTAAAAGAAGGTCAAAAATCCGTTTACACATACATTTATAACGATATGGATCCTATGAAAAAGATTCCATCTGATCTTGTTGGCAAAGGTTACGAAGCCGATTTGGGTAAACCAATTTTTATGATGAAAGCTCCCGAAGGTACTAAGGATTACGCAAGATATTTTGCAGATATTTTTACCGGCGCATTTAACAAAATGGGAGCAACACCAGAAATTTTATTTTCCTCCGAAATGTACAAGGCAGGAAAATTTAATGATGTCATTAAAGAAGCATTAGACAAAGTTGAAAACATTAGAAAAATTTACAGCGAAGTAGCCGGTTACGAAAAACCTGAAAACTGGTTTCCAGTTCAAGTTATTTGTCCAAAATGCGGCAAAGTAGGAACCACAATAGTAACGGGTTGGAATGGAAAAGAAGTTGAATTTGAATGTCGCACAGACTTAGTAACATGGGCTCAAGGTTGTGCATACAAAGGTTCTATATCTCCGTTTGATGGTAATGCAAAACTTATGTGGAAAGTTGATTGGCCAGCTCACTGGAAAGTCCTTGGTGTTAACGTTGAAGGTGCAGGTAAAGATCACTCAAGCGCGGGTGGCTCACGAGATATGGCAACAGAACTTTGTAAACTTTTTGGAATTCAAGAACCCGCAGATATTCCTTACGAATGGTTTTTAACAAAGGAAGGCAGCAAAATGTCTACTTCCTCCGGCGTGGGAATGTACGCTAAAGATTTAGTTGAAGTATTACCTCCAGAGGTTGCCAGATTTTTGGTATTAAGAACAAACTACAACACAGCTATTCTATTTGAACCAGAGGGTGAAACTATTCCAGATTTGTACGACGAATTTGATAGATGCGCGACTAATTTTTACGCGGAAACTCCAGAAGACGCTGACGCCGCTAAATATTTTGACGCCGCGATAATTAGGGATCAATTTAAACAGCATAACTTTTTACCACGATTCAGAACATTAAGTAGCTATATACAAATGCCTTCGATGGACATTCAAAAATGGGCAACGGACGAAAAAGGTTCGGAATTAACACAATTTGAAAAAGACATCCTAAACGAACGAATCGCTTACGCAAAAATCTGGCTAAACACATACGCTCCAGAAAAATATGTATTTATGTTCAAAACAGAAATTCCAGAAAACGCTACAAAATTAAGTGATGTCCAAAAAAACTTTTTAAATAGTGTAACTAAATTAATTAACGAAAAATATATAAACTCCGAGCACACTGCCGACGAATTACAATTTGATATTTTTGAACTTACAAAAGTAGTGGGAATTCCTTCAAAGGAAGCCTTTAAAGCTATGTATACTTCTCTAATCGGAAAAGAACATGGCCCAAAAGCCGGATGGTTAATTAAAGATATCGGTTACGCAACTGTGAACGAAAGATTCGAAAAAATATGGAAAAACTCACTGTAGAAAACGCCAATAAACTTCTAATTACTCATATGCAAAATCAAAATTTAAGAAGACACTGCTATGCGGTTGGAAAAACTTTGTCTGCATTTTACGATCTATACAAAAATCAAAACCGCGAAATAGGATCACTTTCTAAAGAACAATGGGAAACAATTGGAATATTGCATGACGCTGATTGGGAAGAAACAAAGGATGTACCTGAGAAACACACTGTTTTAACTTTAGAATGGTTTAAAGAATATGACGTTCCTGAAGAAATGGTTAATGTAATAAAATCTCACAACAATAAAATGACTCACCTGCGCGAACCCGAAACGTTATTAGAATGGACCTTGGAATGCGTTGACGAGCTTACAGGTTTTATCGTAGCCGTTACCTTAGTATTACCCTCAAAAAAGTTAGAAGATGTAAAACCCGAATCAGTGTTGAAAAAATTTAAACAAAAAGAGTTTGCAAAAGCTGTTGATCGATCTCAGATGGAACAATGTGAAGAGAAGATTCAGGTTGATATTAATACTTTGGTTGAAACAACGTTAAAAGCTATGCAAGAGAATCATGAGCTGTTAGGTCTTTAATTTTTCCTTTTTACTACGTTCATAAAAAAACAATTCGGCAAGCCTCATGGTTTTTTATTCGCAGTAGCTCATAAAAAACTAAGAGCGGCTTCCATATGGTCGAACCGCCCTTAGCAACATTCAAAAGTCCAATTGTTACTCCCGAGCAGATGCGTGAGAGCAACCAAGCAACCAGAGAACAAAGTTACTTTCGAGCTAATGCGAGAAAGCAACGAAGTAATCATCGTTACTTTTTCTTAGCTTTTTTAGCGACTTTCTTTACTGTTTTCTTTACTACTTTTTTAGCGACTTTCTTTGCGACTTTCTTTTTCTTTACTACCATCTAAATCACCTCCTAAAAAAATTTTAGGACTCCCCATAAAACTGAGTTAGTCCTAGTTTAGAATATTCGAGCAGAAATAAAAACGTTTAATATTCATTTGTATGTTAATTACACAAATATTCTGACAATTTGTCAATAATTTTGATATTATTTATATATGAATGAACCAAAAGTTAACAAAAATTTTATAGATGATACAAAAATTCCAATAGAAGAAAAAGAAAAAGTAATTAAACGTAAGAAAGTTTTATTCACTATAACCTCGTGGATAGTGACGTTGTGTATAGTTATTCCTCTACTTGGTTTTGGATCTTATAAATTTTATGTTTCGTACATACGCAATGTAACCATCCCAATAATAAAACAAACACCAACGCCATCTCCAACAAAAAGCGGTGCAAATTCAGAACCAATTGTTTCAAATGAATATAGCAGCGATAATTTACGAGTAAATATTACCTATTTAAGTGATGCAAAAGTTACCGACTCACCAGAAGTTAACGGACAATCCAGAACGCTTGTTGTACTTTATACAAAAGATGACACCAGCAAAGACACGTGGACAGAAGATAATTTAGCAAACGGATATATTTTTAAAGTAACAACTTTTGATACACAAATAAGAGATTTGGATGAAATTGTTAATGTTAAATTAGCAAGTTATACAGCCAATTGCGCGGCGACAGCAGTGTTTAGCAAAATAACCGATACAACAGTAAATTTCGAACCAGCTAAAACTTTTACAATTCAAAACTGTAATGGTGATTATGTAATAACGTATGTTTCAAAATTTAATACCAACTACGAAATTACACGCATATTTAGAGGTGATGTAGGTTATCGCCAACTATATCAAAGTAATGCAAACGATATTTATAACAGCTTAACTTTTTATCCTGAGGGAGGACCTGTTGGACCAACGGAAACGTACACAAATACAGACTACGGATTTGCATTCGTACATCCTCATCTGGATTCAGCATGCTGTAACGTTCCAGCACCAACATTAAAAAATCCGGAAAAAATAATTTCTCTCGGAAATAAATACACCTACGTAGATAAAAATAATTTTGATGGAATAGGGTTCTATGCATTTAGACTTAACGACCAATATAATTTTCAGCAATATGTTACCAATAATAGAAAAGCTTTAACCGACGATTACATGGTAGTTCGTGGCGTTCCACCAAAAGCACAAGATACTGAAATGAAAATTGGGGGTAAAAATGCAATTTTATTGCACGGATATTCTTGGCAAGGAAACGACTTAATATTTGTGGATGTGGAAAAAGATTTCGGAAAATCATATGCGTTAATAATTTCAATAAAAAATACTTCTGGAGATGCCTTCCAAAAAACTATAGATGATCTGTTGAAGTCATTTAAGTTTAATTAATATGCCACTAAAGATATACGACAAAAAACTTGATTATTCTTACACGTACGGTGTCTTCCCAACGCTAGACTTGTTTAAGTTCAAACGAGATAAAATCGTGAGAATTATTCTAAATACAGAAGGCATCCGCAACGAAGGTTACCACGTGCTCGAAGAAGTATGTAAAGAAAAAGGTGTGCCTCTTGATTACGATAACAAGTTTATTAAAAGTATTTCAGCTAAAGACAACACTTACGCCGTAGGCATGTTTCGCAAATACGAAACTAAGTTGGCCGAAAATGAAAACCACGTGGTTTTAGTAAATCCAAGCAACACAGGAAACCTAGGCACAATAATTAGAACCATGGTTGGTTTTGGATATCATAACCTGGCCATAATAAAGCCGGCCGTGGATATATTTGAACCAAAAGTTGTTAGATCCTCAATGGGAAGTTTCTTCAACTTAAACTTTGAATACTTTGATACTTTTGAGGAATATCAAACCAGATTCAGTAACAAGCCATACACATTTATGCTTGATGGGGCGACAGAAATTAATGAAGTGAAATTTGAAAAACCTTTCGCTCTTGTTTTTGGTAACGAAAGCCAAGGGCTAGAGGCTAAATATCAAAAGGTCGGCCAAAGTGTGTACATTAAGCATAATGATGAAATTGATTCTTTGAATTTGTCCATTGCCGTAGGTATTGGGTTATTTTGCGGAAGCAAAAAATAACCTCCGAGTATATAAATAGGCTCGGAGGCTTTTGCAAGAAATTAGCTTGGGAATGCTAATTGTTGCGAGGATCGGTTTTTGGAGCATCCCGAATGATATTTCCGACGGAATCAAAGCGGATTGTGACCTGCATCTGTGATTTTCCCCTGGTAGATGAAGTCGAATGGCTGGCAGCTGCAATAGCGGCACGACCTGCAGGAGAATTAAGGTCAATTCCCTTTTCAGTAAGTTCCGCGGCAACCTGGGATTTCGGACAATCTGCAGAATGTTCAAAAACCTCGCCGGTACTACGATCAGTCTGGATCAATTTTCCTTTGAGCATTTTTCCCTACTTTCTTATTGGTTTAGGATAATTCCGCAGATAATAACACAAAAATAGACCCTATAGCAAGTATCGCCAGGGAAGTGTGTTTATTGAAAAAACTAAATCGTGATGTACTTCAAACGCTCAAAATTCTTACCAGGTTCCAACTTGGACTCTGCCAAAAATTCATTCTCTACTGTATCGGCATCAAAAGCGTTTTTGTGTTGTAACAAAGCACTTCTTTTTCTTTCAAAATACTTAGTAATATCAAAATATAAAACATCCGGATACGCATAGGCGTCAGAAAACATTAGTTCATTAACAGTATGTGGCGTTAAATTAAATTTTGTAAAATGCTCGGGAAAAAATCCCCTATCTCGTGAATAAGGATATGCTGCATCCAAAACAATAGAAGCTGTCCCACGATGATCTCGATGATTTACCCAATGAACATCTTCGGAAAAAGTATTAATAGGATCAAAGGGATTTTGGGTAATAATTAAATCAGGTTTAAATTGGCGAATGTGAAAAACAACGCGCTCAATATTGGCAAGAGTGTTTTCAACTGTTCCATCAGGAATTTCTAAATTAAAGTTTTCTTCTTTGGGCAAACCAAGTTCTATACCCGCGGCGATTTGTTCCGCGATACGCATCTTTCCAAACTGTTCCTCGGTAACATCAGTACGATCCTGAAAACCTTTTCCGCCGTTCGTCATTACAACCAATCTAACTTTTTTACCTTCATCAATTAAGCGAGCAACAATTCCGCCACAGATAATTTCGTTATCATCTGGATGTGCCATTACAACTAACACGCGTTCTTTATTTCCAAATATCTTTTCAAATGAATCCTTTATTATTGTTGTTATTGGCATAATTAATATCCTTTAATTTCGTTCCAGTCTACTTCAAGATCTTCCCAAGGCGCAACAACTAATCCGTTAATAACATCTCCAACGATTGGTTCTTTTTCGCTAGTGTATGCGCCACTAAAAACTTTTTCAATTCCAGGAATGGAATCATGACCTATTTCAAGCCAAGTTATTGCAGCATAAAATTTTGCAGTTGGATAAAGTGATTTAAGGTCAGCAAGTGCGGATTTTAAAGTTGTTCCTGAAGTTAAACAGGCATCACAAATTAATACATTTAATTCTTCGGGTAAGGCATAGGTTATCTTTGGTATTTCAATTCGATCTATAAGTTTGCCGTTCTGGTACATGTAATAAACAGGAATAATGTTTTTGATTTCTAAACGGGCCGCGATATGAAAAGCCGGGAAAGCACCACTTCGGAGTAATGGCACGACCATATTAAATTTCATGTTGTTTTCAGTTTGATAGTCGGTGATTTTTTGGGTAAGCACGTCCATGTTTTTGCCAAAACGCTCATAGGTTATTTGGACTAGTTGTTCTTTTTTATACATTCCCATGTAGGAAATATAGCACAAGGGCTATGTTGTTGGAAATGCCGCAAAATTGGACAACAGTCCCATAGTATAGTATAAAGGCATTAGAAAAAGTGGAGGAGGAAGAGTATGGGAATGCACGGAATATCAGGATTTTATGGCAACAAACCAAGGACTATGCATAAATCCGCTGGGATGATCACGTGTCCAAAATGTAGCAAAGATTTTTACCCGGGAGAACATATGAGCAAAACACAACCCGGTCACGTGGTTTGCCCAAAATGTAGTCATGTCTTTAAGTTGGAGAAGTAACGTAAGTAATACCCTGTGAACTAAAATTCTCCGGGTATTTTTTTTGAGTAAAAGATACAGAATACTACTTTTCAAACACAACAAAATGTCTGCCGCCCAATATTTGCGTCGGTACAATGATCAAAACATACTTTTGATCGTCCCAGTTGTTATAGGTTTCTTTTTTAAATGCCTCGCTTAGGTAAGCTTGAAAGGTTTTATTTTGTTCACGATTTGCTGACATTGGAATAAATTCGTGCAAGTGACAAACAACTGTAGGATCTGATTTCCAAGTTTCACCTTTGGCTAGTGCCGCTGTAGATAGAATGGCATATAAGTCTTTAGCCGCACTCAAAAATTCATCGTTAGTTGGTATTTTGTTGAAACTGTTTTGGTATAGTTCTATGAAGTTTTTCATATATTAATTGTATCCTATTGTTTTATAAAATAAGCGGTCTTCTCTTTATACGTATCTAATTTTTCTGAATATTCTTTAATATAGTCAAAGGTATGACCTGAAAACTCCTGCTCTCTTATACCTCTTACAAACTCCATATTTTGAAGTAAT
This sequence comes from uncultured candidate division WWE3 bacterium, assembly GCA_903879985.1. Classification (GTDB taxonomy): domain Bacteria; phylum Patescibacteriota; class WWE3; order UBA101185; family UBA10185; genus CAIRNR01. Next base: position 282,693 of record CAIRNR010000007.1, read on the forward strand.
TGAATAAATCCATCTGTATAAACGCAAACAAGATCGTTTTGTTTTAGATCAACCTCGCCCAGCTGAAGATACTTAATAAAACCTTCCCTACCGTCAATTATTCCATACCCATATTCTTTTCCATCGTGAAGGTAAACATTATTTCTTATTTCTTTTCGCCACAATTTTCGAGTTTCCGGTTTTGACCAATCGTAATTTGAATCTAATATTTTTGCCGATTGTTCTACGTAAGACCTTAGCATTGGGTGGTCCTGATAATCAGCACTAAATACAGAAATAAAGCAATCATCAAGTACACCATATAAAAGTTTGTTGCCAGTAATACATACAACAGATGACGCTGCGGCACCAATTGTGTAACCATTATTTTCCCGGTCTTTAAAAAGCGGGCGTGATTGATTATATTGCTGCACAATTTTGTTGGCTTCAATGTATGCTTGTTTTATATTTTCTAAGTTAGGTTGTTTTTCTGAAAGATATTTAAGTACTTCCTCACAAATAATTTGAGCAACTTTTGCTGAGTCAGATGGGATAGGATAAATACCGTTTGCGTCTTTATCATGTGTAACACCATCAGCTACAACAAAAATGCTTGCATTATTTGCATAGGCATCTTCTTGTGGATTATAAGGTTCTTTTCGACTATTTTCGTGATAAAGAATATGCATTATAAGGTTGCGAGCTCCTCAATGTATTTCTTAATTTTTGCGTCCAATAAGTCGAGACGCTTTTCATGTATCTCACGTGAAATGTCAAAGTTGTACATGCTAGGCATTTTAGGTAACCAGTTCTTGTAAACTTCCACAGCCGCATTGTAAAAGTAGTCTTTACTCATTAATCCAGCTTTTATCGCGTCGATTGCAATTCTAAATCTTTCATCCGACAAAATTTCCAACTTAGCGGCGTCCTGTAAGATTTTTCCCTCGAGGTAATTTGGCGTCGAACCAAACTCGTGATTTTTTATACTATCCAAAACTATTTCTTTGCTTTCATTTGAAACTTTAAACGCCAGATAATCAGCTATAACGTGGCATATTCTCTTATCTGTATAGTCTAAGCCGATAATTTGTACATCGTGCCACCAACATATAAGTTCTACTATATCCACATCAAAAGGCTCTTTAATAGCCGCAATAATTTCCTTAGCGTTCAACCATGTTCTGTAGTGATGCGTTATTTCATGTGCGTAATTCTGAGGATTATTTACTTCGTTGGTCTGCGCTTCTTTAATTAATGTAAGTAGTAATTGTTTGTTCATATAATCATTATACGGGAAAAGCAGATTTATTTTTTTCGACCGAGGTTATAAAATTATAAATATGGATATAAAAAACGAACTACTAAACTTTCTTAAAAAAAATCAGTTAATGACCTTAGCTACCTCAAGCGAAACAGGACCTTGGGCGGCGAATGTTTTCTACACTGTTGACGATAATTTCAACATTTACTTTATTAGCGCAGAAATCGCCAAACATGTGAAGGATATTGAAAAAAACAGTAAAGTCGCATTGGCCATTGCGAACACCGATCAGAAATTTTATACACAAAAAATTGGTGTGCAAATTACAGGAATAGCTAACAAGATAGAACCTCAAAGTGAAGAATACCAAAAAGGTTTAGATTTGGTATTTGACGCTATATGGGGTTACAAAGACGAAAAACTTCTTGAACTAAACACAGTTAAGCACATGGTAGGAGCGCTTTTTAAAATAAAGATAGTAAGCGCAAAGTTTTTGGATGAAACACTTTTTGGGGAACATGTTTCCAAAGAGATAGATTTTTAGTTTTTGGTGACCCCACGGAGAGTCGAACTCCGGTTAACGGAATGAGAATCCGTTGTCCTGACCATTAGACGATGGGGCCGCGGGACGAAACGAGCCTTTAGGCGAGTACAGTGACGCGGTGCGTTTCCGAGCGTTGTGCATTTCGCGAGAGGTGCTATCCACAGCAAATTCCCCCATATTTTACCAGAAAAACAACATATGCCATAACACCTCCCTACACAGCCCGCTTTCTCACAGTTGCGCGCAGAATATTACGCACGTACAATAAATACAGTGATGGAAAGAAGTTACAAAAAATACATTCTCATAATTTCCATACTTTCAATATTATCCATAGGAAGTTATATTTTCTTTGTAAGTTATCAACCAAAAGTTTTTAAAGTTGCCGAAGCTGTAAAAGGTGCAAACACAGGAGATACCTTTTCATTTCCTTACCCTGAAAACTCAGAAAAGATTGGGTTCAACCAAAATTCAAACTTACAACAAACTACGTTTCAAACAACAAAAAATCCACAAGAAGTCGTAACTTTTTATAAAGGTGTTTTTCAAGACAAAGGTTGGGAACTTGATGCTGAAATAGAAAATACAAATGAGTTTATAACAAAGTTCAAAAAAGGTAATCAACGCGCTACTGTAATTTCAACAACAACTGATGGTTCTAATTTTACAATTGTAAGCGTGGAATTAGCTTTTCTTTAATTAACTTAACGTTACTTCGTTCCTACTAAATAAACTGCTCTCCAAGGTTGGTAAACACTATTAAACGTATCGTTGTACAAAACCTGATCACCTTTTTTAACAGTTCGTGTAAGTTTTACGTTTGCACCCCATGCTGGAAAATCTACTTGCTTAATTGTTCCCTTTGCTAAAGTTGGATCATCTTGATACAACGCTGGTGGAGGTGGCGCTTCGTTAGTGATTAGTGGTTTTGGAATATCAACCGTACGACCGTCGGATGTACCATACAATCTAAAAGTTAAACTTTGCTCGTCTGCATTATATTCAGACTGGACCAACACGTAATTGGCTGTATCGTTTTTAAACTGGAAATCCCAAGATGGTTGAAAGATAGCCGCATCAAAACCAACAGGCATATCTTGTTCGTAATATCCAACTCTATATGCGTGAGGATATCTCATTACAACGGGTAAACCCGAATTTAAAACCGCTCTAAACAAAGTTGTAGATGTTTGGCAAACTCCACCGCCCTCTCCTAAAACGGTGCGACCTTCGGAAATAATATACGCGGTATTATAACCAGTTTTTAAACTAATTTCGCCAATAGCATTATTTAAAGAATAAATTGCACCTGGTGCTACCAAAACACCGTTGGTTCTTTCGGCCGCCAAGGATAAGTTATGTATTCTACCGGGAATAGAACCTTTAAAATGTGAACTTCCCTCACCCAATAATTGCAAAATTCCATATTGCTCTTTACTTGCCGGACCTGACACCGATTTCATTGGTAACTCTAACGTGGGTTTTGCAGCAAACAAGGCGTTTTTAAAATCAGCTTCAAATTGTTTGTCATCTAAAGCCTTGCCGTCTTGAGTTATTTCAAAACCTGTTACGTTATTACCATCGGTGCTTGTAACCTGACCGCGTGGAAGTTCGTTAACGTCGTTTGCGATACCATCAGAAAACGCCTGAAACTTTGGATCATCAATTGTAAACAAAACCTCGCCATTGTCCTTTGTTACTGTTACAAAGTTTAATAATTGTTCTGGTTTTAAAACCCACTGTTTTTGTGCATGAGAAATAGTCATTGAATTTGCAGTTATTTTTTCAGCCTGTTGTTGCAAACCCGTAAGATCAGTATCGTAAATCTTTGGTGTCACTGTTTTTATAGGTAATTCTTTTGAAGAAAAATCGAGTGAATTAAAAGAACCAATTACTATGTTATATAAAGAATCATCCACAACTTTGTGGCCTTCATTTGAAGGAGTCACATAAAGTTTCCCATCTTTATATGCAAAAGCAGCATTTGCGGCATCAACATTAATACCTGCTTTTATTGCCGAGAATTTGTTACTTAAAGTTTCATCGTTATAATCGTAATAAGCCACTATTGAAACAGGTTTTATGAAACCCGCTATTTTGTCTTTAGCATCTATTAAAAAGTTTCCAGTACGACCGACTTTAAAGGCACGCGCTAAAGTTGCATTCCAATCGTAAACCAAACTAATATCTGAAGTGTTTATCGGATAAGTTTTATCTTGGTAAGTTAAATTTATGGTTTGATTTGTTGCGTTAATTCCCTGCAAAGCTTTTTGTGCTTCAACATAAGTCATACCACCTACTCGAACGTTTCCAACAACTACTCCTGGAATAATACGTTGCGCGAATATTACATGGTACGAAACAAATAAAAGTAAAACAAAGTAAGCGAGTAAAAATATTGGTCTGAAAAAAATATTTTTGATGCGTTTAATAATTGTGGGCATGCCCGAAGTTACGTGTTCGGCCACAGAATCAGCAACAGAGTCTGAAGGTTCAAAAACCATGGGCACCTCAGCCACGACTTCATTTACAGTAAGATTAGACTTTTTGTTGTCTTTCTTATTCTTTTTGGTCACTGGGATTCCCGTTGCGCTCATTGGCAAAGTCCTTTAATGATTTAAATTTGGTTTTATTTGCACCAATTAAAAACTTTTCCGGGGATTCTGCCATATCAACTACAAAATCGGCAGTACCGAATAATCTTCCTGAACCTGTTGGGCTAAAGGCGATAACTTCGGTTCTAACACCCTGACTTCTAGCGTACTCCAAAAGATCCGTGTAGTCACCATCTCCAGACACTAAAATCATGACATCGATCTTTGGCAACATTCTAACCGCATCCATACAAAGTCCTACGTCCCAGTCACCTTTTTTGGCACCACCAAAAAATACCTGAAGTTCTTTTTCTTTTACCTCAAAACCTATTTTATGTAAGGCTTCAAAAAACTCTTTTTCCGCCCCAACGTCGGCTTTAATGACATAAGCAAAGGCTCGAACTAATCGACGACCTGCTACACCTGTAAATAAAACCTTACTAAAGTCTACTTTGGCTTGGTAAAGGTTTTTAGCGGAATAGTACATGTTTTGGACATCTACAAAAACGCCCACTCTTTGTTCTTTGTGTTGGGTTGGATTCATATGTGTATTTTAGCTTATGTGGTTTTTATTTGAAATAGCTTTGTAAAGTGGGCGGTTTTGCTGGCGACAGACACGTTAAGGTGCTAAAATCCATGTGCTAGTTGCCCGTGATAATATTTGACTGTTGGGGGATCGTCTAATGGTAGGACGACGCACTCTGGATGCGCCAATTGGGGTCCGACTCCCTATCCCCCAGCCAAAACAGCTATTTTTGCACCAAACCCAAAACCCGCGATATAATTACCACATGAAAATACCAGAAACAATAAAAACAAATGAACCTGCAACCGAAGATATAATTTTAAATACAGCGTCCGAACTCGGAATCATACTTCCTGAAGATTTAAATAATTTTTATAAAAAATCAAACGGCGCCGAAGGTACTTTAGGAACACAAGGATATATACAAATCTGGCCAATCGATACATTATCTGAAAGAAACAAGAAAATGGAAACTACAAGCAACTTACCAGAATCAATAATTTTTGCATCGAATGGCGGCTCTTTTAATTACGGTTATTCTGCGGAACGAGGCAATGAACACTACTTTATGGTTGATCCAATTAGCATGAAAGACGATATTTTTGAAGGTGGAAAAACTTTAGAGGAGCTATTCGCACGAATTGGAGACGGTGTACTAGAGCGAATGAACTTGGAATAACACTGCTAGTTTCTTATAGGCAAAAAGCTAATATAAAAATTTGGGTTTCCGTAAAGTGAAAAACCATCTGGATACGTTTTTGCAGCAGTCACACCATCGCGTACTACTTTGAGATTTGTGGTAATTGGTTTTCCATCTTCTGTAATAGGCGTGACATAAACCCAAACTGTCTTACCTACCATATCCTTTGCTAAAGCTCCAACAACAACACCTTTACTATCTATAATTCTTCCACGTGCTCCACGTGCCTTTGAAGCCTCAGGTAATACGTCGCCACCAAGCTCCGTAATGATCCAAACATTATTTACCGCGATTCTACAAATACCATCTCGATTACAAGCGTCATCAATAGCCGTAACTTGTCCGACAAAATCTACACCGCCTGGTAAGAGAGTTATCGAAGTATTTTCAACAGTTTTAATCGCCTGTTCCATAACCAAATTTTTATATAAAAGCATGGCCGCTACTTCGATTAGCAATATCAAAATGATGATTAATATGACCTGTCTGGACATATACATATAGTTTACCGCAAGTGAGGAGAAAAAGTAGATCCCCCTTGCCAAAATATTTAAGCAAAGAGGATCTTTGTAAAACGTTACGATTCCAATTTAAATTGTTGCCTGAAAAGTTCCAAATAGGACGTAAATAAGGTGACATTAATATTCACGGCCTTAATACCGGGAATTTCAGGTTCTTGGGTAGTCCAGACATAAATACAAGGCAATTTCTTCGAAAGATCTGATACCTTCCAGAAGAAACTATCCCATCTGCCCTTACCATGCCCTACAACAAACAAGCCGTCGAATTTTTCAACTGCTTCAGTCACACTGCTGAAATGCTGAAAAGTTATAATGCCATTGTTGCGCATATATTCAAGCAATGGAAGAAATGAAAATTCGTCGGCTTCGCTACATATATAAGCGATTCGCTTTATAGCCACAATTACTCTCCTTTGATCAGATTTGCGTACATTTTACCACAAATGACTTATAGCCTACAAAACGAACATCAAAACAACGCCTAACAAAAAACATACAAAAGATAGCCAAGACCTTACAACATTGGTCTCCTGACGAATCTCGGGCAATAAATCTGAAGTAGCTATATAAATAAATCCACCTGCCGCAAAAGCCGTGATATAAGGTGCAACCAAACCAACATGGGAAACCCACAAAAATCCTATAAAACCACCAAGAATTGCAAAAAGTGCGACAAATAAATTTGAAAGTACGGCTTTACGCACACTAAAACCTGAGTGAAGTAAAACACAAAAATTTCCAATCTCATGAGGAATTTCGTGTAAAACTACAGCCACACTTGTGGCAATACCAAGATTAATATTTGTATAAAAAGCGGCGGCAATAACCAATCCATCCAAGAAATTATGAACAACATCACCTGTTAAGTTCATTAACCCTAGAACGTGCTTATCATCTACAACATCGTGATGGTGGTGCCAACGTAATATTTTTTCCAACAAGAAAAATACAATAAATGCGCCAAGAACTAGCAAATTAACAACATTTGAGGGCAATTGTGCACTGGCTTCGGGTATTAAATGTAAAAAGGCGCCACCCAGCAAAGTTCCTGCTGATGCCGCAACTAAAAATATTAATAATCTATTTAATCTTTCTCTACCTATGGATAAAGTAGCCACACCAACCAGCGAAATTAAACTTATTATTATATTTGCCGTAATTGTAAGCGCGAATTTATCCATATGTTTATCCAAATTTTACACGAAAAAAGCGTAATAGCGCTATACTTATACTACTTATATGCACGATAAAGAAGCTATAGAAAAATCACTAACTAAGCTGAATTCAGAAGTTTCCGCAATTATTGAAGAAAATAAGTTTGACATTTCAGGAGCAATAAAAGGCTCTTTTTTTCACCACAGATTGGGAGAAATAGTAAAAGACACAATAAAAACAGAAGACGGTGAAATTTTAAAACAGGCAACCGGAAAGACTGTGGGATTTTTTTACATAACAATCCGCGACTTACTTCGAGTAAATAAAGAAGGTACGCATGAAGAAGGCGATAAAGTACTAATAAAATGCGTGCAAAAAGTAGGACAACAATTAACTAAATTAAATATTTCCAACTTCGAAATTTATCATATATTGGGAGCAGATTTTATTTGCATTTGTAACATTTCACAAGATAACGTTCCGGAAATAACCAAAACACTAAGTGACATAACAATCAATTTTGAAAATGCCAGCCAGCCTGCGCACCTTAGCGTTTACGGCTATACCATAAAACAACTTATCGAGGATGGAAACAAAGGTTTGGAATTAGAAAACGATAAATCTTTAAACAAAAATATATCTCGTCACGCAACCAGCGTACTTGTTCAAGCAATCAACTACGGTATTGAATACAACAAACTTATTGATACGATTGCAGATTTTAAGTCATGCAAAAAAGGCCAAAAGGATTTTTATGACATGTACATTAAATATCTATTTGATCCCGTACCAACTATAAAAAAACTACTTGAAATGTCGTCTACCGACATAGAAACATTATGCATCCAAACCGCGTACGAAAAAACGCACGATGACGAACCTTCATACGCAGGTGTTCTGAAAACTCAAATAAAATATTTATATAAAAATCCCGAAGAAGCACTTAATAAAATAGAAAAAACTCGTACCCAACTTGAAAAAATTCCTGAAAACAAACCTGAAACCTATGAAAACTTTAACGAGCAGGTTAAAAATTATCGTACACAAAAAAGTAAATGGTTCGAAAATGTATCCCAATTGTTTTATCAAGCAACTAGTACTGAAGATAACGATTGCAAAATATGCAAAGAATTAGTAAAAGTTTTTATTAGCGAACCCAAGTTATGTGCTGACTACGGTCCCCTTCTAGAAAAATATGTAGAATCAGTAAAAGATTTAGACAAAAAGATAATTTTAAAAACAATAGAAACAGGTTACCGACGCGCACTAATTAATTACGACGATTTAACCGGTCTTAAAAACAAAGAACAAGCCAAAAAAGAAGTTGGTAAATTTTACGATCAAAATATAAATTTCAGCATAATAAACATTGATTTAGCGTACTTAAAATACTTTAACGTCCACGGAGGAAGAAAAACTGTTGGAGATCTGGCAATCAAAAAAGCTGCGTACATTGTAGATTTGGTAAAACAAAACTGTTTAAAGCGTAATTTAGAGGTAGAAGTTTGCCGTTCGGGTGGCGACGAGTTCACCTTTGTATCAAACGTAAACGCGGAACAAGCTACAAACATTGCCGATGAAATAGAAGGTGAATCAATAAAGAAAGGTCCGGTTCCAGCAGCGCCTACATCCAAACAAACATATTTACCTGAAAGAATTAGGTTTAACGCAGGAATTACAGATTTGAGTGAAACTAAAAACTTGTTATTTAAATTAGCTAAAATACGACCAAAACTATTTAACAAAATCGAGCTTACCGCTTTAACCGTTGAAACGCCAAACCCCGAGCAACGTGAAATAAGAAAAAAGTTAGTTATTGATACCATGTTTAAGTTCGCGGATATTTTGCAAGAGATAAATAAAAAAACGGATAGATTTGAATTTTTGCTCCATAGATATAGTGATTTTAAAAACTCAAAAACAGGAGACATGTCGTACTTTGAAACTATTTTGGCATTTTCAGGAAAAGCCTTGGGCGGATTTACAATAAAAGATTTTGATAACATTGCAAAATATGCTGCAAAAAAACACATAGATATTTCCAGTTTGGATTGCGACCAGCTTCAGCAATTAATAAAAGTATTCTTTAAAAAACAAAGTCGTGTGCCTGCAAATGTAAGTAAGGAGACAAATATAATTGCGCAGTTAAACTAACCGTCAGGACGTAACTCCCCTACGCTGTTATAATAAACCTAGTGTCCAAGCTTAAAAATTTATTACAAACCTTAAAAATTCCCGCCTTAATATTTCTTGTCACATTTGTTGGATATATGGCCAACGCAAAAATAGACTTTGATACAGGTATGCGTAAACATACATATCAATCTTTGTTAACATCCTTAGATACCACTGCAAATACCGTTTTACCCTACGCTCTTTACACAGAACACACCTTATATTTTGGTCCAAAGTCCATGAGGCTTATTAAGATAATAGATCCGAAGATGCCGCTTCCCCATTCAATGGTAGCAGTAGGAGACAAAAATTATCCGGCGTATCCAATATTAACCGGCTTAATGGCCATGCCGATTTATATTATTCCTTTAATGCTTAACAAAATGCCAAGCTTTAGATACTACGATAATGTCTTAAAAATTTTATTGCTGGGTAGAATTACAGCTTCCTTTTATACCGCCATTTCGGTAGCGCTGTTTTACATAATACTTAAAAAAATTAATGAGCTAAGAAATATTAAAACCAATTGGTTCACCTACTTCTTTTTGTTTTTCTACGCTTTTGGAACTGAAGCCTGGGTTATATCCAGTAGAACTCTGTGGCAGCACACATCGTCGCTACTATTTATAACAATCGCAATACTGCTTTTAGTAAAAGGACAAAAAAACCCCGGGCTTATTAAATGGACTGGATTGGTTTGCGGACTCGCCGTAGTTGCGCGACCAACCAATATAGTTTTTGCCGCCGTGGTAGCTTTTTACGTTTTTCTGAATCACCGAAAAGAAATATTTAAATTTTGTTTAATGGCTGCAGGGCCGGCTATATTAATGCTTACTTACAATTGGATGGTTTTTAAATCACCTTTTACAAACGAGTATGGCGCCCGCGAGGACACAAGCTTTTCAACACCAATGTGGGTGGGATTAGTTGGCTACGCAATAAGTCCCACACGAAGCTTTTTATTTATTACGCCACCTTTTTTGTTGTCATATTTTGGAATGTACAAGATTATCAAAAAAGCTTGGCTTAGATATGGTTACAAAAGTAAGCACACAGCCGACCCAAAAACCCAAATGGATTACCTGGACAAAATACTATTCTTTATGGCACTTTCATACATTGGAACTCTAATACTATTTTCGAACTGGTGGTGCTGGTACGGAGCAGATAGATTTGGTTACGGATTTTTCACAGAACATATTCCTTACATAGCAATATTTGCATATTTAATAGCGGCTAAATTTAAAAAGGTTGGAATGATTATATTTTCTATTCTGGTAGTGTACTCACTTTATATTCAGTTCACCGCCGTTATGTTTAGAAGAAGCCAATGCTCCGGCGATCACAACTGGTCTTTTTACTGCTTAATGCCTGTTAAAGGAATAATCGCTAACTGAAGCAAACGCTTAATTACCTTATCCAATTTTTCCTCTGGAAACTCCGTAAGCATTTTGTGATAAAACTCGAAAATTACTTTTGCATCACCCAATGCTCTATGTCTTGATAAACACTCAATAGAATGACGCCTAATAATTTCATCTAAGTTGTGACGGCGATAATCCGGGTACAATGCTTTAGATAGCTTAACAGTGCAAAGTCGATCCAAATTTAGATCAATACCATTTCTAAGAAATTCGTTTTTTAAAAAGTTGTAATCAAATTCTACGTTATGCGCCACAAAAACTGCGCCTTCAAGCAAACCTAACATTTCATCTTTTAATTCCTCAAAGCTTGGGGCTTTATTTATTTCTTTTTTTTTAATACTTGTGAAATTTAATATGTAGGGCGATACCTGAATTTTTGGATTAATAACCGAACTAAACACGTCTGTAACTTGATGCCCGTTGGTTCTGATAATTGCTACTTCAAGAACCCGATCGTTGGTTAGGTTAGACCCAGTTGTTTCAATATCAACAAATGCTAGTTCTACAGGTAACATCACGTGATACTACCAATTTAACTAAGTTTCTTCAAATTGACTCGTTCTGCTAAAATGTACTAATAAATGGATCTATCTGTTGTAGCTACAATATATAATGACGAAGGAAACGTGGCACCTCTTGTCGCTGAAATACAAAAGCACGTTAATACTTTAGGGGTTTCATACGAGATTCTATTAGTAGACGACTTTAGTAAAGACGGCAGCAGAAAAGCTATTGAAAACGTATGTGAACAAAATCCTGAAGTTAAAGGAGTCTTTTTATCTAAAAATCACGGCCAACAAATAGCCATGAGTGCAGGAATAAATTTAGCAACAGGAAATTATGTTGTAATTATGGACGGTGACCTTCAAAATCCGCCAGCAGAAATACCAAACCTGTACAACGAAATAAAAAAAGGTTACGACATAGTTTATACAACTTCGGAAATAAGAAATAACTTTTTCGATCAATTAACATCAAAAGCTTTTTGGTTTTTAGTCACAACAGTATTTAAAGTAGATATTGTCCCAAACCAATTAATGTTAAAAATAATGACCCGTGATTTTGTAGATAAGTTCAACAAATATAACGAACTTAATAGAACAATCGAAGGGTTACTAAGAGACATAAGTTCAAACTATTCCATAATTAAAGTAACTAACAGAAAAAGATTAAGCGGTAAAAGCCACTATAACTTATTTATGAAAATCAGCTTGATGATTGATTTAATTATTTCTCTTACAGCCAAACCATTGGACCTTTTATTGTTAATTTCAGGAATAATTTTCACGTCATCATTTTTTTTGGGAATATATTATTTAATAATGTATTTGTTTTTTGCTACGCCCATAGGATACACATCTTTAGTTTTAGCAATTGTCTTTTTTGGTAGCTTTAACAGCATAATGATAGGTCTTGTAGGAAAGTATATATCCACAATATATTTGGAATCTAAAAATCGCCCTCTCTTCCATTTGGACAAAACAATAAATATTCACAACAAATAACTGTATGTTATACTCTACCAATGGAAACAAATACAAACACAAATAATAAAATGTTAGTTGATTTAAAAGTAAAATTTTCTGCTTTAAAAAATGAAGTGCTTAAGAATAAAATGATTCTTGTAGCCATCGTAGTAGTTTTGCTAGGAGGAGTTCTTTATTTTGTTAAAGGATTTTTTGTTGCCGCTTTAGTTAACGGCGTTCCTGTATCCAGAATGGAAGTTGTAAGTCAGCTGGAAAAAGCTAATGGTAAAGCAGCACTTGATTCTTTGGTAACCAGAGCTTTGGTTCAGCAAGAAGCTAACAAAAAAGGCGTTAAAATTTCAGCTGATGAAGTAAACAAAGAAGTAGCCTCAATTTCAGATAACTTAAAGAGCCAAAATCAAAATCTTGATAATGTTTTACAAGCTCAAGGAATGACACGCGCCGAATTAAACGAACAAATCAAATATCAAAAGACAGTTGAGCAATTATTGGGTGATAAAGTTGCCGTAACAGACGCAGAAGTTAACACCTACATGACCGACAATAAAGCTTCATTGCCAACAGACAATCCAGATCAGGTAAAAAGTATAGTTAAACAGCAACTTGCCCAACAAAAGTTGTCTTCTGAATATCAAACATACGTAACTGAACTAAAAGCCAAAGCTAAAGTTACTTACTTTGTGAACTATTAGTGTACCTAAAGTCTATTAGAACTCTTAAAGAACAAGACGAAGTTTTGTACAAACCCGGTAGTACTGGTCCAGAATCAGTTTACTGGGTTTTTACGGATATTACTCAAGGCAAATGGATAAACATGACCGTAATAACCTCGGGCATGTACGGCGAAGAATTTCCAAAAACATACGGGCATTACCATAACACCAACGTTAACGAAATTTACCACGTGATTGAAGGTCAGGGAATTTTATTAATGCAAAAAGGATATCCTGAGGTTACCGATATAGTACTTGTTACGCTTAAGCCTGGAGATGAAGTTACAATAACTCCCGAATGGGGACACGCTTTATCTAACATAGGCGAAACACCACTTGTAACCTTTGATAATTGGAACAGCGGTCATACACAGGCAGATTACGACCCTATTAAAAAGGTTAGCGGAATGGCATGTTTTTTGTTAAAGGGTGAGAATATCGCAAAAATAGCGCTTAATCAAAACTATGGCGACTTACCTACTCCTAAATTTATGACAGCTGAAGAATTTAAGAAATACGCTTAAACTTCTTTTTAGTCTTGCGGATCATTTTATTCTTTTGAGCGTCTTTTTTCTTTTTATTAATACTCATATTTAAATTCTGACACAATCTTAACTATTTACAAGCTTAGCTGAGAATATAATTCTCTTTTGATTGCCTTCGTCATCTATAATTTGAAGTGAACCACTATCTTTATAATAATCGGCTAACTCCTGGGCTAAAACTTCTTTATTTTCCTTAATATCTTCTCGAAGCTCTTTCATTTGTTTTTCCATGGCTTGCATTGTTTCGTTTGAAGAAACTTTTGCTTTCTTTTCTTTTACTTCATCTTTAAACTTTTGAGCTTCTGCCTGTAGGGCTTGATATGCTGGATCGTTCTCTAATGAATCTACCATTACAACTTTAATCTTATCCAATTCATCTTGGAGATCGTTTAAAATCTTTAATCTTTTTGTGATCATTTCGAGTCCCATCGAAGTAGTTTATCATATATGTTTTGCTTATTCCAAGTACTTTTTATATTATGTACAAATGAAGACAGTAAAAGGCAACAAACTATTGGAAATAACTAAAGAGGAATTAGACCAGCTAAAATCCAAATACGCACGCGTAGAGCTGGATTTGGGCACAGGAGACGGCAGATTTGTATATAAGCGCGCTCTTGCCATGCCAACAACATTATATATAGGAGTGGATCCTGCAGCTAAGCAAATGGAGGAATTCTCTAAGAAAGCTGTGAAAAACCATGTTGATAATGTGATTTACGTTATTGGAAGCGTTGAGATATTGCCACAAGAACTAATAGGCGCGGCTGACTATTTAACCGTTATTTTACCCTGGGGTTCTCTATTGGAAGCTATAGCTAACGTAAATATAACTAAGGTTAATAACCTAAGATCGTTAATGAAACCAGACGCCGGATTTACATTTATTCTCGGTTATTCGGAAGAACTTGAAAAAGGAGAAACCAAAAGACTGCAACTTCCAGAATTAAACGAAGTTTATATTAAAACCCAGCTTATACCTCAATTACAAGTTTTGGGCTTTAGTGACGCACAGGCAGGCATACTAAATAAAAGCGAACTAGCAGATTTGGACTCCACATGGGGAAAAAGAATTAAGGCAACACGCAACAGAATATTGTTTAAGATTGACAAAGCCCTATAAACAACGCAAACTTGGATAATGGAACAAAATACAAATACACAAAAGCTATCAGACATTATTTCCGTAATAAAATCTAGTGTTCAACTTTGGACAAAGAACAATCGTTGGCTCTTTATTCTAAAGGCACAAACCGTAATATTTTTTGTGATCTTTATACAAGTGCTTCCTATTGCCATGGTCACAGCATTCGCAGCAGTTGCTACTAAAAATGGCAATGAATCCGTATCCGTTGTAGGCACAATGTTGATTTCACTACTTTGCTTGGTTTTTTCTGTATTATTTTTTGGATTTGTTATGGCAATGAGCACAGGTATTTACATTGAGGCATATCACAACACGCAAATAAGCATGCTGGAATTTGCAAAAAAAGCCTATAAAAAGAATTACAAGTTTTTGGGTATCACCTTTATTTTGTACTTAATGCTTATGTTTGGCTTTATGTTCTTTATAATACCGGCCATTATATTAGGCATAATGTTCTCTTACACTTTGTATATCGCATATGAAGAAAACGTTGGCGTCATTGAAGCCTTCCAAAAAGGAGCTTCTTTGGTAAATGGCTACAAATTGGAATTATTTAAAAAAGGTGCAGTAGTGTTCGCTATAAGTATGGCCATTTCAATTTTCTTCGGAGCGTTTGAAAATGAGAAAGCGCCATTGATAATGAGATTAATTGCAACGCTGATACAATTACCCGTTGAAGTGGTTATCGGTTCTGCATTTCCATTTATCTGGGTAACTTATTATTTTGAGCTCAAAAAAATCAAAGGCATACAACCACAAGCAGTGGATCAGGCACCAGTAATAAATCCGGTAGCGCCTCTAGCAGCGCCAACACCTGTACCAGCGCCCGTAACAACTACGCAAGAACCAGTAACACCAATTCAATAAAGGTGTTAGAATATTTCGGTAATCGCGGGGTATAGCTTAGTTGGCTAAAGCGCCAGGCTGGGGGTCTGGAGATCGCCCGTTCGAGCCGGGCTACCCCGACCATAAGCATAGCTGTCAGATTTTTTAATCCTTTACACAAACCACAAATAAAAGTTAGTATTGTTGTATATGATTACCCCTGAAATCCAAGATTATGTTACCAAGAAAAAGGCAGAAGGTATTTCTGATGAGGTAATAAAAGCTAATCTATTATCCGTAGGTTGGCCAGAAAATCAGATAACAGAAGCTCTAGCAGGTGAGGTAAAAACCTCAGATATACCTCTACCAAAGATTCCAACACCACCAGCACAAACAGGAACCATGTGGGATAGCTTTCAGCATATATTAATGTTTATAAGTATGTACGTTTTATACATTTCCTTAGCGTTAATGATTCATCAATATATTGATAAATGGGCTCCTGGGGTTACAAACAACCCATACGCGTCTTTTGCATATGACAGCTATAACACCATATTATTAAGAATTTATATGGCTGCACTAATAGTTTCTTTTCCGTTATTCTCCTTCTTCTTTATAAAGATCACAAAACACACTAAAGAAAATCCAAATATTAAAAACATGGTTGCCAGAAAACTTTTAACATACGGAACACTTGTCGTGACATTTATTGTTGTCTTAGTAAACGTTGTCCAAGCTGTGTACGGATTTTTAGAAGGAAATGTAACTTTTAATTTTGTATTGCACTTTTTAAATACTGTTGGATTAAGCAGTATTATATTTATTTATTATCTTGGTCAGGTAAAGGGAGATCGTATAAAAAGTGCGTAAGTACTATATCTTCATCGTTATACTTGGCTTAGTTGTAACAGCGGCTTTGCTTGCCGGCTTCATAACTGGGGGTAATCCTTCTGACTTAAAGGCCATAACCAACGATGCAAACACAGTGAATTCTTTTTCATCAATAGAATCTTCTATTTACAGCTATTACGATAGAAACTCCAAACTACCAACCACATTAAACGATTTGGCGCTACCGGAACAAAGTCTGAAAAACAGTTCAACACAGAAACCTTTTGTTTATAATAAAATTGACTCCGTAAACTATACTTTATGTTCGGATTTTGCCACAAACGCAGCAGAGGTAGCAAAAAAATATGGCATGTCCAATTATGGGATGGGACAAGACTCCAATCATAAAAAAGGGTATGACTGTTTACAATATCACGTGACACCAAAAGTTACTGAAATTACACCCACGGTTCAACCAACAGCTACAACAGCAGTAGATGAAAATGTATTAGTGCAGTATTTTGATAAAAATAATGTTGCAAGTTATGGCGGCTTAATTACAACTCCGGATAATTTATTGATACGCATTGGACCAGACGCCAAATTAAAAGAAGTTGCCGAAATTAGCTCATATTATTTGTTAGTAATACATATTGACTTGGTATGTACAAATATAGACAAAAACAACTGTCCATTCTTTTTAAACTATATAGACCTAAAAACAAAGGATGGAAGTATGCTAACCAAGAACTTAATGGGACAAACATTGTACACACCCTATATTTCTGAAAACCTAGGGGAGCTGCTTCCAATCTACAACATCACACCTAACACTGCGGCCTCTGGATATGTGGGATTTTATGTGCCTACCAACATGCTTCCTTTAAACACACCAACTGATTTTTACATGTCCTACAGCGGTGTGGCAGAAGAAGCTAAATTAACAGTAACCCGTGAGTAAATAAGTTATAACCTCTTAAATAGATAAACCTTAGGACCATCGAAAAAGTTTAACGGGTACTTCACTTCAAAACTACCAACCTCTTCATAAACGTTTTTCCAATCCTTTCGTGTATATAATGGCTGAAAATAAAACATATATTTATAATTCTCATCACGATTGCAGTAGTTTTGTTGCCACGCATATCCGGCGGATATATCTCTGTTTTTAACACCTAAAGTTTCATGAATAGTGGAAGCATTGGCATATATTGTTCCATTGAGCAATACAAAATCCATAGCCAAGTTATATACGTAAAATATTAGCACGAATAAACCAATCGACATAAATACCCTAGCAATCTTGCTAAATGTTAAATGATCAAACAACGACAAAAAACCCAATAAAAATATCGGAATCAACGGCAACATGTATCTGTCGTAAAGTCTAAGCATAATAGACATTACTCCCATATAAAACAGTGCATACACAAAATATATATTAAATACTTTCTTGAATTTAAATACCAAAAAAGATAAAAACATAGCCACCATCATTTCGGTAATAAGCTGCCAATGAGTAAATAGTACATGTTCGTTAATAATGTGATATTTAAGTCCCATTGTGTCCCCATAAAAGAATCCACTTCGTCCTAAACACTCCGCAATAAAATACATATCGGCACTTCTCAACAACTTTGGACTAAACACCGAATAATATGTGCAAAAAATCAAAACACTAAGCGCGACAAATAGTAATGCTTTTTTTGTACCAATACTTTTCACATATGAAATCATTGGAACTACAAGTATTGGGAGAACAAAACACAAAGCGTAAAACACAAACACGTAATTTAAAGTAAATAGTTGACCAAAATTTGTTAAATTTGTATATCGAAAACCTTGGTATTTGTTCATTTCAGATGTTGTCGGAAAATATTTAAAGTAGTAAACCAAAAGAGCACTAGTTAATAACGTTTGAATACATGCTGAAACATATTTTTTCTTTATTACTAACTGAGTGATCAAAGCCAGCAAAGATATAACAGACAACTGACGAACAAAAAATCCTGCTAAGGCTGACATATTTACTAAGACAAAGTATATTTTTTTATTGGTATTTAAATAATATTCTGAAAAAAGCAGAGTTAACAATAAAAACAACAGAAAATAGTTGTCCGTCATAAATCCTAAGGCGGAATAAATATGCAATGGTGCGAAGAAAAAAGTTAGTCCAATTAAAAGTGAATCTATAAGTTTTTTAACATAGAATCTGTAGACAATGATCGTAAAAATAATAAAATTCAAAACAGAAACAAGTAGCGTTAATATAGGCAGACGTACTAACGAAAACATTCGTGCAAAACCCATGGCCATAAATCCTTGAGTGTAAAAGGCCGCCTCAAGTGATTTATCTAAAACAAAATCTTTGTTTAGAAAGTTAGTAACTTGTTTGTAATAAACCCAATCGTCATTTTGAAAAAAGTTAATCTTGTAGGAAAGCGGAAATATTAGTGCAAATAAAAGCAAACCAACTAGGAATATTTTTAATAGGTCTATTCTTTTTGACATACTAATAAATAGTATAATAGAAAGCCTTTGGTGAAAACAACAAAAAGCGGGAAGCTTGTGGCTCCCCGCTCTAAAACCAAGGCTAAAGAACTAACCGTGTTAGTTCTTCAAGAAAGTATCAGTAAACTTCCAAAATGCGTCGTCACCACCAAGTTTGGCAGCACACATAGCAGCAATAGACTTAACCCTAGTGGTTGGATGCAATTGATCCAAAGGCATTTGTCTGTAAGCCCATTTAACTTTTCCACTGTAATCAGTCAACAGTTTTGTAATTGTGGTACTAAATTGTTTGCAATAGGGACAATCATAATCTGAGTACTCGATTAGCGCATATCTAGCAAGTTTATCGCCTCTTACATGGTCAGATGGTGTAATTGCAGTAACTTTTAATGCAGTTAAGTTTGTTCCGGCAATTACTTGATCCATTAAGGTCTTAAGATTGGTATAAGGAACAGCTCCTGGAACCTCTACACCTTTACCTGTTTGAGTATCAACTATAAATGCTCCTGGAGTACCTTGAACTCCTGCAGTGGCACCTGTAGCCTCATCAGCGGCAACCAAATCAGCGGCCTCTTTTGATTTTGTACAAGTTTGAAAATCATCAGCATTGAGTCCTGCATCCTTTGCCATGGCAGCAACATCTACAACAGCGGCTGTTTCACCGGCTGCAGCTGGAGTACCTGTATCTTTTACAGCAATTCCTGAACCTGTACCACCTTTAGTTTCAAGAACACCTACTTTGGTCCAAAGAGAACCAATTAAAAAGGCAGCGACGATTAAAAGACCAATAAGTACGTATTGCACTACATTGGATTTTTTCATTTCTTTCATTAATTTCCTCCTTTAAAATTTAAACTCTACAACGTAGAAAATATGCTACATGAATACTAAAAGCAAAGCAACCAACCCCGATAGTAATTATTAGGCAACCTCACGAACCGTGTAAGTTTTACGCTTTGACGACTCAAAGTAGGTTCTCATTGTTAATTCTCCCAAGAGTCCGGTCATCATTGACTGTACACCAACGATGATTAACAAGATGGATAGTATTAACAAAGGTCTGTTTGCAATATCTTCACCTAAAATTTTTAGGACAAGCAAATAAAAAACACTTATTCCGCCTAAACTTGTAATAACAAATCCGGTGAAACCAAATAATCTTCCGGGCATTGCGTAAAAAGGTTTTTTTGCAAAATAAATTAAAAATGCCAACGTGACTAAATCCAATAACACTTTTATTGTTCTTTTATTTCCACGGTAAGCTGAAACACCAAAGTCGCGATCTTTAAATTCAACATCAACCTCAATCATGCGAGCACCGTATGTACTAACGTAATCAGGAATAAATCTGTGCATTTCCCCGTAGAGTCTAAGGTTATCTATAATTACGCGACTGAATCCTTTCATTCCGGATCCACGATCTTTCATATCGATGCCTGAAACTTTTGTAATAATTTTATTGGCCATACCGCTTTTAGCTTGGCGACTTGCTTTTTCTGCGCCCCATCTACCAACACGATTTGTATTAACAAAATCGTAACCTTCGTCTAACAAATCTATAACTTTAACTAAGTTTTCCAAAGGAATTTCCAAATCGGCGGAAACTGTTATCACATATTCGCCTGTTGATTTATCAAAACCGGCCATGTATGCGGCACTTTGACCAAAGTTGGTCATCATGTTTACGCCTTTAATTTCGTGAAACTTTTCGGCATAGTCTTTTATGACGTGCCACGTGTGATCTTTACTACCATCATTGACTGCAATGATTTCAAAACGATAGCCTTTGTTTTTAGCTAACTCCAATAGGCCATCAAATGTACGATCAATATTCTTTTCCTCGTTGTAGCAAGGAATTACTATTGATATAAGGGTATCTTTTGCCATATTTTCTCCTTGTACCAAGCTACTTCTTTGGCAAGCCCGATTTGGGGTGTTGTAGTTGGGTTATAACCTAAAATATTACGCGCTTTAGTAATGTTGGCATGGGTTTCCTTTTGATCCCCCGGCCTCTTTGGTTTTATATCTATTTTTGCTTTCGCTCCCATAATTTCTTCGACAATCTTTATTCCTTCACCTGTTGTTATTGCTTGATCAGTTCCCAAGTTAAATATTTCACCCAAAACTTTGTCTTTGTTATTTAAAACTAAAATTAAACCGTCAACAATATCTCCAACATATGAATAACTTCTAAGATGCTCTTCACTACCTTCATAAAAAGGTAATCGATAGTTTGGATCAAGTATTGAGTTAATTAATTTTGGATATAGTTTTTCAGGACGCTCACGTTCACCATAAACTGAGAATAATCTGGTTGAACACGCTGGAAATTGCTGATCTCTATAATACGATAACGCCAACTGTTCTGCTGCCAACTTTGTGACTCCGTAATTAGAAGTTGGTTTTGGAGCTGTGGTTTCGTCGTCCATTGCATGTGCACCATAAACCGAAGATGTGGCGATGTTAACAAAAAGCTGTAGACCAGTTTGTTTTTTTGCGGCCTCCAACAAGTTATGTGTAGCAATAAAATTATTAGTTAAATAGTTATCAAATGGAGTTGTGGCAGAAATTCCTGGCTGCGCTGCCAAATGGAAAATAACATCAGCACCATTTAGGGCATCATCTAAATTATCCTTGGATAAATCTAAACGTGAAATTTCAACGCCCTTATCATAGAGATCTCTTGCGTTTTGTTCTTTTAGTCGGGGCAAATAATACGAATTAAAATTATCTATACCGGATACAGAATGTCCTAAACTAACTAATCTTTCTGACAGATGAGAACCTATAAAGCCTGCGGCTCCTGTGACAATGATTTTCATATTTTTTTATTATATATCAATTCTTGGGCTGTGTAATGTTTGGTTCTCCGCCATATTCGGGCTGTTGTAATTCGGAGATTGTTTTTTTACCCAAAGCCCAGTTTAAAACATTAGAAATTGTGATTCCAATTTTAATTCCTGTAAATGAACCGGGGCCGGGATTTGCTTTAAATTCGCTGATATCTTTAACAGTTAAATTGTGTTTTTCTAAAAGTTTTTTGATTTCGGTGACAATATCAATAGGACCAGTGACTTTATCCAATATTTCCGCATCTTTATATAATATTACTTGTCGATTTTCGCGTTCGGTTGTGTCTATAAATATTTTGAACATACTATCTCTTTATTAAAATTTTTCTTTCGTTTTCTCCTGTTACCTCAAAATGCATTTTTATTGTTTTAGCAGGAAGTGTTTCTTCTAATATTTCGGGCCATTCAATTAAAGTTACCGATGTTGGTTCACTAAAATATTCTGAAAGTCCTAATTCTGCAGCTTCTTCCTTTGAGGTTAACCTGTACAAATCTATATGGTTAATTTTATTGATTTTTTCGTTACCTTTTCCTTGGTATTTTCTGGAAATAACAAAGGTAGGACTTTGAACACGGTTATCAAAACCCAACGCTTCAACCAAAAATCTGGTGAACGTAGTTTTACCGGCGCCTAAATCGCCATACAAAGCTACAATGTCGCCTCCATTTAAGGTTTGAGCTAATTGTTGAGCCAGTTTCTTAGTCTCTTCGGTAGATAGGACTGTAGTTTCCATAATAATCCTGCAGAAATAAATGCACCCAGGGTATCAACACAAATATCAAACACACTACTATCGCGTCCCAGCGTGAATCTTTGGTGATATTCGTCGGAAATTGCAAAAAGTATGGTGAATAACATTGATTTAACAATATCTTTAGTGGCTTTGTAATAGAAAACAAATAGTATTAAAAACAGCATGAAGTGACCATCAATATGTATACGTTCACTCGCAAAACCTGCATTATCCAAGGTTTGGGCCGTTGTTGCAGAAAGTATAAATATAGCGATCATCCAGAGTATGGCTGGAATCCATGGTTTTAGTTTTGACATTCACCCATTTTACCATGCAAAAAGCTGTAGCTAAAACCAACGTAGGCAAATGCTAAAAAGCAAAACATACTTAGTACAATCAATCTTCGCCGCGGTAATAACGAAGTTTTCGCTAAATTTTGAAGCTGGGTGTAATCAACTGCTGGAGTTGTTTCCGAGGACTGCGTACTTTCAGCTACGTTTCTAAAAACTGCAGGTAAATAGTAATTCAAAGACTTTTCTGTCCAATACAAACGCTTTGGCGTGGTATAAACTTTTTCGTTTTTTAAGGATATAACTTCAAACCAAATATTAAGTTTTTGAACCGATCCGTAATTAGCCCTAACTTGCATTTCACTTTTTAAGTGGGGCAGTTTATTTATAGATGAGCTTGATTCTAACCATTCCTTTTTGGCATCATCATATATTTCCACGTAACCATTTTGAATATATGGCCGTACAACAAAATCTTCTGTTTTTAAATTTATAAGGTTGTAATCAAACTCAACTTTTACAGGTTTTAGAGTCCAGACAAAATAGCTTTCAGAAGCAAAAGCAAAATATACTTGAGAATCAGCATGCACCTCACCTCCTCTCAGCAAAAATATAAATATTAAAATAGCTGCGATAACTAACTTCAATAAAGAGAGTTTAAGAAATTTATGAAAAAATTAAATGGGTTAGGGTCTATTGAGAATAGGAAAATTGCACAAAACTTACTTAATCGTAAACAAAAGCTTCAAACATTGAAGTTTTTGCATAATGGCTAGACAACTTAAGATCAGGACCATACCATGGATCATACATTATGTAATCGCTTCCACTCTTTGCGGATAAAACAATAAAGTGCGTTCCGTAAGGACCCGCATGTATACCAACTATAACAGCATTGCCTTTTTTGAGTTGAGCATCAATAGTTGAAGATATTGCCGAGTACGATCCCCAGTTTGCTTTAAATTCCCCCGGAATCGTCATGTATGCAGTGTTTCCATAAAAAATATTTCTCCTTGCAATAGTTGCCGGCGTAACACTAGAACCGTGGCTTTTATAAACCATTGCAACGCTTGTTACTAAACAGCCTACGTCCATAATATCGTCATTGGATCTACCAATAGTTGTACCTGCCCAACGAGCGTCTCTTTGTGAAAAATACCAACCTTCTTTACCAGAGCCGAAACCATTAGCGCTAATCTGACCACCACCAGCTGCTTTAGTAAAATTGCCATATGCAGCAAGTTCTTCTTCAGCTTTTTTTAACATGTCCTGATATTTTTGTTCATCATTCTGCGTACTTGTTAACAAATCCTGCTTCTGAGATTTTTGATCTGCCAAGTCACCTTTATAATTATCTAAACTCGATTTTTGATTTTGAAGCTTAGAACGTAAAGTTTCTTGTTCAGTTTTTTTGTCTTCATATAATTTTTGTTGAGTATTGTAGGCATCTTTTGTACTCGCCATCTCAGCTAAAAGCTTGTTGTCATAAATTTCCATCTTTTGAAGATATTCGGCTTTACTAACCAAATTGGACAAGGTTCCAGCACCAAACAAAACCATAATTGGATTATCACTCTTGGATTTGTATCTTTCTTGCATGCGTGCCGTTAAAACCTGTTTTTGATAATCCATAGAAGCTTGTAATTTTGTTACCCTCGCTTTTACTTCATCTATGCTTCCGGCAAGGCGATCTATTTCACTTTCGGTATTTTGAATACTATTAAGAGCATTTTGTATTTTTAATTCGGTAAGTTGAATTTGAGAAGTGGTGTTAGCAATTTCATTTGTAAGATTATCTTCTGTCCCATTTAGAGTGTCTATTTTTGACTGCCACTGACTTTGCAAATCCTCCAAACAAGATTGTTGGTCGGCAGGTTTGTCTTTATCTTTACAAGCTTGAATAGCATCATCAGCGGAAATTGCGTAAACCCGAATAAACAAACCCAGAGAAAAGGCAACAAGCGTAAATATTAAAGAAAATATTAAAAGTTTTTTCGTGCGCATAAGATTAGAGTGACTAGTATTTTAAATACTTTTTAATCGCCGAATTGCTGCCGAAATAACCGAGTAAAAATCCCGAGGCAATGAGTATAACCACAAGAATAGCGGCAAATACAATCAGGTTAATCATTATTCCCGGCAAAAATCCCAAGGTCACACCTTGCTTAAATATTCCAAAGGAATACAAGAGTATGTCCATAATTAAAATAATTAAGGCCGATATCGTTGCTGAGATAACTCCAAAAAATACACCTTGATAAATTAACGGTGTTTTAACATAAGAATCAGAAGCACCAACCAACTTCATAATTTCCAGTTCCATACCTTTAGAATTTATTGTTGTACGCAACGCGGCGATAACAACAGAGTACGAGATCACGAAAAAGGCAACGACAAATAAAAACCCTACAAGATAAACAACCGTACTCCAAAGCTTAAACCTGCTGATAACGTCTTCAAAAAATCTAACTTCTCCCACACCATCAATTTTGGAATATTCCGCCGACATAGCTTTTAGATCAGAAATGTTTTTTGCAGAAACTTCTAAACTTGCGGGCAAAATTCCCGGTGTAATGGATTCAAGTAATACCGGCTGATCTTTGTTAAGTTCTTTAAAAATATTAATAGCATCTTCTTTTGATATGTAGCTAACATTGGAAACACGCGAATCCTTTGCAATGTTAGCGCGTATCGACTGAATATTTTCTTCGGGCAAATCAAGTTTAAAGAAGACTGTTATTTGCGCTTGCTGTTCTAAGTATTTAAGAGCTGTCTGGGAAAATACAATAACGTTAATAAATATGCCTAAAAGTAAAAACGTAATCGTCATTACAGTGATATTTGATAAACTCATTAATTTTTCACGTTTTAGATTTTGAATAAGATTAGACCATTCTTTAGCCACGGTATTTACCTCCAACTTTGTCTGAAACTAATTTTCCCTCTTCAATACGAATAACTCTCTTTTTTAGTTTGTTAACAATCGCCTGATCATGTGTTGCCATTACAATAGTTGTGCCGAGTGAGTTTATTTTTTCAAGTATAGCCACCACATCGTCGGCCGAATCTGGATCTATCATTCCGGTAGGTTCGTCTGCAATTAAAACATCGGGTTCATGTGCCAAGGCTCGGGCTATAGAAACGCGCTGTTTTTCTCCACCTGAAAGCTGTTTTGGATACTTAAACATTTTGTCTGTTAAATTAACCATGCTTAAAACATTTGGAACAATGCTCTTTATTTCTTCTTCGGAGGCTTCTGCAACTTCCAAAGCTATAGCAACGTTTTCAAAAACATTTTTGGAATCTAAAAGCTTAAAGTCTTGAAAGACAACGCCAATTTTGCGACGAAGCTCCGGAACCGTTGTGTTGTCAACATTTAAGATGCTTTCACCGTTAAATAAAATATCACCACTATTTGGCTGTTCCTCTTTGGTTAAGAGTCTAACAATAGTGGATTTTCCGGCACCCGAAGGACCTACAATAAACACAAATTCTCCTTGATCAATGTCAAAAGAAACATCGTCCAAAACTTTAAAACCTGCTTCATATTCTTTTATCACGTTTATAAAACTAATTTGAGCCATTTAAGATTTCCACCTTATCAACCTGAAGTACTGCATGTTTGCCGTCAGAAGTCTTAACGACAATACCTGTTAATTTTACAGTTAAACCCTCTGCAATTGATAGTCTTTGATCTGTCGCGCGCAACAAAATGATATCTTTTCCATCGGCTCCGGTTAAAACATATGATATTTTCTCGTTTGGATAGAATGCTGGGTTTACATAAGTAACTCGACCTTGGTAGGGTCCAGAAGGCACAGTAGCGCCCTGGGTTGGTGTGGGATTACCAGAATTTAATTCATTATTATTTAATGAAGCAATTTTAAAATAGGCAATAGCAAGCACAACACACAGAACAATTACGGAGATTGATATGAGCCACGCGTAAAACTTTGAACTTTTAGTAGTACTTAAATCATTGGGCAAGGACATTGTAACTGTATTATATCGCATTCGCGATACAACAAAAAGCTTACAGATGTTACAAAAAATAAAATATCTTACAACTATAAATAACGATAAATTTTTAACTAGCTACTTCTTCCATAAACCTTCCAGTACCGTGTTACCTGTAGAAATTAAAAATAATAATTACTCTGCTGGGGTTACACCAAATATTTACAACACAATTCAACGCATTTTTTCTCTTTTAAACATAAATGTTGCTGGAATAAAACTTTATTTATATCGAGACGGGCTATATTACACATACATAACTTTGCATGTTAACGAAAATGAGTACGATATTAATTCTAATTTTAGTGACGCCTTAAAAATCGGAAAATTATTTGATGCACCAATTTACGCAAGCGATCAAATATTAAACTATTGTGGAATCAAAATAACAAAAGAAATGATAGAGAAAAATTTAGTTAGTTAAGTATGTGGCAACATTTTGATTATGCTCTTCTAAAGTTTTGGCAAAATGAGTCTTACCTTCCGAATCAGTTAAGTAGTAAAAGTAAGGAGTTTGTACATAGTTAATAACAGCCCCAATAGAACTTAAACCCGGATTTGAAATTGGAGTTGGAGGTAATCCAACGTTTTTTCTGGTGTTATAAGGACTGTCGATATTTAGATCTGCGGCACTTAAATCTGTAGACCACCAAACGGTGTTACTAATTTCCTGTGTAGTCGGAATACACACATTTGAATTGGCATATGAAGCATCTAAAATATTACAAATAGTTCTAGAAGCGGCAGCGTACTGGGTAGTAGCATCAACATCAAGTTTCATACCCTCTCGCCAGCGCTTTATTAATATACCAGCAACTATAGCTTTATCTTCATTAGTACGAACTTCACGCTCAACTATAGACGCAAGTATCACAGCTTCACTTTTGGTTAATCCCGCACGTTTCAAATTAGCTTCAGTTAAAATATCTGCCGTTTTGGTATCAAATGTGGTTTTAAGTGCAGTTACAACATCTTCTTCTTGGGCGTCCTTACTAAAAAAATAAGTGTCGGGAAATAAATAACCTTCTTCTGGTTTAGCCAAAGCAAAGAATTTTTCAGGATCAATATTACTAAAACCAGGTGTTAAAGCCTTTATATACTCCTCCGTACGCCAACCTTCTAAAAAAGTTACAGTTTGATCATTTTTACCGTGTTGGAATAACTTAATTAAGTTAACAAGATTTGTACCTGCTGATATTTTATATGTTCCCGCCTGAATAATACTTTCTGATCTATGCATATAAACATATAAATCAAAAAGAAATTCCGAGTTAATTGCACCAATTGCATACAAATTTCTGGAAACTTCTATAGTGCCTTGTCCTTTTTTCACTTCAAAAGTTAATTCTTTATCTGTTTGGTTAGGTCTGTTAATAGCAAATTGATAATATTTATACGAAAAAATTGGAATAATAACCAACAATAAGAGTCCAATTATAATTGATAGCTTCTTTTTACTTTCGGGTGACAAAACATGGTACTTATTTGGATCAAGCTGATCAGACATAATGACAGTATGATAACACATTTAGGACGGTGTTAGCGACATGGACGTATGCAGACAAAGCTGATAGAATAGCGGCATTACAGGAAGAAGGCTAATCGCCCACTAATAATGGGAGGAAAGTCCAGACTGCATCAGGTAGGGGGACGGAGGGTAATCTCCGAAGCGAAATCTCTGGTGTCCCGTCATTGAAAAGTGGCGTGAACGGAGGGTGAATTAACATCTTCCGAGAGCAACAGAAACGGCCCTAGATCTAAAGCGCAAGCTACGATTTAGGCTGAAACGGGCAATCCCACCCCGCAGAAACCCACGACCGTACCGTTATCAGTTACCTGGCGAGGTACAAAGATGGGGAAAAGATAGATGATTGGCAACCTTTGGAGTAATCCGAGGGCGAACAGAATCTGGCTTATTCTCTTCCTGTGAGTAAGTAATTAACCAATGGTAGTAATAGACTCTTTTGTTGCTTTTTCCATTTCAGAAAATGCTTCCTCGTAAGTAGCGTTATCGTGCATTTTAAAATATGTGGCTAACCAATCCGCACGCACCACCGATTGTTCTGCAGCATTTTTGGCAACTGGAAAGTCATCATAAATACCCGCGTCTATAGCGGCAATACTCGAAGTTTTTATACGTAATATTTTTTCTGAGGTACTTCCGGTTTTCTCAAGCTTTAACAGTTTTATAAAGCCACTATATTTAGCTAAAGTTGGATCTTCACCTTTTTTTACTTCAACCTGCAGCTCAGGAATTAATCCGTAATTCGAAAGAGTATCAGCTGCCCTTAATAACTTTCCATAGTCTTCAGTTGGCTCTGGCAATCCCCAATATCTTTCACCGGTAGGCGTTGTTCGTTCCACTAAATAAGGTAAAACATAGTCACCCCCTTTTTCGCGCGCATCTGCGAGACTTTCATATCTAAAAGCATTATCTATATAAGGAATTGCTGAATGAGTTTCTACAACTTTTGATATAAAAAGTGCTAAGTTGGGAGCGTTTGCAAGTTTTTGTTGCAAATCGGCGGGCACAAGTTCTCGTAAAGGTTTGTGACCACTTCCATAAATATCAAGGTTTTTTAAATATATTGGAATATTACCCGCCGCCTGAGCTGCATGCGTAAAAAGATTTTCAAAACTAGCTGGAGTTTTTTCAGGATCGTGAAGCATAATGCATAAATCAACTAACTCCTGTTCCTTTGCTGAATCAAATTTACCTGAACCATTTGCCAAAACATGGCCAATAGCTAAAACCTGCCTGATGTGTCCTTCCTGAGCGCCGGCGGAAATACCATCAACCTCCATATCTTCAAACAAAGCGTTCTTAATTTTTAAGATATCTTCAGAAGTAAAATTATCTAAGTCCTGTAATGCTTTTTCGGAAGTAACTTCATCCTTTTGCCATTCAGCCGAGCCATAACCTTGAGTTGTTTCAATCGACATATAATCAGTCTACAAACTACGATATAATTTATCAATGAAACTAACCAAACCTGCAATAATATTACTTATAATTTTGGGCATACTTGTGTATCTTGCGTTGTCATATCGACACATTTACGATTTTATGGGATCTGCCGGTTTGAAAAGTCCCTATGCCGTTAATAATATATTTACAGTAGGAAATCCATCTTCGTTCGTACACAAAAAATATGTTGCTTTGGGAGACAGTTTAAGTGCAGGCGTGGGGAGTGATAGTGCTAAAACCACACTTGTTTATTTGTACGCTGTAAATCTTGGAGATAAAAATACGGCTATAGATGTTGTTAATATTGCTTGGCCCGGAGATGAAACTATAGATGTACTAAACAACCAAGTACCTGAAACAATAAAAATGAAACCTGATTATGTGACATTATTTATCGGTATAAACGATATTCACGAAAAACGTTCGACAGCAGAATTTAAGCAGAATTATCAAACTATTTTAAATGAGTTAATGTCAAAAACAGACGCGCAAATCACCGTTATAAATTTACCCTACCTAGGTGCTAACAACTTAATTACATTCCCATTTAGCACAATTTTGGACTTTAGAACCAAACAATTTAATGCTATTATTGCGTCCTTAGTGCAGAACAACAGTAGAATAAGGCTAATAGATTTGTATTCCAGTAGTAAAAAAAGTTTGAACACAGATAATGCAAATTACGCAAAAGACTTATTTCATCCGTCTGCACAAGGTTATTTACTTTGGGCAAAGACGATAAATGAATATTAATATTGCAAATCCAATAGATCAAACAACTATCTTTTCACTGATTCTTTTATCTTTAGTTATTGTTTCTGTTAAGGAAGATAAAAGTGGTCACGAAATGTTGCCAAGTCACGCAAATGAACTTAAGGGAATCGCCATACTTATGGTGTTGTTCTGCCATATCGGTTATTTTCTATTTAACGACCATAATTTTTTATTTCCACTTTCTATTGCGGGCGGTGTTGGCGTAGATGTCTTTTTAGTTCTTTCGGGATTTGGGCTTACAACATCAGCTTTAAAGAAAAAATTGGGTATTATTGATTTCTATAAAAAAAGACTTAGTACCTTATATATTCCCATGTGGCTGGTTATATCAGTATTTTTGCTTTTAGATTACGTGGTACTTCACATAAATTACCCACTAGCAACGGTTATCAAAGATTATTTTGGATTCTTTCCACACGCAGACCTTTATAGTGATCTAAATTCCCCACTCTGGTATTTTTCATTCATTATCTTTTATTACATGGTTTTCCCTTTGTTTTTTTATACAAAAAGACCATACCTCTCGGCCATAGCCATTTATGTAATAAGCATGCTAATACTGAATTTCAAACTACCTGTAAACCCCGACGTTCAGAAACTTTACGAACTTCACGCTATTGGATTTCCTTTAGGAATGTTATTTGCATACATATTAAAATCTAAGCTTTATGTAGCGTTAAAGATTAAACTTCAAAACATAAATATTAACCACGGGAAATTAATGCGTTTTGCTAAATACGGAGCAATTGGTATGGCCTTTTATTTGTTCTGCCATGTAACACTTCATTCAGGAGTCGGAGATGGAATACAGCAGGAACGATTAACCAGCATAATTGCCGTGTTTTCACTAATAGTAATTTTCCTGTTAAAAAATATAAAATCAGATTTTCTTGTCCTAGTAGGAATTTATTCATACGAAATATATTTACTTCAGTGGCCATTAATGTACAGATACGATTTTATTTATAAGTACCTACCTGCAGGAATTGGAACAGCTTTATATATACTGGCATTAATTATTCTAAGTGTGATATTACAAAAAGGAAGTAAAGCAATAATGTATAAGTTAAAGATTTTGTCCGCGTAAAACTTTTTGCAAAATAATAGCCAAAACCATA
The DNA here is from genome assembly GCA_903879985.1 of uncultured candidate division WWE3 bacterium. Classification (GTDB taxonomy): domain Bacteria; phylum Patescibacteriota; class WWE3; order UBA101185; family UBA10185; genus CAIRNR01. The sequence goes on from CAIRNR010000007.1 coordinate 314,387, forward strand.
GTCATTGGAACAGAAACGATAGCCCCAAAGACACCAAAGAACTCACCACCAATTAACATCGCCAGCAAAATAATAACAGGACTAAAACCAGAAACCTTTTCCATAACCTTTGGAACCACTAAATTATTTTCTAATGTATGCACAATTACATACAAAGCTATTACACCAACAACTTTAATTGGTGCATCGGCAAAAGCGATTATACATGCAAGTGAACCCGAGATTACCGGACCAATAAACGGAACTATTTCTAAAATTCCAGCTATTAACGCCAAAGCCAGCGCATATTTAACGTCTAGCAACAAAAGTCCGATAAAAATAAACATCGCGATTGTAATTACCAAAATCAGTTCACCCTTAACCCAGCTTCCAACTGTGGCTTCAACTTCGTTAATTGTTTCTTCTAAGTCATCAGCAGTTTTTTTGTGAAAAAGACCAATAAACTTTTCTTTTATGTTCAGCCAATCAAGAGATAAATAAATTGCAAATATAAATAAACTTAGTATCGAAGTGATGTTAGAAAAAAGCGAAACAGTAATTGTTAAAAACTTACTTGGTAACGCTGTGGCCTGGGGTATGAAGTCGGCTAAGGAAATGTTGGCGTTATAGTACAAGCTAAAATCATGTGCCATGACAGTTAAACTGGCAACCATAGTTTGAACTTCACTTACAACAGGAGGTATACCAACGACAAAAACCAAGACTAAAACAAGAGTTAGCAATAAATACGCCAACAAAACTGCAAGACTTCTCGGCATAGCTAATGTCTTATTGAACACTGTTATACTGGAAAAAGATCTTACTAAAGGCTCAATAGATAAAACAATCAAAAAAGCTAAGGCCAAGATTCCAAAAATTGTACCCAAGCGATAAACCACATAAAAACCAACCAAAAGCAACAATGTCAAAAATATTGTCTTTAAACTAATAATAATGTGTCTATCCATTGATGAAATTATATATTAAATCAGAGAAATCGTCTGTAGAAATATCAAACCAGTTTACATTTGGCATCTTTTTAAAATAAGTTTGTTGACGACGAATATACGCATGAATATCAAATTTAATGCGTTCTTTAGCCTGTTGTTCTGAAAGTTCTTTGTTTATAAAGGCAACGGCACTTTTATAAACTAATCCTGACATTTTTGGGGAATCCTTATAGCCCAGTTGTAGAAGGCTTTCGGTTTCTGAAATTAAGCCAGTTTGCCAAATATTTTCCACCCAAAGATCGGCGCGAGCATAAAGTATTTCGCGGGATGCTGTTAAGCCAATAAATACAAATTCAACGTCATTTAAATAAGGCAATTCGACTGTGTTTACTGATTTGTTAAGATTTTTTTCGAGCGCACGTAGTAATCGAACAGGGTTTTTCTGATCAATCTTGGTGTATTCCTGTGGATTAAGAGATTCAAGCTTTTTTTGTAATTCCTCAGTAGAAAGTGTTTCTAGAGTTGCTCTAAGTTCAAGATCAGGCATTACATTAGAAGGTTTTACTCGACCAGTTAAGATGTCTATGTAAAACCCCGTTCCCCCAACAACAAACATAGTCTTGTTTTCAGGATTCCCGCGGGAAATCTTGGGTAACGCAAATTTTGCAAAATCGTAAGCCGAGAAAAAGGCGTCGGGCGTAACTAAGTCGTAACCCCACACGTTGATGCCATCTATGATCCATTTATCAACGTCACGCACAATCTTTACGTTAGCATTTATAGGTAACTTGCCTGTACCTATGTCCATGGTTTTATATATTTGGCGTGAATCCGCGGATATTATTTCCCCATTCATTTTTTTAGCCAGCTTTAAAGCCAATGAAGTTTTTCCGGAGGATGTTGGACCTAAGATTACAAAAACTTTTTTCATTTTTTCTTTAAACCTTTCCAAAACTTGGTGAGATAAGCATGACGATACTTTTTCTCGTCACGGGAAACATCATCTGTAAAGAATTTCTCCGCGGGAGTTCCTTTTCTCGGAGAGTACATAGCAATGTACGCTACTGCAAAATATACTTTTTTAAACAACTCAACTGTATCCATAAACTGCTCCCGAGTTTCTCCCGGGAAACCCACGATAATATCTGTACCTATTTCTAAATCAGGTTTTACTTTCTTCAACTTTTCTACAATGGCAACAAAATCTTCAACCGTATGCCGACGATTCATCCTTTTAAGTACTTCGTTGTTGCCACTTTGAATAGCAATATGAATATAGTTAGAAATTTTTGGCAAACTCACTGCATCTACTAAGTCTTGGGTAAAATCAAATGGATTTGAAGACAAAAAACTTATTTTTTCCAACTCTGGAATATCATGAATTTTACGAAGCAAATCTGCAAAAGGTAACTTTTGATCACTTCCCGATCGAATTTCAAATTTTTCGGTAGTACCAAGTCCCCACGAATTTACGTTTTGACCACACAAAGTAATTTGTTTAACTCCTTGACCAATACGATGCTTAATTTCTTTTAGAATTTCTTCTTCACCGCGAGAAATCTCCTTACCTCGAGCGTAAGGAACAACGCAATATGTACAAAAGTTATCACAGCCATAAGAAATATTTACAAACGCGTGTAGCGGACTATCCAACTTTGCGTTTACATTTTTAGGATCGAATTTAGCCAAGGCTGCTTCATTTAAAACGCCCTGCTTTTGTAAAATCACAGGAAGTTCAAATATTTGGTGAGGATTTATAAACAAATCTACCCATGGAGTTTTTTTGTGAAGTTTCTCAAATTCCCAACGCTGCCTTTCTCCTGTGACACTTCCAACCATACAACCGGCTAAAACCATAAAGGGCTTCTTTCCGGTTTCGTCCTTTACCATTTTTATAACTTTTCCCATGCCATAAACCTTATCCTCACTTTTTTGACGTACGGAACAAGTGTTAACAATAAACAAATCGGCGTTATTTAAGATAAAAGAAAATTCTTCGGTTTCAGTGTCAAATTTTGGTAAAATAAGCTCTTCGTAACCAAGTGCTTCTAGAACACCGGAAATAGAATTAGAGTCAGCAATGTTTGCCTGACATCCAAATGTTTTTATAGAATATTTCGCCATGGAGGGATTATATCAAGTGAATAGCCTCCGTCCCTAAATATTTAGACACGGAGGTGTGAGGTTAACCTTGCAGTTCTGAATCCGGAATACACTTTGGACACCACCCCCACGACACATCAAAAATTTGCGGATTCTTGCCAATTTGCACCTTTCCGCCGGGTGAGAACCAACCTTGTTCAGAAGAACACAGCCTGGGGCTTGGGATACTTACCTCGTCGCATTTAAGATTGTAACAGAGGCAAACTTGCATCTTTATCGGACGAACTCGCGTCATACCCAATCGTTTGGTGTACGCGACCTGCAGGTATAGCGGCCAGTCAGCAAAATCTGCAGGCATAGGTACAGCTGTTACCCTACGTTTAAGACTAACAGTCTTATCTGTCATTTTTTTCTCCCTTTCTGTTTTATTTGGATATATTTATCGAATTTATCTAGCGCCTTCTCCGTTTTCAAGTGTTTCTGAAGGCTTTAAAAACACCGGTTTTGTACCGTCCTCTATACCTAGAGCAAATAACATACCTTGAGATTCCATTCCCATCATTTTGCGTGGTTCGAGATTTACAACAAATGTCGTCTGTAAACCAACTAATTCCTCTGGTGTATACCATTTGGCGATACCTGATAAAATCTGTCTTTTACCCATTTCTCCAAAGTCTACGTCGAGTTTTAACAGCTTTTCAGAGCCTTCAATTCGCTCTGCTACAATAATAGTGCCAACTCGGACATCAATTTTTGAAAAATCATCATAATTAATGGTAGGTCTGGTTTCCCGCATAATGTTGACTATATAACAAATTTCCTATAATATCCACATGTTCACAGCTTTGTTTTAAGCTGTTTTATCGTAGCAAAGTATCAGCAGAGCTGATAGAATACATATACATTATGCCTAAAAGAGTTTGGCAACCTAAAAAACTAAAAAGAGTAAGAAAACATGGATATATGGAACGTAAAGCCAGTGTCGGCGGAAGAGCCGTGCTTAAAAGAAGACTTTTAAAAGGTCGAAAGAAGCTTGCTGTTAAGTACAACGGTAAGTAATAACATTAGCATTCGTTGCGCCATGCGCACTAAGTGACCATAAAGCATGCTTCCTAAACAAAACAGACTTTCCTCCAACTTTGAATTCAACATAACCAAAAAGTATGGTCAGTATGCTGAAGGCTACTTTTTCCACATTTACGTCTTAAAACCCAGAAATTATGAAGGACCTGCAAAAGTAGGTTTTGTCGTTTCAAATAAATCCAGTAAAAAAGCCGTAGATAGAAACAGAATTAAAAGAGTATTTAGAGAAGTTATAGGTAAAAACTTTGATAAAATAGTCCCCGGATACTGGGTTGTAATTTATCCAAAGGTATCTAGTTTAGAAAAAGGATATGAAGAAATTAACACTGACTTTAATAAAGTTATACAAAAAAACCTTTTCACCAATTAACTTTGGAATAAACACTTGTAGATTTACGCCCAGTTGTGCCGACTATACCAGCCAAGCTATTGAAAAGTATGGTGTTTTTAAAGGAAGCTTGCTAGGATTTGCTAGAATATTAAGATGTAATCCATTTTCTAAAGGAGGATTTGACCCGGTAAGGTAAAATAGTAATCTATGTCGTTTTCGCTTGTTTGGGACACTATAATTTTAAATCCAATATTTAATATATTGGCAGTTCTTTATCACGTAAGTCAAAACTTAGGTGTAGCCATTATATTGTTTACGTTTTTACTAAAATTTGCGCTTATTCCAATTACCCTTCCACAAATTAAAATGGCCAGTAAACAACGCGAAATGCAGCCGGAGCTAGACAAATTAAAGGAAAAATACAAGCACGACAAGCAAAAGTTGGCACAAATGCAAATGGAGTTAATGAAACAGCACGGTATAAACCCAGGAGCTGGTTGTTTAACAACAATAATCACCTTAGTTTTGATGATCGCCATCTACCGCGCGGTCTCGATATTTACTATCAGCACCAATATTATGGATATCAACAAGCATATCTGGTTTCCAGAATTTCAACTCGGCTCACTTGAAGATATCAAAACTACCTTTTTATATTTAAACTTAGCTAAGCCCGATAAGTTCTTTGTAATACCTGTTATTACTGTTGTACTGCAATTTTTAGCCACAAAAATGATGATGCCATTTGCAGAACTTGGTGAAAAAGCCGCTAAAAAAACACCGGAAAAAACTGACGATATTATGCAAGCGATGCAAAAACAGAACCTATACGTAATGCCATTTATGTACCTAATATTCGGGTTAACATTGCCATCTGGCGTTATGTTGTATATTATAGTGTCAACCCTATTCCAGGTCGGACAAAGCTACTTCTTCACTGGCTGGGGTGGATTAAAACCTTGGATTAACAAATTGCGCAGTAAATTAAATTTAAGCCCCGTGAAAAGGTAAATATATGAATATAAAAACTATAAAATCTTTTTTAGACGAAATATTTAAGCACTTAGGCATTAAGCCAGATGTGCAAATTGAAGAATTAGACGATAAAGCCTACAAAATTACAATTGAAGGAAACGACTTAAGTTTCTTAATTGGATTTAGAGGCGAATCTTTAGAGGCATTGCAATCAATAATTAGTATGATGATGCTAAGAAAACTTGGCGAACCAGTATCAATAATATTAGATATTAATGGATACCGAGATCAAAAAGCCGAAAGAATAGTAAGTCTAACAAAAACATTTATAGATAAAGTCAGATTTTTTGAAAAAGATGTGGAAATGCCACCAATGAATCCTTGGGAAAGACGCCAAGTTCATGTACTAGTCGCTGAATACGATGACGTTGAATCAGAAAGTACCGGAGAAGGTCCAACAAGACGAGTTGTATTAAAACCAAAGCACAAGTAATATTGCCTAAACGCAACGTACGATAATTATGAAATTTAGCTGTCTACAAGAAAATCTATCTAAAGGGCTTCAAGTCGTATCTAAAGCAGTACCAACAAAGGGACCGCTTCCTATTTTATCGAACATATTAATCTCAGCGGAACAAGGTCGCTTAAAACTTGTCGCCACAGATTTAGAAACTACCATCATCACCTACGTCAACGCTTCAGTAGACGAAGAAGGCTCTGTAACGGTTCCTGCAAGAATATTAAAGGAATTTGTGACTAACCTATCCCCCTCAACAATAGAAGCTAAATTAGACCGAGATATTTTGCATTTAACATCACAAAAAACTAAATCTAAATTTAATGGAACAAGTTCTGCTGACTTTCCGGAACTACCCACAATTGATACTTCGGTTGACGCTATTGAAGTAGATGCAAAAGAATTTGCGCGCGCCGTAGCTGTTGTAGCATTTGCCTCAGCCACCGACGAAAGCAAACCGGTCTTTACAGGAATATTCTTAAGTTTTGCTGATAACATACTTACCATCGCTTCAACTGATGGATTTAGACTTTCTGAAAAAGCCTTAATTTTAAAAACCGTAAGCAAAGAGTTCACCACAATAATACCTGCTAAAACATTAAGTGAAGTTACAAAGATATTTTCAAACGCAACCGAACCATTAAAAATAATCATTAGTGAAGATGCAAATACGGCAGTATTCCAAGCTGACGACACAACAATATATACCAGGATTTTGGACGGACAATATCCTGACTACAAAAGAATCATTCCAGCAAATGCCACTTTAAAAGCACAGTTTAACGAAGAAGAATTTTCGGAAGCTGTTAAATTAACAAACATATTTTTAAAAGAAGGCGATAACAATACTTTAAAGATAAGATTTGATCCTAAAGGTGTTATTAGAGTAGCTTCCTTGGCCGACGAACAAGGATCCCACGAAAGTGAATTGGCCGCTGAAATTGAAGGTGAAATGTTGGAAGTTGCATTTAGCGCCAAATATTTATTGGACTTTTTAAATAATGTTAAATGTCCTATTCTGGTATTTGAAACTAGCGGAAATAAGTCAGCATGTTTATTGAGACCACAAAACCAAGTAGAGCACGAAGGATTTTTGCATATAATAATGCCCATTCAGATTTAGAATAGTAGTAGAAAACCGCGTAACTTATAAATTCACCATAACTATTTTATTTGCTATTATCTCAAATCTTCAGTACCGTCGTTTTGTGTACCACTTGTTAGCGTTTGGTTCATAGGTAAAGGTGTAGCAGGGCGTGGTGGAATACTTCCTGTGTTAGTAGGCATACTCGCGGCTACGGAGTTTAATATTTCCTCACTCGAAGGCATTCTATTTATATCTTTTGGTTCTTCTGCAGGCTTTTCCACAGGTTTTGGAGCAGACGCTGGTTGAACAGGCTGTGATTGCACTTGCGACAAAGAAGATGTTGTATCCATAATCGTTGATGTCTTAATACTTGGAGCAGCCGGGGCGCTACTAAATGGTTTTTGAGCATACTCTGGTTTTACTTTTCCTTGCGCGTCAAAGGTTTCATACTTGTCGTGATTTAAAGTATTAGACATGGAATCCATTGGTTTATAAGTTTGTCGTGGTGAAGCTGTTGGTGCAACTTTTCCGATTAAACCTTCCGCACGAAGTTTTAATAATTCTTCTGGGTTTGTAGTGATTAATTTATGCTCAGCTTCCGAAGCCATAATTTTAATAGCGACGTGGTTGGAACCGGCAAAGAACAATCCTTCTCCTACACCGGCTGAGAGTAACAATCTTTTTTCTCCTTCGGACAAGTAAAAGGTTTCGGCAACTTTATCAATTCCTGCGGGGTGCTGTTTAAGCAAAATTTGAATTGACGAGTTTGTAACAATTGCTTTTCCATACTCAGAAGTTAAAAAGTCATCAACATCTTGAGAAATTGTTGTTAAACCTAGGTAATATTTTCGTGCACGTTTAGCAATACCGTACATAAAGCGCGCCGAATCTTCGTTTTGCATCAAATACCATGCTTCTTCAACGATTAATATTCTTTTGCGTAATTCTTTTTTAATACGTGTCCAAACAAAATCCAGGATCATGTAAAATGCAATTGGGCGTAATGCTTCCTCAAGATTTTGAGTTGAAAAAACGGTCATGCGACTTTCAAGATTAATGTTTGATTGAGAGTCGAAAATACCTGTCATTGAACCCTTAATAAACTTTTCTAATCTATCAGCCATTCCGTGAGCTTCAGGTTCGGCTGCACCAAGTAAAACTTTGTATAAATCTTCCATAACTGGCGGCTCTCTGTTCATTTGAGTATCTGGATCTGTGGTAATTCCTTTGATACGATAAGTTTCAATTAAGGCACGATCCAAAATAGCTTCCTCAGCTGGAGACATTCCGCCAAGCATAAGTTTAAGTAAAGTTACAAGTGAAATTAATTTTTGACCAAGTTCGTTTTCACCTTCGGTAGCTATTCCTGCTAAATCAAATGGGTTTATTTTAAATTTAGAATTTGCAGAAAAGTCGATATAGTTTCCGCCAACAGCTTCGCATAGTGTTTGATACTCTTTTTCAGGATCGATAATCATTAGGTCTGCACCGAATACCATTAATCGAAGTGCTTCTAACTTAACAAAATATGATTTACCTGAACCAGACTTTGCAAAAACAACGGAGTTAGCATTTTCCATAGAGAAACGGTCAAAGATAATAAGAGAACCATTGTGTCTGTTAATACCATACATAATTCCCTCTTCCATCGTTAAATCGGAAGTTGTGAATGGGAAAGTTGTAGCCAAACTTGTTGTGTCCATGTTTCTCGTTATGAGAAGTTTATCTAAACCAGCCGGAACCGTTGATTGAAAAGCATCTTCCATTTGTAAAGCTGCTGCCTTTGAGATTAACAACAAAGAACCAAGGGTTGATTCTAATTTTGCAGTAACATTTTCCAACTCTTCAAGTGAAGCTGCAGGAATTGTTATGTAAAAAGAGAACTGGAAATATTTTTCAACACCCTTAACCAATTGCTCTTGTAAAGATTTTGCATCTTCAAGGGCTGCAGTAACAACTGGATCACTAATTTTACCTTTTTCTACGTTTGTAATTGTTGTTGCTTCTAGTTCTGTAATTTTTCGGCGAAGGTCATCCAAAATTGTTTTTGACTTAACCGGATAATAAAACATGGAAATGTCTAGGGTATGTTCAAAGTTAATGATTGGAGAAAGCCAGTTAGCCCCGACAAATCGAGGATAACCTGCAACAAATAAAGTTCGATAATACATGTTTCCTATACGAACATAGGTAAAATCAACCTCAATAGCGGAAGGAGCAATAATATCTCTAACGTTAAGCATTCCCTCAGCCAGAATTTCAGCAGGTGCTTTATCAATAGCCGATCCTGGGATTTGTCCCTCATGCGATGGCTTTTTTTTGTTAAACATTGTAAATAGATTTATTGACATATTATATTAACCTCACTCTTCCAAAATTGCCGGATTTACAATAGCTGTTTTGTAATCCCCAATATTTGTTCTAATTCTCTGACCATGTACAGTACTTGGATTGTAAATATCAAAATATAATTCGACTAACTCTTGCGTTGACAACTGTTTTACTTTAATACCTAAACGATTGAACTCTTTAACAATATGATCAACCTTTGGTGCAATCTCTAAAGTTCCCTCTTTTAAAACACGATCAACATTAACGTTTACTCTTTTATTATAAGTACCCAAAAGTTTGTTAACCCATTCAAATGGTCCTGAACCTCCCTGACCTGCTGCCGGAGCACCCGATGGAATAACAACGTAAAACTTCTTGTCTAAAACTTCATTTTTTCTAATAACGTCCTGTACAAATTTTCTATACGCTTCTGCCTGATGTTTTAAAAGTGGATCGGTTATTTTTTGTTCAACACGCAATATTTTTTCTATGTACTTAGTAATATCCAATTTTTTGGAACGTATAACAATTTGTACGTGAAAAGTGATTGAGTTTAATAACATTGAAAATGCGGCGATAATGGCATCCTGCTCAATTTCTGACAATAAATCAAAGTTAACTGATGTAGTTTGCAAAACGGCACAAACAACGCCGGTTTTTAAAATAACGTGATTATCCTTAACATCTAAGATGTCTAAATGTTCTTGAGTTGTAGATACTATAGTTGCGGGCATTTTATTTACTAATAAATTCCATTGGTGGAACTAATTCTCCTTTTAATTGTACAGAAATTATATCAAAGGTTAAGTCCTTTCCTTCAATTGGACTTACTTCTATTGTATATGAACCATTTACCAAAGGCGACGTGAGAATAAATTGACCAATTGCATTTGTTTTAATAGCGCGTACTGGATCACGTCTATCATTTTTTATAATAAGCAAAACATTTTCCATACCCTTTCCTTCTTTACTACGTACTACTCCCGACAAAGTATTTGGATTGTTAGTCAAAGGTTGCATGCGTGCGAATGATGGTGTTGAACCCACCTGTGGCGATGCGACACTTGAAACTTTTTCATCGATCTTTGACTGCAAATCTTGAATCTGTTTACTAAGTTGCGCGGAGGCATCGGTAATAGAATTCCTTTGAATCTCTAAGCGCTTCAATAAGCTTTCCTGACTACTTGTTTCTTTTGAAGCAGTCTTACCTGCAGTAATTTCATCTTTTAGTTTTTGAATTTCATTATTTAAATCCTCGTTTTGGGCTTTTAATTTCTCTTCAACATCGGTCGCCTCCGTACTAACATCTTTTTCAGGAGTCTCAACTGGTGAGGTAACTACTTGTGCAGTACGCTGTTGTGGCGCAACTCTTGGTACAGTGGTCAAATGAATTCCTTCTTTTTCTTTAATGCTTTTTAAAAGTTCTTGAAGTCTTTCTGCCTTAGCTTTTATATCGTTCTCAACGTCAACTTCATCAACACTTCTAATCACGCGCTCTCCGCGGATTGGCAATATCAATTCACCACTTTCAGGTAATAAGTTTGTAAATTTACGACCAGAATGCATGTCAGGAGTAATTGGGACATACCCTTCAATTGGTTTTTGGTAGTTTTCATAATTTGGAGTACTTTCAATGCGTAATGGTCTATTCTTAGGAGCAGCCGGTGCCGAAACAACCGGTACGACAGGAGTTACTGCAGAAGTGGTGGCAACGGTAGGTGTAACTGGCGCAGGTGACGCTTGAACTGGTTTTACAGCTGCAACAACAGGTTGTTGCGTTGGTTGTTGTACCGCCATCGCCGAAACAGTTGCTGTAGGTACAATACTTTCCACAACAGAATTGTTCTGTACAGTTGCGTCTGTCGACGCATTTTTAACTTCTGCAACTTCCACCTTTGGCATTTCAGGCTTTTTCTCTGGAACTTGCTCCTGTGGTTCTTCCGCAGGTAATTGCATATCTTGCTGAGGTAATGGTGGGAATACAATAGCCGGTTCCTCATAAGTAACCGAAACCGATGTTGGTACACCTTGAGAAGGTACAGACACTACACCCGCGTATGCCTCGTGTACTTTCATAGCATATTTTCTCTCAGGAATATCTAACGGATCGTCGTCAGTCGCGGTTTCTTGGTATTTCAAATATTCTTCCAAACGTCGACGACTTGAAGTTGGCGCAAGTGTAATTAACTCTTGTTTAACAACATTTAAATTATCTTGTAGAAATGCTGTTGGAATAGTGGGTTCTTTATGCCACACACGTTGTGTAGGAAAATAAACCGAGCGAATAAAATTAACAATCCATTCATCAAGACCGCGCTCTTGGAAAGGAATAAATGCCAAACCCAGTGCTAGTAGTGCCAAGAAAACTGTTATTGGCCACTTAAACAATCCCACAACTGTAACAGTACTAAGGTAAGATAAAATTCCAAATACCAACAAATAAGCAAATTGGCGCATCGTCAAATCACCAACAAGTTTAAATTCCACATCCATAATATTTTGTGGAACGGCATGCTGTTTATTTGATAGAGGCATTTCTGCTAATGGCATTTATATAATTCTATCAGCTAGTAACTTACAAAGCTACGCAGGAAACTAATACAGACTTACATTATAAAGGGAGTCTTCTTGTAAAATTCCACTTTTGTAAACTGTATCTTTGTCTACAGATAAATTAGAACTTGAAGACATTACATGCATACCAAATGGTGGATTGAATACAAACTGGAATTCATCACCGTTTGTACCTGGCTGTTTTTGCCAATAAAGTTTGTAGTCCTTTTGCGTAGATGTTATTGAAAAGTTTGTAGGCAAATCGTAACTAAAGATTAAACGTGCGCTCTTTCCGGTTAGCAACTTAAACGAAGTTTCGAAAACGGTGTAATTACCTTCAGTTGAAACTACAACATCTTTAAATATATCGGTTTCGGTTGTGCCATCAAATATTAATTTTGCACCCGTAATTTTTGATCCGTTTTGTACTATAACTCTTACGTAATCTGTGTATGGTCCTGCTGGCCAGGCATCACTTGTACCTGTGTGTTGATAATCCAAATATAAGTTAGCGCGCAATAAACCGTCGCGTGTTAAAGAATTTACTTCGTATAAAAGTTTGTTCTTAACATAGTAGTTAGCTTTTGTGCCACCAACATTTGCATTCACGACATTTAAATAATCTCCATCAGTTTGAACCAAAGACCCATCCCATTTTTTATCTTTTAAAACCAGGCTTAAAGGATTATTGGTTAAGTAAACTGCTAAATGACGCTCGGTTAATGAAGTATTAATCGCAGTTAATAAGTTTGGTGTAGCATCTTGTTTTAAAGCAAATAACTTTTCCAAAAGTTTGCTTCCTAAAACAGTTAAGAATGAACGTTTTTGGTCTGAACCATCTTTATAGTTAAAATCACTGTGTAATTGGGCACGTTCATAAAGGTTATCCGCATTAATTTCTTCGTTGTAAGCTGCTAAAAATACAGGTCCGGTAACTTTAAGAATATTTTGAACAAAGCTCAAATCCAATGAAACGTAACCATCCATTTTTACGCCGGTTACTTTGTAATATAAATCATCAAATGTTTGGGCGGATTTGGTAAAGTCAGGATCCCAATTTGAATTTCTCAGGAACAACTGCTTTTCTCCCAAAAACTTAGCGATAGGCTCAGGAGATTTAACGTTTACGCCACGCAACGTAATTTGTCCGTCGGGATTATAAATGTCGTCAATAACTAAATCTTTAAGTTTACCTTTATCAAAAGTTAAGATTCCATATGAACCAATAAAGCCTCCTGTTGGTCTAAGTTCATTAGAATTTTGAAACCAGACTAAATATTTCTTTTGTGTATCGGAACCCAAAAGCTGGGGTAATTCTGCAACCAAAGAATTTAATAAATTCAAGTTTGTTCCCATACCGCCTAAACTGTTTTTGTAAAATTCAACCTTGTCGCGATATTTTACCGGAACATCGTTGGCATCAATGTACTGGGCATCGGCTTGCGCGAGATTTATATAATTTTTGGCATTGGCAATTTCCAATTGAGCGTTTTCAAATGTCAAAGGATCAAGCGTGGCCGTGGAATCAGGCCTCACTACTTCCCATAGAGCTTGCAAAGGCTTAACTGCGGTGGAAATACTTTGAGCAGATTTAGAAAAATATGCTAAAGAACTTAAACTTTTATCATAAGTACTAAATGTTTTTTGCTTTCCTGCAACGTTAAAAAGCCACTGTAAACTGTGAAGATATCTACGAGCGGACGTAAAGTCTTCGGCAGCACCCAAGGAAGCTTTGGATATATCGTCGGCCTTTAATCCAAGTGCCGAATCCTGAAGTTTTTGTAATGACGCAATACCGCTGGTAGCACTTCGATACGCCAAAAAAGATGGCGCTGCAACAAAAACCACAAAGGCTGCAAATGTTATGGAAAAACCATACAAAAAATACATTAGTATCTTTTGCACTAATGAAACTTTTTTTGTAAATATAGGAGCATTAGTTCGTTTAAATATGCTAAACAAAGATGACAGGCTGAACTTAAATTTATTGATAGGTTGCTTAGACTCCAATTTTGGTGCAATAGGCGGAACCGCTGCAGGCCATGTTGGTGCGTTACTTGGCACGGGTTGCGCTGTAAAAATTTCGGAGGCTTTAGCATTTTGCAAAGTGAACAATTCTGCCGCCGAAGCCTTTTGCTTGGATTCTTGTTTTTGTTGAATATATTTACCTGGTTTAAAAGTGTTTTCATTTGGCGTATAGCCAAACCATTGCAAGGTTTTAATTATTCCTTCTTTTAGAGTTACTTTTGAAAACCAATTTAGTTCTTTAAGACTTGCTGTATTTGGTAAGGCTGCTTGAGGCATGGCATCTGTTAGACGGGGTTTAAATTGGACATCCACGCCACCATCAGCTAAGCTTTTTACAACATACGCTAATTCCAACACGGATAACTGCTCCCCTGGAACTAGCGAGTAGATACCACCCTTTGTATCCTGGTTAAATAGCGCTTTGAATAAACCCGAAACGGCATCAGCAACATAAAGATAATATTCCCTCTCAAAACCTTCGCCATAAATTGTAACGTTGTGACCCTCAATAAGATCTTTTAAAAAGGAACCTAAGTTTCCGCTTGAATCCAAACTCATACGTGGACCATAAACTTCAGGCAATCTCACAATACGCACGTCTGTATCATTCTTTTTAAAATATTCCCAAGCAACAGCTTCAGCAAACCTTTTAGCTTCGGTTAGGCTAAACTTATTGTCCTCCATACCCGAATGTCCAAAATACTTTTCCATATCCTGCTGAGACATACGTCCTTGATATACATCCATTGTGGAAACAAGTAGAAATTTTCCGTTAGATTTATTAACAAGATCCAATAAATTTTTGGTTCCAAGTGAGTTAGTTAAAAGTGAGTCTAGGTTAATTAATTCTTTGCTAAATGAATATTCTTCAAGTCCCGCCAAGTGCATAACATAATCAACAGATTCTATTTCTTCAGGAATACCTTGATTAATATCCACATCGTATAAAGCAAAATCTGGATTATTTAAAAATTGGTTAACGTAAATCTTTTTTCCTGTGTTGAAGTTGTCTAAAACGATAACGCGTGCCTTATTTGCAAGTAATGCTTCGACAATATGAGAGCCAATAAACCCGGCACCACCTGAAATAAGTACAGTTGGGGTCAGCGCAGATTTTTTTATAGATTGTCTTTTAAGCATTAGGGCAGTTTCGGTAATTAATTCCTATCAATAAGTATAGACAAAAGGTATACTCAATTACAACTACTTTTTGCCCGTGTTGTAATATAATTAATACATGGAACTCAAGGAAATTACTAAAAAACTTATAGCTAATAAAAAAACCCTATGCATAGCAGCATTTATCGGCTTATTGCTGGGATTTCTACTTAATGTCTTACCTCATAATTATTCGATAGAAGGCTCATTTTTTGTAAAAAGAACGGCGGAAGCTCCAAACACACAAGTTTTCACATACGAGGGCTACTATAGCCAACAGACAGCGCTTGCGTACACAAATAGCGTAATTGCTTTACTCGAAAGTACGGATTTACTAAAAGAAACCTTAACAAATTTGCAAATTCCCGTAACGGAAACCACCTTAAGAAAGTTTAGTAAAAATATTGACGTAAAAAAAGCTGGACCACAAGTTATTACCTTAACGGTAAAAGACAAAAATCCCACCTCCGGACAAGCTTTATGGAACGAAATGGCCAATGTGTTAAATAAAACTACAAATGACGTAAATGCAAAGGGCGATCCAAACTTAAGTGTTTCTAAAATACTTGATCAACCAGTCGTAAAAGAACCATATAACCCACTAGCATTATATTTACTTGGCGGGTTATGCTTCGGACTACTTTTAGGCGCGTTTTATATTACTTTAAAGGAATATTCAAAATGATAATAAATACCGACGGTGGATCCAGAGGAAATCCCGGACCATCAGCTATTGGAATTGTAATAAGAGACAACACAGGTACTGTTGTTAAAGAAATAGGAAAATACATTGGTGTAGGAACAAACAATGAAGCCGAATACAAAGCTTTAGTTCTTGGCATAGAAACAGTTATTGAAAAAGGTGAAAAAGATTTACAGTGCTATTTAGACAGTGAACTTGTTGTAAATCAACTTACGGGCAAATATAAAGTCAAAAATATGGAACTCAAAAAGTTTTGGGATCAAATCAAAATTTTGGAAAAGAAACTGGAAAAAATTGAATATACCCACGTTAGAAGAGAAAAGAATAAAGAAGCAGATGCTATAGTAAACCAAGTACTAGATTCAACACACTAAAATAAAATGGATGAACACAAATACGAGAACGAGTGCAAAGAAGCTATTTTAAAAACACTCGCCTATCGATCAGTATTTAAATACCCTCTTAGCTTTTACCAAATGGCAACGTTTTTGATGTCTCCAAGGGAATTTTCAACACAAGAAATTAAGGAATCCGCAAACAAACTTATTCAAGAAAGCATTATTAAAAGAAAATATAAAAAATACATCTTGTGCAAAAATAATTACGTAAACTGGCAACATAAATATCAACACTCCATAGAAGTTATCAAAAAAAATCAAAAGTACTTTGATATCTTGGCAAAAATACCTTGGATAAAAATGATTTGCGTTACCGGTTCAGTTGCCGCTTGCAATGCTGAAAAAGAAACAGATATAGATGTCTTGATTGTGGCAAGTAAAAATAGGTTATGGTTAACTCGAGGTTTTACAGCACTAATACTTACTATTTTAAATAAACAGCCTTTTGGAGGCGAAGAAGTTCCGGGAAGCATTTGCACCAACATTTTTATGGAAGAGTCACAACTTGAGTGGGAAGAAAAAAAACAAAATGTATACACAGCAACAGATATTGTTTTAATGCAGCCAGTAATTAACAAAGGAAATACTTATTTTGAATTTATTAGAGAAAATAAATGGATATTTAAGTTTTATAAGAACTTCGTCGTAGATATCGCGGAAACCCCAACACGAAATAGGCGTCCAAGCCACTTGATAAACAGATTGGAAGATACCGCAAGGGAAATTCAGTTGATGTACATGAAAAAGAAAAAAACAGTAGAAATTACCACAAAGCATTTAATTCATTTTAATAAGCACGATAGTACAGGTAAGGTTTTGAATAATTATAAAAAGGTTTTGGCTCAGCTGAAGATTTCCTAAAGAACTAAAAGAAAAGGACCCCGCAGGGTCCCGTTCCTTTTTAAAAACATTCTCAAAAAACCAAAGGCTACATCATATCTTCCATGCCGCCCATTCCACCCATACCTGCACCAGCGCCTGGCATTGGTGATTCTTTCTTTGGAGCATCAGCAACCAAACATTCGGTTGTTAAAATCATAATCGCGGCGGAAGCTGAATTTTCCAAAGCACTTCTGATAACTTTGGCCGGATCAATTATTCCGTCAGCAACCATATCAACGTAAGTCATTTTTACAACATTAAAACCAATGTTTGAGTTCTTTTGTTCTTCGGCTTTGCGTTCGACTTCGGCAAGGACTCTTCCGGCATCAGCACCACTATTTTGAATAAGAGTTCTGATTGGTTTTTCAAGTGCGGATTTTAAGATTGAAGCACCCGTACCTTCATCGCCTTCAAGTTTTAAGGCATCAATGGCTTTAGCCAATTTAAGATAGGTAACACCACCACCTGCAACAATTCCTTCTTCGACTGCAGCTTTTGTAGCGTTAACAGCATCTTCAACCCTAAGCTTAAGTTCTTTTAACTCAGCTTCGGTGGCAGCACCAACTTTTATTACGGCAACACCGCCTGATAACTTAGCCAAGCGTTCAGCCAATTTTTCTTTATCGTAACTGGATGTTGTAGTATCAAGTTGAGCCTGAATTTGTTTTACACGATCCTTAATTCCTTTTTCGTCACCTTTTCCGCCAATAATTGTTGTGCTGTCTTTATCTGAAACAACTCTTTCAGCGCGACCTAAGTCATCGATTGTTACAGAATCCAATTTACGACCTGTATCTGAACTCACAAATGTAGCACCACTAAGGATGGCGATATCTTCTAACATAGATTTTCGTCTATCACCAAATCCTGGAGCTTTAACTGCTAAAACGTTTAAAACACCACGAAGTTTGTTAACTACTAAAGTAGCTTGTGCTTCACCGTCAACGTCATCGGCAATGATTACTAAGTTCTTTGAAACTTTAACCAAACCTTCGAGCATTGGTAACAATTCAGACATGCTGGAAATCTTAGAATCCGTTATTAACAAATAAGGATCTTCGATTATTGCTTCCATACGTTCAGAGTTTGTAACAAAGTAAGGTGAAGAATAACCTTTATCAAATTGCATTCCTTCTTTGTATTCCAGTTCAATGTCAAAACCTTTTGACTCGTCAATTGTGATAACACCCGCATCTCCAACTTTTTCCATAGCATCGGCAATTAATTTACCAATAGCTTCATTTTGTGCAGAAATAGTTGCAACTTGTGTCTTTTCTTCTTTACTGGAAATTTTCTTTGATAAGTTTTTAACTTCGGCAACAGCGGCATCAACAGCTTTTTCTAATCCTTTACGGATCATCATGGCGTTTGCACCGGCTGAAATATTTCTCAAACCTGCGTCGACCATAGCCTGAGCCAAAATTGTTGCGGTAGTAGTTCCGTCACCTGCGACATCGTTTGTTTTTGATGAAGCTTCTTTTACAATTTGAGCGCCCATGTTTTCGAATACGTCTTCAAGTTCTATTTCTTTTGCAACAGTTACACCATCGTGGACAACACTTGGTGTTCCATAACTTTTTGCCAAAGCAACATTTCCACCTTTTGGACCTAATGTTGTAGCAACTGCACGAGCCAAGATATCAACTCCGGCTTTTAATTTTGTTCTTGCGGCATCACCGTATATTATTTTTTTAGCTGACATAAAAATCCTCCTTAATTTTCCACGACGGCAATAATATCCTCTTCTTTTACAAGAAGCATATCTTTGCCTTCAACTTTAATTTCAGTTCCGCCCCATTTTTTATACATAACAATATCCCCAACTTTAATTTCTAAAGGGATACGATTTCCTTTGTCATCGCGTTTACCGGAACCAACTGCTACAACTTTACCTTCTTGAGGCTTTTCTTTGGCCATATCCGGAATAACTATTCCCGATGGGAGGGTAGTTTCTTTTTGTACTGGTTCAACCAATACGTTGTCGGATAATGGTTTTATTTTTCCTAATGCTGCCATATAATCCTCCTTCGAGCTTGTGCTCGTGCCAGTACTTGCTGGCTAAAAATAATTAATTAAATTTTGCGTAAATTCGTAACTTACCGTCACCTATATTTTCTTGTTTATAAATCTTAATCGGACGTAATTGTGATGTGTTTTCAACATGAGGACCTCCACAAAGTTCCTTGCTGTAAGCGTTCTCAATTGTATCACCTACAAAATATACCTTTACATCTTCAGGATAAGTTTCGGTTGGAATAAATAATGCGCCCTTTGCCTTTGCTTCCGCTTGAGGAAGAACTACAAATTTTACAGGTAACTTTTCAGAGATTTTTTCGTTAACAATATTTTCAACTTGTGCAATTTGTTCTTCAGTCATTTTTGTAGAGTTAGGAAAGTCAAAGCGTAAACGTTCCCCTGTAATGTTGCTTCCCAATTGTCGCACGTGATCACCTACCACAGTTTTTAAAGCGCGCTGTAACAAATGAGTTGTTGTGTGATATTTAACAACTTCCTCACTTTGATCAGCAAGGCCACCTTTAAACTTTTGTTCTGCGCCGGCTCGTGATTTTTCTTGATGTTCTTTTTGAATATTATTAAAAGTAGCTTCAACGTCTTTTATATTTACACTTAGTTTTTTATCGCGTAAATCTTCTAAAAAGATTTCCAGAGGATAACCTAATGATTGGTAAGCGGTAAATGCGGCAGTCGCCAAAGCTTCAACACTATTAATATCTACTTTTTGTAAAACTCGTTCAACTTCTCTACTTCCGTTTTCAAGAGTTTTTCTAAACTTCTCTTCTTCACCTGCAAATATTTGTTCTATTTGTGCTTGTTTTGTAACAAGTTCTGGATATAGCCAAGAGATTGTATTTATAACGACACCAACCAAGGCTACAGAAATGTTTTCGGTGATTCCAAGCTTTCGTCCTGATCTAATCATTCGGCGCAAGATTCTTCGCAATAAGTAACCTTGATCTTTGTTGCTTGGCATAACTCCGTCCATCGCTAAAAGTGTCGATGCGCGCATATGATCAGCAATTATTCTCATGGCTCTAGTTGTTTCAGGAGAATGTCTGTAATTTAAACCGGTAATTTCAACTATTTTTTCTATAATCGGCCAAAATGTGTCTGTTTCAAAAATATCTTGCTTACCTTGCTCAATCATGGCCATGCGTTCCATACCGCCACCAAAATCAACATTCTTTTGGGCTAAAGGTTCCCAACCATTCTCAGTTTTTTTGTATTGCATAAAAACCGAGTTACCTAGTTCCAAAAATTGATCTTCGTTATCAATAAGGTTCTTTTCACCACGAGGTTCATCACCTATATAGTAGTGAATTTCCGAGTCTGGCCCGCCAAGTTCACCAACGGCGTCACCTCTTTGCCACCAGTTTTTATCGCGACCACATGCAAATATTTTTTCGTCTTCTTTGGCATCAATTCCACGCTTTGCAAAAATCCCCTTAATAAGTTCAATTGATTCGGTATCCTTTGGTGCAAATTCATCTCCGACAAAAACAGTTGGAAACATCTTTGCAGGATCTAAACCTAATACGTCTATTAAAAATTCGTAAACCCAAGGCAACTGTTCTTGCTTAAAGTAGTCATTCAAAGACCAGTTACCAATCATGTGAAAAGCTAAAGTGTGAACAGCATCACCGATTTCTTCAACATCCTCGAGCCTTAAAGCTCTTTGAACATTTACAAGTCTACTGCCTAATGGATGAGATTCTCCAGTTAAATAAGGAACAAGCGGAAACATTCCTGAATTTACGAATAGTAAAGTTGAATCGCCTTCAGGCACAAGTGATACGTTGGGTATTTGTTTATGCCCACGTTCCTTATAAAAGCTTAAATATTTTTCGAGTAGTTCCTTTGTGGTCATGTTTTTAATAAATCTTTGGAGGTCTGGGTGGGAATCGAACCCACGATAAGGGTTTTGCAGACCCTTGCCTTACCACTTGGCGACCAGACCGTGTGCAACTATTTTAGCAAATAATGTCAAAAATACGACCAGAAAAACCGCGTATACCCCAGCTATTGTTGCCATTTTACCATCTCCGTGCTAACTTAAATATAATCTCATGTCAGTATCTACTATAGCTACAAAGCAAAATTCTATACCTACTTTTATTACTTATGGCCTTGGAATAATCGGCATAGGCTTGGTTGTTTTTTTCGGCGGCGAAGTCATAAAAAACATAGATAATCTCAAGGGAAAAGCAGGTGTTAGTATTCAGGCAACAAATGCTGATGCCGATATTTATATTAACGATAAATTTGTTGGTAAAACACCTTACGAAGCTACAAATATAAAACCGGGTCAAAATAAGGTCGCGGTAAAAACTGCCGACAGAGAATATCAAACAACAATTGACTTTTTATCAAACAGTAACAACCTTTTACATGTAGTAGGCATAGTAAGAGATCTTGGTGTTTCCGATAATTTTTCCTCAGGCCAAGACTTTTGGTTTGAAAAAGATGACTCCGGAAATGTTTTAAGAGTTATTACAGAACCTCCTCAGGCTAAAGTTTTTTTGGACGGCGCTGAGATAGGCACTTCTCCATTCTTAAAAGGAAATGTTAGTGAAGGCGATTATGAATTAAAAGTGACCTTACCCGGATATGAAACTCAAACCACCAGAATCAACATTAAAAAAGGATATGTATTGAACGCATCAACTAAATTATTTCCAATGCCAATTCCTCAGCCAGTTTCTGCACTTACAAGCGCAGGAAACTTTTACGATCTATCCACCGATAACGATGTTGTTGCGTCCGACACACAGAGTTGGGTTAAAGCTATTATTTACTGGAATAAAACTCGTGGAATTAATGTTGATAACGTCGGCGACAACAAAGGTTTAATTTTTGATTTCTACCTTGATTACAAAGGAAATATGTTCAATGCCGACGGAAATCCTGTTACAACAACCGCGGATATGGCAGCACTTAAAAACTATAAAAAGGGCGCGTATCTCGGAAAAAAAGCTGACGGTGGTTTAAGTTCACAAGCTAAAGATGCCTTAACAACACTTTTAGGATCAGCAGCAGCCATCGGGGGTAAACAAGCCACAATTAAAGCCACACCGACCGGCTGGCTACGTGTTAGAGACAATCCCACATTATCCGGTGTTGAAGTAACCAGAGTCGATACAGGGGGTTCCTACCTCGTTGAAGAAGAGAAAACAGGTTGGGTTAAAATTAAAATATCAGATACTGTTGAAGGCTGGGTTTCATCCGACTACGTAACAATAAAATAACTCAGCTACTTTAAAGAAGCATTCCAATCTAACAAATCAGGTCTTAACACTTTAACTTGTGCTACCGTATCGTTAAAGTCATCAATTAATCCCAGCTTTTTTTCGTACTTTGCTACTAACACTAAAACTCCTGCATCATTTTTGTAACGTAACTTGGCCATATCTAAAAAGTTTTTCGTTGTAGGCAGATATGTTTCATCTGTTTTAGTTCCGGCACCACCTGAAGCAGAAAGATCCAAAGCCAAAAAATAATACAAAGGAACTTCGTTTCGGATCGTAACTAAATTATTTGGATTCAATGTATAAGCGTCTTCAAGGTATTGAATAACTTTAATTTTATTTGCATCAACAGTTTCCTTATCTTTTCCAAGAGAACTTAAAATATAAGCTTTAGCCAAAACCCGCTGATAGTTTGCTTCAAAAGGATTTAAGAAAGCAGCTTCTTTAGCATCCTTTAACCCTTCACTATAATAACCGGTCGACAATTCTTCATCGGCACTACCTAAGTAACCATCTGCACTATATAAGCGCAAATAAACCCACGTACTCACAAAAAAGCTTACCCAAATAACAGTTAATAAAATTGGTTTTCTAAATTCTTTTATAAAATTCATAATTCAGCATTCCTTTCGGCCAACGCCAGAAAAAGCCAAAAAAGAATTGCTGTTGAAACTACCGGCCAACCAAAAAAACAAGAAACTAAAAATCCCACAAATCCGGGAATTAATATTTTTGATTTCTTTTTTAAGAAATTTACGGACAATATCAAATATGCAATCAAACCAATTATTCCTTGCTCAGACAACAACTCTAAATAATAGTTATGAGGTTTATTAAACACAAAATCCCATTCGGAAGAATAATTTAATATTAAAGGTCGATATTTTTGAAACTGGTAAGGAAAAGTTTCTGGACCTGTGCCTAATAAAAAGGTCTTTGGACTTGAAGTCACCAAAAACCATGTCCCGCGCCAAAGTCCTTCACGAATATAGCCAGCATCAGAAACTTTGTAATCTGCAGGATTCTCTTGAGCATAAACTTCCACTGATGCCCATACAATTCTCCTTAAGTCCGTCCAAGCGTCGTGGACACGTGATGAAAATATTCCTAGGTTGGTAATAGAAATAAGTCCTGTAATAAGTACGAGGACAAAAACTTTCGCTAAGTTGCCCCGTGTAACGTGCGTCTTTCGAACAAACAAAGCAACCAAAAACAACATGCTTGCTGCAAAACCTAAATATCCGGATAAAGAATACGTTAACCACAAACAAGAAAAACCTGCAAAATACACAGAAACCCAAAATATAAACTTTTCTCTAAAAGCCAAGATCAAAGAAAATGGAATTAACATCACCAAATACTGCGCCAGCCAGTTGGGTTGTCCAAATGTTGAAAATACTCGATCGGTCTCGGCAACAAAGTCTGAGCCTGAACCAGAATAATGTTGAGAAACTCCGTAAAAACCAATGGGTAATATTGTAAGCACAGCAAGCCTCAGCAATATTTTAAAATCTTTTGCGGTCAAAACATTTAGAGAAATAAAATAAAGTGCTGCGTAGATTAAAGTTGAAATAAGAGCGTCATTAAACCTGGTGTAATAGCCCCAAACAGAAGTATAAACGTGTGTTGAGAAAATTGTTGAAATAATAAAAGCCAAAACAAATAACAAAACGGGCTTTGAGGGTAAAATCAGTTTACGTGGTTTATTTACAAGTTCCGTTAAAAAAACTGCCAAAGTAAACGTTCCAACAATGTAAACAAAAAACATTTTAGGAAATTCAAAAAGTTCATTTGTATTTGTTACAAAAATGAGTGGCGGTAATACAAGCAATAGCGCAAACAGAATTAAATATTTATTATTTTTTATTACTTTTATTGACTCATTTAAGCGCATAACTGTATTATATTAGTAGGTTTAATTATATATGTTTTCAAGAGTACTAATAAAACTTATTGATCAAGCTATTCTACCTGCCATTGTACTCTTGGTTGTCAGAATATTGTCGGTGATAATGATATCAAAATACGCAGGAATAAACTTTTCAATCGAACGAACAAGTCTCAACTATTCCAATTTAAGCGATTATATTTTAGTAAATTCATATTCTTTATTGTTTATGGTCGTAGTTTTGGCGTCCGGACTTTTTTACATTATTTTTAAAACACTTGTTTTCCATGAAACTCATATAACACCAACTTTAACGGCAAAATTATTTTCGCTTGGTATGCCGTCGTTTATTCAATCTTCCTACGACTTATACACACAAGGCGCCATTTGGCTTTCATATTCATATTTATTACTGTTTGTTACAGGGGTTATGACTATCTTTCAGCTGGTTTACCCGATGATATTTATAATAGCCGGCGGACTTACCGTTGTTTCTACAGTTTTACTGGTATTGGATATAGAACAAGAACTTGATATTTCAAAAACTAAGGGACCTACTCTCGATAATGACACTAGATTTATAGATTTGGAGGTAGACGTAGAATGATGAAAAACTTGCACAAATTATTTGCAAACTCTTTACTGGTTTCCGGACTTTTTGTGTTGTTCGGAATTCCTTTGGTGTCTTTAGGATTTATTTCTTCTCATTCTGTACAAGTAAATAATGATGTTCTATCGGCATCCGATACAAAAACCAACGAAGATATAGAAACAAGAAAACTAATTGAGAAATTTAAAAAGGAAATGCAAGATCAAGAACTGAAACAGGCTTCGGAAGCAGCACAAACATCTGAAACATCAACCGACGTAAGGTAAGAAAAACATTATTCCAAAAGTTACTAATCCCCACAAAACAACAGCAAGTAATAAAGGTCTATCTGATAACAAAATTCTTTCCGGAGACTCGCCCTCACCTTTTTCGTAAACAACATACAAATAACGAGCAACTCCGTAAATAACAAAAGGAATTGTTAACATCATCCAACGTGGGCTTTTTAAAATAGATGGCAGATAGTTTGATAATTCCACGCTAATTCTTTGGGGAGCAATTTGGAAAACAAACATAGAATAGCTAATTATTGTGTATGCCGCCGAAATAGACATCATGCTGTCTAAAAGATTGTCTGGATAATGGCGCAATGTACTTCTGGTTTCACCTTGTTTTTGTTCCAACGCATATTTTGACATAATGGTTTTTTCAGATCGTCTTTTTCCGAAAGCTAACAATAACGAAACGCCGATTGTTGTTAATCCAAGCCAGGACGAAACCGAGGTATTAGTAGCTAAACCACCAGCGAAAACTCTCAATACAAAACCCGAAGCCACGACCAAAGAATCAAGGATAATTACATTTCTAAAATATAAGGAATACGAAAGCTGAATTAACACATACGCAATCAAAGCTAAAGTGTAGAAAGTGCCTATATAAACTGTTGAGCCAATAAGAGCGCCAAAAACCAAAACCATGGCCACACTAAAAGCCAAACCAGCGGAAAGCGTTCCTGAAGCAATAGGACGATTTTTCTTGATTGGGTGCAAACGATCCTTTGGCGCGTCAATGATGTCATTAACAAGGTATGCACCTGAAGAAAGCGCACAGAACGCGACAAAAGCCTTTATAGCAAGGTCTAGCGTGTGTCCCGATAGAATCATGCCGGTAAACAAAGGTGCCGCAAATAAACTTAGGTTTTTAAGCCATTGTCTGGGACGAGCGGTACGTATGATTTGATATATAGTAAAGAACATCATTAGTATAATATGTGTTTTTTGCTAATTTCTCAACTTTCAATAATATAGCCATACCCGTGACGAGTCTTAATTACGTCTTTTCCCAGCTTTTCACGAATACGCCGTATGTGCACTTCAACAGTATTTGAGGCAACGTCCAAGCCAATATCCCAAACATGTTCCAGTATTCTTTCTACCGAAACCACCTGATTTATATTCAAAAGTAAATATTCCACCAAATCAAACTCTTTTCGGCACATATAAACTTCGCAGCCATCTAAAAAAACTTTCCGCTTCTTTAAATCCAGTGTAATTCCATTATATGAAATTTCCTTTGAACTTGGTGATAAACATTTTCTACGAATTAAAGCTTTTAAACATGCGCGCATTTCCAAGGTATCCACAGGACGTGATATGTAAGCGTCGGCCCCCGATTCAAGAACTTTAACTTTATGATAAACACAATGTCTGTCTGAAATAAAAAGTATCGGGATAGATTCACTTTGTAACCTAACGATTTTACAAATTTCTAAACTCGTTGTATCAGTTACATTTCCAAAAATAATTAAAGCGTCGTAATCAACCACATCACAACAATAATTAACGTCTTTATAAGCATTTGCTAGGTCAACGACGAAGTCTTTTTTCACTTCGTGAAGCACTAAATTCAAACAGATGTCATCGTTCTTGGCTAATAAAACACGCATCTAAATGAACCGCAAAAAACTACAACATAGTAAATATAATAGTCCGATTATGAATAAAAGATGAAATCAGAATTAACCAGGATTTGCGTTTATTGTCTATATGTCATAAAATTTTTGTACACTTATGCTTCTCACACCTCATACAGTAGTGGGCGTAGCAATTGCCATGGCAATACCAAACCCTTTAATAGCAGTACCGGTAGCTTTCGTCTTTCATTTTTTGGGAGATTTAGTTCCTCACTGGGATTTTTATTCAAATACTAAACGCGAAGAACGCTTAGAAGGTTGGCGTCCTATGGCTGTTATGGGAGAAATGGCAATTGGAGTTGCCGTAGGAGTTTATTTTACTTTACATGCGCTTTGGGTAATGCATAATCCGGCTTTAAGTTTAAACATCTTCTTGTGTGGAATTGCATCGGTATTACCAGATGTTATTACAGGACCTTCAATTTATATTAAGGGAATTGATAGTATTTTTGATTTCGTACACAAACTACAACACAAACTGCAATTTCAGGCACCACTTCCTTGGGGAGTTATTTCACAGTTTGCTGTGATGGGTCTTTGCTTGTTACTGATCGCAAGTTTAGGAGGATTATAAAGAACGCAACGATTCCGGATACGATTAGTGCTACCTGTAACATATATTTTTCTGGCGATAAAAGTCCAATCATTCCAAAAACAACAGTAGTTAACCAATAAAATGTGGCGATCTTTTTTGGACTCCATCCGTGGTCTAACAATAAGTGATGCAAATGGCCACGATCTCCTACCAATGGATTTTTACGTTGGAAAATTCTGCGAATAACCGTTACAAAAGCATCCATAAATGGAATTAGTATTATTAAAATAGAAACCACAATTTTAGCCTGCACCGAAATAGAAAGCACACCCAAAATTAACCCCGCGGTCATCGCACCAAACCCCCACATAATCTTAGAAGGATGCCAAGTGTATTTTGTAAAACCAAACGCAGCACCTGCACTTATAGCCGCTAAAATAGCTGTTTGTGTTTGAACTAACTCTAAAGGATTAAATCTCAAGGCCAGGACAACAATAAACAAAGACGCAATGCCAACAATTCCACCATATTGTCCATCAATTCCATTAGACCAAGATAAAACATTCATCAACCAAACGATCCAAATTATGGTAACAACTGCAGCAATAACAGGTACAGAATAACTTCCAAATGAAAAAACAAATCCCTTTAAAAACAATAAACCGCCAAGTGGATTATTTATGAAGTCAAAAATTATTCCGGATAAAACCACAGGCGTAACCGAAATAACTAAAAGAATTAGACGCACAAGCGGATTTTCCAATAATCTAAAATCTGATGTCGGATGAGTATTCTGGAAATCATCCATTAAACCCAAAAGAGCTAACATGAAAACTGACAAATAAATTCCTAAAAAGTATTTTTGAAAACCCACATACAAAATAGAAATAAACAAAAAAACAATGGCGTAAATAAATCCACCACCTCTAGCAGACGGTTCACGTAATACCATAGCAGGATGACTATGAACAAAAGGGTTTGTAACAAGTTTTTTACGATGAGCATAATCAATAAAATAAGGCAAAACAAAGTAAACAGTAAAAAAAGCGGCTAAAAATGGTGAAAGCATATTTAGGTAAAGTGGGTTAATCAGTGGTGGAAAAGGAATGGAAGCTACGTGCACAATTCTGATTAGGGAATAAGTTAGAAATAAATTACAAAAAGTAACACTAGCCCAAATAATACTGGAAAGATAGCGTATATAAAATTTATCAAATAAAACTAAAAGCGCACCGAGAACAAAAATGAAACTAGCTACAAGAGGAATTAAATAAATCAGAGTTTTTGGTGCAAGTTGTAAATCACCCCAAGGTTTATTTAACCAAAATGGAATTACGTCGTTGATATACGTGAAGCGCAGATATATATACAAAAATTGAAACAGAATAATTAAACCATTAATAACATAAAACGAAGAAACCTTCTTTTTTATTTGGGCAGAAGCCGCATAAAAATTTAAATGTATGGTTTGGGTCAGTTTCATTTTTTACCTGACTTTCGGCATGTAATACAAGTCCTTCATCTTTTTACCGAAAAGCATTCTTGTTTGAGCGTCGACCCATGGGAAGAAAGAGTATGTTAATAAGTTAAGCATTATTAACGGACCTTCTAAATACACCGGAATTTTTTGCCAAAAGTGCCAATTCTTTGGCATAGGACTGACTAACTTCATTCTGTAATACGTAGCTGGAATAATGAATACCAAAGTTACGGTTAGAATTTGGCTCATAATGTTGGGCAAAGAGTATGCAAAGTTAGATTGTTTAACGTAGGGATTTACCAATGTAACAAGACTAAATCCAAAGGTAATCAAAAAAACCATGTTCACCAAAATAACGCGTCTTTCTAAAAGTTTGGCTAACCATCCAAGCTTTTTTGAAAGAGGAAGTTTGTTGTTTTTCAAGAATTCTTTCATGGATAATGGAAAATCAATTGCTCCCCAACCCCAGCGCAACAACTGGCGATACATACTAATATGTGAATCTATAAAATTCTTACCTTCAACGGCATCTGCAGAATAAGGAATATAGTGACACACACCGTCAAAATCTCCGTTGCGCACGAAAAAAGATCTCCAATAAAAAATGGTGTCATCAATACCTAAAGTAACATCCCAATAATTTGCATCAATTAATGTTTGCAAAGATGCAGAGTAAGCAGAAAAACTATCTTTTAAAGCACCTTTTGTAGCACTCCAGTCAGACAAACTTCCCATTGTGACTGCGTTGGCTTCGATGCGCATCATCATTGGCACACGCCACAAATTATTGTTAAACAAATGAACAGCCGTGGAATAATAGTGGTTATCTCGGCGAGATGTCGATAAATATAAATGGGACAATCGAGTTATGTACTGAGAATTCATCACGTGATCAGCGTCAATTGTGCTGAAAATGTAATTCCTAATGTTTTCTCCTGAGTTTTGTAACTCGGCAACGGCATGGCGCGCTCCCCATGATCTGTTAGCACCACCAACGCCCATTGCTTCACCAACAATTCCGCGAGGATGAACAAAGAGCATAAATCTGTTTAGCTGGTTCACGCGATCACCAAGAATTTCTCGAATTTTCTTTTCAGTTTCGGCTGCATATTTTTCCTCGACGGTATACACCAAAACTATTTGATTTAAAGGAAATGTTTGTCTGAAAAGTGCGTCCATGGAATCTTTTAAAACGTTGTAAGGTTCGTTAACCGCTGGTATCAATAAAAAGTGTCGAAGATCTTCTTTTCTCGTTGGCAAGGTAGCCGAATCAGGCAAGGTACAAAAATCAAGTTTGTGATATTCCTCTGTCCAATCTATCTTCATTTCACGAGCGTAGTTATTATACCCAACCATTAATCCGAAAGTGTGTTTAGCAGCCAAATAGGACCAATAAACGGTAAAGAAAGTAAGCATGTACACAATTGCTCGGGGATATAAAATACCAAGCCAAATTGGCGATGTAAGTAGCGACCAGGTCATTAATCCGAGAGACATTTCTAGGACTCGGTGCACCAACCTGTCATGTTGTTCTACAAAAGTAGCGATCATAAGTTTAAGAGAGCTTATTAAAGACCGTGCAAGTATTTTTGTAAGACCAATCGGCTATTTCATCGAAAGGTTTTTCTTTTACCTGCGCGACTTTTTCAGCAACAATTTTAACATATTCAGGATAGTTTGGCTCGCCTCTGTGGCCCTGTGGAGGTAAATAAGGCGAATCGGTCTCCACAAGGAAACGATCCAGCGGCACTTTGGCGACAGTTTCTAGTAAAGGTTTTCGTGCGGGATAAGTGATCATGCCTGAAAAAGAAATGTAAAAACCTAAATCTAAGTATTGCTGCGCGACCTCCCAACTTTGAGAAAAAGAGTGAGCAACGCCGCGCAACTTAGAACCATGGTACTTATTAAATAGCGCCATAACTTGCGCATCGCCGTTGCGGTTGTGAATAATAATTGGTAAATCGTGATCTAGGGCGACCTGAATTTGCATTTCAAATATTTTTATTTGATCTTCAATACTACGACCGCCCTGCCAATTGGAAACATCGATCCCACATTCACCTATTGCTACAATTTTTTCCGATAACGCCAAAGCACTTTCCAAAGCTTCGCGTAACTCCTCAACGCTTTTGTCCATATCTTCATGAGGATAAATCCCTATAGAACAAAAAATGTTTGCGTGTTTAGGTTCAACTACAAACTTTATAACCTTTTCATTTTCGGAAATAGAAGTGCCTATAACAATAAGTTTGGAGACACCAACACTGGACGCATCCTCAATAATTGAATCAACATCTTTTTTGTAACCAGCGTGAGGTACGTGACAATGAGCATCAATAAGCATATCGCTATTATATACTCAGCTCTTAAAGCAATGCTTTAAATTCATCAGCTGTTAACGTTTCCTTTTCCATTAACTGCTGGGAAATTCTGTCTAAGGCATCACGGTGTGTAACCAAAATGTCTTTTGCTGTTTCATAAGCTGTAGTAATAATTTTATGAACCTCTGCATCTATTTTTGCTGCCATTTCGTCACTTAATTGATTATTCTCTTCAAAACCTTTAGCCAACCAAAATGAAGTTTCTTTTGCTTCGTAGGCTATCGGCCCCAAAGAACTCATGCCGTATTCTGTTACCATTTTTCTGGCGATACCTGTGGCCTTATTAATATCATCGGAAGCACCAACAGTAAATTCGTTATAAACAATTGCTTCTGCAGATCTACCACCAAGCATTGTAGAAATTATGGAGTTCAATCTTGTTTGTGTTTCGTTGTAACGATCTCTTTCAGGCTGAATACTTGTATGTCCCAATGTTCCACCACGAGCAACAATAGAAACTCGATATAAAGGATCCATATCTGGAACGTATGCTGAAACCAAGGCATGTCCTGCTTCATGATAGGCAGTAACTTTTCGTTCTTCCTCGGTTTGAAGAGTTTTTCGTTCGGCACCGATTGTAACTTTTAAGGCTGCTTCTTCGATATCGGCTTCCTCAATGATGTCTTTGTTTTGTCGGGCAGCCAAAATAGCAGCTTCGTTTAACATGTTTTCAATATCAGCACCACTGAAGCCTACTGTTTTTCGAGCAACAAGTTCTATATTTATGGCTTCACTAACAGGCTTACCTCTCATGTGAATTCTTATGATTTCCTCACGAGCTTTTAAGTCCGGCATAGGAATACTGATACGACGATCGAATCGTCCGGGGCGCACCAATGCTGGATCTAACATATCTGGTCTGTTGGTAGCTGCTAAAACAATAACGTCAGTTCTTGGATCAAAACCGTCCATTTCAATTAATATTTGGTTTAGTGTTTGCTCACGTTCATCGTGACCGCCACCAATTCCCATTCCTCTTTGTCGCCCAATCGCGTCAATTTCATCTATAAAAATTAGACTTGGTTGCCCTTCTCTGGCCATTCTAAACAAATCTCTAACACGTGAAGAACCAACTCCTACCAACATTTCCATAAATTCACTTCCGGCCACACTAAAAAATGGAACGTTTGCTTCACCAGCAATAGCTTTTGCCAATAAAGTTTTACCAACTCCTGCCGCACCAATCAACAACACACCTTTTGGAATGCGCGCACCAAGCTTTCGATATTTTTGAGGATTCTTTAAAAAGTCCACAATTTCCATCATCTCCGATTTTGCTTCATCAATTCCTGCAACATCTACAAAAGTTGTTTTGGATTGATCTTTGTTAAATACCTTTGCACGGGAACGACCAAAAGATAATATGTCGCCGTTAGCACCTTTCATTTGTCTAAAGATGAAAAATATTATTACCAGCGGAAGTACAAACATTAATATTGGTGAAATTACTTGGTCAAAAGTTAAGTTGTGCACAACATTAATTTTTCCGGCAACTTTGGATCTATCTATATTGTTGTTAGTTAAAACTTGGTCAAAACTAATACCACTTTCTTTTTGAGTGTTAACTTTTGAACCATCTTTTAAGACAACATCAATTTTGTCCCCTGATACAGTAACGTCCTGAACTTTATCATTTTGAATCATCGTGACGACATCGCTAATAGGAACTTGTTTTGAATCGGAGTTAAAACTGCCTATAAAGCCAATAACCAAATAAATTGTGAATACCAAAAAAATGTAAAAGAAAATATTACTGAAAATACTTCTCTTTTTTACCCCCTTCATCATCTTTTGCATGTCGTATGGAAAATTAGTTTTCTTTGATTTTGTCTTTTTATTTTCTTTGTTAGTTTCGGTTACTGCCATCTAAATTTCTCCTATAAATAGATATTTACTCATTTAACATTTAGCGGAAAGATTTTATCATCTCTATAGCTCAACCGCCAGTACAGCGGAACAAATATAAGCTAAAAATTCGGCAGCTTCATTTTTTCTTTAACCTTATTCAATGTAAGTTTTGCTTCACCTCTTACCGCGCGAGAACCTTCAGCGAGTATTTCTACTACTTCGTCTAAATGTTCTTCGTAATATTTTCTTTTCTCACGGATAGGCGCAATAAAGTTGTTTAATGCTATATAAAGTTTTTCTTTAACTTCTACGTCACCAACTTTTCCAAGCAAATATCTTTGTTTTAAATCCTCAATTTCTTCTTTGTTTGGATTAAAAGCGTCGTGGTAAATGAATACCGGATTTCCCTCAACTTTTCCCGGATCAGTTGGATGCAAACGATTTGGGTCGGTGTACATTTTTTTAACTTTATCTTTTATCATTTGCTCGGTGTCACTTAAGTAAATTGCGTTGTCCAAAGACTTTGTCATTTTTGCGTTGCCGTCGATTCCAACAAGTCGTTTTATGCGCCCAACTTTTCCTTCAACTTCTTTTAAAGAACCTTCTCCGTAAAGTTGATTGAATTTTCGGACAATTTCGTTTGTTTGTTCAATGTGGGGTAATTGATCTTCGCCAACCGGAACTAAATCGGCGTTAACACTTAGGATGTCGGCCGCCTGCAATATTGGAAAATTTATAAAACCAAGTGAGTAATTATCTCCCAAGCTTTTTTCGCGAATTTCTTCTTTTATTGTAGGGTTTCGCAAAGCACGATTGTGAGTTACTAACATTGAAAATATCATGCCGAGTTCGTAAATTTCAGGTACTGTACTTTCAGCAAATATTTTCGACTTTTTAGGATCGATTCCTACGGCCAAGTTATCCATTGTTACCTGAATAATCGAGTCAGACACAATTTCTGGAGAGCCAACATATTTTGGATAAGCGAAAGCATGCATGTCCGCCAAAATTACAAACGTATCGTAGGCGTCCTGCAAAGCAACACGGTTTTCGAGTGCTCCAACATAATGACCTACATGTAAACGCCCGGTAGTGTTATCGCCTGTTAAAATTCTTTTTTTAGTTTCCATATAATTATTCCTTAAATAAATTTAACATAAATTACTGAATTGTGGATGATTATTAGGCTTATAACTGGTATCGCCAGTAACGTTTTGAATAAATTAGCATAAACTTCTGGTGTCAACGGGTGGAGTTGGACCACCGACCTAGCGCTTATGAAACGCCCGCTCTACCGCTGAGCTACGTTGACAAGATGTACGAATTATACAATATAGGTGTTTGTTGACAATGGTGAAGGTTTAGTTCTATAAGTGTGTATCAGATTTCTCGGAAATCGGTAACCTATAATAAAGAGAGCGCGCATAGAAAGAGAGGAATAAATGGCGAAAAAAGGTGATACTTCTAGCAAGACAGCACAAGTGAAACACACCGCATCAGGATCGATTCAACAGCCCGGCCCACATTCAATCCAGGCAACGGACCCGCTTTCATTGTTAACACCAAAAACGCCCAGCCAAAATGAGGTCAAATCAACCTCCGGCACCACCAGCTCGTAAACAAAAAATCCCAGGCAACTAGCGCAAGGACAAACCTAGCGACAGATGCATGGGATTATTTTTCTGGTTGCTAATTTGGTTGCGGGGCCTGGACTCGAACCAGGACCCCCGGATTATGAGCCCGGTGAGGTGCCATTCCTCCACCCCGCGATAAGTTCGTCACAACAATACCAGATATGGCTGATGCTGTCAAAAGAACAGCCTATACCAATAATACCAGTTTTGGTCCAAATATGGGTGATTTTTCACTTCTTCAACCGATGCAAAACCCTCGTTAGAGTCTGTAGAAGCACTTTTAACCGCAGGTGTTGGTGCAGCAGCTACTTGTGAGCCTGCTACCACGTACACGCGTTCCCCAGGTTTGATCATATTTAAGTCGTTTCTAGCTGATTCCTCAACAAAATCCTGAGTTTTCTTATATGCTACTTGTTGTTCAAGGGCACTTTTTTGTTGTTCCAAGGCCTTTACAGACGCTTGTTCTTCCTGTAAACGTTGGTTGTTTCTTAAGATATCCAAGGTAGAGGTGACAAAGCTGCCAGATATCAACAACAGTACCACGGATATAGCTAAATACTTCAAATTTGATTTTTTGAGCATTGTGTTGATCATATTCGATTAATTGACATCTTTCAAGCCAGGTGTTATTCTACCCCATAGAATTTAAAAGTAGTTATTTTTGTGCTGCGGTAACCTTTAAAACTTCCCGCAACTGTCCACCAAATACGTAAATATGATAAAACTTGATATTGCTAACAAAAAGTTTATAGAACAACTAAAAGAAGAAGGTAAATCTGAATCTACTTTAGTTGCTTACAAAAAAGACATAGAACAGTTAACAGAACACCTTGGAAACAAAGGTGTCCAACTTACTTCAGAAATTGAAATTACTCATTTAGAAGAGTTTATGACCGGTTTAGCCGAAAAGAACTACACACCAAAGTCTATTTCTCGTAAAACTAACGCTACAAGAACATTCCTTAAATACTTACACAAACTTGGTCATATCCAAGAAAACATCGCAGATATGCTTAAACATCCTAAATTGGAAGTAAAAGCACCAAGAATTTTGTCAAAAATGGAATACAGAGCCTTAAGAGACGCGGCACGAGATGATTTAAGAACATACGCAATGCTTGAAGTATTGCTTCAAACAGGTGTCACAATCTCAGAATTAGCCGATATCAAAATGGAAAACATCGAAATTAAAGGCGATACAGGAACTATGTTCGTCCCTAAGAAAAATAACAGAGAATCCAGAACTATTCCTTTAAACAAAGCTGTTGTTGAAGCTATGAACAAGTATTCAAAAGAAGACAGATCAAAACTTGAAAATGCTAAGCATTTATTCGTTACCAAAACAGGTAAACCATTACTTGTAAGAAACATTCGCTCAACTATCGATCGATATTTTAAACTTGCAGGTGTTGAAAAAGCTAAGGTTAACGACTTAAGACATACTTTTGTAGCCCATCATTTACAAGCAGGTGTAAGTATTTTGCACTTGTCTAAGATAGCTGGACACAAAAGAATTTCAACAACTGAAAGATATCTACAATATATCGACAGAGTTGAAGGTCAAGACAAAACCGAATTAGGTATCCTATAAACTAGAGCATTTGGTATAAAATATCGTAATGGCTAGGTTTCGGGAATTACTTCACAAAGTAAAAAATAATGAATTCCAATTTTATAGACAGGTAGCTGTTATTGTTGCGTTGTTATCTATAGCCTTCATATATGGCAACTACGCTTATACAAAACTACTTTCTCCACAAGCGGATTATTCAAAAATAAAAAACTCTGATTTTGTTAACTTGTTAACAGGAGCAACTGTAGCTAAAAAATATGGAGTGCACGAAATTTATCAACCAAGTATTCAAAAAGCAACCCAAGAACAAATAACCGGTATTAAGTACGATACTTCGTTTTTAGCTTTTAGGAGTTTGCCTATCATTGCCTTAATTTATATTCCACTCTCATATTTTGATGTGATAAGTGCCTTCACAATTCACCTAATTATGTTGCTAATGTTAACGCCTTTTTTGGTGTTTGCTTTTGCAAAAGTTTTTAAACTAAGTTTGGCTCAGATTTCAGCAATAATTTTGTTTATATTCATTAGCGCTGTTTATTTTTACAATCAATCATCGTTTTTTTTGCCGTTTATTATTTTGGGAGTTTATGCGTGCTATTCAAAAAACAAATATTTTTGCGCAGGACTAATTGCGGGATTACTGCTTATTAAAACTCAATACGGAATATTTATTCCGCTACTTATAGTTTTTAGCGGATTCAAAAAGAGCTTTTTTCTTGGGGCTCTTGCCAGTATTGGATTTATGCTCGGAACAAGCTTTTTGCTTTACGGTCCAAGCTTTTTAAAAGATTACACATTGTTTATGATACAAAGCGAAAGTTTAGGTTTTGGCACAGTTGAAATAATTAACTACAATTTGTTCGGGTTAAAAGCTTTGCTAAACCAGGTTATAGGACTAACCATTCCTGGCTACGCCGTGTTAATAACACAAAGCATTTTATATTTAATCGCACTTGTAGCTTTATACACAAAACGAAAAAATATCGAACTCCAACAAGCCTTTATAGATATTGTGCTACTTTCAATATCTCTCAACGTACATTCACTTCAGGCCGACCTAATAATGCTTTTAGTTGTTATTTCCGCGGGTTTTAATTTGCATAACCAACGCAACCAACCAACCAAATACATAAACCTACTTATTGGCTTTATATTGCTACTACCTATGTGTGTAATGTTAAAAGGAGTTCAGGGTATATCGGGCCTAATAATGATAATCTTCGCGTTTTACGCACTTTTTAAGCCCTTGGTGGGTGATCCTGGACTCGAACCAGGAACCACTCGTGTATAAGACGAGAGCTCTAACCAATTGAGCTAATCACCCGCGTTTTACCAAAGCAATAGGAGCTATTCTACCGCAGAATCGGCTTCTTGCAACAACTCGTCTGTAATGGTTTTGTTCTTATCCAGTTTAATTTCTTTTTCCTTTTCCATCATTTGTAAAAGCTCTTCTACAGTTCTAACGATGGCACTTTCAAGAGTGTAATCGGTTTTATCCGAAAAGAATTCTTTTCCCCCAAAATTAACGTTTGCCTTTACGGTAAACATTTCGTTTGGAGCGGAATTTAAAACTATTCGGGCAAAACGAGCATCTTCTGGAACATAACCAATAACTCGGCGCTCAACTCTTTCAAATTTTTCTTTGGCTAACGCGGTCATACTTGGAGAAATGTCTATATTATCTGAAGTTATTTGATATTGCATAGGAGTATTTTATCACGAGGATGCTAATGGTTTTGCTGAGACTTTAGTTTAAAATTTTAAAGCGCTGGAAATATTTGTTTATCGTTTTCATCAAAAAGCAAAATAGCTTGTGTTGGACAAGATTGTGCGGCCATGAGTAGTGTTGCATCATCCATTTCCATAGCTTGTGGTCTTAAAATCGCGATTGAATCTTTGTCGAGCTCAAATGCTACAGGTGCAATAACAACGCAAGTTGCTGCACTAATACAAGCTTCTCGGACTATAACTATTTTATGAATTTTTCGTTTCGTATCAATTGTAGTATCAGACATTAGTTATTCCTTAAACTCTATAACTTCATTTATTCTATCAATAAGTTCTGTAATATCATCATCGCTCATTCCGTGAACTTTGCAACCGGCTTCAATCGTATCAAAAGTACTGGCAAAACAACCAACGCAATGTAGTCCATAATCAGTAAGAACTTCGGCAGTATCAGGATGTTCCCAAACTAATTTCGCTAAATTAGTATCTTTGGTTGCCTTGAGTATTTTTTTTTCTTTTGTAGTTTTAGGCGTTTTTGTGTTCATAGTTTTTTAGTGCTTTGTGCAAAGCGGTTAAAGATAACGTAGCGCATGCCACACGGCTTGTTGTTAGGTTTAAACCAACTATTGCCAGCAAATCTTCTTTTGAAATGCTCTTTGCTTCGTCTAACGTTTTACCACGCAAATGTTCCAATAACAAATCGGACGAAATCACACTAACCGAACAAGCTATGCCAGAAAATTTTGCATCAGTAATTTTTCCATCCTCGATTTTTAGTTGAAGAATAAGATCGTCACCACACATTGGATTTTTTTCGTACACCTCTACCGTCGGATCAATAACTTTTCCGCGATGTGCAGGGTGCTTATAAACTTCCATTAATTCTTCTCTATATAGTTCGTCCATATTATTAACCTAAAATCTTTACTGCAGATTTAATACCTTCAACCATTTTATCTATATCTTCTGTGGAATTATAAAGGTAATAACTTGCGCGGGTTGAAGCAGCTACATTCATTTGTTTGTGTAAGGGCATATTGCAATGATGCCCAGATCGTACAGCAACTCCTGTATTGTTTAGAACCGCAGCAATGTCGTGAGAATGAATTTTATCGAGGTAAAAAGAAACTAACCCCGTGCGTTTTTCAGGATCCAAAGGTCCCATTATTTTAAGGTTTGGAATTTCGCTCAATTTTTGCAAGGCATATTTATTAAGTTCAACCTCATGCTCGCGTATTTCGTCCATGCCAATCTTTTTTAGATAATCACAGGCTGCAGCTAAACCAATAGCACCTGCAACGTTTGGCGTTCCGGCTTCAAACTTTTCAGGAAGTGCTGCCCATGTAGATTCTTGATAAGTTACTACGTCAATCATTCCTCCGCCATATTCATAAGGTTCCATTTTTTCTAACAAGTCTTTGCGACCCCATAAAACACCAATGCCTGTTGGACCTAACATTTTGTGGCCTGAAAAGCAATAAAAGTCACAACCTAAACTTTGGACGTTAATTTTTAAATGAGGAATAGCTTGCGCGCCGTCAACACACACCACAGCGCCTACTTCGTGAGCAATTTTACTAATTTCTTTAATTGGCATAATTGTTCCCAAAACGTTTGAAGCATGTGTGATACCAACCATTTTTGTTTTTGAATTAATTTTTTCTTTTATTTCTTCTAAGGTAAGTTCACCAGATTCAGTTAATTCTAAAAATTTAAGCTCAGCGTTATTTCTTTTACAAACTATTTGCCAAGGAACTAAATTGCTGTGATGTTCCGCACGTGAAACCAAAATTTCGTCGCCAGCTTTTACATTTTCCAAAGCCCATTCAAAAGCCACGCGATTTAAAGATTCAGTTGCACCTTTTGTAAAAATAACTTCTTCAACATGTCCTGCACCAATAAAATCAGCAACAGTTTTTCGGGCATGCTCATACATTTCGGTGGCTTCTTCACTTAAAGTATGAACTCCGCGATGCACGTTAGCGTTGTGATTAGTGTAATAATCTACCAATGCCTCAATAACCGCAGTTGGTTTTTGTGAAGTAGCAGCATTATCTAAATAAACCAAATCACTTCCATTAATTTTTCGAGCTAATATTGGGAAATCTTTTTTTATTTCTGAAATATTCATTTTATAATTTTACCCTTTCTGCAATTTTTGCCCTAACTTTATCATCAATAATTTTGTTTAATAAACTCTCAAAAAATCCTTCAACAAGTAATTGTTCGGCTTCCCGTAACGAGAGACCGCGAGAAGTTAAATAAAATAATTGATCTTTATCTACACGTCCCGTTGTAGCACCATGAGAGGCCTTTACGTCATCGGTATCAATTTGCAAAATAGGTTGAGAATTATTCTTTGTATTTTCACCAACCACTAAAACGTGATCATATAAAAAAGACGAAGTTTGAGATGCTTTACTATTAATAATAATTTTACCAATAAAAGTGCTTTTGGAATTATCGTTTAAAACAGATTTAACAGTAGTAATACATGCGGTGTTTGGTACTAAATGTTTTGTAATTGTTGTTAAATTAATGGAGTGTCCGGCGCCTATATTGTTTAACGAAATAATTTCAGCGCTAACGCCTTCTTTTTCGAAGAGTAGTTCGAATGTTAATGCTTTTTCTTCAACACCATCAACAACATCAAGCACAAATTGAGTATCCTCCGCAACAGAAATAGTCATATTTTCATTTAAGTTAATTAATTCTGTTTTCATTTAAGCCACACTTCCTTCCATCTCAAGTTCTATCAAGCGATTTAGTTCAACGGCATATTCCATCGGTAGCTCTTTTACAATCGGCTCAATGAAACCCGACACTATTAAGCTCATTGCCTCGGCCTCAGTTAAGCCCCGAGACATTAAGTAGAATAATTTTTCTTCACCTATTTTACTTACAGAGGCTTCGTGTTCTACGTTGGCGCTACTTTCGTTAATTCTCATAACGGGAAAAGTGTCGGAAGCAGATTTCTCGTCGAGAATTAAAGCATCACACTCAACTCTAATTTTTGCGTTTTTTGAAGCCGGAGAAACATCAACCGTTCCTCTATAAGAAGTACGTCCGCCATTGGCACTTATTGATTTAGAAATAATAGTAGAACTGGTATTTTTTCCAATGTGGTACATTTTTGCTCCCGCATCTTGGTGCATGTTTCCACTTGCATAAGCTATCGACAAAACTTCTCCGTGAGAATTATCTCCGACCAAATAACAGCTTGGATATTTCATTGTTTTAAGCGAACCTAAGTTCCCGTCAACCCATTCCATAACGCCGTTTTCTTCAACACGCGCACGTTTTGTAACCAAGTTATAAACATTGTTAGACCAGTTTTGGATTGTTGTATATCTAAAGCGCGCGCCCTTTTTTACGATAACCTCCACAACAGCAGCGTGAAGGGAATCGACGGCATACACAGGTGAAGTACAACCTTCAACGTAATGTGCGTAACTGCCTTCGTCAGCAATAATTAAGGTTCGTTCAAACTGACCCATTTTCAAACCATTAATTCTAAAATATGCTTGTAATGGCCTTTTAACATGTACACCTTTTGGAATATAAACAAAGGAACCGCCCGACCAAACAGCACTATTTAAAGCAGAAAATTTGTTGTCTCCAGCAGGAACAACTTTTCCGAAATATTCTTCAAAAAGCTCCGGG
Organism: uncultured candidate division WWE3 bacterium; assembly: GCA_903879985.1. Classification (GTDB taxonomy): domain Bacteria; phylum Patescibacteriota; class WWE3; order UBA101185; family UBA10185; genus CAIRNR01. Next base: position 355,984 of record CAIRNR010000007.1, read on the forward strand.
TATTTTTTTAAAGCCTCGTCGGTAGATAAAAATATAACGCCCTCGTCGGCAAGTTCTGAAACCAGTGAGGAATAAGCCACTTCAGAATCATATTGTGCTTTTACACCTGCTAAAAACTCACGCTCGGCTTGGGGAACGCCCAATCTTTCAAATGTCGTTTTAATTTCTTCTGGAACATCGTCCCAACTTTTCTTTTCAAAATCTACAGGTTTTAGATAGTAATAAATATCGTCGAAATTTATGCCGCTTAAATCAACACCCCAAGTTGGCATTGTTTTACCCAAAAAAGTTTCTAGTGCCTTTAAGCGATAATCTAGCATCCAAGTAGGTTCATTTTTATTTTGGGAAATTTGTTTTACAACTTCGGAACTTAAACCTTTAAGCGTTTTTACAACTGAAGTGTCAGGCATGTTAAACCCAAACTTCTGTTCGTAACCACCACGAATATCTTTAAATTTTGTCGGCTGTTTCATATCCCTGCTCCTCAAGTTTATGAGCTAACTCTTTATCACCTTCATCAACAATTTTACCGTCATGCATAACATAAACAGAATCAGGTTCTATATTTTTTAAAATTCGGGAGTAATGAGTAATAATCAAAATGGAACAACCGTTTAATTTTCGTAAATAGTTAACAGCGTTAGATACAATTTTAATAGCGTCTACATCTAAACCACTGTCAACTTCGTCTAAAATAGCTAGCTTTGGTTCTAAGACTAAAAGTTGCAACATTTCCATTCTCTTTTTTTCACCGCCAGAAAATCCTTCGTTTAAAGATCTATGCATAAAATCTTCCTTCATGTCTAAAACAGACATTTTTTCTTTTAGGATTTCTCTGAATTTTATTGGTGAAAGGGTTTGGTTATGACTTTTGTTGTAAAGCATACGTAAATAACTCGCAACATTAACACCTGGTATTTCGCTTGGATATTGAAAGGATAAAAACACGCCTTTTAATGCTCGATCCGTAGGATCCATTGATAACAAGTCTTCATCGTTAAAAGTCACGGAACCTGCTGTTACTTCGTAAGTTGGGTTTCCCATTAAAACATTAGCTAAAGTGCTTTTACCGGAACCGTTTTGACCCATTAAAGCCACTACTTTTCCGTCGTTTACACTTAAATCAACACCGTGAAGTATCTCTTTAGTATCAATCTTAACTTGGAGTTCTTTAACTTTTAACATATTACATTGAGGGAATAGTTATGGTGCTTAAAATACAGGCATTACTGTGTGCAGGACACTTCTTAGAAACATCGTAATAAACTTCTTTTCCTAATTTTTCACTTTCCAATAAACCGGCATCGCGCATTTCCTTTAGGTGATAAGAAACTGTGGGCTGTGTTAAACCAACAACACTTACAAGAGAACTAACCGTATTTCGGCCTTTTTCTCTTAAATATTTATAAATTTTCATTCTTGATCCAACGCCCAATGTACTGAAACAATGCGTGCATGGAACCTTAGGGGTTGCTACCATAGTGCATAGATGATAATCTATGTGTCTACACTTGTCAAACAACAATTATGGTTGCTCTCAAGCCTTAATTTGCTAGTACAGAGCCACCGCAGGTGTTAGAATTGGCTTATGAAAAAAATAAAAGCATTTATATACGTATTCACAAAGAGTCTGACATCGCCCAATTATTACAATGATGTCATAAAAACCGGTTTTGCCTTTTCGATTAAATATTACCTTTCCTTGATAGCAATATTGTCTTTGCTTATAGCTACAGGAGTTACTATCCGATTAGTTCCACAGGTAAACAGTACAGTTTCCGACATCGCTACTCAAGCTAAAACGATATATCCGGATGACCTCATATTCACAATGCAAGATGGCACTTGGGATGTTAACAGACCACAACCTTTTATAGTTCCAATGCCTGATAGTATTAAATCCTCATCCGACGCATCAGCACCAGTAAACGCCATAGTGTTCGATAAAAGCGGCACAATAAATGACCTTGATAAATACCAAACCGCAATCCTTGTTAACAGCGTAAATATGATTTCAAAAGACAGTTCAAATGGTGCTATTAAAGCTTATCCTCTAAAAGATATCCCAAATGGACAATTTGATAAATCACAGTTCACCACAATGGTTGATTCAATTGTAGGACTAGAAAAATACGTACCACTCATAATTTTTGGCGCGGTATTACTTGGAATGCTGGCTTACTTCGTGATCGTAAGAATGATCTATTTGTTAATCGCGGCACTAGTTGTTTATTTTATAGCTTCGCTAATGAACTCAAAGTTGAGTTATGCAAACTCCTATAAATTGGCTTTGCATAACATGACCTTACCTTTGGTATTATCAGCAATACTAACAATATCGGGTCTCAACATACCAGTACCTATGTGGTTTTTCTTAATTAACATCGGATCCGCATTTTTAGCAATACAAGCAATAAAAAAAGAAACTGCAGTCGAAGCCGCCGAACCTAAACCAATTACACCAAAACCAGAAGAAGTAGCTACAGTAACCGAAGATAAAGACAAACAACAACAGTAATTCGTTGAACAGCTAAATGCATTATGTTAGTATGGCTTGCAGCATTGCTTTAAGTATTCCTCTGTAGCTCAAGGGTAGAGCAACCGCCTGTTAAGCGGTAGGTTGCTGGTTCGAATCCAGCCGGAGGAGCCATTGAAAATTCCTTATAGTAACGACATAAAATAACTCACCCATAGTAGAAATCAGAATTAGTGGCTATAATTCAGTTATGAAAAAATTAGGCATAGGCTTATTAATAATGGCTATATTGGTGCTTATGTATTTTATTCTGGTAGCGTTAAACATAATTCCAACATATCAATGCGGATCAACAATGGGTATTAATGGCACTGTAAATTGGTGTCAGTGGTCTCGTGGAATTATTGTAGGTTAGCATACAATGATTGCAGTTCTCACTTCTTTCACGGTATAGAGCCATAAACTATAGGTTGCTTTAATTTCCTTTTTAAGCTATAATAACAGCATAAATGTCAGCAAACCGCGTAATATCTGCGGATATAATCTCTTGATCTGGAGGAAAAAATGAATACGAGTGATTGGTTGCATTCTTTTGAAACTGCAAAGTTGCAAAAATCAATTGACGCCGCGGTGGCATATTTGATGGGGTCACCAGAAGTGGTAAAAGTTATTTCCCCGAAAGGAATGATTTTTGCCTACAAATCTGAAGAAAATCCCAACCTCTGGATTGTTTCCTCGATGGAACCTCACAACGAAGCAGCTTGTGGGTTCGACGCTGACGGGAGCGATCCAAAAAGATACGGACTTTCAGGAACCATATCCCGCGGCAACAAGGATACCTGGAGGACGAATGAGAAAATTCACACAAAATACATGGTGGATTTTCTTTTAAACAGCTCTCAGACTCCTCCTGAGCTTCGAGCCGCCATACATAACGTTACGGAGGGGCTGAACCAAATTCTTAAACTGCATTAAGTCTTTCTTTAAAAAGGGACAAACAGCAAAATAAAATTACTGCTTGTCCCCTAACTTAAGTCTATTTAACCAAAGTAGGTTTAAGTTAGCTATATTAATCGCACAAATTATGCGAATCAATCCAAAATATGAGGAGAGAAAAATGGAAAACGATAATGAAAATGCGGCTGTAGCAAACTATATGATTGGCTTGTTTACAGGATTTTTCATGGGAATGTTGGGCGTTACGCTTCCTAATTTATTAACAGCTATTACACGGAACAAATTTGATTTAAATATCTTAATAATAGTAATAGTACTAACGGCCCTTTCTAGTGGAATGCTAATTTTTGGGAAACGCCTGATTGCCGCCATCTGCAAGTAAAATCAAAACCATACACAAGAAGGAAGTGGCAAATGAAAAAAGCTTTAGTTGGATTTGTAGTATTTGACGTCCTGGTTCTTCTAAGCATGTTTGGCCTGATCTTCGTGCCTGCAGTATCCCAATATGCCGATCAGATGAAAGAAGAAAATCTGACAGCTGGATATTGCATCTCGCACTTCGATCAGCACGACCAGCATATAGACAAAATCGTGGGCTGGGTAAATAACAAAATCGACGGGCTCGCAATGAGGTATGTATATAACAATTGGTCCATACACATGCCCGGAGATTTCCCGACTACCGAATTTCCCTATCAAGATTCTGATTTTGTATTATGTCTCAAACGGTAAGGAGTTCATGTACGCACAAACCCCAATCGACAAAAATCGCTTGGGGTTCTTTTTTTCTTAAAAAACTGATAATAAACCTCGAATAAAGTTCTGTATGGGGAGCCATAACTGGCACAGGCTATAGGTTGACTGTTCTGACACTTACGCATATAATCCTCATAATCACTATTCATAAACCATTCTTTTTCCCAGATTAGGAGAGATTTACATGAACAATCGCAAAGTCAAACTGGTTATTATCCTTTTATCTATCCTGAGTCTTTTACTTCTAGGCTACATAGCTTATAGAATTTCACAGGAAAATATAAAGGTTACAACCAAAACCTTGGCTTCAAACCCTAGTTTGTACTTTAGCTGGGATGTTGAAACCGAAGGTATCGCCGAACCCTCAGGAACAGTAAGAGAAACAAAACTCTGTCCAACCGGGAGAGGCGCAGTGCTAATGACAGCAGAATACAGGTGGTACACGCTCAAGGGTGAAGACGGAGTAAAGTTCCTTGTTGTAGACGCAATAAATGATTGTGGCCTACCTACTGCGAATGAAATCCCAACCGGAATACCCATACGAGTGCAGGGGCAGGTGTGGAACGGGGAACCTCCCTACATCCGAGTTTTTACAACTGAGATAATTAAGTAAACCTAGATTGGAGGAACAATGTTAAGTAAATTAGATATTTCCGCAGGAGAGTTGCTTGTTGGTTTAGCAACGATATCAAATTTTCTGGTTTTTATTCTGTCCGGAGTAAAAGATTATTCAAAAGTACATGTTGGCATCATGCTTTTCGTGAACATAGGAATGATCGTTTTGGGTATTATATGGATGCGCAAAGACAAAGCGAGCATTTACTGGATACTTGCAGCATTAGGTTTAGTCTTCGCTATACCCAATCTGCTTTATTGCTTTTAACGTAAAGGCAACAAGCAAAACCCCAACCGACAAAAATCGTTTGGGGTTCTTTTTTATGAAAAAACTCTACCTTCAAGTGCTTCCCAGATCCAAAAATTATTGGCAGGAAACCTGTACCCTATAGTTTGACTTGAGGTGTGTTTTACTTTATAATCACGCCACAGTCATTAATCAATCGCAAACAATTTGTTGCGAATTATATCCAAATCAAGGAGACAGAAATGAATAAAATAATAGTACGTGAAATCCATGAAGAAAGCCCGGAAAAGAGCTCGTTATACGCGACTATGGGCACACTTCTCAGCCTTGTGATAGTTGCAGGCGTTGCTTACTGCGTGTGGTTCCTCATTGGAAAAATTTTGCCGATTTTGGCAATTTTGTACCTGGTTATCATCGCCATCGTGGAACTCAAAAACCTGTTTACTGGGTGGAAATACGTACCAGCAGTCCCGGCCTCACTGAAAAGCGTGATTGATAACGGGGTAGAAAAAGCAACGGCGGTAGCCAAAGAAAATGATATCGAAACCGATGAAACTACCACCAAAGGATACGCGGTATTACTGTGGGGGGTTATGCTCATCACAATACTGGTGATGCTGGCTCACTACACAATTACCGGTATATTGTTCATCACCTTTGGCAGCAGCCATATCGGATACATCGGATATTTAGGCTTCGCCCTGGTGATCTGGAACTTTCTACGCGTCATATTCATGACAAGGAAGGTTTTCTACGTGTTTAAGCACGCAGATCAGACTCCAGAAGACAAAGGTCCAGTGAGCTATTGGATTTGGAATATGGTATCCAAACTGCGCAGCACACTTACCTTGCTATTTTTGGTAGGGCTGATCGCACTGAATTTCGGAATCATGTAAGTTTTAACCAAGATTTCAGCGTAAAGGATAAACGAGGCAATCAGTAGATAAACCACTGCTTGCCTCCTAACTTAAGTCTATTTTGAAAATACTAAAGTAGGTTTAAGTTAGCAAAATTTAATCAACCGCAATCAATAAATTGCGAGAAAATCTAACCGATAGGAGAGAAAAAGGATATTGTATTTACCTGGATGAACCCATACTTAAAACCCATGGGTGATATGTTGTACTACTCTTTTGTGGTAACAGGAATTCTTGGTATTCCTTTATGGATAATGGCATTTAACATGAAAATGTTTTACCAAGAATATGCAAAAGGAGTCACTCCGCCATATAATTCAACCATGTTACTTATATACGTTGGATTTATGTGCACAGTAATTATTATGGGACTTTGGGATACCCTGCGCCCTGTGATGGCATACTGCGGCCTTCTTGCATTAGAGTTTTGGACAATCCGAAAAGCAGGGCTAGGCTACATCGAAAGAGAATGGGTGAGTGCAGTGAGAAATACCGTTCTTAGCCTTGCAGCGATTCCCATGCTTGTTCTGGTGCCGTTAGTAATCTTTATGGCATTAATACGGCAATAAAGTGTCAATCGGAGAAAAATATGATATTGATCTTGTCAGGTTTGGCGTTTTTTATGTTAGTACTTTCGGGTACAGGACTTATGCTCAGCTTGTATTTATACGCGCGCATGGAAGTAGACACCTACGAATGTGGCACCTACGGCGAAGCAGAAATCTGGGTGGCAAAACATTATGGAAAGTTTCGAAGGCTTTTACTGAAAGAGGGCACAGTAACAATATTATTAGTTACTGGATTTATAGGTGTGAGCTTCCTAATATATAGCACCTTCTTTGCTTAAAGAACTTGAACCAAAAACCCCCTACGAACAAAAACGCAGAGGGTTTCTTTTTTGGCGTAATAATCACAAATAACTTAGTAGAATAAGAGTACAATGACGTTATGTTAGGTTTAATCTTACTTTTGATTGCAGGATCAGGACTTGTATATATCTCCAAATATAACTTCATGTTAGTTTCGGTTAATTTAGGGTTCTACACTATTTCTGAGATACCCCTGTTTTACGTAATCGCAGGAGCTATGCTTGTAGGCTTAATAATTTCCTATTTGGTATATCTAGGTCACGCCATTACCACATCCATTACTATTCGGGGCAAAGATGATGAAATTAAAAAGGAAAAAGAAGAAGTACTTGAATTAACAAAGCGTATTCATCAGCTGGAATTAGAAAACGAAAAAATACGAAACGGTTCTGACATCACACCACCAACGGACCAAAACGCACTGTGAAAAACCTTTTAGCAAAAATATATAAAGCCCTACATCTTCCTAAAACCCTTCAGTTACGTATTATGCGTATATTCCAAGACCAATTTTTAGTTGGAGTCACCGGAATAATATTTAATGACAAGAATGAAATTCTTTTATTTAAACACACGTATCGCGCTCATTCATGGAGTTTGCCAGGAGGTTATTTAAAAGCCGGAGAGCACCCAAGAGAAGCGCTTGAACGCGAAATAAAGGAAGAGTCAGGATTAGTCGTTAGTGTTGATGATTCTCTTAAAACCCGTACAGATAGAGACTCGGCGCGCTTGGACATGTGTTATACGGGAGTTTTGATTGGCGACGACTTTGTACCAACTCACGAAGTTTCTGAGTATGGCTTTTTTACTCAAGATACGTTTCCGCTTTTGCGACAGAACCAGGTATTTTTGATAGATGAGGCATTGAAGCAGAAACTTTCTACGAATTTAAATTTAAATAGCTTATAAGTTGAGGAGCAGCAGCATTAATTTCTGGCGCAGAAATCCCGTGTTTTACTAGCTCAAGCATCTTTTCATGGAATTCTGCAGCTTTTCTACCATTTGGGTCCTCAGATAATTCCCATAGTCGCCAAACTTTTCCTGATGGGTCATAAATATCATCTACTGGAGTATCCGGATCATCCTCGTTAACAGTAACTAAAACATTTTCTGGATTAAGTGAAAGCATAGTTTCCCACCAAACATCTTTACCAGATTGGGCTACCGCACTTGTGTGCAATCGATAAGTACCTGACAATACTTCCGTGGATTCATCCGAAACTACAGAATATGTCCCTTCGTCAAGATAAGTTTGAGGTAAAGGTTGTTCTGATTCAATAGTTGGTCTTAAAGCATTCATAATAAAATCTTAGCATAAGCTTCAAGCGATTTTTCTTTTCCCCAAAAAAAACATCTCGAAAATAAGAAAAAATATTATAACGTTAAGCGCACCTATGATAATAAATAAATATGTCTGTGTAGCAGTGTCTCCTTTTGTAACATTAAAACTGGCTGCAGCTGACTGATTTAAATCAGCATAATCATTAATTTTCATATCGATCTTATACATTCCCTGTGCAGCACTCGCAGGAATAGGCATGGAATCCATAAAGGAAGCTTGTGTCTCAATAGCTTTTAGCACCTTCAGGTAAGAAACCTCGGTGCCTTCCTTATTCTTAATGGAGTATTCGATTCTTAAATCTTTTCTACCATTATTTTCGGGCCATTTTACCTCGGTTTCAAAATACACTTTATCCCCCGGTTTCACGTCTGAAAATTTTTCGGGAATACTAAGTGTAGCCGTCATGGCAGAAACAGATTTGGGCAAAATTACCAATCCAAAAAGAAATATTATTAGTGCGATTACGAAATATTTTATATACATAACTCTTACATTAATTTACTTGCGCTTAACCGTAGCCATACAACTAGACATTGATGAACGAAGTAGCAACGCAAGTATTACAAGTAATACAGAAATAATCAACGAAAGAACCAAATCCAAATAGATTAGTGCAAGTGTCTTGTTATAAATATCCTCCCGAATAGTTAAGTCTACAGCATGTTCCATTGCAGCCCAATCTCTATAGTTTTGATAAAGTTCTTGCTTATTTTTAGAATATTCTTCACCCATAACTAGATTGTAAGCAGTTGTAGAGTCTTTATTATCGATTGCGGCAAATGCGTTTTTTTCTATCGCTACGAGTTTCATGTTATCTTGATCCAACTTATTAAGGTCAGATATCACTTCTGCTTTCAATGCTTGTGAACGGCTACTTTGCGCTAGAAGATTTTTTGCATCTCTTTTCAACAAAGCATCAAGCATGCCTCCTATAACATTGTACTTTTCCCTATAGACACTTACGGCAACGTAGTCCTCACGTTTAGCGGCCATTACCGCGTATAAAACCTGCTCGGTTAAAATGCCATCGTAACCTATTACCTGTTCCGACATAGTTCCCAAAGGAGCTTCTACGTCTTTTATCTGAACAGTATTAGCTAGAATTTCATTTTGAAATTTATAACCAAGAAACATGCGCACGCAAAGTACAAGTATGGTAAACCCAAACAAAAATAAAACCTTAGTACTAATTTTCATTTTGTATCTCCTTTGTAAAAATATCTTTAATATAACTAAACATAGAAACTTTCGAAACTTCTTCGACACTTTCCTCAGCAAGAACACAACCCATTATTTCAGGAACATAGGCATGTGCCCCAAAGACATCTGTACCCATATAATTTAAATACCTGGGAACGATTTCTTCATGCTTTTCAATGAAAGTATCTTCACCATATTTTTTTAAGTCCTCCAAACATGCCTTAGCACCATCGCTGGTTACTTCTTGAAGCAATACACCACTTTTGTCGTTTTTTCCGACATATGCAGACTTACTCAAAAGTAATCCCGTAGAATCTATAAGATAAACTTCGTTTGTATCACCTGCCTCTGCTGCAGTCATTAAATCTCCCACGTTATCTAACGCCACATCGAATGTAATAACCCCTATAACCTTAGATGAATCAGCTGGGTCGTGAAGTGGCCCCCCAATAGCATAAAAATCCCTTTTTTTGACCTGATCGTAATAGCGTACAAAAGTAACAACAGAACTATCGGTGACAGGAAATTGAGGAAGAAAACTATAATCAGTACCAGCAGGATTAGTTTCTGAAACAATAATAATTCCCTCTTTAGTGAGCACGGCAATACCGGGAAGCACTCTCTTTAATTCAAGTATTTTTCTTTTCGCAGCCTCGATTTTTATAGAATCATTAGGATTCAAAGCTACCTCTTGAAAATCATCTAGTGCCGCTATTGTTGCTAATTTTTCTTTTTGATTTTCCAAAAAAGAATTTACCAGAAAAGCTTTCTCGTTTGCATAAATCTGTAAACTTTGTTTACGCGACTCAACGAGCAAATCCCTTTGTGCAAGAATCATACAAACTATAAGAGCTGCAAAGATAGTAATAATTGCGATAGAAAAACAAAATGCGAGTTTCTTTTTCGTACAATGCATAATATGAAACATATTTATTAGTACTCCCTAATTTTACGCCTTCTAATTAAATAACACACATCTACAACAACAAATACAACCAGTACAAAAACAAATATCCAAATAAACGTTATTTGAGTTCCACTAAAAAAAGAGCTACTCGCTACTTCAAAAGGTTGGTGGAATTCGTCTCGAACATTATTTCCGTATGTGGTCACCAAGAACAAGGTGTACTTACCTGCACCAATATTCAAATCGGTGAAATCTTTGGTAATAAATTTCTCCGTTTCAACAGTAGTAGAATCTTGCGAAGTATAAACAACCGCACCGGAAGCGTTTTCAATTCTATAAGCCAAATTTACAAGTGTAGGAACTATACCAAAACTGGTAAATTGCGTAGTTGCAATTAGATCATTGGATTTTTTCAGAGAAACATTTTCAATTAATAAAACTATATCGAACAATTTAAGTCCTGATATGGTTGGTGTGGGAGTTGTTGCAAGATACGCGTTGTAGCTAGGCACCCGTGAAGTAGAAGTAGAAATAGGCGTAGGGGTAGGGGTAGGAATCGTACCGCTTGTTGAATGATGCGTCGAATGAGAAACGGCATCCATGGTAGAACTAAAGGTTGCAAATACAGTAAAATGCTTTGTCCAAACTACCAAATCATTACCAGAATTTATTTTGCAATTGCCTTCAATTCCTAAAGCATCTCCTGCAACTTGTGTATCCGCACTACAGAAAGAAGTAATTTCGGTAAAAACACCTCCCCGTGAATAACCAACTCTATTTCCTAACTCATTCGGAAAAACTAACCTCACTGCTTTACCAAAAAACAGTTTAGAATCGGCAAACCCGATTTCTATGACTGTTCCGAGTGTTTTGGTCTCTCCTGCATTAACTGGTAATACAACTGTTGAAATTATTGGCAAGGGTAAAACACAATTCCAACTAAGATTTGTACTAGATATTAAATCGTCAGGAGGAATAGTTAATTGAACATTAAGAGCGTTAGCAGAAATTACAGTGATAGTTGGTGGCGTTACTGTACCACCTAAACAAAGTGAATTTAAGTTGATGGTAGGATTTGTTGTTTCTTCCGCAACAGTAACAGTTACAGGTTGTGTTTGGGAGGTAACAATTACTTGAGGAATTTCTTTGGTCAAATTTGTAGAACCGGTTTCATCGGGAAACGTATATCCGGATACTGCAGCCGATGTATTTACAGCTGAATTTGCAAAAACAGATATATTAAAAAAAGTAAAAGAAACAATAAGGCAACAAAAGGTGAAAACTATTTTACTTGCGATCATTTTGATCCTTTTCTTTTTTTGAAATACACTACCAATAAAAACGATCCAACAAGTAATAATGCTGCAATAATGGCAGTCGGAAGCATTACCGCTCTGCTCGTAGAAAGCCCTAAAACACCTGGTGTTCTTACCGAAATCGTTGCGTCTTTTTCCTGCGACGATCCCCCAGAAAAAGAAACGTGCGCTTTTACAGTGTAATTTCCAGAATCTTCTGGCGTAAAATAAACGAACAAATTCTCGGTTTTGCCTACAGGTACATTTAACGGATCGCTTTCTAGCAATTTAATAAGTTTTCCATTTTTCAGAATTTCCACAGCTAATTTTGCAGAGTAATTCGATTTACCATTATTTTCCAAAACGCCTGTAATTTTTACAATTTCACCAACTGATGCATTTTTATTACATATAAGCTCTTTTAGATCTCCGCTTTTATTTAAATCTCCAACCTTAACTATTTCAAAAACCAAATTTTGTTCTTTTAAGAGGGTATCGTCACGATATGCCGAAATTTTAGCCCAATACTGATCCTTGCTCAATTTAGTAGGAACCGCAAGCGAGATATCTCCTGTCTTAAACGACGCTACAGAACCCATTTCAGTAATATCACTAGATTCCAACAGTTTTAAATCTAATTTATCAAGAACTTCAACGTGAACTTTTGTGGGACGCGCTGCAACATTGCCCGTATTGTTTATAGTTAGCGAAACATCTAGAGGAGATCCTTCTTCAATGTTATGAATTCCAATTGAGGAAACGTCATACGCCAATATTTGGTCTCCGGTCACAGTAAAATCTGTTTGGATTAACGAAGATAAAGCAGTTGAGGCACCATTGCCACTCGTTGCGTTTGAAGCTTTGGAAGAGGATACCATGCGTATTCCTCCTTTATATTCACCGGTTGCAGCATCTTTTGGAACATCTACCAGAACGGTTATTGGAAATCTTTGCTGTCCCGCGGGCATAGTAAATTCCATACCCTTATCTAATGTTACCCAATCCTTTGCAGGACCTTCCAGAGTTACTTTAAAATAAAAGTCTTGTGTAGGATCACTTCTACTTAGAACAAAAGTGCTTTCCACATGTGATCCTTTTGATAAGTTAGACGAAATCATTTGTGACGGACTAATTCCCAGTCCGGCAAACACGGTCTTTGCAGTAAAAATAAGGAACGCATATGTAATTATTATTGTAATAATTTTAGAGTTTTTTATTTTCATAAATTATATTGCCGTAAAAACAATTGTTCCTTTACAAGAACCACCAACACCATTTATAGGCAAACCAAAACCCCAATAAAGATCCTTTTCAGTTGCAAGGTCTGTGCGTTTATCAATGGTGAAACCTTCTATTACTGAAGCCATATTAGAAATGGAAATTTTATCTGCGTAAGGTGTTTCCGCGGTTGTATTGTATTTCTCATATGCAATTCCAATATCCCCATGTGTACAAGCCATGGACATACCGTCATTACCAATTAACCCAAATCCATAAATCTGAACACCAATTGAAGTATTTCCAGTATTGGTAATTGTTGTAGAAGTCTCCCAATCACCTGTATCGGTGTTCAAAGCCATCTCACCAAAATTTAAAGTATCGTTTACCTCAAGAGCTCGAAGCTTATTTATCTTAATTGTGGTCGAATCAGCAGTTCCCCCTGTAGGAATTACTTCGGCTGTCCACTCAGATGGATCAGCATAATACCAAACCGGTATCGTTGCGGTGTATGTTGCTGTCATTCCAATACAGGGATTTTGAACTATCACGTGTTGCGTATCCACAGTGTAGTGGTCATTATTATTATCCCCGGCGTCGTCACCAACAGTTGTGTTATAAAATACAACAGTTACCCCAGAAATGTTTTCGCAAGCTTCTGCAGTGTCCGCGGTAACAACCGCCGTCACAACTACATCAGTAGTTGTTCCTTCTGTAAGAGATATTGCTGACTCACCTGAATTTATACTTACATTACTAGCTTTTGGAAAATTATCTTCAGCATAAACTAAATGTGAATATAACAACACAAATAAAATAAACACCACTGATACATATTTTTTAAAAATCATGCCGAAACCCTCAAAAACACTTTCATAGAATATTATTATTTTCTTATAACAGAACTTCCTCGGCGGAGAGTTATAGTTACTCCCCGCCCAAAAATAAATTACTACGCGAGCATCACAAAACTATATCTGGATCGGCGTAAACACAACCGTTCCTGAACAAGTTCCCGTAACACTAGAAGAAGGCATTGCTAGGCCCCAATAAAGCGAATCAGTAGAAGCAGTACCAGTTGTTGTCTTTGGAAGAACAAAACCATTCCCAACCGAAACTGCTGTACCCGTTAAAGCATGTGTCATGGAACCATAAGTCATGCTGTCCACGTCATACATTTCGTTTGCAACAGGAATACTTCCGGTAGTACAAGTCATTGCGGTTGTTGCTGCTCCACTATTAACCTGAGGACCAATTTGAGCATTTCCGGTATTGGTTACTACTGTGGTTTGATTCACCCCTGCGGTGTTTCCACCTAAAGGTATTGTTCCATATGCAATCGTTGAAGTTACATTAAGTGCAATCAATGTTGCCATTTCAATAGTATCGTTAGTACCTGCTGTTCCGACCCCCTCATCATGTGGAATCACTTGAGCAGACCAGTTGTCGGCGGCGTAAACTGCACCTACATCCGTTGGATCCGCATAATACTGAACAGGAATACTTGCTGTATAGTCAGCCGATAGATCAGAGGAATCAGTACAAGTTCCTGCAACTAAAGTTGCCGTAGCTGTATAACAGTTATTTGCATTACTAGAACAAGAAGCAGTTACCGCTGTCCTGAATAACTTAACGTCAACCTCATCAATATCAGCGCAACCATTAGCATCAAAAACTGAAGCACTAACAGTTACAGTAGTAGGAGTGTTTTCCGCTAAAGTTACTGTGGCATCGCCATTGTTTATGCTTACATTACTTGAGATAGGAGCTACATTACTAACATTTGCTGTTGCTGTAACTGTATCTGTTGAACCGTGCACATAAGCTCTTAAACCATCCATACCGTTTGCTAGATAAATATACCCACCGTAACCCCAAACCCCTTGGTCAAAAGTGTGTGAATAATTAGAATCGTTACCCTCACGATTCACACCAACATAGTTAAAGGAAGTTCCATTAAAGGTATAAGTTCTCAAACTATCCCAATCAACCGACAGGTAGATGTAAGAACCATCTCCCCAAACTGTAGTGGCACTGTTACCACCCGTAGTAACACTTCCGACTTTGGTAAATGCAGAACCGTTAAACGTATAGGCAATAAGCCCCGCTTCCGCTTTGGCATAATAAATGTACGCACCATCACCCCATATGCTGTTTCCTTGGCCATCTTCTGCGTCTGTAATAGTAGCTTTTTGAGTAAACGTTGTTCCATTAAAGGTATATGCCGTTAAAGCACCAGAATAATCGGCCGTGTAAATGTAACCATTTGCACCCCAAACTCCTACGACATTAGTACCAACAGGAGCAACATTTCCCTTAGCGGTAAACGTTGTTCCATTAAAGGTATATGCTCTCAAACCATCAGTATCGTTGGCCAGATATATGTAAGTGCCGTCACCCCAAACTGCAGTAGCATTGCCATCACTTCCACCCTCGTGAACAGTATCCTTAAGCGTGAAAGTCGAAGCGGCATATGAATAAGCACGTAAGCCATCCGTGTTATTAGCAACGTATATATTTGTACCATCCCCCCAAACATCGTAAACCTCGGCCCCAGGGTCAAGATGACCACCTGCTGTAAATGTTGTGCCGTTAAAGGTATATGCACGTAATTCACCGTAATCTGCCAAATAGACATTAGTGCCATCACCCCAAACTTTGTAAGCAGTACCTGCAGTATTTACCCAACCAACGTTGGAAAGAAACAATGGATCAGCTGCTGCTTGCACAGGTTTTGCCAGGAAACTAAGACTCAATATACCTACACATAAGGCTATTACCACGGAGAAAACGGATCTAGTTTCTATTTTTTTAATCATATCTTTTCACCACCTTTCAATTAAATTTATTACCAATAAAAAAAGCTCAAACGAAATTCGTTCGAGCTTCAGGAGCCTCTCAGTTTTTTACTAAATATTAAGTTAACGTAAGTCTAGGAGTACTATTTTTCTTTGTCAACCTCAAACATTAGGTTTTTTAACTACCCACCCCATGACTCTATAACCGATAAATTCACCAAAATCATCAAAACGTGGTGTAAAATATAAATCATTATAAGTAAGCGTGCCCTTAGAATTGTTACCACAATCTTGTTCCACGCGATAAGGTTGTGCTAGAGAAGAAAAATGCTTGAAAGTTTCTTTAGAAACATCACGAGTAGTTGCGGGTAAATAATCAAAATAGTTTTTACCCAAAACATCCTTTGGCTTAAACCCAAATATTTGTTCAACAGAAGGACTGGTATATACGTTAATGCCATTTTTATCTAAATCAATATAATAATCACAAACGTTATCTACAAATTTAGGAATTTTCTCAGCCACAAGCTTTTCATCACTAGTATTGTTCTTCAAAATAGCCGAAACCCAAAGAAGTTTTTCACCAGTATTGTCATTAAATAGTTTAATTAATACTAGTATAGGTATCTTTTTGCCTTCTTTAGTTTGATGAAATGTATCAAGCTGAAAATAACTAGATTCCGTTAAAGGAAACTCCGAAGTCAAAAACTTTTCACCTAATTCCTTAGGAATTACAGGATAAATTTGGGTGAAAAACTTACCAACCAATTCATCAGTTGAATAACCAAGAATGATACAAGCCGATTCGCTCGCATTGATGACGACACCCTTATCATTAATTAATAAAAGGTAATGCCTTAAATCGTCCGCATGTTTAATTTGACCTATTCTACTTAACTCACCACAACGCCTACACTTAATTTCCAAAGAGCCATCAAATAGAATGCCCTTAAACAATAGCTTGCCACATTTGCAACGATATTCATTCTCTAATATTATTCTCATAAATAGATATATAAAAAAAAATTAGGGAGCTTCAAGAGCTTCGATGCATATAAGCTATATAAAATATAGCATAATGTGTGAGTCAATAAAGACTTTTTGTTGAAACCATAAAGACACAGTTGGGAAAGACTATACTCTAGGTTACATACAGCATAAAATATGCTAAAATCCAACACAATAGACAAATAACCGCTAAAAAAAGGAGAAACAAAATGCCGGACGTATTCATTTACGCCAAAGAAGGAATTGTATATCTGCAGGTGGAAAGGCGATTAGCAGACATCTCTGATGTCATTGCGGTCAGTATATCTGAGCCTTTAGGAAAAAAGCACGCGCAGATTAAAACGCGCATTATTTCGGTACAAGCAGGACCAACCGTGGCAGACGTGCATATAGAAGTACGCACAAGCAGCAAAGAATCGGCTTCACAGCGAAAATTAAGACAGTTAAGCACATTAACTGCATTGATTAATACCTGGCAGTATTTGCAGAATATTCAAAAATTTGTCGGGGTCAAAAAAGTGGATGCCACCGTGGAAATCTCTACTAGCGATTGGGCTATGCTTTTTGAAGAAACCCAGCCATAAAAAGTCTATTACAAAAAGGCGTTTGGATTCATTAGAACCATGCGCCTTTTCTTTTTCCATAAGAGTTACTGTATACTGTTTTTATGGCGACAATATATATAACAGAAGCATTTGATGCCGAAAATTTTGAACGTGAAACTATAAAATCGGTGGATACGATATCCAATCACATCGTTGGACATATTATTGATGACTTTACACAAGGGTTAGAAGAAGGAATGAGTTTAGAAAACGGTACATGGGGATGGGTCGATGCTATTTTGTATGATCTTCAAGAACCCGTTGAAAATCCCGAGCACGAAATAATTAGAGGTACATTAATAAAAACCCTTTCATATCTTTCTGAATATAATGGCCGATTTACAAAAGAGTTTGGTCGCGATGACCCAATGTTTTTTGGATACTTAACGCCTGCAGAGTTAAAAGAATTACAAAATATTTTAGAAAAACTTCCATCTGATATCGACAAGGGATATTTGTTAGAGTTTAAAGAACAGTTAGTGGGTATGGCTGAAGTTTGTAAGAAAAGTAATTTAGGTATTCTTTTTTCCGCTTTGCCCTAATCAACGCTAACTCTCAATGAGCTATAGGTTGATATTTTATCTGGGAAAAGTTATAATCCGAACAATTAATCCATAAATAAGGAGTTGGAAATGACAGACAGTTCAATGTTTAAAGAACTACAAAAGCTCGGGCATCCCAGCGTTTTGCTGACATTGCAGGTTATCGACAATGCAAAAATGCAAGACGACGTAGCCGTTATATTGGCAAACAGTGCACGACGTAGTATGCGTAAAATTGTGGGCGATCTCTTTGTGTTCGTTAGCAAAAATGGCGCCTCAACGATGATCCCCGGCGGCGAATCTGGAAGACAAGCTGCAAGTAAGCTTGGAAAAAGCCTCGTTGTGCTGAGCGTTAACCCAACGGATAAGGACGCTTTTTACACCTTCAGGGAAAATAGCGATTCTTACGGGCCAACTTTACGAAAAGTCGTGCAACTTCTCTCGACATCAGCACACCCAGATATCCAAAAAATAATCCGGGTCTTAAATCTGCTGGAAAATCACGCGTACTATATGGGTATCACCGGCTAATCTCAAATGGGACAAGCAGCAAATTTAAATTACTGCTTGCCCCCTAACTCAAATCCATTTTTTTGAAAGTAGACTTAAGTTAGGTAATATATACAAAATGAAAAAAGGAGAACAAAGATGACCCATAAACAAGGAGGAAAAATAACTTCCTCGCATACAACAGTTACAGAACTTTCAGGAGAAGTTGTTGGCTTTCTTGAAAAATGCGAAACTGTTTCAAAAATTTCAATCGGGGTTTTAATTAACTCAGCTGAAGCGAGCGGTTCTATTTGGACTGTAAAAATAATCGACGAACAAAATTGTGTGCTTGTAAAAACAACTCAAAAAAGTACAAATCAGGAACTTAGATTTTATACAAATTCTCCTGAAGCTCGCCAAAACGCGAAACTAGAGTTATCCGAGTTTGTACGAAACAAACGCTGGAAACTGCGCTTTGGATCACACATAAACATAACCTAAACCTTGTACCGCCCAACATACGTACGAGGTTTTTTTTCTAAACAAAAAGACCTATAAGTGATACCATTTATACATGGCAAATATCTTCGAAAAAAATAAAAAAATCATATTAGCTTTTGTAACACTTATATTATTAACATTGAGCGGGTTATACATGAAATATACTTGGGATACGAGTATAAAAACCACTTCTGATCAAGCATTGACCACAGGTAGAATAGCAGCGGCAACACTTTCAGAGGATGCTCTAAACCAACTTACTATAGAATCTTCAGACACAGATAAAAAGGAATATCAATATATTAAATCCAGCTTAATGGCTATTAAAAACATAAATACCAAAATTCGTTTTGCATACATCTATGCACAAAGAGCAGGTAAAATATATTTTGCCGCCGATTCTGAATCTGTAAGTTCTTCCGATTACTCACCACCAGGACAAGAATATCCCGAAGCAGATGCTGAGGACGTACTACCTTTTACAACAAGACAAGCTATTGTTACAAAACCTGCAGCAGATCGCTGGGGAACATGGGTAAGCGTATTAGTACCTATAGAGGATCCTACAACAAATAAGGTTATCGGCGTTTTCGGTTTAGACTACCCCGCAAGTGATTGGAACGATGTAGCTGTTGCAAGTACAGCGCAAGCTGGGGTAATAGCCTTCGGCTTTATTGGATTACTTTTTGCTTTTTACAGAGTATCTACCAGCAACATGCAAACAATAGAAAACGAAAGAAACTACAGAACATTTTTTGAATCGATTGACGATAGTATCATTGTGGCCAGTAAAGATGGAAAAATACTTTACACAAATAGTTCCTTAACTAAGAAACTCGGCTATTCGGAAAAAGAGATTAAACAAATGCATGTTTTAGAACTAAATCCAAAGAATAAAAGAAAAGAAGCCGAGCGAATATTTGGCGACATGTTAACAGGTAAAACAAAAACATGTCCTTTACCCTTGGAAAGAAAAGACGGATCTTTGATACCTGCTGAAACACAAGTATGGTTTGGAAAGTGGAATGGTCAAAATTGTGTGTTTGCCGTATCAAAAGATTTGGGCGAAGAGCAGGAGCTATTAGAAAAGTTTAATAAAATATTTAATAATAATCCGTCGTTAATGGCAATCAGTTCGTTACCTGACCAAAAGTTTACAGACGTAAACGAAGCATTCCTAACAAAAATCGGTTATGCAAAAGACGAAGTCATTGGTAAGACATCCCACGATCTACATCTTTTTATGAATGAGAGCGAACAAAAAAATGTGTCAGAGGAATTGAAAAATAGAGGAAATATCCACGATATCCCTCTACAAATAAAAACAAAAACAGGAGCAATTATTGAAGGCTTGTTCTCCGGCGAAATCATTGAAAATCAAGGGAAATCTTACTTTTTAACAGTAATGATTGATCAAACCGAAAGTAAACATGCCCAAGAAGAAATGGAAAAAATGAACGAGGAGCTAAGATCTGTAAACAAGCTGATGGTCGACCGGGAAATGAAAATGGTGGAATTGAAAAAAGAGTTGGAAAAATGCAGAGGAACTGCGTCAGTATCGACTATAGGTTGACAGAAACATAGGGTTAAGCTAATATCTTCACAATCAAAATAAATATGGATGGAGGATTGTATGTTAAACGACGAAGAAACATTAGACTCTTTTGTGCAAACAAAACGCCCAGGTTCCACGTGGAAACCAGAAAGATTAATTAACTGGCAGGAATCAAAAAGAAATACTGGGGTATTCCCAAACATTGACCACACTGAACCAAACCCTGAACTCGATGGAAGCGTGCGGCAGTGGTTCAAAACCTCGTTTGCAAAACTTTGGTATCTGGAAATTCGCATGGAAGATACCAACGAACTAATGGCCCGGTATCTTTGGTTTGCCAACGAATAAACCAACACCGGCGATAAAGTTAGAACAAACCCTCTACGTAAAACAAACGAAGAGGGTTATTTTTTACAACGGCGTGATAATATTTATATATGTCCAAACAAACTAAAAAACCAGACAAAATGCCCGCAATTATGTTGGCAGGATTATTCTTTAGTATAGTAAGTGTTACAGGTTTGGTAGTTTTAAAAACCTATCTTCAGGGAAAACCCAACATTCCAATTAAACCGGACGCAACAATAATTAACCAAAAAGCAAAATCATACGCTGACTGCCAATATGCAGTAACTCATGTTAAGTGTAACAATGGACAGGCCTGTATGACCAACCCTGCAGCATCTTTTTGTGTTTGTATGGGCGGATCCACAGAAATAATAGAGAAACCGGAAGGCCAAGCTGGCGTTTGTGTTATTCACGACAAAAAATATGATGAATGGGATTACTTTAGAAACGCACAAGACGGAACTGCAAAGGCGCTATAAAATCCCTCTAACACTGCTATAGGTTTGATTAGTCGTGATTAACTTGGTATACTCCACATTAATAATCATCAAGTCTTAACTATAAAGGGAGAGTTGCAATGCGAATAGTGACTTTAGGTAACTTAACACCAAATATTTTAGTGCGTGCAATGGTGCCTTGTGAAGCAAAAACGATAAACGGAAACGTGTTTCGTTTGGATAGCGGCCTTCTGGGGACAGCCTACGTTTTTCTCGGAGAAACAAACAATAGAAGATTCATGTTATTTCGTGAAGGTGAAACCGGGAAAATTTTCAAGGTAAAAATCGATCACGCACCCAAATTTGCACCTGTGCTTTACGATAGCGTTAAAACGGTGAAGATCCTGGACGATTCGACTAAGGTATCACTTGCGCAGCTCAGTGGTGATCCCCATAAGTATTACTATCATTGGCTTACAGGCAAACTGGGCAACAAAGCACCTGAAACGCAACCCGAAAATTAAGAAACTTCGGCAATGCTTAAGCATCCCTATGGAATCAAAACCATACGGATGCTTATTTTTTTGCTACAAGTTGACGCTAAGGCAAGTTATATGTACACTAGCGCCTAAATCTGAAAAAAAGGAGATAGTTAATGGCAGAAAAAAAACTGCAAGACCTCGCTGAGCGAAAAGCCCAAATAGACAGCGCTCCAGCTTTTGTTCAAGGTGACCATGTCTGTGTGTCCTTAAGGCCGGACAAAAAACGCGATTTGGACCAAGAGTTTCTTGAAGCAGAAATAACTTTTGGAGATAGCGCGCGCGAAGGCCAAATTGCCAGGGCTAGAGCGTACACAGTAAGATCTCTCGAGAACAACGAAGCTCGCGGGATTAAAAAGGGAGATTTGCTTAAGTTCGTTAAAATTGATCAATTGCTACATCTGTAGTCCACAAACGCCAGACGACTACACAAAAGCCACTTTTATTTTTATTAAAGGTGGCTTATTTTTTACCAAAACAATAAGGTTCTAAACCATTCCTGACCTGACTGGCGCATTATATATAAATACTTAGCGCCATCAGTAGTTGAAATTACTTCCATACGATTTCCCAAAGTAGCCGCACCATTACCATAAGGTATCGTACTTCCTCCATTTACCACTAGCTTATTTACGTTTAAAGCATAAATTCTAGGATTAGTAGCCAATGCTGCAGTGAAATATAGCGTGTCATAACCATCGTAAGCAAACATAGCGCCTGTAGTTAATACTTCGGTTTGTGGAGTGATAAATACAGTATAATCCCACATTGTAGTAGTTACGTCATATCTATCAAATGCGTTGGAACCACCACCTCTACTACACCATAAATATCTTCCATTCTTTGTAGTATCACTTCCACCATAAATCCACGATAATGAAATACCAGCACCTTTTGGTGGAACACCTAAAATTGTAAAGGTTGTATCCGTTCCAGCTGCTGTGCCGAATACACCAGAAATAGTTAAGGTATTATTGGTATTTCCAGTTATTAGTCCTTCTTGACCAGTGCCTGCCCCCGACGTTAAACGTACACGTTTACCTGACCATTGGTTAGCCGTCCAATTTTTCGTGGAATCAGTTAATGTTGCATTTGTAGTGTTAGTTGCACCTGTGAGCAATCCAAAGGTATCCATTAATATATATTTTGTTGTAGCATCCGGTGTAAATGATTGTGACGCATACGATAATGTATTAAATGTGTTTGAAGTAATAGTTATCTCACTTCCAACACCCGTACCTGCAATAATTCTAAATTTATAGCCAAGCCATTGATTTGCATACCATGTTTTAGTGGTGTCTGCCAGAGATACATCCGAACCTCCTGTTGCATAACCATGCCCCTGAAGTGCCGGGGCTTTCCATTGTTCGTCTCGTCCAAATCCTTCGGGATCTTCTATGGTGTAACGAGATGTACCGTTTGAAGCCTGAGTAATATTAGATTGAAGAGTTAACGTTGTAGCAGTATTATCTGTGATTCTTCTTAACTGCGAAGTAGGTGCTGTACCCGCAACATTTATTTCAACAATTCGTCCAATGTGTTCATGAGGCGTCCAAGTTTTACTAGCATCAACCATGACACTTACTGACTGAGAATTTGAGGCTGCAGCATCAGCCGTTGCACTAATAACAATATCAAACGCGTTAATTGCATTCGTTGCCAATACAGTATAAGCAGTATTCCACGCGGCTTCAGTACAACCAGCAATTGTTATAGCATCCCCCATAGCAAAGTTGTGATTTTGAACCAAGGTAACACGCGCAACTACAGATGTAGTTATGATTTTAATGGTACAACCAGATCCAGAACCGGCTGACGTACCGATTCCTGTTCCAGTTGAATATCCGGAACCTGCTCTATAAATAGAAATCGCAGATACAACTCCACCGGGAGTAACGTTATCCACACGTACGGCACCATTACTACCTACACTTACTGTTAATATATCTCCAACAACGTAGTTAGTTCCACCAAAAGTTGGTACAACATCTACTGAAGAAATACCACCAGTAGATCTGACCGCAGTGTTTATTGCATAAGGTTCTTGACCTCCATACTTACAACTCATGTTAATAGTTTGCCCATAGTCGTAATATGGGCCATTAGTCCAAACGTCTGGTTCTATTTGATATTGGAACATTGTGGAAGCGCCATTGCCGACCACGTACATTTTTTCTGTTTCGCCATATATAGAATAAGTCGTGGTGTTATTTGGGACTATGTCCCAATTACGTTCTATTGTGTAAGTTGTAGCATTATTTCCGACGATACGACGTCTTTGACCATCTCCGGTTCCGTCAGTCAGGCGTAATTGATACCCTGCCCATCTATCGATAGCCTTTGATTTTGAACTATCTATTAATGTACGAAGCGTACCATCGGTTGACGATGCCCCAGTAAGAAACGTTCCTCCACGCTCTCCTATTGCCTCGAGAGAAAAGTCTGTACCCAAGGCAGCAGCTAACATGCCGCCTAAGGCTGTTTTTGTAACCCAGTTATCATTTAACACATCGTAATATTGTAATGAAGACCATGGTGCCGTAGCCACAGCAGAGAGCATCCAAATTGCTCCACTTTCAATTACGAAACTGGAAGTTGCATCAGGAAGGGTATCCCAAGTATCTACAGTTATATCCGAAGATTCAATATAGTAATGAGATTGCGCACCGGCCGTTGAGGCAGGTATGGCATAAGGAGCAACTGCTGAAAACGGATTATTATTCCAAGGCTCTAACTGTTGATAGTTTATATCGTAAAAATATAAAGTATTTGCATCGTTATATAAAACTTTTCGTAGCTGAGATAAACCTGTACCAAATACAACGCGTACTTGATGCCCAATATGCTGATTAATTGTCCATTTTTTGGTGGTATCCTGAATTTGGTTTGCATTTGTTGTTGCAGTGGCAACTCCATGCTCCATAATTACTGCGTCGGCTGTAGAAAGTATTTGTCGCCTCTGCCCAGAACCTGCACCTGCAGTAATTCTAATGTAATAATCGTTTAGTAAATCTTTGCGTAAGCCCGCTATTGTTAATGATGTAGATGTAGAACCCAAAACGTTTCCACGAAAACCTTCATAAGTGGAGTACCTTAAACTTACTGTTGTAACTGCGGCGGTATTAGGTGATGCTAATTGTTGCCAACCATCCGCCCATGTATCGTATCTCCAAAAAGTACTGTTTAAATAATATAAATAACGATCGTTTCTTCCCTCACCACCACACATAGTGGATGTAGCTGATGCAGCCGCAGGAGCAAATCTCAACCATTCCCATGTTGGCAAATCAATTTGTTTTTTAAGGTTATAGGTAGATGCCATAATATATGTAGGTAGTTACTTATAATAGTCTACACTAAGGCTAAGTTCTAAGACAACGGATTTTGGAATTACACGAAACTTTCTTCAAGTGCGATATAGCACGATAAAGACCCCATAGTTTACCCAAACACCACGATATAGTACAATACTAAAAATAATCACAAACCGATAGTCAAAAAAAGGAGACGAAAATGTTACTCGGACTTGGTATATATGTTGTCGCTGTTTACGTTTTAATCCTGGGACACGAGCTTGGACACTTTACAGCCTCAAGACTTTTAAAGGTAAGAATCAGCAAGTTTGGTATTGGTGCCATAAAAGTTTTAAGTTTCAAATATATTGGCACCACATTTGAATTTGGCATCCTGCCTGTGGTTGGATATGTAGAGCAAAATTCGAAAGATGTGAAGAATCTGCAGTTATACAAAAAACTGATCATCATCTTAGCTGGACCTTTTGCTTCGGCCATAATGGGATTCATATTCCTGGTTTTTTCTGGGGTGGGAATTGAAGTTGCGGCAGTGACGAGCGCACAACTCCCCATAGCCATACCATTTATGATCATGGCCAAACCTTCGATATTGCTCTTAACCAAAGACATGAACAATATCTCCGCCACCATGCACTTGGCCAATTTACTAGTTAGTTCCCCGGCACAGACATTGGGACTAATTGGGATAATCAGCCTGGGTGTCGCAGGGATTAATCTATTCCCGATACCTTTGCTTGATGGTGGCCAGGCACTTTTTGAAATTTTAAAAGGACCGCTGGGAAAATACAAGGTCAAGCTGTGGGAAATTGGCAATGAAATAAGTATCCTATCAATGGTAAGAACTACGTTGATTGTGATATTTTTCCTGTATCTAATTTACACTCTTGTGGCCGAAATATATTTCAGGCTTGTCCAGACATGATGAAGGAATTTGGTACGTCAGAGCTTCTCAAGTTGTTATTTGGGAGGCTCTTTTTTTGGGGTTGCCGAGCGTGCTATAGGTTGACCGAACAAGCGATTTAGGTTAAAATGACAGTATCAAATAGGAAAGATACCAAAAAGGAAAAGAGGAAGAGATGAAAAACAGAAACGAAGTGTTTTTGACTGTTGTTTTGGGTGTCATTTTTGTACTGTGCATTGCCTCGGCCTGCACAGCAACTGTAACGTTTACACCTACAGCCACAACAGCAACTCCGGCGCTGGAAAACCTGATGCCTGACCCAACGCGCGTGGCAGAGGATTTATTGAAAAAATGCCCAGATATTTTCAGAACGGATCCAATGCTGGATCTTGACGATGATTGCACGAGCGATTTGGGTATATTTACAAATGGCGATATCTTAATGATGGCCGAAGCAGCACGTCAAGCAAATATCGTCTACAAAATTTCTGAGGCCACATATAACTGCGATGGAAAAGTATGTGTAACGCAGGGCTTCAAAGATTTCAGAGTGCGTATGGGGTATGAAAGTGACTTTCGCATGAAGTTAAATTTGCTCATGGCAACGAAAGTCCAGTCAAAGTAACACAAAAGGCACCCTATGAAAAAACATAAGGTGCCTTTTCTCTTTTCACAAACAATAAAAATTACTTAACAAACGTTAAAACTGCAACCGCAGGAACAACACTAGAATCATTTCCCTCGTTAACTCGCCAAGTCATAGAGCGTGTGGTTGTATCGTAAGACATTATCGCCTCGCCAGTACTTCCATTTAAAGTTTTATAGTGCATGTATGCTTCCCCATCGTGAATGAAACCAACAATACCAACGCCAAGATCAAGTGAATAATCGTAAACACATTCTTGAGTATCAACGTTCAAGCTTTTTACACAATAACCTCCATAAACATAGGCTCCGTCGGTATTTAGCATTAACTCAAAATCTGATTGGGCCGGATCCGTGCGTTTCCATGTACCTTTGTAGGTATAAAAAATGTCATCTTTTAAATAGCGAGAAAATACAGGCTCTTCGTAATCAGCGGCAGATTTTTTGGTGTTATAAAGATTTGGGCTATCAGAAAAGTATTTCCAAAAATAATCACTGGAAAATTTAACGCTGTCATGTGAATTTAAAGAACTTTGTGAACTTGTTGAACTTGTGGACTCGTCCGTAATTGGATCGGCAAGGGAAACCGTAACTAAATCAAAGTTTAGTGGATTATAATCAGCGCGAAACACAGCTAACGATCCACCCTTAATCATAACTGCAGAGGAGCAAGAACCCGTAGCCGTTGCTTCACTTCCACCAACTAAACGCGTATCAATAATAGGAACCAAAGTTAGTTTTCCATTTGAAAGCATCCAAAAACCGGCGTCTTCTTTGTTACGTTCAGCGCAGTTAACACTCGAAGCCATATGGCGATATTTACCTGATTTATAAAATTGATAACGTTCGTTCCAACCCGACTCTAAAGTTGGTCCGGCTTGCCAAATTCCAATCAGAGAAGCTACAGTTGGCGGAGGCAAAACTGTTGGCGTAATTTCAGTAGGAGTTGGTGTAACAGAGGGATTCTTTGAAATATCGTTAGGATTATTTTTTGTGGTTTCAAGATAAAAGTAGAAAGTACCACCAGCCGCGCCAACTAGTAACAAAAAGCAAAAAAACCAAACCATAAAAGAAATAAAACCACCGCTTTTTTTGTGTTCCTTTATAGGTTTCTGAGGTAACATATTAATTTCAGCTGTAGCGGGTTGTTCTAATTGTTCTAGTGGTTGATCTTTTTTCATATATATATAAAGTATATAACTATTTTATGCGCTTAAACATGCGTGCCAACTCCGAACCTTTTATTATGATTTTTACAGGACGACCGTGCGGACAAGTGTAGGTATCGGGAGTATCGTCTAACTTTTTTACGATATTTTTTTGCTCTGCATATGTTAAGTAATCCCCCGCCTTAACGGCACTTCTACAAGATAAGAAAGCTATTGTTTGTTTAGTTTTAAAATCAACATCTTTTATTTTTTTACCTGATTCAAGGTCACTTAAAACTTCGGCTAATAAAACCTTTATGTTGTGATCACACAATATTTGCGGGTATGAAATAACTTTTAAAGAAGTGCTCCCAAAAACATCGATATCAAAACCTAAATCCAAAATAGTTTGAAAATTCTCTTTATACGTTTCCATTTGCATCACGGTGAGATCGACAAAAACTGGTGATTCAGGAATGTATTTTTCACTTCTGTCGAAATTACTTTCGTACGCCTTTATATACTGAGTGTACAAAATACTTTCGTGAGCGGCGTGCTGATCTATTAAAACCAAACCTTCTTTTGTTGGCGTGGCAATATAGGTTTTATTTATTTGGAAAATAGATTGTTCTGTGTTCTCTCGTTGGGATTCTTCGGGACGCCATGATGTAAAAGAATCTTTAAGCGTTTGATATTGAAAAGGTGCCGCCTTTTTACTAGCTTCCAAAATATCAGTATCGTAACCTTGCACATATGTAAGATCGTTTGATTCCAAAACTTTTTTTATACTTTCAAGAACAAAATCGTAAACGCTGGAGTCGTTCCAAAAAGATACCGTTTCTTTTCGAGGGTGTACGTTAACATCAACAAGATCATGGCCAAGATTAATGTTTAGCAAAAATCCTGGAAAAGATTTGGCATCTATCATTTTCCCGTAAGCATCTTTTACAGCACCTGAAACAGTGTTGTTCGTAACAGCGCGACCATTTACATATAAAAACTGAGTGTCTTTGTTAAAGGAAGAAGCATGGGGTTTAGTTATATAGCCATCTAGTTTTATGTATTCATTTTCAGCGGTTACAGACAAAAGGCTTGAGAAAAAATCCTGGCCTAACAATTGCGTAATTCTATAATCCAAAGTGTGTTTTGAAGTGAAATTTAATATCAAATTTCCGTCATGAGAAAATCTAAAAGACACATGCGGATGACCTAAAATGTAATTAGTAAGTAATTTTAAAATATTACGATATTCAGTTTGTGGGTTTTTTAAAAACTTTTTTCTCGCGGGAATTTTAGAAAAAATTGAATCGACCTCAACAACAGTTCCTTGATAAATACCAATTGGTTCTACATTTTTAAGTTTATTGTCTTCAATCTCTATGGAATATCCAAAATCAGACACCTGAGTTTTACTTTTTATTTTTACATTGGATACCGCGGATATACTTGATAAAGCTTCGCCTCTAAACCCAAAAGATTTTATTGAGCTTAAATCATCTATAGAAGATATTTTGCTGGTGCTGTGAATGTCAAAACATTTTAGTAAATCCTCTTTATCCATGCCTTCTCCGTCATCAATAACCTTAATTTTTCTAAAACCGAAATTTTCTATATCAATAAAAATAGATTGCGCAGAAGCATCCAGCGAGTTTTCAATTAATTCTTTTATAACTGAAGCGGGGTTTTCAATAACTTCCCCAGCGGCTATTTTTGGAATCACATCTGCACCAAGCTGAATTATTTTAGACATTTATTTTCCTTTTAAGTCCATCCAATATATTTAGAGCTTCGATAGGTGTGGTATTTGTAATGTCTAAGGAGTTTAAGAGTTGTACGATTTCTGAGGATACCTTTGGCGCTTCTGATTTTTTAGAAGTTTCATTTTCTTGGGCTACCAGATGAGAACGCTCTTGAAGTTCGGATAATATTTTTGTAGCTCTTGCACAAACTTCCGGCGGAACACCAGCAAGTTTTGCTACGGCAATTCCGAAACTGTGTGCCGCTGCCCCGGGTTTTACTTTATGTAAAAATACGGGATCGCCTTCGTTTTCTTCAACAGCTACTTGGTAATTTTTTATTTTATCAGGATACTCTTCTTCTAAATCCTGAAGCTCGTGATAATGCGTAGCAAATAAAGTTTTTGGGCTTATTTTTCCGTTATTAACCAAATGTTCAGCGACTGACCAGGCAATACTTATACCATCATACGTACTTGTTCCGCGCCCTATTTCGTCCATAACTATTAAACTTTCACTTGTAGCGTTGTTTAAAATATTTGCGGTCTCAATCATTTCAACCATAAACGTAGATAATCCCATGGTTATAACATCGGAGGCACCACTTCTAACGAATATTTTATCTACTAAACTTATTTGCGCAGAAGTCGCCGGTATAAAACAACCCATTTGAGCTAACAAAACCAACAAGGCAACCTGCCTAATATAAACTGACTTTCCTGCCATATTTGGTCCAGTAATTATTAACAACTGATGATCTGTAGAATTTAAGTAAGTGTCGTTGGGTATGTAAGTTCCCGATTCAACGTTTTTTTCAACTACTGGATGCTTACCATTAACTATTTTTATTTCACCGGTATCGATTATTTCCGGTCTAACATAATTCCCGTTAAGAGAAATCTCCGAGAAATTTATCAAACAATCCAGTTCGGCAACGGCATGTGCGGTAACTTGAATTTCCCGCGTGAAATCCAAAATATAGGAAACAACTTCTAGAAATTTTTTATACTCCATTTCTTTCATTGTTTCCTCTGCAGTTAATATTATTTCTTCATGCACTTTTAAATCTGGTGTAATAAAACGTTCGGCGTTTACGAGTGTTTGTTTACGAATGTAATCCTTTGGCGCCAAATGCAAATTGGATTTACTTATTTCAATATAGTAACCAAAAACCTGGTTAAACTTAACTTTTAAGGAATTAATTCCTGTTCTATTTTTTTCTTGGATTTCTAATGTGGCAATAAAGTCTTTGCTGCTTTTTATTTTGGCTTTTAAATTATCTATTTCTTTATCTACACCTGCATTTACTAAATTTCCGGACTTGGGATCAAATGGGGGATCTTCAACTAAAACAGTTGAAATATATTTTGACAAATTTAAACATTCTTTTGAAATAGACTTTTGTAAATTTTGTAATAAAACATCGTCAAACTTTTGTAACTCCTCCAAAATTTCTTCGGTTTTTCCCAAAGAACTTTTTAATCCCATAACATCCTTAGGACTGCCAATACCTGTGGCAAGTCGTGAAGTTATTCTTTCGATGTCAGAGATTTCGGTAAGAATATTTTTTAAAGTTTCCCGTGAAGAGAAATCTTTTATTAAAACCTCAAGGGCGTCATAGCGTTGTTCCAATAATTCTTTGTTATTTAAAGGCTTCAGTAACCAATTTCTAAGCAACCGCCCACCCATTGATGTATGTGTATTATCCAAAAAGTTAATGACCGAACCATTTTTGTTACCTTCACGGATTGTAGAAAAAAGTTCAAGGTTCATTATTGTAGAACGATCTAAAGATAAGTGATCGATATCAGAAGAAACCGAGATCTTTTTAATATGTGAAACCCTATCCTTTTGTGTATATTTTAAATAACCTAGTAAACCAGCTGCAGCTTTTTGTGCCACAAGCATTTTTTCGATTCCAAAAGAATCCAGAGATTTAACCCCAAAGTGTTTTACTAAAAAACTATTGGAATCATTTGAAAACTTCTCCCAGTCAATAAATGGAAAAATATTTAGGTTTCTATGAACCTTTAATCCTTTTAAAATACCTGCGTCATTATATAAATTTACCGGCAAAACACATTCGGTTGGGTTGAATTTCGCCAATTCATTTACAATAACCTGGGAAATATGAGACAACGGAAATTGTGAAACTTCAAAAACTCCGGTAGATACATCGGCAACTGCAACACCAACAATATCTCCAAAAACATTTATACCAACAATAAAATTGTTTTCTTTTTTTTCAAGTGAAGATTCGTCCAGAATTGTTCCCGGAGTTACTATTCTCACAACATCGCGCTCAACGAGTTTTTCACCTTTAATAGGAGCTGTTAATTGCTCGCAAATTGCAACTTTGTAACCCGCACGAACTAACTTAAACAAATAAGCGTCCAGTGCATGAAACGGAACACCACACATCGGCACGCGACCATCTTTTCCGCGATCTCTACTGGTTAAAGTGATATCTAGAATATCAGAGCCCAACTTTGCGTCGTCCATAAACATTTCGTAAAAATCACCAAGCCTAAAAAGTAAAATACAATCGGAATACTTATTTTTAAGTTCCGTATATTGTTGCATCATTGGTGTAGAAAACTCTGTCATAATAGGACTATTGTATACTATACGTAATGTCAACAAAAACCATTAACAAGTTATTAATCGGCGGTTTTATTTTGGCGGGAATTGTTGGGCTGTTTTTAAGGTTTTATCACATTGATTTTGGACTTCCCCACAGTTTTTACGCGGACGAACCGGAGATAGCAGAGCCAGCAATAAAATACACATACGCGTTTAAAGATATTGTTAGCAATGGAAATTGGTACAAATTAATTCCTGTGTCTTATGTTTACGGAACATTCCCGGCGTACCTTTTTACAGCCGCCACGATGCTATTTAGTAAAGGTGCTAACGTTGTAAATTTCGCTTTTTCAAAGGCTGACTTATATGTATGGCTGCGCTCAATAAATGCACTAGTTTCTTTTTTAGTTGTTGCAGGCGGTACGTGGCTGGCCTATCTAATGTTTAAGAATAAATTTATAGCACTTATCTCTTTTGTGTTACTAAGTTTAAATTGGAAATTTATCGTTCACGCGCATTACCTGAACCAAGACATTTTTTTAACTTTGTTATTAATAGGTTGCTTTATATTTTTATATAAATTTTCGTCACGGGAACTGTCAGCAAAAACGACAGTAATTCCTGCTTCGGCGCGCCTATTTACAATTCTCGCGGGAATATTTTTTGGTCTCGCGGTAGGAACCAAGATTACAGCGCTTATATCGGTACCATTAATATTTTATGTTTTTATGGCCAAAAAAGAATATCGACATTTAGTGGTTTTTTCTTTCATTGCGTTTGCCGCTTATATTGTTACAAACCCGTTTTCAATAATTTTTGCGGATGATTTTACATTTAGAATTTTTCAAATGTTATTTAAGGAAGGCGGTTTGGTTTTTGATTCAGTAGATTACGGGCATTTTAAATATGTGTTTGGTTTAAATGCAATGTTAACAGCTCCGATTTTGTTGTTTTCCATTTACGGCATGTACAAAACATTCAAGGAAACAAAAGATAAAAGTTTTACTATTTTTTTGATTTCTAATGTCTTAATATATTTTGTTTTTTATTCAATTCAATCTCGTCGCGTAGATCGCTGGTTGTTGCCTATATTGCCAATATTAATAGTTTTCAGTGCTCAAGGAATTTATTCTTTTTGCAAAAAAACAAATAAAATTTTGGCAGCTGCCATTTTGTGCGTATGCCTTGGCGTCTATTTATATTATCCAACACTTTTGTTGTCAGAGTTCCAGCGACAAACTCCAAAATCAGCAGCGTACGTTTGGGCACAACAAAACATAACAATTGCAAAATCAACTTCACAACCTTCAACACTGGTTTATACAGAAGAAGGTTTGGATCCATTTAGCAAATTGCCGGGCAGTAACACAGTTAAAATGGTTGTGTACGAAAGTGAAAACGCCCAATTAATTCCCCCGCTAGATCCGCGATATTTTGATTACGTTGTAATATCTTCGCGACCTATGGATAACTTTAAAAGGCTTCCTGTTGTAAAAAAATATCCAACCTGGACTCAAAAATGGAATACATTCGAAAATATTTTGGGTAACCCTGCCAACTTTGTGCAAGTAAAAAGCTTTGTACTGCCAACACCAAACTTAATACCTCTTTCCAATGTTTACATATATAAGAATTTGAAACCGATATATTTAGCACCAAACGCCGCAAATCCCACACTATAACATCCCGCGATAAGTGCGGATAAAAAAAACCACCGACTTTCGCCGGCGGTCTTTTTGTCGTCTCGCGTGATAAAACCAAACCCTATAAGTAATCTCTTAAACGTTTACTTCTAGATGGATGGCGCAATTTTCTCAAAGCCTTAGCTTCGATTTGTCTAATACGTTCTCTTGTAACTCCAAACTCACGTCCTACTTCCTCAAGTGTTCTTGATCTACCATCTTTTAAACCAAATCTTAGTTCCAAAACTTTTCTTTCTCTTGGATTTAAGGTTTGTAAGACTTCATCAATATGACCTTTTAATAATTCCCTACTGGCTGCCTCAAATGGAGACAATGTGGTTTCATCTTCAATAAATTCTTTAAGACGTGTGTCTTCTTCTTTTCCTACCGGAGTTTCAAGTGAAGTTGTATCTTGTGATATTTTTACAATTTCGTGGGCTTTTTCTGGTTCAATACCCATTACTTTTGCAACTTCTTCTGGTGTTGGTGTGCGTTCAAACTTTTGTTCGAGCTCACGTTCAATCTTTTTGTACTTGTTAATTGTCTCTACCATGTGAACTGGGATTCGGATTGTTTTAGCTTGGTCTGCTATTGCACGTGTAATGGCTTGGCGAATCCACCATGTAGCGTATGTGGAAAATTTAAAACCACGGCGCCAGTCAAATTTATCAACGGCACGCATCAAACCAATGTTACCTTCTTGGATTAAATCCAAAAATTGTAAACCACGACCCATGTATTTTTTAGCAATAGAAACAACAAGTCTTAAGTTTGCACGAGCCAATGTTTCTTGCGCAACAACTTCACCTTTTTCAGCACGTTTAGCCAAATCAACTTCTTCTACGGCTGTTAGTAAGTTGTAGTTTCCGATTTCTCTCAAATACATTCTTACCGGATCTGAAGTAACTGTTTTGTCCAGTTTTATAGACGATAAATCTATATCTTCAAACTTTGTTAACTTTTCGGCTTCTTGAGCAGTTTCAACATCATAAACGTCAACACTGGCGTCTAATAATTTCTCATATAAGAAATCGAGAGTTTCTAAATCTTCCTCAGCATTAGGAAATAATTCCAAAATATCGTTAAGAGTTAAATAACCTTGCTTTTTTCCTCTAGAAACAAGCTTAGTTACCAAAGTATCAGAGATACTTAGTTTACCCTTTTCTTTTGTCTCAGTTTTTGTAGATTTTCTTGGCATATTATATTTTTCGGAAATATATACTTATTTTGGTTGCGCCTAAAACAAGGTAGACGTAGCCACATATTAAATTTTAAAAAGCGGAAGCGTATTTTTAACGCTTTAAATGAGCAATTTCTTCAGCCTTTCCACCTTCTTAGAGAGTTTTTCGACTTGTTCAAAGTCATTACCGAGCTCAGCGAGCTTAATTTTTTCGGTTAACTCCTTTAAGGTAGTTTTAGCTGCATCCTTCTTTATACGTTTTAAAGTACTTTCTAGTTCACTTGCCAGTTTTTCTGTATTCTCAAGGTCAAAACGACCATCTAGATCCCAAAGGTACAACTCTTCAACTAACTCTTTTTCTTCGTCAGAAAGGCTTTTCTCTACGGACTTAATATTAAACGACTTTGTATCCTTCTGTAAATACTCTAGGTAAGAGTTATATATGCTTAAAAGCACAGAATTCTCAAAGTCTTCTGCGTGTAGTTTATACGCAATATCCCGCTGTATGTCAATGTTTGCCTTAAATAACAAGGCAATTAGATACCCTTCGGGATGTGTTTTATAGTCTATTTTGGCAATATTATGGGCTTCTTCCTTAAATCTATCGTCAGATCTACTTTCAAACGATGGAGGGGTTGTTGTGGTCTTTTTGAACAAGGAAAGAACGGTTTCTTCGGCTAAGTCCAACTCGTTAGCCACTTTTTTGGCATAATGCTCAAGCAGAACCACATTACTTAACTTAGAAAATAATGGGGTTAGTTCGTCTATTATCACCTTTTTACCTAAAGCGGTATGTTTATCGTTCTTTTTTAGAGCATCCAACAAGAAAAAATCGTAAGCTGGCATGGCATTATTAAAAGTATCTTTTGCGTGAACTAAATCGTTTTTAACTAATTCGTCCAAATCTTTGTAAGGTTTTGGAATAATTG
The DNA here is from genome assembly GCA_903879985.1 of uncultured candidate division WWE3 bacterium. Lineage (GTDB taxonomy): Bacteria > Patescibacteriota > WWE3 > UBA101185 > UBA10185 > CAIRNR01. Next base: position 391,723 of record CAIRNR010000007.1, read on the forward strand.
AAACTTTAATATTGAAGTTCATCTTTTCGGCCATATCTACAGCACGATAAACAGCAGCACTTCCCGCGGAGTCTGAATCAAAGCAAAAAGTTATTTCGGTTGTATAGCGTGATAATAAAGTAAGTTGACCTTCGGTTAGCGCGGTTCCGGTAGCCGCTACGACATTACAAATACCACCTTGATGGGCGGATATAACATCCATCTGACCTTCAACCAAAACCACACCTTCCTTTTTTATATTTACACGCGCTTTATCCAAACCATATATAAAAGAACTTTTATGGAAAACAGGCGTTTCCGCAGTGTTTAAATATTTTGGATCCTTATTAAAAATTGTTCGACCATTGAATCCTAAAATCTTCCCGTCGATTCCCGTAAAGGGAAATATTATTCTTCCGCGAAACTTATCGATAGTACCGTTATAAGATTGAGATATAACACCGGATTCAAGTAATTCTTGTTCGGTGTAACCATGTTTCAACAAAAACCTTTTTAAAGTATCAAAAGTATCCGGAGCAAACCCAAGCTGCCAGTCTTTTATAGTTTCGTCCTTTAAACCACGTTGGTTTTTTAAATATTCCAAACCAACTTTACCTGAAGCGTGTTCAACCAATAAGTAGTGATAAAACTTTGCGGTGAGTTCGTTAATTAAAACAATTTTCTTTTTTGTCTGTGTAAGTGGGTCAAAATCAGTTTTTTCTAATTTAACACCGGCGCGTTCAGCCAACTGTTCCAAAGCGGTACTAAAATCAATTCCTTCGATTTTTTGAACAAACTTAAAAATGTCACCACCGTCATTGCATACAAAACATTTGTAAATCTGCAATTCTTGGGAAACCATAAAAGAAGGGTTGTGATCGGTATGAAATGGGCATAAGCCTTTGTAGTTACGTCCTGACTTTTTTAAAGATACATAGCTGCCGACAACATCAACAATATTTAATACCTGCTTGATTTGTGAAATTGAGTCCATTGGTTTGTATATAGCACAGTTTTGGTTATAATAATAGTAGACATGCCTAACGAAGAACAACCGGTAGTTAATCCGGCACCAAAAGTTAAACAATTTCCAGTGGCTATAACTGTGATCGGAGTAATTGTTTTGATCGCAGCGTTTAGCGCAGCTGCCTATTATATTGGTGTTAAAGGCATACGGTTTTCGGTAACTTCCAATCAAAAAAATGGTCAGGAACAAGTTACAAATACACCAAACCCTACGGTAGCACCACAAGACACACCTCTTTTTACAGGAACACTAACCCGCCATATTCAAGATCTACAAATATATAAATTAACAGATTCAGATAAAGCAAATGGTCTGACATCAAGTGATTTCATTTATTACGATGCCGGAATATTCACACGTGGAGAATTAAAGGATTACACTCGTGTTATAGCAATAAGACCAGCAGAAGGACCGGGTGATCCATCCGTTTACATATTAGCTACAAAAGATTTCCAAACATACATTTTAAACGATCCTGACAATGCCACCGTAAACTACCCACAAGATGACTGGAATAACCCTTACAACGTTTTGGACAAAACTAAAATCACAGCAACAAAAACCTTTGAGACAGAGCAACCAAAAGAACTAGATTTAGATAAAAACTTTGCATTATATTTTGAAAAACTACCCATAGAATCAGCCGATAAAGCTCTATTAACAACAGATTTTTCTTCATATCAAAAACTAACTTCTCCACTTAAAGACTTAACAATTTATTTTAAACCTTACACACCAAATAATACCTACGCCAACCAAATGAGCGCTGCGGACAAGGCGCAAGCTCAACTAAAACAAAAGTATTTCCTGGGTGATACTGAAGTTGTCGTTGTAGATTCAGTTGGTTTGCCAGTTACATATGCGTTAACAACGCCATTAGGTATAAAAACCTACAATATTAGACAAGCTCAGTATTTAATCGATTCCAAAAACTACGACGCGCAAGTAAAACTTTATGATGCTAAAAAAATATCAACATATCCCACATCACCTGAGTATGTATATTTACCAAACATGGGATTTAAAGGCTCAACAATAAATAGTACTAGCGGACTTAAGTTTTATAACGATTACGAATCTGCAGTACCCGATGCATGTGCATTCACATTGAACAGCCGTGTGGTTAATGTTACGGATACTGATCTTGAGCAAGTTGGTACTGTATTTAGTATGCCTTTGTATCATTTAAAAGATACAAAAAGCTCGTTTTATACTTTAGCGTTCAATAACAAATTCAGTTTTTACAATAATGCCATGGGATTTAAGTGGGATGACGTAAATAAAGGTATCAAGCAACCAAATCTCGACGAATATGTAAGTATGAATCCATTGTTATTTGTAAAAGATTATTGGAATCGTTGGGTTGCACTTGGCGAGTACGATATTAAATTGCCCGGCGGTTGTGGTAAACCCGTTGTTTATTTATATCCAACAAAGCCCACACAAGTAACCGTACAATTTCAAACGCCAATTCAATTTACAACGGACATACCAACTTATGCAGATTCGTGGAAAGTAATGGCTTATCCAAATGGATCTTTGGTTAATCTCAAACCAGAACTCACCGACTGTTCTAAAATAGATACGAGTAACAAAGGTGCTGAATATGCAAAAGCAGCCTGCGAAAAAAACACTTATCCTTATTTGTATTGGGCAGGAAACGTAAACTCCGAAACATATCCGGTTACAAATGCAGGCTGGATTGTTGAAAAAAATAATTTAAGCGAGTTCATAAACTCAAAACTCACCGAAATCGGCTTTAACGAAAATGAAAAAAACGACTTCACCAGTTACTGGATATCCGAGATGCTATCAAAGAATGCGCCATATTATAAAATCAGTTTCTTGCAAACACCTCAACTAAATACTTTATTCCCAATGAATGTAACACCAACTCCTGACACAACTTTTAGAATATTTATGGACTACACGCCTTTAACATCAAAGCCAACAATTATGCCGGAACCACAAGTCTTAAATAAATTGATTAGAAACGGATTTACATTAGTTGAGTGGGGCGGATTGAAACAACGCTAAATATTAATTACTTAGTTTTTTTCTCGAGCAAAAACGGAATTTGAACAACTGTCGCGAGTAACTGAATTGTTCCCATTATTATAAATAATAAGTTGAAGGAAAGATAATTTACAACAATTCCGCCAATTAAAATAGAGGCAGCAGTGGTAATTTTTTCTAAACCACCATAAATACCCCACTGAAAACCGTCATTATCCTTGTCGGTATATTTTGAGAATAAGGCATTCCACGTTGGAGTTGCCAAAGCAGTAGCAAAACCTAAGCCTGCTTCAACAGCAATTAAATGCCAAGGAGATGACACAAATAAATAACAAAAAGTGAATACAGCATTTAAGCCATATCCTATAACCATAACCAATTCTTTGTTACCCTTTAAATCTACAAACTTCCCTACGATAATGTAAAAGACTCCGGATACAATTAAAAAGCTCGCCCATGCCCAAGTAATCTCGAGCAAGTTACCACCAACTTTTTGAGCGAAAAAAGCCAACAAAGGACCCATCATTCCTTCGCCAAAATACCAAAGTGTGGCACTGAATAGTAATGATTTTATGTATTTGTTCATTTTCATAGATATATTTAAATAAGTCTGCTCCCCATTTTAGCAGGTTTATGCGTATTTAGTGAGCAACCCCAAGACCCATAGCGTTTGACGTAATTCCTAAGAAAGCTTATACTGTCGATAATTATTAAAAATAAACGAGTCGGGAAAGGTAAATGGGAGACGAAAATGGAACCACGAGACTTAGAAATAGGAAAAACGTATATCTTCAAAGAAAGAAATATTCTGGAAAATGTGGTGTACAAAGGAACAGAAAAATACACCATGGCGGGAGCAGAAGGCGTTAATTATCTCTTTGCTGCTGCAGAAAAAACCTACCAGCTATGCTACCGAGAAGTGTGTCGATTTATTCAACCGCTTTAATAAAAAAAAACTAGCACTAAAGGCGAAAACCTTAGCATCCTTTAAGATGTGTGCAATTTTCTTTATAACATTAAACCCTAATCCGAAACACAAAACCCACCTGCATACGGACCTGCGTTCAGCGAAGCACAATGCATACCACGAGGACACCTATTTAGATAATTCCAATCACCACCACAACTTATTGCTGTAGTTTCAATGGTACTACAGCCAGGACATAACAATGATTTGATTGAATCCTTAGCTAACGGATACAGGCCGAGTAAAGCGGTTGTCAAAAACAAAAGTTCGGAAATTAATAGTAACCTTGTGGCAATCTTTAATATGTTTTGATTAATTCCATACACTATTGCGCCGGTTAAGACAACAAAAAATATAAAGCACGAGACTAAACCTAGTGCGTGTGAAAATTTTGCATAACTTAGCAAATAAATGATTAGATCCGGAAGTTTAAGTCCTAGTAGAACAATCATTATGATCCATTGAATTATTACGAGAGCTAGTACACCAAGTATTTTGCGCATAGGTTAATGTTAGCATTTTTTCAGGGCTTTTGGCGGAGGGAGCGGGATTCGGTCACCAAACTACATCACCTATTTCGCTAACGCGCAAAGGTTCTGTACGTTTCTCGACCCCGATTATTCTCATCCCGTGCCACCTATAAAAAAATTACGGCCACCAAAATGGTGACCTTAAATTTCTTCATGGCGGAGGGAGCGGGATTCGAACCCGCGATGAGCTTTCACCCATACAGTCTTTCCAGGACTGCGCACTAGACCAACTATGCGATCCCTCCACGAACGAGTAAACCGTGCACCAGCTATTTTATCACGAAAAATGCCCGTGCTTGATATAAACCCACCATACTGTTAAATTTAATACAGATGTTCACGAAAAAATTTATAATCATATTTGTTGTTATAGCAGTACTTTCTTTGGGTATACTTGGCACCTTGGGATATATAGGGTTTACAAAAAAAGAACAAGTCCAAATAGCACTTTCCCATGTTATTGGCAGTGGCGCAGATAAAAGTGGTTGCAGTATAAATACAGGCACAAAATATGATGCCGCAATAGGCGCCTGTGTAAAAACTTTTGGATTAAGCGCGGACAATGAAAAAATTGCCAAAATTGCAATAGATAGCGTTAAGGGCCAATTAGCATCAAACGGAAATGTAGTAACAAAAGTGGAAACAGGTCCAACACCAAACACCTATTTTGTTTACATAGATACCCGCGTAGATTCGACATTAATTAAAGTAACAATAACTGACGGAAAATACGTAAGGTCCGAAGACGTAGCACGACAATAAGCAAAGAAAAATACGGTTACAAAAATTCAGTTTCCCCTGCCGCCTTGATACTATCCAAAACTTCTTTTAACTTTTCGGCCTTACTTCGGGGCATAACCAACAAAACATCTTTGGTATCAACTATAGCTAAGTCTTTAACGCCATAAACCGCAATTAATTTACCCTTGTTATTATTTTTTATTAAACTATTTTCTGAATCTAAAACCAGTGCGGCACCATCAACATAGTTTTCACCTTCTTCACCAAATATTTCAAAGATAGAATCCCACGTTCCTAAGTCTAGCCATTTAAACGGCAAAGCAACGGCGTAACCACTTTCCATAGAATGCAGCGTAACTTCTTCGGTGGTTCCCTCACGCATTTGAGAATAAATTTCAGTTGTAGTTTTTTCTTCTTCGGAAGTGCCAAAAGATTCTTTTATTTTCATTAAACAGTCGTACCAATCGGGCGCATATTTTTTGTAATCCTCCATAATCAGTTCCGGATACCAACACATATGGTTACAGTGAATAACTACTTGGTTATTTTCAATTAGTTCTTTTGTTTTTTGATAATCTTTTAGACGTGCGACAAACTTTTCGACTTTAAAAAGCTCCATTGAAGAAGACGTTTCTATACGCGGACCCAGTTGTAAATAATCCACACCTAAAACCGGATAACTTGGCTTGTTGCCTCCGGTAATAAAAAGCTTATCTCGTTTAACAACTCTTTCCATTTCAATAATCATGCTCAAAAATGCAGATTCTGGTTTGCGTAAGTCGTCGACCTGCACCAACATAAATGGTTCATTAGGAAATTTAGCAAGTAATTTTACAAAGATATAACCTTCCGCCGGGCCACGACCTTTTTTTAAGTCCGGCTCTATGAAATACTGATCGAGTGGTATTTGAGGACATTGTTCACGCGCCATATCAACATATTGTTTTTTAGTGGAAATATAAATATCCGTCGCAGGAAAAGCTTGAAGCAATGTCTTAACATTGTATTGAAAAGGAGTTTCGTTACCGGGCAGTACCGGCTGAAACTGCTTAGGAGATTTTTCTCTACTTAATGGCCAAAGTTTTGTTCCTTGACCACCAGCAGTGATGATTAATTTCATAGTTTATTTTAGGCTTGCGGCGTTTGGGGCATGCTTGGTGTTGCTGGAGCTACTGGAGTGGCTACAACAGGCATTTTTTTATTTTTAACCATAAATAGGTAAAGTATCGCGCAAGGAAAATTCACAACAAGCAACAAAACTATCCAAAGAACTTTATCTTTAAAATCTCTTTTTAAACAGTCAATAAACATCCATAGCCAAAAGATTCCGTAGGCAAAACAAATAAGTCCGATAATTCCAGCAAAGATAAAGATAGGACCGGCTTGCGCCCACATTTGATCGCAAGGGATGTCTTCACCGTTAACAGTACATTGAGCAAACGTTGGAACTACAACTAAGGCTAAAGGCAATATCGCTAATATGTTTTTTGTTAATTTTTTAAGCATACTTAAATATTATTCTGTATACCTGTAGGGTCAATGGTTTTGGCGGAGAAGGAGGGATTCGAACCCTCGATACCTTGCGGTATGGCGGTTTAGTAAACCGCTGCACTCGGCCACTATGCGACTTCTCCATGCACGTGCAACACCGCTATTTTAGCACAAAACCCTGGTACTCTTGAACTAAACCTGCAATTTTATCCGCGGGCTGCCTATACTTTTCAATCAACGCACGGTTTTGGTCATTATTCTTCAAAAATATGTAGGCGTAGTTATCTGCAAAAACTAAAGTCCAATTTGTATCCAACAATCTGGTTAAAACAAACTTCTTCATGGAAGTATCGGCATTAATTACTATTACGTTAAACTTAAATTTAGCATCGAGGGCATTCCAGTTGGCTGTATTTCCATCTATAAGTGGCAAGTAATTGTCACGATAAAACTCCAAAGAATATGCCTCAGGACGATTGTCGGTATAAACTTTTTGGAAATCACTTATGTAGTAAATTAGATAACTACCAACATTGTAGTCGTTAAACAAGGGACCTTGGATATTGTTATCAACGTAAAAGTGTCCGGCATCCTCAACGTTTGGCATTAAGCCAATGCCAAAATCTTTCTTAAGTGGAAGCATAACCAACAAAGAAAGCACTAGCAAAAACGGTGCAGTATTTTTAACATATTCTCCTAGCTTTTTTGGCAAAGCTCCCATGTACAAAACCACGTTGAAGTAAAGGATAATACCGAAAAGCGGGATCATTCGGGACATTACAAGGGAAAACAACGAAAATATTATCAATAAAAATTGGTATGAAATATCTTTAAACTTATTTTTAGAAAAAAACTTTAAGAAAAAAGACAAAACTCCCGAAACAAAAAATCCAAATAAAAGACAATTTTCAAAACTATTAAGCCTGAGTGGATTATTTTCGTCGGGCTTTATTGCATATCTTTCCCGAACTACATTTAACGGGACAACTAAAGTTTTGTAACCGTTAGGATTTATAAAGGAAATAGCAAACAAAATTCCAATCAAGAGTAATAGTTTTTTAGCAGTTTCTTTATCTTTATTTAAATATGCCTCAACCGCAAACGCTCCCGCGATTAGAAAAGAAAAAACAAAATAGTTGTGGAGATTAACCCAAAACAATTGCATAACGCCAAACAAAACGTAGTGATAACACTCCATTTTTTTTGAAACTTTACTCAACATAAATATGTAAATGACGAAAAAAAGATTGGTAAAAAGCTCAGGACGAACTTCGGTACGCAAAGATATCACCGGCAAAAGTAACATCAGCAAAAATAAAGCTAAAGGCGTTTTTAATCTTTCGCGGCCAAATTGGAAAAGAATATACACGAAAATCCCACTCACAACAGCATAAAAAATAGATAACGCCGGAAAAGAACCAAGTTTGTAAATTAAGAAAAAAACTACGCCGGTAAGCCAGTGATGATTTATAAAATTATAAGCTGGATCTGTATATGAATAATAATTTGTACTAAGCACCGCAAGTTTTTGATTCCAGCTACCGAGTACAATATTTTCTCCGTTTTTTATATGCCTGCCAAGATCAGCATATTGAAAGTTAATCTTTTGCATGAAAAACAACGAGAAATAGACAATTAGTATTGTGGGTAAGATGTATTTTTTTGCAAAGTCTTTTATCATGAAAGCTCGTTGCGTTGGCGTTTTGGCCACACCACCAATTTTAAAAAAATTGGCGGAGGGAGAGGGATTCGGTCACCGGTTCTCGCTTGCTAGCGCGACCGTCGACCCCGGCTCGGCACCGTCGTGCCTACGCCTTTCTCATCCCACATACTTCAACTATAAAATTTGTCCATCACAAAAGTGTTGGCCAAATTCCATGGCGGAGGGAGAGGGATTCGAACCCTCGGGTGACTTGCGCCACGCATGGTTTTCGAGACCAGCCCGGTATGACCACTTCGGTATCCCTCCATAGTGTTACGAAAATACCGATTTCAAGCCCTATTTTAACAGCTTCACTGCACTAACGCTATCTCGTTAAACAATTATGGGATAAATTAATATTACTTTAGCGAGGTATTTAGAGGCCCATCATTTACAAGTATTTGCGAGCTTTTTACTTCTGGAAACTGCGTTACAGTTCTTTCTATTTGAGCTACAAATCTTAGGTCGTCACACTCGCCGCCTAAAAGCTTTTGACCTGTTATTTTAACAACGGCAACACCGTCGGTAACAGTAACACTAGCTACTGCAAGCTTTGATTGATACAAAGAATCGTACATACCACCTTTACCAAATTCACTATCTGTTATAGAAAACAAATCATTTAAGGCCATTTTTATATTGGCTTCGACATCATTGGTAACAATACTGCTTGTACTGGCTGCAACGACACTATCTCCACAACCTATAACATCTGTACTACCCCGCATATTGTTAACATCAATCATATAAATGTTTATATAAGCCGTAGTGTTTTTATCGGAAGTGGATTGTTTTACTGGAACCTGTAAATTTTGGGAAGCCGTGTTAGAAGGGTTTTGTTGAACAACAGGAGTACTAGGTTTTATTTGCTGAGATTTGAAATAATAATATGAACCAATTCCTAGACCGATTAATAAAAGTAAACCAAGCAATATTATGACTGGGGCAATTATTCCTTTTTTCATAATCTATATTATACAGCTAAATTTGGTGTATTCTTCAATATTATGAAGAAACAAAGTTCTCCCCTATTACCCAACATTTCTAAAAACTTAACTGCATTTACAGGGTCCACTTTAACCAATGAAACCGCTTATAACGAAATATTATTTCAAGATTCCAACCTACAACAAACACACGAAGAAGATATCTCCTTTAAAGATTGTGTTTTAAATAAAGTAATCCTAGATAACAGCAAACTTAAAAAGTGGAGTTTGATTAATTGCAAGTTTGAGAAATGCCAAATTTCAAATACGAGTTCAAACGATGCTTACTTAAATGGAGTTCATTTTAAAACCGCAAAATTAACAGGATGGGAACTAAACGATTCCGTAATAAAAGACGTAACGTTTGAAGAATGCAAAGCCGATTATGCACAATTTCAACATACTAAATTTAAAAATGTAACGTTTATTAAATGTAATCTTTCACAAGCTTTTTTTGATGGCGCTTCGCTGATGAATGTAACTTTTGAAAATTGCGAGCTTACCGCTGCCGATTTTTCAAACACAAAATTTTATGATGTTACTTGGGACGGTTCGAATTTTGAGGGAATGCGCGTGGATCCTTTAGCGTTGCGCGGAAGTAAGGTAAGTTTGGAGCAGGCTTTATATCTTATGAAAATCTTGGGAATTAACGTCAATTTGTAGCAGAAGAAAGAGCCACAATAACACTTTTCCACTTGGCATAAATCTGTTTCATTTCTGAAATGAACCTGTCACGCTCACCATATTTGTTGTCATATTCACGAAGTAAGTTCAGATAAAACAATACAGCTTGCCACTTAGCAACCGTAAAATAAAATAAAAAAGCATACTCTATGGCCATCGGATTTATTTCTGTAAACCAAGGAGATGTAAAACTTTTATAAAACAATTTCTTGTACTTTAAAGCGTCTTGCAAGGACAAAAAGTCATAGAAAATAGCCACAGCATCGCTTACGTCTTTTAAGGGATTACCATAACCAACATGATCCCAATCAATTAATGAAATAACGTTTTTTGATTTGTGATCAATTAAAATATTTCGAGGATTCATATCGTTGTGCAAAATCGATTCAATACGTAGGTTTTTAAGAAATTTTTCGTAGCCTTCGTTTATAAGCGGATATAAAGTGTCCAGATCTGAACCTTTTAAAACTCCTACAGATTCAAGAAAAGATTTTTCGGAAACAAATTGACCCAATATTTTTAAACCATCTTGCTTTGACGTTTGGCGGATACCTAAATTTTTTAATTTTTTTTGAGAAGTTGAGGCTACTACATATTGATCAATGTGTGCTGCCAATGAACTTACCGTATTTTCCGTGTATTCGTTAACATGTGAAGGTGCTCCTGGAATGTATGTCATCAAACACCAATGGAGTCCATTTTGTTCATAAAAAATCCCACCACTTTTTGTTAAAATCGGACGGCGACCCGGAATTCCTATTTCTAGTAGAGCATTGCAAACCTTAACTTCATTATCATAACCATCAATTTGATCCGCAGTTTTTGCTTTTAAAATAAAATTGTCGTCTGCCGAAACCAACAAATAAAGATATTTAGAGCTCCAACCCTGATATTTTTCCATATCAATAATTTCGTATTCGGCTATTGAGGCATCAAAGTTACTGATAATTGATAATATTTCTGAGTCTGAAATTAGATTGGGCATATCTTGGTTAATTATAGACTACATATGTTTTTATGATAGCCAAAATGTATAATGGCGATATGCAAAAACTAATTGAAATATTAAAACAAATTGAAGATTTAGAATGGCATGATGCTATATATAGCGAAGACAAACAACCTTTTAAGGAAGATACTTTGTGCGCAATTTTCGACCCGGATGAAGAAGAAGATGCCGATCCAAAGTTAAACTTTATTATGAACGTTTCCCAAGCTCAAGATGTGGTTGTAAATGCGCGACTTCAAAAGGAAGAAGTGACTGACGAAGAGTTTATTGAAGCTTTTAATTTTTATTATCTGAATGATGCTTTTATAGATTTTTATAGGATAGAGTAAAGCGTTAAACGAGAAAACCCCCTTGCGGAGGTTTTCTTTAGATAATGGAGCTTTCGCTCACTCTGTTTGATAAGCTACCGAAATTCTAGCAAGAATATCCTTAAAAGTAAAACTGAGTGTTCGACAGTAAATATCAGGAAATAATGTGGAATATATTGTAAATAGATATCTGGTGGACCGTACCGGAATAAGAGCTTGCTCACTCACTTCGTTCGTTGCGCTTCCTCATATTTTGCTTCGCAAAAGCGAACCCACTTCGTAGTTTCTATTTCGTTGCACAGTCGTCAAAAAAAACGTTTGCCCAAAAAGGCAAATTTTTTTTCTTGGTGGACCGTACCGGAATCGAACCGGTGATCTCTGCAATGCGAATGCAGCGCTCTACCAACTGAGCTAACGGCCCACGAAAGACTATTAACAAAACCTATCGCCAAATTTTAATGATGAAACAAAACCGGGTGGGCATAACCCAAAGCTCTTCGCTGTTTTAAGTACATCATGTGTTCATCACGCTTTTGGTGCAGCTTATTAATATCAAAACCAGACTCCAAGGTCAATCGTGCGGCAAATTCCCCTGAAATAAAGTGAGGCAAAATTACGTAAGTAGCGCCATTCTCGTAAAGGGAAATGGCGTCATCAATGCTATAGGAAATTAAAATAACTATGGTGTCTGGGTTAAAGTTACGAATTTTGCTAACCAAAAAGCTGTTTGCTTCATAATCAGGAATCGTTGAAATAACTATTTTGGCACGACCAATTTCAATATCTTCCAAAAATTCAGCATCCTCGGCATCTCCGTAAACACAATTAAACCCGTTACTCTGAAGTTCTTTAATAATGTCCGGATCAAAGTCGACAGCCAAAAATTTGTCGCCAAATTCCTTAAACATATGTAAAAAGTCATAACCTGATCTATTACAGCCAAATAAAACCACGTCGTAAACCGTTTTACCAATGGTTTCAACAACAGGTACTCTGCGACCAAATATTTTTAAAAACGGCAAAAAGATTGGATATATTCTTTCGGAATACTTAATTAAGTAGGTAGACGAAGCAATACTTATAAAACCAACCATCGTGATCAGCGACAAGACATCGCCACGAACATGCCCAACCTTAACACCCAGCATTACAAGTATTAACGAAAACTCAGAGGTCTGCGATAAACTAACTCCCGATAAAAAGGCTGTTTTAGTATTATAGCCAAACAACTGCGCCAAGAGTGTAAGCACAAAAGGTTTCGCCACAACTACAAAAATAATCGTAAATATAAGCGGATTAATTACTTTTGAAAAACTTGCGAAATCTATTTGTGATCCCAAGACAATAAAAAATATAACAACAAAAAAGTCACGCAAAGGTTTTAATCGGGAACTTATTTCTTGGCAATACGGTGTTGTAGAAAGCGCCACGCCAGCGATGAGTGCACCCATTTCTATAGAAAAACCCAAATAGCCAAAGAGTGACGCCAAACCAAATCCCCAAGCTAAAGAAAATATAAATAAAAATTCGGAGGATCGTGCAAAAAAGCTACTAAGCAAAGGTAAAACATAATAGCTAAGCAACGAAACCACAAGGATTAGTGAAATGTTTTTGATAAGTAAAAGCAAAAATGGTGCTATGCCTAAATAACCATTAGAAAAGGCCGACGAAAAGACTAAAGCAAATGCAGCAACAATATCTTGGAATAACAAAACGCCAATCGCAATACGTCCGTATAACTTTTCCAAATCTTTCTTATCTGCCAGATACTTTAAAACAACAATCGTACTACTAAACGAAAGTGCCAAACCAAAATAAACTCCCTCTACTGGGGAAAAACCAAAAGAACTTGCTAATAAAAATCCGAGGCCACTTGTTATAACAACCTGCAAAATTCCCATTAGGAAAACATTTTTACCTAAACTTTTAACTTCATGGGGACTTAAGTGCAAGCCAACAATAAACAACAAAATTGCAATTCCCATTTGAGAGAAAATTGCCACCTCAGCAGTAGATCGTAACAAACCAAAAGCTTGGGGACCTAAAAGTAGACCAGTGAGTATATAACCAATAACAATTGGCTGCTTCAACAATCGCATGAGCCCCGCAAGGGCAGTTGCGACAACAAGAATAATGCTAAGCATTACGAACAGGTTCATGTACGTTTAGTTTAAGGTTTTTTTTATGTATTTGAAAGTATATTAGGGGATAAATAATTATAAAAACTATCTATCCCCTACGTGAAACATTTAACTGGCGAAAACAATCTACAAAATAGCGGTAGGGCGTGGAATCTGAAGGCACACTCTCTTGCGAAATTACTTCTTCTGCTAAACGATCGAGCCTACCTGTAGGGTGATCTTTTAACGTATGAAAACGTCCCGCATAGCCAACCAATTCTACTTCCCGATACTTTTTACGTTTCTTGCGACCCTTGCCGTTAGAAGTGCTCACAAACGAAACTTTTTTAACTTTTCCGGCAAGTGGATTTCCAGAGTACTCTTGTTGGATTTCGCGCCAAGCTAGCTCTTGCGCGTATTGCGTTTCCGCCAATTCTTCTTCATAACTTCCCATATACTTCTCCTTTTCTGCATGGGTTAGGATTTTTAAAAAGTATACAGCTATTGAATTTGTTTAGGAAATAGGTTTTGTAATTAAGGCAAAACGGGTGTGCGGAAACAACTTGGGCAATTAAGGAATTACTGGTGCACCCGGAGGGACTCGAACCCCCGACCTCAGCGTCCGCAACGCTGCGTTCTATCCTCTGAACTACGAGTGCAAGTAGTTTACAGGGAGATTATATCATTTAAACGGTAGTACCAAAGGCATTTTAATAAGTTAGGCCTGAGGCTTAGGTTCTTCGGCGGGTGTATCCGTATTCGAAGTAAAATCGAACTTATCCATAACCTTTGTATATGCTGTATCAAAAGCGGTATGTGGGGCAACTTCCAAAAAGTGTAAATGATCCTTCAAAATACCGTTTATTTTTACTTTGTCTTCCGGAGAGAATGGAATAAAAACCCGTCCTGGTAAGACTGCGTAAGTATCTACAGCTAAAACCTCAACGCCATTTGTGGTTGTAAAAAAGAAATGCTTAAGCTGTTGCCAATAATACATTGTATCGTTGTACATAAGTCCGTGATTACTAAGCTCAAATTTAATTTTTTCAGGATTAAATCGCGTTACTGCTTGAACAAAAAAGATCAAACTTGCGATAACAACAATCATTAAAAATTCCTGCATGATAACTAGTAATAAGGCCACAACAACACCAATTATTGTTAACGTCCTGACAAGCTTTTTGTTCATTTCCTTACGTTCTATGGCTGGAGTAGATTCCCAAGCAAAATAAACTTCTTTCTGCGGGAGGTTATCAGTATCTACGTGTTGAGCAAGTTTCTGTGCAGTTTTCGTAGGATTTGTAATACCTACAAGGTCAGTTAGTTTTGGTAGTTGCATATTTGTAGTATATATTTTTTTTTCGTAAAGGGAAAGCTGGCCAAAAATTTGGGCTTAAAATGTGCAAAAAAAGGAGCCGGAAGTCGTGTTAGTTTACGATACTTCCGGCTTTTCAAATCTTGCAGTGTTACAGCATAAAAAAACATTACGACAGTGCCCACGAGAAGAATGATCGAGCCTATTACACACACGCACTTTAACCACCAGGGAAAAGTTTCCCACGATACGTCACCGTAAAGTGAAGGCTCTCCGGGTAATCTGGGTCCTCCGCCACCTTCCATAGTCTCCTCCTTTTTGTTAGATTGGGATTGTAAAACTGAAGGCATTATACACCGATAATAGTGCTAAAATAGCGCCATGGATGACATGTCCGTTTCCCAAAACTTCATAACCGATAAAACGCTTGTTCAGAAGCTTCTAAATCAAACCGCTATTAATGGTACAGACACTGTTCTTGAGATTGGTGCGGGAAAAGGCATTATCACAAAGGAATTGGCCAAAAAATGCAAAGATGTTATTGCCGTAGAAATTGATCCAGTGCTGATTCAACAACTCAATACTAACCTAAGAGAATGCCCAAACGTAAAACTGATTAACAACGACTTTCTGACCATGGAATTACCCGCCAACGAATTTAAAGTTTTTTCGAATATTCCGTTTAACTTCACGTCCAGAATAATGAACAAATTGTTTTTTGAAACACGCTTTCCCGAAGCCGCATATTTAATAATGCAAAACGAAGCCGCCGATATTTACTTAGGAAAACCAAGAGAAACACAGAAATCTTTGTTATTAAAACCATTGTTTGAGCTCAGTGTCTTTCACAAATTTAGTAAAAGCGACTTTTATCCAATACCACGCGTAGATATTGAAATGCTTGAAATTCAAAAACGCGCCGAAGAAACAATGTCTGATTTTGAATATGCGGATTATAAAAACTTTATTGTCTATGGCACAGGTCAAAGTAAGTTAACTCTTAAACAAAATTTAAATAAAATCTTTACAGGTGAGCAGTTTTTCAGGCTTTCACAAAATTTAGGCTTTAATAAAGAAGCTAAGCCTTTGGATTTAAGTTTTGAACATTGGCTTGGACTATTTAAGTATTTTCAAACGGGAGTTAGTGAAGAAAAAAAGTTAATAGTAAAAAATAGTTTTGATAAACATGTGGTTGTGCAATCGGGATATAAAAAAAGGTTTAAGACTAGATCACACAAATAAAGAATTTTCGCCTATAATAAAACAATGGCAATAACGGATTTAATAATAGCGGCAGGAAATGCACTTGAGAAATCTGATCAGACTACAAAACTAGGTGTAGACCTATTTAAAAAAGATGCCGAAATATTGGAAGCCGTAAAAGATCTTAAAACACCAGAGATCACCGATAAAATCACCGAACATCTTGTAGAAAACGGTAAACCCGGTTCTGCCGAATATATGGGATTATATTCCAAATCTGCTGTGCTAGATAAAGAGGCAGGATTAATAGAAGCAGGTGGGCTTGACCTACAAAAAATCGAGAGTGCCGGATTGCCATTAATGATTGACATCCAACAAACAACTCCAGAAATGATTGCGAACAACCAAGCGGTACTTACAACTGAAGCTCGCGCAGATTTTTTAGGCGCAACAAATTCGTTAAAATACAAGCTAGATACACATATAGACAAAACAGCGCAAAGAGCCTCGGAATATTATGCAAATGAACTTACAAAAGAAGGTAGTGTTTCAGACAAGTTAAAAGGCCTAATAGGTATAGAAAACGAACCCTACGATATTCCATTTACACCAAATGAAACTGAAATGGCAAAGTTGGAAGAATTATCAACACGCTCCTACCTTTCACGCGAGGATGCCCAAAAAGAATTTCAAAAAGAATTAAACAATATGATGCATCAAAGGCCTGGAGCAATTGGATTAACAACTACTGCTACCACATCCAAATTTGTGGGAGAAATGGCACAAGAATTGGGCGGAAAAATAGAAGGTCCCGTAGATATTACTAAATTAAGGGACTTACACACACTTATGCGAGGACAAGGTATGGCCGAACTTCAAATAAATCCTGAATTCGGTAAAGCTATAGAAAATGGCGTTAATCGAGATTTTACTGGAATAAAGCCACCGGAAACTACACCAAAAGCAGATGTTATAAACCCCAAAGAAGTGTGGGAAGATGCCTCTGCTGAGACGTCAACGCTACCCAATGCTGAAGCTATAAACCCTAAAGACACGTGGATTGAAGAAGATATTAAAGATGACACAAAGGAATGGCTTAATAGTAGCGAGAATGCGGATGTAGCCAGCGAATTCAGCACAAGCGAGCAAGAGACCGCGCGCAAGTTCTCGGAAAAAATGACAGCCGAAGCAGAACAAAGATCTGGAAAACAACCAGAAGGTGAAATGGATTCAGTAGATGCGCTAAAAGCTGTTGCTGAAGACGAAGATGACAGCGAAACAATGAGACTATTACTTAGAATTTCTATTAAAGTCGGAACAAAAGTTGCAGTATCCGTGGCAAAAAACATTGCAAAAGATAAAGATACGCCACAAGAATTACGCATAGCCTTAGGAGTTTTTTCAGACTTGGCCGACGATGGCAGTAAATTTGCAGATAAACTAATAACTGGAGAAGATAAGCCAAACTTGGAAAGAGATTGCGTTAACTTTGTACGTTCTAAATTTGCTTCTGCAGAAAGTTAAGTTAAATAAGACAAATTACATGGCGAAAATTGCACCGCCACTTTCGTTTGGCGGAGGGTACAGGATTCGAACCTGTGGACGGCAATTAACCGTCGCGGCTTAGCAAACCGTTGCATTACCACTCTGCCAACCCTCCAAAGCACCGCTATTTTATCATTTACAGTAATACCCCGCTATAACTGAACCGCATTTAAAGCACCTTTTTGCTTAAAGAAAAACATTTCACATCTAGTGCCCCTGCCAAATACAAAGTTTTTGCTGCCTCCAAAAAAGTAGCGCCGGTAGTGCAAACATCATCTACCAACAAAAATTTTCGGCCACGTACTTTTTCCTCCAAACATGTAAACGATGCATTAAGGTTTTGAAAACGTTCTTTGCGACTTAATGAAAATTGAGATCTTGTATCCTTTACCCTATTTAAAATAGATATTTCGTACCGCAAACCAAACTTCCAGCTTAGCGTTTTTGCAATTAGTTCCGCCTGATTAAATCCTCGATAAGCCTCTTTTCTAATAGATATAGGAATAGGTACACACGTATAACCTTCAAGGTTTATAAAATCCCATTCGTATGCAATAGCTGTAGCTTCAGTACTTAATTTTTTCATTGCAGAAAATTGTTTGGGACCATATTTCGAAAACTTTATGCAATCCCTAATTTTTCCTGAATACAAATATACCGACACACACTGAGAAGGAAGTAATTCGCGCTTACAATCTGTATGGGTATATCCGTCTGTAGCTTTTCGATCACAAACCACACAATATTGTGGATTAAGTAGTAAACATTCCGCTAAACAATAATCGCAAAATATGTCGCCAATTCGGTTACAAAACAAACATTTTGGTGGAAAAATTAGATTTAGTAAGTTATCCATAGGTTATCCACAACCGATTAAATGTTACAACCGCAACACAATACGCGTATGCAACCCGTAGTATTACTACATTGTTAACCTATATACTAAAGACCTTGTGAAAAAGTTCAACAGATAAAAATCTGGTAAAAGTAGCCAAAAAGTTCTGGACAAAATTGCCGAAACAAAATAGACTTTACAGTTCGTGAGGGGAGCGACGAAAATTTAATAGAGAGAGAGTTTACTCGAAACTGGGCCCTATAAGGGCCTTAGTTTTTACTTGAAAAACTAAGGTGCGTTGCTAGTTTTTTTTCCTAAAAACTAGAGTGTGTTCTTTAGTTTTTACATAGTACAATCTATAACATGTCACAATGCCTCGTAGTTTCCAGAAATATATTAGAAAAACTTCCCTTTTGGGCAAGACTTAATAAAGTTGAAGGTAAATATAGTGCAGGCATAAAACTTCCCTCTTTAGAAATTACAGAACTCCTATCCACAATAGAGCGAGAACAAAAATACATGGAAAGAAAAGGTGACGACGGAGTTGAAACAAAACCCGAATGGCAACAAATAATTTTTTATGCATTAGTAACACAAGCCGACAAGTTTTTCGTTTATAAAAGAAATCATGGCCCAAACTTTGGCGAACAACGACTTAAAGATAAACTGTCTGCAGGTGTCGGTGGACATATCGAACCCCACGACGCTAACCCAATTGATTCATTGCCCAGAGAGCTAGACGAAGAACTGGAATTCACTTTAAATGGTACACCTGTTGCAGTACCTCAAAATATTGAAATCCTTGGCGTAATAAAAGATGAAAAAGATGAAGTAGGCAAAGTACATTTGGGGTTGGTATGTGTTGTAAAGGTTGAACCAAATGTAAAAATAGCTATAAAGGGCGACGAAAATGTTGAAGGCTGGATGACAACCGTGGAGGAATATGAAACCTTAGTAACCACAGGAAATTACGTCCCCGAGGGCTGGACAGCACTATTAATAGATAATTTCGTTAAAAATGCTACAAATTAAAAAATAAGCATAAAAAAACCACGATACATTTCGTGGTTAATTTATTACTTTTCTTATTGGTGGACATAGTGGAGAATAATTGGAACTCCCTTATTGATTGGATTTTTAAGTGGGCACCTTATATTAAGGACAACACTTTTAGTGCAGAATACGGGAAAAATCTTGCTGTTGAATAATCACATATAGGTAATAGAACTAGTGTAAATAAGTGATTAGAGTTTTAGAAAATCGTTAATAATTTCAGACTTAGGATTTTGATAGATTACTCCAATTTCTATTTCAACGATGGTTTGGTCGTTTTTCTTTACTTCCTCCTCAAGATAGGTTTTGAGACTTTTGTATAAGTATACTGGGTCTACTCCTATATGTCCTTGGCCTACAACATGCCCAACACCAATAAAAGCTATTCCCCACCCAACTGTTTTTCCATTGTAGGTAGCGTGGTGCATGTAGTCGCCATGTATAAGTGAGTGTCTAAATAAGTCCCATGTTACGTAAGGCACTTCCATGTTTAAGTGTTTTGCCATAAATTCTTGTGGTGTTTCCCCTACAACATGCGATATAGCTTCTATAATGGGCATGATAATTCGCAGGCTTGCCCAAAACCCAACTTTCCTGTCGGACTTCTGATTGAATTCCTCTAACATTTCAAAATAACTGCCCACATCATCATTTAATCTATGCAATGCACTTTCTAAGAAATCACATTTCCTCATTGGCATTTTTTCAAAAATAGCGCCTTTTGGTGGTTTTTTCATTTGTTCTTTTCCTCGTTTATTTCACCGACTACTTTTAAATAATCTTGGGCAATTTCATCTAATCTTTTAGCGAAACCTAATTGCAACAATTTATCAAACTCCCCAATAAGGTTATAAATACAATCAAAGGTTGCCACTAATGTTTCTTCAACCCATTTTTCGTTCTGGCCAACTTCAATTATGAAACCGTTACCCTCTTGCTTTACGTATTCGTTCATAGTTCTTGGGGCGGTGTGTATAAGCTGTGATTGAAGTTTATAAACCGTGCGATACAGGTCAACTCTACCGACTTCCTCTGCCATTTCTGCAACGGATTGTTCCGACCACCTGTTATTGCTATACTTGTGTAGTTCTTGTGCCTTTTTAGCCATTTCTTCAATTTTTTCAATACTGTCGTCTTGGGTATTTTGCAGCACACTTCTTTCTTCAAGTTGTTGTAGGATATCGGGTTTAGTTTTTCCATAATCAAACATTTTCTTTCTAAGTATCCAATCGTAATCAAAATAACGTTGCATACGCCCGTTTGTTGGCTCTTTTAGAATGTAAAGTAATGTTATGAGTAGGTCTACTATTGAACGTAGCAGTATGGAAGCGTCTTGACCATACCCCTGTTGGCAAAGTAATAAAATAGCACCTTGTGTTTTATATGCCTTTCCAACGCAAAATGCTGTAAACATTTTTTTATCGTCATCAATGCGATATTCTTTATCTATAATGGCTCCTATAACATGGCGTAAGGCATAGTTGAAATCAAATAGCTTCTTATATTTGACTGTGAGTTGATTTTGGCTACCGTAGGAATTTTGCATTTTTATGTCTTGTTTTCCTAAGCAACATTTCTTATATTTCTTGCCACTTCCACAAGGGCATTTGTCGTTTCTACCGATTTCCATGATTGAATAATACTCCTTTATGCCGTCACTACTTCTTAATGTATAATTGATTTCAGAAAACTAAATCCGCCGACTAAACAAAAATCCACGCCATATTGGTGTGGTGCGTAAAACTCATAAAGGGGCTACTCTTTCGGGTTTTACGCTTAGTCGGCGGATTACTACAAGAGTAGTCCCTTTGTTTTCGTTAACGATGCTTTTGGACTTTCTTAAAAAGTTTTCAAGTAATTATTTTAAGGAGTTCAAAATGGCTGATTTTGCAAATGAAGTGAGCGCGGTAAAAAAGGTTGGTAAAGTTCAAAGGCAATGCCCTCATTGTGGTAAATTCAAAATAATTAGCAAAAAGGAGACCGCAGGATTTATATTCCTTGGTGGTTTATTCACAATACTCTTATTTGGCATTGGGCTTATTGTTATGGTTGTTGCAGTAGTGTATTTAATAGTTATTAGGTTTGACTACAAGTGCGTATCATGTGGTTACGAGTGGAAAAACGAAAAGAAGTAAATAGTTTTTTGACAATAGTGGGTTGGTTTGTTAGCATAGTGCCAACAACAAGCCTAAAAGAGGCACTGAAACGAGTTTGACCAATGTCCTATAGTATTGTATAATTAGACTAGTTTACAACAAGCACTAATAATCCAAATAAGGAGAAAAATCATGTGCAAGTCTTTCAATAAAGGCGTCCTGTATGTGCGTATTCACGATGGCGAGGTTGCTGACTTTTTCTACCCTGATGAGGAAGTTCCTGCGGGATACTCCAACTTCCACTGCCAACACATCGCCCGTATCCATTGGGAAGCAGGCGAGCCGAGTTTTGGCGGTTGGGTTGATACCTCACAGAACGGCGACCGTTCAGGTTCGGGCATGCTGATTGAATTTCGCAAGGCTACCGACGCTGACATCAAGAAACTGCTGGATGCATGGAAAAGTCGCGTCTCTATCGCTGAATGGGTCGAGAATGTTCAAGAATACAATCCCGACCTGTCCAAAGCAGAAAAAGACCGCATCGCCCGCATCACCAAACCCTACATCAAGTAAAAAACGTAGGGACATTTTGAGAAGCTCTCTCGTCTACTTTTGGTTACCAAACCAACTGCGGATTAGAGGGCTTCACTTTTTTTCTTATCCTTACACTAATTTGTTACCCTTTTTAGATATAATTAAATAGTGAGTGCTATCAACGAAAATCAACTATCGTCAACAATAAGTGACATTGTTTTAGTAAATGACGTGCATTTTAGAGCCGTTAACTTAAAGCTTTGGGGGTTAAGTTATAAAGAAATTGCTGACGAATTGCACCGCAAAGAACAAACGGTTAGGAGTTGGTTTTCACAGGGTGGCGAGTGCCACGATTATTACGAAGAACTTAGAAAACAACGTTGCGAAGAAATTAAACAGCACCTTGATAACTTAAAAGACAGCTTGGACGAAACGGTTATAGCTTCTATGGCTTTAATCCGCAAGGCAGTTGTTGAAAAGAAAAACGAAAATGTCGCTCTAAAAGTTCTATTGGCAACAGGGATTATTCAAGGATTTGAATTGCCAAACATGCCCCATCAAAACGGCAATGAGCTAATTTCATATCTCAAAGCTTCAATAACTGCCTACGAAAAAGTGAATAAAATACCCGTGTCCAATACTTTGGACGCCGATAATACAGCCTAAACCTTTACCAACTTTGCTGTTAAAATAGCGTTGAGGAAAATGTAATGACCTACGATGAAAAATACAGCTTAATAGTGAAAGCGGTAAACGACGCTAAAAAGTTTTCAACTGATGTTAATAACGTTGATGTGCCTGTAAATGGCAACGTTGGTTTGTGGAATGTTTCAGTGGACGATATTACTAAAATTCTTCAACAAATTGAAAGAGAGGGCGTTTTACGCATTAAGAAGCTACCCAAACCACCGCTTACAACTGACGTGCACTTTATCGTTAGTGTGAACGAAACCTTTGACGGTTGGGTTAAGAAATACTTAACAATAGAAGGAATACAGAAACTGAAACAAGAACAAAGAACCGATGCGATTGCACAGGCGGAACTACAAATTTACTACACACCTGCACGTGAAATTTTGATAAATCAGTTGTTCCTGCTTCATAAGACCTCTTTTGCTACTGAAAACGATATGGTTTTTGATTACCTTTTTCACCACCCAAACGAAAACTTCACGAAACGAGATTTGGAAACAAGAATATCAACGAAAATAAATAAGTCATTTCACAAAATAGTGGAAAACCTTGGATTTAGCGGTGATATTAAAAAGTTATTTTTTGTAGTATCCAAAGATGCAATTCTGTTTAGAAACCCTGTAACCAAAAGCGATATGGAACAATTAGGTATATTAAGAATAACATTTTAATCATTCCTATCCATTCCCATTTGTTCTGTTCTATGCCTACCGAAACGACAGAAAAATTAAGTCGTTTTAAAGTGTTTCCATGGTCGGGAAACACAACATATCCGAAATACAAGTCACACCTATTAAGCCTGTAAATGGTTTAGTTGGCTTTGTAAGCTTTGTGCTAGACGGGTTTCTGTATCTTGGCTCAATAGGGGTTATTACTCGCCCACAAGGCGGTTACAGGCTCACTTACCCCACAAAAACAAGCGGGTCTAAGAACCTAAATATCTTTTATCCGATAAACAAAAGCTTTGCTGACTTCATTGAAACCACTGTTCTGCAAGAATTTGAGAGGGTCATTGGCTTATGAACGCTATGACCTTAGAAGAAGCCAAAACGATATTGGGCGAAGTGGCTACAAGTATGAGCGACCAAGAAATTGAAAAGCTTATAATGTTTATTGAGAAACTTTGTAATAAATTTATTGAAGAAGCAACAAAACAGTAAAATGCAAAACATAATTAACACCGTTAAAAAGAAAATCGCCTTAATTTATTGCCGAGTTTCTTCGGAAAGACAAGTCAAAGACGGTAACGGTTTGGACAGCCAAGAGAAGCGTTGCCGAGATTATGCCACGCAAAAAGGCTACGTAATTAGTGAAGTTTTTAGAGACGAGGGCATATCGGGCGGGAAAGCAGACCGTCCTGCAATAGCAGAGCTTATAGATTACATAGATGACCACCCATTAGAGGATATTGTTGTTATATTTGATGATTTAAGCAGGTTAGCAAGAGACGTTGCTGTTTATATTCAACTGACAAAAGCCCTTAAATCAAGGGGTGTGACCATTGAGTGCCTAAATTTTAACTTTGACGATAGCCCCGAGGGGGAATATGCAGAACTTATTATGGCAAGTTCTAATCAACTGTTTAGAAAGCAAAACAAACGCCAAGTAATACAGAAACAAAAATCAAGGTTAGAAGACGGGTATTGGCCTTTTTGCAACCCACCCGCTTTTAAATTCGTGAAAGACCGTGAAAAAGGGCGTGGAAAAATTCTTGTCTACAATGAACCCATTACAAAAATCCATAAATCTGCCTTTGAGCAATACGATGCCGATATACTTAATACCTATGACGAAGTAAGAGATTATGTTAGGAGTGAGTATAAAAAGCAAGGTGTGAATAAACTGTTTGGGCGCAACGGCGCAATTTATATGCTATCTAATGTGCTTTACTGCGGGGATATTGCGTATAAACCTTGGGGAGTAGAACGACGGAAGGGCAAACATAAAGGCTTTATATCCGTAGAGATGTTTGAGCGTGTCCAATTGAAAATGAAAGGTAGGGCTAAAGCAAAAGCTCGCAAGGATTATAGCTTGGATTTTGCATTAAGACGCTTCGCAACCTGCTCACAATGTGGTGAGTTCCTTACAGGGAGTTTTAGCAAAGGCGAGCATGGAAAACTATATCCACACTATTGGTGCAAAACCGAGGGTTGTCCACTAAGATATACGACCATCAGAAATGGCGATATTGACACCTCGTTTGAAAACATTTTGACAAAAGCAAAGCCTAAAAAAACAGTATTGGAATTAACACACGAGGTATTACAGCGCTGTTGGAATAATAAAATTAAGGCTCACGAACTCACACATGCCTCAACGATAAAAGAATTGGCACAAGTTAGCAAACAAATTGATGGATACATGGCGAGACTTGGAAACACTCAAAATGAAGACTTAGTAACAATGTATGAGGAGACACTTACCAATTTGGTTAAAGCGAAAAAAGACCTATCGGGAAAAATTGGCGTTAATCCGTATACCGAAAAAAGTCTTGGAACTGCTACTAACAAAGTTTTTAAAGCGATAGAAAACCCCTTAGGTATGTGGAAAACCGACAGCATAGAAGACAAAAGAACCGTTCTTGGTATGTTCTTTGAGGGCAAACTTCCATACGACATGAAAAATGGGTTTGGAACTCCCAAATTTTCAGATGGTTACAATGTAATCAAGTCTCTTGAAAGCTCAAAAGGCTCTTTGGTGGAGATGGCGGGAATCGAACCCACGTCTTAAACCTAATTCACACAGCGTCTACAAGCTTATTCAAACTTAACTTAAGTATAATAAGGCGCTTGAAAAACCTAAGTTATACCGCAAGCCAATAGCTTTGAGCTCTAAGCCCTAGGCGGACAAAGTTGGCTATAAATAGTCAGGCCTCATTCCGGTTTTATATGACCCAAAGAGTCTCATCCGGACACAAAACTTTGGATCTGCAAGCTAGTTTTTAATTAGGCTGCAACGAAGGCCATTGCTGGCACATCGACTAAAGATGATTCTTCAGCATTTATTGTTTTGCTGGTTTAAGGAACCCGCGGTCCTGCATGCAACCGTGCAAATATAAGCTCAATCAAATCCTGAGCATCCCCATGTAAAAGTACAAGGAATTTATACCATAAAAGTAGGGTTTTATCAAGCTGTTAAAGGGAAATTAAAGGTTGTTGGTGCGCTTAAACTCTTTGGTTTCTACCTCTAAGTCTTTACGAATTTGACGTTCTTTTGCCACAGTTTTCTTTTCAAAATCTTTACGGCCTTTAACTATGCCAAATTCTAGTTTTATTAGATTATGTTCTAGCACCAAGGCCAAAGGCACAGCTGTTTTACCACGTTCCGCAATTTCCCGGGTAATTTCGTCAATTTCCTTTTGGTTTAACAATAACTGGCGCGTGCGGCGAGAATCAACTTCGCTGAACTCTTTTGATTGCTTTGAATACTTACCAATATACATATTAATAACTTCAGGAACTCCTCCAATAATTTGTACATAAGAACCCTCAAAGTTGGCGTTACCTTCCCGAATGGCTTTTACTTCGTAACCGTGCAAAGAAATACCCGCGCTATATTTATCTATTAGTGCGTTATCCCAAAGTGCTTTTTTGTTTTTTGCTAAAAGTAGTGCCATATGTGCAATATATACCTATTTTGTCGGCTATAAAATGGTTGTTCTCCATTGGAGTTAAGTCGTTAATGCTATATAATTTATGAGTCTATGCTAAGAAAATTCAGCGCCGTATTTTCTATTATATTTTTTCTGTTACTTTTATCTCAAACTGCGAGTATTCAACATGCTTTTGCTGCGCGGCTTTTAGCACCCGGCACTCGTTGCGATTTATCAAGTGATAACAGAATTTCAAACGTTTGTGGTAACGCACGAAGCGCTCTATCCGAAGATTATGCATTGAGCGATGGCCAAACTGCTACAGGTCCTGGACGGGGCTTAGGCGGAGTTTCTGTTTATCTATACGAATGCGACCCTACTTCCCCAACATGTAAAGTAGAGGGAAACCTAACTTTGCTTAATAACGCTTTTTCTTCCACATATACAACGGATGAAACAGGTTGGTACGAGATACCAATGAGAAAAGTAGGAGCATATCAACTAAGATATATTGTATTTGCGTGCAATGGTACTGTAGCAGGAATACAAAAGATACGTTCGTATCAATCTTTGGAACTTAATCCAATTTTAAACTGCCCACCTTACAATTCGTATATACCTCCTCCAAAAAAACTAAACTATATAGACAAAAGTCCTCTTAGTTGCGATATGCAACCTGCTTTTAGTGGAGGACCTGTCGCAATGGAAGTATCTTACGGAGAAACAAAGCCAAGTACTTTGTTAAATTTAGATATTACGGTCAAGGATGGTGATCCTAGGTTTGCAACATTAGCGACAGATCCTCAGGCCCCTATTTTAGCTGTTGCGGGAAATGATGGAAATGTGGACGGTGCCTGGTGGCATTTAGATTGTATGAAAAAATACTCAGGTGTTAGTAGACAACTTTGTATGGGAGGACAGCCTGACGTAAATGGTACCAGACAAAAATATGAAGATGCTTTATACGCTAATCCGGCATATCTCGTTCAAAATAAACTACCAAATATTCCTCCTTCTAATAGTATCTTATTTTATAAGGAACTTACACCTAGACAAGATATAACAGAGTATTCTCAAAGCCCAACAAAACCGGCGCAGTTCCTGCAAACACAATTTGGTAACTGTGTTGGCCAAGTTTATTTACGAAAATTCGGAGAAAAAACACAGGAAAACATTGTTGACTGCTCTGCATTTAAGTCATGTAACGCGGCAATTGGAGACGGTGATAGAAATCGACAATATTCAAGCGGGCCAATGAAAGGCTTGGCCAACCCATCAATTTTCCAAACAAAATTCGAGGCAGACGCCGATTTAAATGCCGTTGTTTGTAAGGTAGATGGAGGAACTTGTACACTCAAATGTGACAGTCCAACAAATCCAACTAAATGCTGGTACGAAGGCGACTGTATAAAATTAGGGCAAATTCAACCATCATGGAGTCTTTGTCACCTTGGAGAAGGTGGATGCAACTACAAATACGATAAAACTTACTTTAATCCTGAAATCATGTATTTCCACGGACTAGCAGGAACTCCGAGTAAATATCCTTTAGGTTTCGAAACTACAAATGACTCATATGGATCCTCCCAAGGTGCAGGACTAGGGAATACATTTACTAACGAGGTTCCCTGGCAACCAACAAAAGAAGCACAAGGCGTCCCAGCGCAAGGAGGTACTTTTATCACGGGAACAAATCCATTGGGAAACAGTAACAATAGTTTATTCGCTCCAATGGGAGGTTTAGTTTCAAATTCACTTGGAGGAGGAAAAATTGCCTTAAGTTACGTATTAGATAGACCATTTGAATCGCCCGATGACAAAATGAGGTATACATCAGGAGAAATGCTTATGGATTTAGACCCGGGAGTGGCACATTGTATAAAATCAAACGTAAACAAAGATCTTATTACCGGGGCAAAGGATTTAATTACCAATGTATTAACAGAAACACGTAATGGAAACATTTATCGAAATAGCATGTTTCAAGGTGTTTTAGATCATTGGTTTAAGGATCTATCGCTATCGGGAGCTGAGCTTGTAGATATATCAGGAACCGCTCAAAGTAAAAAAACAGCAACATCTGGAAGATATTTTACAACTCCCGCGAAAAATAGAGCTATAGAATTAAATAGATGGGCACCAAATTTATTTACCCTAGGGGTAACCCAAAAATTTGGCTTTATAGACTATTCCTCATGGGCAATAATGAACCGAGATTTTGTGGATAGTGTATTAACAACAACATATGGCCCAGGAAAAATAACAGTCACCTCAGACAGTATCCTTGCCGCTATATTATCAGTTGTCCAGAAATTCCTGGATAAAACCGAGAATAAAACATTTATAGACAGAAAGTCCACAGCACCAGAACAACTGATGGACGATATAAAAGCCGATTTTACGCTTTCAGAAGAAAACTTCATGTCCCTGTTCCCATTACCAACGCGCTTTGATAGTAATTGGCTCGAAACAGATGATTGGGGAAAAGACAATCAATGCTATCCTTGGAAAACTGTACTTCCTACAAAAGCCTCCTGTGGAACAGCAAAAGAAGATCCGAGCAATCCTGGTGTAGAAACCCAGGATCCACAAGCAATATCCCGTACATGCCGCGTTGAAGCGTGTAATAAAAAACAAACAATAGTTCGTTGCGACTGCGAGAAACATAGCGATGGAAGCGTGAGTGGCCCAGATAACTGCGACGATAAAGATGTTGTAGACGTTGACGGAGGTGGCGCGTGTGCACATGCGTGGTTAGATCCATACAACGACAGATTAAGATGTGCACAAACACAGACAACATGTATGGATGACAAAGGTAAAGTAGACGAAGACTGTCTAAAATTGACCTTCGGAATCGAAAGTCCTCTCGGCAATATAGTGGATTCGGCAAAACCAAAATGCGAGGACCAAACGTATCCCTCATGTTGCACTAACCCTCCAGGAGGATGGAATAAAACTGAAGATGTAGAAGTAACAAATCCAGCTACAGGTGAAGTAACAATAGAAACAAAATATTCTTGTGAAGGATGTAAAATAAGAGCACCAGCGCCACATAGAACACCCGCATGCACTGACGGCATAGCAGGGCCATTTACATGCCCGGGCATGGTCCTAAAATCAACGGACTTCAAAGTACAAAACCAGAACATAAATGAAGATAATAAACTATATCTAGACCCTATGAAAACTGTGGACAACATGTACCAACAGTTAATTCCACCATTTATGACATCCAAATTCTACATTCCCGGAGCTAATGTAAGTGCTAAAACTTCCATAGTACCAAAAGAACAAGAACCTCAAGTCAATATGAATGAGGCATTACATAAAGACATAACGGGGTTCGGATCCGGCGCGGCGGCTGAATACAAACAAATAGCGGCACATCCAATAGATTTTGCACCATCAATGCCGATAAGTAACTCTGTACAGTTTTGGTGCACTAGCGAGTTAGGCGCAGGAGCTTGGAGCTGCCCAATATTACCAGTACCAAACCCAGAGTTCATCGATATTAATGCCTTATTAACCGATGGTAGAAACGGATATTCTTCTGCGGAAAACGTGCTTGGCGCAGACCAAACAGCATATACCCCAAGCCATACTTCGTATTTAACCTTTTGGTTAAATGCCGCCGCATCATTCCCATTTATTAAAAGCAATGCACAAATACCTGCACTTGCTGCTGGGGGTTATTGTTCACTTAACCCAAGTGACGATTGTAAACGCGCATTAGGTATACCTGAAGCAGATTTAAAAGCAGAGTTATCAAGTCCTATGTTACATATAATGGATGCAGCAGCGCAGAAATTTAGCATACCCGCCGTAGTACTTGCAGAATACTTAGGAAGAATAGGAAAAATAGGATCTTACAGATATTTTTGGAGCCAAGGCGGAGCAAAGAGCTTAATTGATGCCAGTTCTCCTTGGTATGGCACTATTGCCGAATGCGATGACGTTAATGCTGCCGAACAAGGCGCATACGACTTATTCCAAACCGGATTTAATGGCGGATTAAAAGGACCAGGCGATGCCACAGGTGCCTGCGCCGCGCTTGAGGAATTAAGTCAAGGTAGATGCAAAACAGCAAGTAGGTGTAATTTCTTAGACTCGACGTATGTTGTAGCAGCGATATTAAAAACAATGGGACCACAAAGTGGCGGTTGCGGGTGGACATATGCTCAAGCAAAGGCAGCTTTATACACGTTAACATGGGGATCAGATAGAAAAGTTGGGTTTGCAAACGATCCTTGGTACGAGAATGCTCCAGGTCCAAAAATCTGGGACGCATGCAAATAATGCAACACCAAAAACGATACTGCTATTGTTAACAACAACTTCCCCTATTGTAAACATAATAGATTACCCGGAACGGTACCACCATGCGCAGGAAACTCATGCAGCACGGACAAATGCCTCACCAAATGTAACAGGTATTATATAAAACGAAACTAATAACGTTCCATAGAATTTAGCTGATAAACCTTAGAAATTTGGGAAATAAATAGTACCTAGTGTTTACTTCTTCTTCTTAACACCGGTACCTAAAAAGCTTTCGATATGACCTTCCATACCCACGGCAAGACCAAAAGTGTACAAGATAACTAATAGTGGTAAAAAGGTACCTAAAAGCACGCCACCAATGTTACCTTCAGTTACGGTGCCTTTAAGAATTTGTAAGGATAGGTAGAAACCAAACCAAGTAACTATGCCCATACCAAAGAGCGTAAGTATATATTTAGCCATGCGCATAAACCAATCTTTGATCTTATCCTCACTACCAGGTACAACACCTAAGGCAAATTCTAATGGCGATGTGATAACGGAAAACACAATCTTTATATAAATCGAAAATGCTTTTATAAGTGTGAAAATCCACATTATAAAAATTACTATTGCAAATATAACGGCTAAAAGTATTGTTATACCCCCAGTTACAAGGCCACTCAACATAAGACCTACAATACCCATGATAATTACTCCAGCATCAGGCATTGTACTCAGGAGGCTGTTCGCTATATCATGGCCACTATTAAACAAAATCCATCCGAGCGTACCCAAAGAGGCACCTATTGGGTAACTGAAAGTGATTAATACAACACCTAAAACTAAACGGGGCAATGCGTACTGAACCGATACAACTAATTGTTGACTAACACGTTTTCTTAAAATAATTAAAATACCTGTGTATAAAAGCACTACAGCAATTGCGGCATATGCTAGATTTCTCATGGCCTGCCAAGCACCGAAAATACTTATCATAAAGGAACTATAGTTTCCTGTTACAGTAGACTGTGCCATGGCCGTACCAAGAAATGGAACTTTAGAAAGAGTCGTGTTTGTGTAATAGGCTAAACTTACAGGTATTTCTTGCTTTGTAGCGTAAGAATCTAGAGTATAGGCTAAACCTAACAAAGAACCTCCAGTGGTGTCATTTAAAAAGTCAGCAGAATAAATAGCAGCCCCCGGTGTTTCGATATATCCTGCGGACGCAGTATTATTGCTGATATTATTAGTCATTTTATCGCAGGTAGTGTTTGGTGTTTGTGCACAACCAGAACCAGCTGCGCCGATTTTACTCATAAAATACTGACCACAACCTGCCGTTTCAGAAAGGCTATGCCCAGTTACAAGAGTATAGAGGGATGTAATTAAAGCTGTAGTGAAATCTTTAACTGTTAAAGGAATTCCTTGAGGTTCAGTTAATAGATTCGCATTGTAAAGGTTACGGTCAACATCGCACTGAGAAGCGGGGATAACTATTGGTACTGGTACTACCGGGGGTGTAACAGAACTAACCATACAGGGGCCAGTTGGATAATCATAATAACAACCTGAAGTAGTATCACAAGTATGAGGATCACTGATAGTACCACAATCCGCAGCATAAACTTTTGAATTAGGTAAATGCGAAAAAATAACAAAAAAAGAACCAACCGTTACCACTGCAACAATAAATGTTCGTAGCGCAAAATTAATTCTTTTTATAAACATCATAATGATAAATAAATTAGACCAGATTATTCCCTTTTTGTCTACCTAATTATAGAATGAATAGTATATGGCAAACAACCCCCTATTTCCGGGATATGTAAGCGACAAACCAGACAAGCAACAAATTAACCCAATGTTCCCGGGTTATTTTCCAGGTGCGCCTATTCAAAAAAAACCAATATATCCCGTACTTACACCATTAACCTATGATGCGGATATAGCTTTTAAATACATTGATGACGCAGCTGAACACGTTACAGGAGGCCCTGAATGGATTAAAGATAAAATCATTAAGGACTGGAAAGATAATTTTAAAGCAAGTTATAAACCTGATGATATTTCTGTTGAGCAATTAAATGATTATGACGCCGATGCTTTGCCCGGAGTGGCCAGCGCGCAAATCTCCTTAAATCCTGAAGATTGGAAAAACCCAGGGGAGCAAGCCGAAAAGACTGTAAAAACTTGGGTAACGTCTGTGACGGGCGTTAAATTCGATAAATACTCGTGGATGCCAAACGGCTTTAATACTGAAGATTATGAGAACCGTGTACAAACAGCTATTTGGGGAAATGTTTTAGGTATTACAGATGAAACTTCAGGTGGATATTTATTAAGAGAAGCGTCTAAAGCAACCGCTGAAAATACCCGCGCTTGGCACAGCGATTTTAAAAACACAGGACCACAACCTTTTAAACTCACAGACTCAGGAATTATTAGTGACTTTAGTAAAACAGATTCATACGCAGCTGTTGCTAGTAGCATGGTGGATTTTGAAAGATACAACGGCGCGGAAAATCAAAAAAGAGATAGCAAGCACGATAGTATGTTGGTAAATACCGTAAAGGCAATGGATGATGAACTTAACGGATATACCACCACGGCCCGCGACAACACAACTAGTGTTGTTTCCCACAGACACAATGATGTTTTAGCAGCAGTCGCGCCTGCGGATAGAGCCGCAACGGAAGATGCCCTTAAATACTTTAAACTCCAAAGATCGGTTGTAGACAACATGGAATCCACAAAACGAACCTATGCAGGTGCCCTGGGAATAACAACACATCTAGAAAAAGAAATGGCCGGAGCAAGTAGATGGGATGCTACAAATCCGTCGGGACCAGCATATGTAAAAGTTACAGCCGATCCTGCAAAAGCTTTAGATGCAATAAGAGGTAACCTTCACGGAACATTGAACACCACAACGGGAGCAATGGAAGGTGGCCTAGATCAATTTATCGCACAAGCGCACGCAATAAGTCCCGCAGCGGGCAAAGCCATGGAAAACTCCGTTGCGGAATATAAAAAATATCTTACAAATCTAGAAAACACCCTACAAACTTCTATAGCGAATAAAGACTCAAAAGCAGTCATGCTTTATAAAATAAAAAATACTACCAGCGGTGACGCACGTATGCGCACACTAAGTGGAGGAAACGTATTAACAGGAAACATCCAAAGAACATACGTTGAAGGCATACAACAGCAAATATTACGCCCTGGGCTTAACACTGCCGTGCCAAGAGAGCTTCAAATTGGAACTGTGCTAAAAAATGGAAGCATTTCGGCAATGCCCGATTTGTATGCAAATAGAACACGCATACTACTTTCCCGTATGGTAACGGAGCAAAACGCAAATAGAATTACCGAGGTTGTAGGCGCAATGTCCGATGGAAAATTCATGGAACGCTACGTTTGGAACACAATCTCCACAAAAATAACAGGATATACCCCTGCCGCTATAACGGAAGCGGTTATGAAAAAAGTGAATTACTTTGGCTTTGTTATCGATGAAAACTACGATCCAAGCAGTAATTTTACAAGAAACCTATACAACAACGATGTATTTAAAAATCACTTTAACCTAAAGGTAAACGGTGTAACTAATAAAATATATGGCGCTAACGAACTAACAGGCGCGTTAACCCTAATGGAATATTTAGACATGAAGAAGTTGGATATTACAGATATCCAAAGCCTTTTAAACGGATCGGTTAATTTAACATCAGGAAGCGCCGCTGCAAAAGCAATTTTGGATAAACTCCCCGCAAGTGCAAGTGCAAAATTATTACAAGCCAATATAACTAATTTTAGGGCATGGCTAGATAGCGCAGACAATAAATTCGGCATTAAATCTACCGACAACATAAACGATTTAGTGAGTTTAATGCGCGCACTTCAAAAAGAAAATTCACACTCCGCAACTTTTGGTATAACTGCAAGGTATGCAGGCTTCATTCAAAAATGGGGCGTTTTCCTAGGCAAACTACAAGACCAAATTTACGACAGATTTGGAATAGCACTTAAGCCGCTGTTCCAATTAAAAACATACATATCCCAACAAATTTCGGCAATGATATCAAAAGCCTTGGTGGCAGGCATTACTAAAATATTAGTACTACTGGGCGCAGCTGCCACTGGAGGTGCTTTAGAATTTATTGGACCACTTATTGAAAAGATTCTCGCTCCACTAATCCGCGCCGTCTTCGACAAAGCAACCTCATACTTTAAAACTTTCTTTGTTGAAATGCTTTTACATGGAAACTGGGATGCCGTTATAAAGCAAATGGAAAAGGAAATAGAGGGCGTATTAAAGTTTATATTACGCGGATTCGCGATATTTATCGTAGTAACAGTATTACCAGCCGCTATATTATGGGGATCAGTTTTATCAGTTTTATCCCCTATCGATCCTACTAAAAGTAATGTGGGGTATGACGGTTTAACCACCATGGAAAACCCTTACATGACCGTAACAAAGGATGTGACGGTAGGAGGGCAAACTAATCCACGAGAGCCTTTGTCTAACGATGCATTGCCATTGACAGCACATTACACAATTACAATAACCGCAAAACAAGATTTACCGGCAATGACTGGTACCGATATAGCGAAGATCCTACAAGCTGGCGCAAGTGCAAGAACCTTAATAAATATGAATAACATTTCTATACCGGCTATACTCGCCGGCGAGTCTTACGAAGTAACCGGAATTCCTGATATTAATTTGACCGCAAGCGACAAAGATAGTGCAATATACAATACTTTTACCGCAACCCTACCAGCAGAATTTGCGGCATCAAATAACTCGGCCTCGGCTTTTAGAAGCTTTAGTGTTGGTAAACCTCCGTTTGATATAAACTGTTTTGAATTCCATGTTAGATCCGGTGAGGAAGATAGCTTTATATCTGCAGCTACAGCGCTAGGCAATGTAAGTGGTGGTTATTTGCCAAGGTTGTGTGCAAAAGTGGGGAAAATAATAGTTACACGAAATTCTGAACCCGCATGCGGACTGTCTACGAGACCAAATTTTATTAACTTCGGAGATGGAGGTTGCGCTTCTGGTGGTTATTATGCAAATACACCACAAGGTCATAAATTACTTAATTACTTATTCGCGCATGAAACAGGACATATTTACAACTACAATGTTCTAAATTACTCAAATCCAGCAGATGGTGGGGATGCACTCCACTGGCCACAAGGGTTTGATAATGTAAAAGCATTAGACGGGGGAAGACAATTACCAACATACGATATTGCCTACACAGGTTACGGAGACTGTGGAAAACAACCAGAATGGGAAGATTTTGCCGATTCGGTAGGAGACTACGTGCAAAATAATCCAGCATCGAAATGCCATGAGTCACGTGGTGCAGAAAATCCCTACGATTACAATGCATTCTGGGCACTATATCCTGAACACAAACGCTATGTAGAACAAGTTTTATTTGCACCATAAGGAGTATATGAATTTACCAAAAGAATTTAGAAAGTATATTTTTATAGGCATAGGCGTTCTTATGGTTGTTGCTCTGCTAATAGACTTTTTAGCACGCAGAAATATTACAATCACACAAGCTCCGTACAAAGTTGCGACAAAACCCGCGGACGTAACGTGGAATGGTAAAAAAGAAAGTGATGTGGTAAGCGCTTTCGAACAAAACATTGCAAGCGTGATAGATACAAAACAGCTAAATGGCGACTATGTAGAAAAATCTGTAATTCTAAAAGACCCAAATATTGTTGCCTCGGTTATTACGGATATGCACGGAAAAATAGCAATGTATATTGCCTCGCCTACACAAGACTCAGAACGTACATTAGAAAAACAAGAGCAAATATATTCTTTGGGTATGCCATCTTTGATTATGTATACTGCGGATGTAAATAGCCCACAACTCTTTGTATATGCCACAAAAGGTGTTGCCTACGAGTTAGATCCAATTACTAGAGACATACATCAAATATTACTATTCGAACCTACTACAAACGATATCTTTAAAAATATAATTGGGAAGAAGTACTTAGCAGAACCTGCCGAAGCAGGATATTAATCACTGGCCCGTTTATGGATTCATTACACCGACCAGCGCATTAAGGCCATCATTTATTGCACCTAGAAAACCACCGTGGAGCGGGCCATTACCAAGTAGTCTTGTTATAATCGTGTAAATAGAAATGTAGCCAACAACAATCAAAAAACCGTAAAGTCCGTAAGTCCATGTTTGCTTTGCTGCATCCAATCCCCGAGGATTTCCTAAAGCCATTGCGGCCTTTATAGCGCCATAAGCAACAACTCCGGCAAAAACCAGACCTGCAGCAATAACTAAAAAATTAACTATTCTAAATAGTGAAGCTGTAAGATCAAATAATGTTGGTTATTAAAATCCATATGTTTATAGTATAGCGCTATTAATTCCAAATAATTTCATAACAATGGTCTTTATTGTAAATGTAAAAACGCCTATTAGAAAGGCTATCACTGCCCATGTGAGAGATGTTTTGGCCTCTTGCACAGCTTTAGGATCCCCCTGAGACATTATAAATTTTAGAAATGAATACGCAATTGCAATAAGTGAAATACCTATAGCCAAAACAATGACTACGTTTACACCTAAATATATAACTGAATATAAGGAGTAGCTGTCTCCAATAAAAGGAGATACGCCGCCTATTCCTGAATTGCCTATTACTAATTGTAAATTATCAAAAGGATGCATAACAAAACACCAACCAGGCCCGGGGTTACCGGGCCTTTCCTAAA
This sequence comes from uncultured candidate division WWE3 bacterium, assembly GCA_903879985.1. Classification (GTDB taxonomy): domain Bacteria; phylum Patescibacteriota; class WWE3; order UBA101185; family UBA10185; genus CAIRNR01. Next base: position 429,187 of record CAIRNR010000007.1, read on the forward strand.
TACAAATAAAAAACCTAACTAGTACGCGGTTGTTAAGTTCGCGTTAGCACCGATTAATGACAAAAGTATTCTTCTTAATGCGTAAACTAACAACAAACCAACAGCGCCAATTACGGCATAAGTAAGTGTTTTTTGAGCACTTTCTACAGCAGTCTTATCTCCTTGAGATGTGACGTATTTAACAAAACCTAGCGCTAACATAACTATAACTACTGCAATACCTACAACGATGATGACATTAGTAATTAACGTAACTAACTCATTCAAAGAGGTGATATTCATTCCTTGAATCTCGGTAGTTCCCACTCCTTGTTGTGCTTGTGCGAACAATGGTGTGACAAATGAAAGTAATAAATTCATGTTATTAAAAAACTACACCTCCTTTAAAAATTTGGACCCGAACCAGTTACCATGCTAATTATAACCTTTAGAATGTATAAGGACAATAAAATGAATATTGTTCCTAATATTGCGGAAGTTAAGTGTTCTTGGCCTTCTTTTACCTTTTGGGGATCTCCTTCACTTGTCATGAGCAAATATCCGGCATAAACAATAAATATTCCGCCCAGAGTTAAACCTACGTAAAACAATATCTTAACTATTGGGCCCAGTAGCTGAGACAAATCCTTTATAGTATGACTGTTGTAAGGAGTATAAGTGGGTGTAACAACAGAAGGCGCATTGCCGTCACCACAGTGCAAGTTTGCTAAACAGACAAGGCCATCATAGCAGGGTTGACCCACTTCAATACCTGGACAACAAACTTTATTCATATATCCACAAGAAGTGTCTATAGGTGTTGGAGCCGCACAAGCTCCCGCAACACACTGTAAATTATTATTACAGTAGGGAGAACCACGCTCAAAACAACAAGGGCCTGAAACACTACCACACCTGTTACCATAGCACGCGGAACCAACTTTATTGGGGTCACAACAATTAGTGCGATCAGCACATACAAAACCGTTTTTACAAAAAGTAGTCGCTGCGGAATCTCCAGCGCGACAACAACTCTTACCCTCGGCATCACAATTAATGTCTGTTGAGTTAAGTTTACAAGTACCTCCAGTACAATAAGTACCCGCACCACATTTATCCCCTGCACAACAAGGCCCATTGGTTACGCCGCAAGTAGCACATGTATCGGACGTACCACAGACAAGGGTGGTCCCGGTACAATAATGAGGATCTTTATCTTTACAACAAGCACTACCAGGACTTGTACATGTATTTGGTGAAGGTGGTGCGGGGACATAACATTTTGGAAAATTTGGATCTGTTGTGGAATCACAAATTAAACCAGGATATATTCGGTCATCACATGTATATTCGGCTGTGCCTGTTATTGGGTTAGGCCCACCGCAACATGTAGCACCTTTATAAGTGCAATCCGTTTGCGCAAAAGATACTTTTGAAAAAGCAAATTGGGACAATAACAATATGAAAAAACAAAATGAAAAAGTTTTGAGCTTACCCATAGTCAAAGTATAACAATAAACAATAAAAATTTAAACAATAACCAGACTGGTATAATAAACCCATGCCCGACAAAACCCATACTCCCTCAAAGATCTATCAGATTTTTATAGGCACAATAATGCTGTCAGCAGTGTTATTCGGTATCAAACCCTTGGTATTTGCAAAAAATCCCTGCGATAGCGACAAGAATAGCGACGACTGCTACGCATACCTTCAAGCACAATATGATTCCACAAGTAAACAACTTAACGACATCAGAACTCAAAAAGATAGCATCAGTAAAAAACTAAGCGACTACGCCTCCCAACTAACAGTTACCCAAAGTCAGATTAACGATTTAGAAGCACAAATTAGTAAAACCGAAACCGACCTTGCAGCGATAAACCAAAGTCTTCAAGAAACAAAGGGCTCACTACAAGGCAAAATTGATTTGCGGGATACAGTTTTACGAAACTACGCAATGCATCATCAACTTAATGATTTGGAAACTTTTTTGGCATATAAAACAGGCGTCAATCTCACGGGATTTCAATTCTCTGCTCTTTCACAGGAATTTAGTAAAGCAGTTACAGAACAAACTGTGAAAATAATTGGCGGACTAAATTCAGAGATTAACAGTTATGAATCAGACAAAGCTGAAGGTGAAAAGTTAAAAGGCGAATTAGAAGATAACCAACAAAAATTCTTAGCAATGAAAAATGATTTAGCCAACAAAAAAACATCGGCACAAACGCAATTAACAAATGTTACTCAAACAGAAACTACTCTAGAAACAAAACTAGCCGAACTTAGTGCACAACAACAATCAATTTTGTCGGCAAAAAACGGCGAAGGCACAGGATCGGTTGGAGATTTTGAATCACCGAAAGTAACTACACCAAATCCTCCATCTGGATTTGGAACAGCTTTTGCGGCATTTAGTTACGGCGCATACACGCATTACAACGGCATGAGTCAGTATGGCGCAAAGGGGCGCGCAGATTCCGGTCAAAAATACGATAAGATTTTAAAGTTCTATTACAAAGTAGGCACTACAAAACAAAAAGGTTTAGATTCAAGCAAAATCAGTGTACAAGGGGCAGGCACAATGACTTACCGAGACTATTTATATGGACTTGCTGAAATGCCAGCTACTTGGCCAATAGAGGCCTTAAAAGCACAAGCAGTTGCAGGTAGAACATACGCAAGTAAAGCAGGTAAACCTATTTGTACTTCTCAAAGTTGTCAGGTATTTAGTAAAAGTAAATCCGATGGCGTAAAGAACGGACAATATCCTTTATGGAAAAAAGCCGTCGATGATACTGCCGATGAAGTTTTAGATAATTCGAGCACCTCACAATATTCTTCAACTACTGGCGGATATATAAACAACATTGGCTGGGATACAAGCGGAAATTGGCCAGGCGACGCATACGAAAAGAAAGCAGCATCACCTTGGTTTTATAAAGCTTGGTACATAAAAAGTTATGCTGACACAAGCAACTGTGGTCGAAATCACCCATGGCTTACCGAAAAAGAAATGGCCGATATTTTAAATTCATGGGTTGTTTGGAATAAAGGCTCAAGTAGCGATAAAGGACGAATTTCACCTGTAACAACAAGCTGCTGGGGAGGAAATCCATATTCATTAACTGATATGGCAGATAAAGCCGATAAATATGGCGATAAATACACAAGCATAAGTAGCGTAGACGTTACAGTTGGAAACAATGGTATTACGTCAAAAGTAACTTTCCAAACTAACAATGGTTCCGTTAGTATTGATGGTGACACTTTTAAAAGCGTCTTTAACTTACGTGCTCCAGGCTATTTATCTATTAAGAGTAGATTGTTCGATATCGAAAAGAAGTAAGCGCTAGCGACGAGGCAGCGCAAAAGTTAGAACGCTGTTGGCGTTAATGATAGGTCGCTCTAGCGACGTATCGCAGTATGCGATATAATCAAGTTATGGTATTCAGCTCATTTATAGCGGATCCGCAAAGAACATCTTACGACGGTGCAGACGCCGATGAAAACGTTAAATACGTTCTTCGTCGAAGTAAAATAACAAATATCCCCTGGCTTATTGCCACAGTAATCATGATAGCTTTACCTGTATTCGGCGTACCTTACATTCTGGGTATTAAGTTTTCAGGAGAAATAGTATTTAAAGAAAACTATGTTTTTGTAGCGACATTATTTTGGTATTTAGCCACATTCGGTTTCTTTTTTCAAAAATTCGTAAATTGGTTTTTTAATGTTTTGGTTATCACAAACAAAAAACTTGTCGATATGGATTTTATTGGCTTAGCATACAAAAACATTTCAGAAACTATGCTTTACAATATTGAAGACGTAACGTCTAATATCACAGGTATAGTGGGAACAATATTTAATGTAGGTGATGTTTTTATACAAACCGCAGCTGAAATGAGAGAATTTGAATTTATAGGTGCAGACGATCCTTCAAAAGTAAGAGACTTGATTATAGATTTAGTTGAGAAAACGAAAGGACACAATGCTACCCATTAAGACCGTAGGAATTGCTATAGAAATAGTAGGAATATTCTTTATGGCCATGTACATTGTTTTTGCATTTATTTTGATGCGCCAAGTACGTTTAATGAATGATAGTTTATCCACGCCCGTAAAACATGTATTCAGCCTTGTAGCCTTGATTCACTTCTTAGCCTCGTTGTTAATATTTTCCTTAGCTATACTTGCGATTTAGTCTTTAAACATGAATAAAAAACTCGCCGCGAAAGTTCAACAACTAAACCCTTCGCTACCACAATACGGTACATCTTTTGCAAAGTGTATTGTGATCGAACCTGAAACCCGAGAACTTTTACTTAAAAAAGGTAGCGTTTATGCCGTTTACGAAATTTCATCTGATTCAAATTTCGACATAGCACTTATCGAAAGAGTTCTGCATGATGTCATTTATAATTCCTACTACCAATCAGAAAATATTTCTCCAATACAATCAATGGAAAAAGCAATTGCCGACGCCCGCGATAAAGTTAGCCAACTTTCCAACGACGCATTAAGTTCAGATCCACAAAGCGTAAAGTTTAAAATCACATCAGCTGTTTTATGGGGAAACGTTTTGTATGTTGTCCAATACGATAAAGCCGAAAGTTATTTAATGCGTGAAGGTGCTATAAAACCAATAAGCACAATGACCGAAGGAACTTTTTCAGCAGCTTCCGGAATTGTTAAAGAAGAGGACGTTGTAATACTTTGCACTGCTGATTTTGCCAAAGTAATGCCTCCTCAAAAACTGTTATCGGTCAGAGTAACCGAGCAAGATTTATTACCAACACACGCATGTTTACTAATTAAGCTTTTTGTTGATACCAGTTTTACTTCCAGCGAAATTACAGATACAACTTTTCAAAAAGAAATGGGAAAAACTAAAGTCAACGGTGTGCAAGATGCCGGAGGAAAAATTTTAAAAACCGCAGCAATAAAAGTTGGAGGTGTTTTAAAAAAAGCTTTTGATAAAACCTCAAAACGTGTGCGCATTGTTAAAGTTCCAACTATTCCTGCACAAGCTTTATATAACAAAGTAAATAAAAACACATTGAAAAACAAAGGACTTATTATTTTACCAATCATCGCACTCGCACTTGTTGGTTCAATTGTTATAACAAAACTTACAAATAAAAAGCCTGTGGTAAAAACACAAAATACTACTGCGCAACAAACCACGACAACCGACGATAAGCAACAACAAAATGAAGCTACACTTTTACCAACCACTACAGATAAACAATTTAAAGTAACGCGCATTGCCCCACAAGTTTTATACGATATAAAAATCACTGATCCACAAACACAACCAACAGAAATAACAAATACAAGTAGTTTAATAATTGTTACCGATAAAACATCAGGAAAAATATATACATCACCAAAAGACGCTATAAAGTTTGATTTGCTTACAGGAACATTCCCCGGAATCAGAAGCATAACTACAGATAAAGGTAACCTTCACTTTTTAGATGCCTCAGGATACAAAATAATAAATTCTGCTACGGGCGAGGTCACAGAAAAGTATCCCTTAACAAATCCTACAGTCTCAAATACATACTCTGACTTTTTATATGTAGTTTCCGGCGACACACTGATAAGGTATTCACATAAGAACGGAACTCTACAAAGCGTAACTTGGGGTGAAAATACAACGTTCGCAAATGCCAGATCAATTGCTATTGCCTACAGTATTTATGTAATCACCTCTGACGGAACGTTAGAAAAATACACAAGCGGAAACAAAGTTACCTTTGCAATTAAAGGCTTAGACGATTCGTTGGCAGGTGCCACAAAGGTTATAGCTAACAGCGATTTAAAGAATGTTTACGTGCTAGATTCTGCTAATAAAAGAATCGTGATTTTGGATAGTGACGGAAGTGTGGTAAAACAATATAAAGCAGAAAGCTCAGACACATTTTCTGACCTAAAGAGCTTTGATGTATCACAGGATGAAAAAACTTTGTATTTGTTAGATGGAAGTAAAGTTTTAACTATTGACTTATAGTATTAATTACTAGAATAAGCAGTTGTACTTAAATCCGTCTTGACCAAATAAGGCTTTATAAGTACAATACTGTCTGCTCACATCATGTTAGAAAAGAAATTTATTGTTGAAAATTTACAAAAGACGCTATGTTACAAATGCGGCGCAAGTCTGGGAGAGGCTAAACTCGTACCACTTACGAACGCTCAAGTAGCATGGATCGCACATGCAGTCTGCCCAATCTGCAAAGCAGAAAGTATGGTAACAATTACATCGGCAGGCAGCGGAATAACGCCCGTACAATCAGACCTTACAGGTATGGAGTACAAAAAGTTCGTGGGCATTAAATCCGTCAGCTACGATGAATTGCTTGACTTGCATGTGGCTTTAAAAAAGGAACCTTTATGGAACTTATTGCAGAAAAAAGAGAAAAGCTTGGAAAAGCATCGAAAAGCCTAAGAGCTATTGGAAAAGTGCCAGCCAGTATATTTGGTAAAGGCATGGATACTGTAGCGATTACTTTAGAAAATATGGCAGTTAAAAAAGCGTTTGAAAGCGCTGGTGAAACGACCCTGATAGACGTTAAAGTCGGAAAAGACTCCTACAAAACCCTTTTTAAAGAAGTTCAATATGATCCAGTTAAAGGTAACATCATTCACGCTAACTTCTATAAACCAGACTTAACCATTAGAACAGAAGCTCAAGTTCCTGTTGAGATCATTAACAGTGATGAAAATCCACTTGTTAAAAGCACTGCAGCAGTTATTTTGGCACTTGTTAACGAAATCACAGTTAGTGCTTTACCAGCTGACTTACCTCACAAATTTGAAATTGATGCCAGTAAATTAACCGAAGTTGGCCAATCAGTTACAATTGCAGACTTAGACTTTGATCGTGAAAAGGTTGAAATCGTTGATATGGAACTTACAGACGTTGTCGTAAGAATCGATGCCATTGATACAACCGCCGAAGTCGAAGAAGCTGTTGTTGATGAATCCGCCGCTATCGAAGGCTTAACCGCTTCAAGTGAAAAGGTTAAGGACGATGAAGACGCAGAGGCTGAGACAAAAGACAAGAAGTAACACCTAGGCGCGTGGCGCAGGTTCAAAGCTTTCCCTAATTTAAAAATAGTCAAAAAAAAGGACTCGCAGAAACATTTTATTGTTTTCCGTGAGTCCTTTTGTGTTACATGTTATTTGTTACCTATTTCTTGAGCAATACGATGGCAGTGCTTGTTTTATCTTTATTTCGCTCTGCCAAAATTTTTGCAACATACGGGGGGTAAGTTGAAGTATCCGCATGCTGTTGCCGAAAGTGTTTATGCCAATCTAAATCCTTTTGTAAATTGGCTATAACCTGGCGGCTTTTTGGAGGCTTTGCAGCTTCTACCGCGGCAGCATTGCCTTTGATAAAATCACCACATAGCGTAAACAGTTGTTTAGCTAATTTTAGCGTGAGTGGTGCTCCCATTTTTCCTCCTCTCCTTTAGAACTTTCCAAACATCAAAACAAGAAAAGCCCCGTTTACTGCAAGGGAAAGTAATATATCCCAAGCCGTAGCGAGACCTATCCGCCCAACCACAATCTTTGACCATTTATCGCTGTTAACCGCATCGGTTTTATCGTTCATCCAACCGGCAACAAATGTTTCGGCGAGCATCACAATCAGAAATGCTACAACCGGAGAACCGAAAAGTGCAACAGAGGGTTCCTGAATCAGCGCTAACTGACGAAGACCTACATAGAGCGCAATACCCAAGTACACCATAAGTACACCTCCCCATTTTAAGGACTTATCCGCGGCATCTTCCTTGTCGTCATCTCCCGAGGCTACCTTAGACTTTGGACGAACTAATTCGACTATCGAGAGAAGTACTGCAGCGAAAAGAACAAGGTAGGTCACAACAGACGCCTGCGACTCCCCAAACCTTTTCTGGCTCCATAGGCCTAAGATCTGCCATACGGGGTACAGCGGAGACAACTGCATACCAAACATCTGATTAAAAACCTGGGAAAACGTACCCAAATTTCCAAACCAGACTCCACCCACAACAGATATGCCGGCCAAATATAAAATGCCGGGACTAAAATCAAGGCCACCCTGATAGCAAAAGCTTATTACCGCTACTAAGGTTGCCACTGATACCGTCTGCGCGACACCCTGCACGTTTAGAGCAGTTAGTGCATTAACAATTGGCGGCCAATTACCCACCAGAAGTACCAAAACTATTCCAATTACAGCTACCACCCAATCGCCACGCTGCTTGTTGCGCCTACGATCCAAATAGCATGCGGCCACCATGATAGCGACGCAACCAATTAAAAAGAAGTGCAAGTCACCTAACCATGGCGAGTTTGCGACATCAATAGGTTGCAGTTTTACTGGAGGCGGGGCCGGGACAAAACTATCTGCCTGAGCTGTTGGAGTCGCAGAAACCGTGTGTAAAACCCCGGTTTTGGTCATTCCAAAAACAAACAAGGCCAGCAAAATCCCCACAGCTACTGCTACCATAATTAAAGTAACAAGTTGCTGGTGACCTTTAGAAATACTCGGTTTGGCATAGACGCGAGCTTTAGAAGGTAAAGGAGTTTCATCTGCGTCATCAAACCCTTCGTCATCACCTTCCTCAAACTCGTCGCCATCTTCTTCGTCGTCATCTTCAAACTCATCCCCCTCTTCCTCAGCGTCATCCAAATCTTCTTCTTCCTCATCAGGGGACACACCTTCGTCATCACGTTCAAGCGGAACATACGCGACAGGAGTACGTCTTGCGGCAGCTTGAGCAGCACGAGGATCCGGACGATCTTTAAGATATACTTCTTGATCCATGTCTTCTGTTACTTCCCAGATACCCCGTTTACTTGTACGCACTCCACCAAGCGTGGCACTTACAACAAATGCGCCACTACCTGGAGGAACCATCAAAACGGCGCAACCTTTAGCATCGGTGATTTTGGTTACTGCTTCAAACGTTACCCTAGCACCTTTGACAGGTTTCGCGTTTATACTGGTGTCAAAAACATAGACCGCAAGTTCTACCAAGGCAACAGCCCTTTTTTGCGGAGCACCTTTTTGCGTTTGCGCCTTTTTTGTAGGAGCAGCAGCTTGAGGCTTCTTCGCAAACGGATTCGGAATCTTTATTCCCATTTTTCCCTTCCTTTCACTTTCTGACTGAATATGAATTTTTCAAAGTGCATGATCTGCCTAAAAGAATTTCTTAAGCAGTGAATACGTACTTGTAGTTCCGAGTGATGAAAAATTAATTTCCTCAACCGGAGTACAAGCAGAATTGGATTATGTTTCAAACACAATTCTGCTAGTTTAAATCTGGTTAATTGAACGAAGAACTTTATTTTTTGGGCAGCCAGTCTTTTGAAGTAACTGCGGCAGCCACGTCGGGATCGGAAGCAACTAAAACGTAAAGGTTGTCCCTAAATTTATTTTCTAAATCATCGGGGATTACCTTCTGTGGTGTTGGCGAATCCAATCCTTGTAGATAATAGAACTCACCGTCTTTATTTGGCATTTCTATTACTACCGATAGTGTATTCAAACCTGTATAACCTCCCTTAATTGCGGCATCCTCAGCGGCGACTTTTAAATTATCGTAGGGCCAAGGGTTCGTGGGATCTGGAGAGGGATTGCTAAAGTGGTATTGCACCAGCTGGAACAACTTCTCCAAATTAGTTCTGGAACGACTACCGTCGGGCTGCATTGGCGCCAACGTGTTCCAATAAGCAAGTTGGTAGCTAAGGTTATCAGCTTCATCTATCATTCCAGTGATGAAGTTGGGGTCTCCTTGCCACACTGTCTTGGAAACATCCAAAAAGGCGCGAGTTACTGCGGCCGGACTATCCAAGGTTTTCTTAACAACGTTACCGGGTTGAATACCTCCGGTCAAAAGTCCGAAACGTGCTTTAATAACCACGTCAGCCTTTTGTGTCTTTGTTATCTTTCTTGCAATAGAATCCGTCACGGGCGTGTTATCTACGCTGGTAACGGTGATGTTGGTTTGAAGATCACGTTGTAAAACACCACCATACAAACTCATGAGCATGGCAGTCATAGCGCAATAACGCGTCCCCGGCACAAGCATAAGAATTTTATCTTTTGCTGGGGCATTGGCCGCTACTCCGGGCTTTGAAAAATATCCTTGCTTACAAAAAGGACCTAAACCGGCAACGTCAATTTCTGACGATATTCTGCCATCCAGTCCTGCCGTTGCAACTTTTCCCGATAATGCCTGCGAAACTTTTCCGGCATCACCTTCTTTCAAATCTGTTGTCCAAGGTATCCATGTACTTACTTGATCATGACCTTGAGGGCCGGGTGTTACCGTAGCCCTGCCGATATTCGCAACAACAGCATCTACGCCATTTATATGTGCCACCTGTGAGTCTGGTGCGATGAGGTATAAATAACCGCCAACGACCATAGCCAAAATTATTGCTATAAGCACTATAAAAGCTAAGATTACGTACGGACTCATACCACCCACAACAACTACTGTCGGCGGTGAATAACCACTACGATATCTTCTTCTTTGAGGCATAACTTCCTCCTTAACACTTAACTATGAGAAGATCCGCGCCACGAAATAAATTACATCTCGTGGACGCGGACCTGTTAAAAACCTAAATTACTTAAACGGCGAAAGGCAAATGCCGCTTGAGTTATAGTCAATCTTCGGATCGGCAAGCCACAAGCATTTGCCAAACTCCATCGTGCCACCTTGATACAAGGGCATAACTTCCGAAAAATCGACAACAAAGCGAGGGCTATCGGGATTTTCACATCCACCGATACCCAGCGTTACTGTGTTTACACTTACGTTACAACTGGCCGCAAGGCTCCACCCTTTTTGAGCGAAGATGCTGACCATTTGCGCGAGTGGAATCGCAGCAGCTACTTTTGGCGTCGATGTTGGAATCGGCTGAGGCGTAGGTGTTGCGGTACCAACCGGGTAAAAAACGCTGCATTGAAATAGCCAAAGGCCGTTCAATGCACATTCCATCCCGTTACTTATGCCGTCACCCCGTCCATGCATTGGGTTAAGCATAATCTGTGCACCGGTCCAATTTCCCGTTGCTCTTCCACCACCTGGGAGATTCCAGTAAAGCGAATTCCCCGGCCAATTTAATACCTGACGCACGCAAATCCATGCTTTGTAAGCATCAGGGCCATTACCGCCAACTCTTTCAGAATAAGCGGTCATCCCGTATTCAGAAGGTCTGAATTCGAGGTAATTGTGTCCTTGCAAAACGCTACCCAGGGACCAAAAATCTGTAGCGTTTACAACTTGCACGCAGTTCTGTGCCACTGAATCTAAAATTAGAGCTTGCACCGTCGGCGCCATCTCAGTTTTAATTGCGGCCTCCGTCATACGCGCTTGCATTGTAGGGACCATTGCGGTCTTAACTGCAGCACTCGCATCAGTCGGCACAACCATCAAAGTCTTTGCATAAGACTGTTGAGTCGAGATAGCCGAATCAGGTGTAACCGCGATCAGCGTCGGAATATGCGCCACAATAATAGTGGGCATCGGCGTTGCCGGCGGTATATCTGTAGGCATTGGCAAAAAGTTCGTAGGAGTTGCCGTTGGGGTTCCTCCACGAACAGTTACGCCAGTTGTGTCAGAAGCAGCAGAATCATCACTGTTTGGTGAAGGATCCCACTGGGTATCTCCTGGCGGCTGTACATCTTTAGCATTAATTGCTGGATCAGGCGTAGCATTTAGAGAATACGCCGGAAGAGCAAACCAACCAATGTCTGGCTTATCGCTGTCATGAACATCCTGAACAGCCTTTTTAACTGCATCCAACATCTCCGGGTGGTCTGGATAGGCAAGAGTTTCTGCCAACCAATCTACCCCAATAATTTTTCTGCCGGATTTGGTTACGCCAGTGTTGTTCAGGAACACTTTCCATTTTGCTTTTTGAATGCAAAAATTCTGGACAGTGTCCTTTAAAGCAGGCACAGGGTTAAGCATTCCTGTACCATCAAACTTAATCGCAGTTGCCCCATCACACGCAAAATTGTCAGGGTTATTTTGATTGGTAAGCTTGTCAATAAAACCCAACATGCCACCCTTAGCGCCAGCGTTATTAGCGAGGCTCATCAAGGTGATTCCGTTGTAAGCGATGTAAATTCCGAAACCAACCCACGCCAAAAAAACCACCAAAGCAAGAACCATAAGGATTTTTGCCACAGGATTTGTCTTCTCGATCGTGGGCGAAGCAACAACGCGCCGTCGTTTCGATCTTCTTACTACATTGTCTGACATTTCTTCCTCCGTTTGATTATTGATATCTTTGATAAATTGCAAGCACAGTATCCGCATAGGAATAACCTACATCCATGGGACCATAACTTCGTAACGCTTCACGATCGCTTCCATAACGAGACTTCAGCCCAGATAACATACCTGTGCTATAAGAAACGTTATATTCTGGATCCTTTAATTGCGCTGTAGACGGGCGATTCGCAAAACACGGACCACCGCTACACATAAAACTAGCAGCAAGGCCATCTTTAGGCATTACTTGTAACAAACCAACTGCTCCCGAACCTGAATAAGCGTTCGGATTTCCTCCACTTTCTTGCAACATAGTTGCAGCTACAAGATTTGGATCCAGATGGTTTTTTGAGGCATAGGTCGATATGAAGCCACACCATTGCAGAATGTCTTGAGGGTATTTACCACTCACAGCACAATTTGCATTATTACTTTGTGAGGCTTGTTTGTTTACTGCACCTGAGGCCTTTGTCGTGTTTTGGGGTACAGACGTAGGTTTAGGCGCAGGTGTTGGCGGATCCGGAAAGATAATCTCCTTTTCCACTGCGGGATCCAAAACCTGTTGCGGAACAGCACCCAAGGATGAGCCCGCGACAGTATCAGCTGGAACAACTTGAGCAGGCACGAACAAAACAATAACCATAGAAATTGTAGTAATTAAACTTATCGCTATCCAAAGCGGTCGCCAACTCTTGTTAACCAGAACCAATAATACGGAAATTGCGAATAAACCTAAATACCAATACAAAGGCAACATCCTGATGTAATCAAAAGGAGTTGGTCCTGTTGGTTTAGGTAACTGCACATTCAACATTTTTTCAACTACAGCCCCTTGAGAAGACGTTTGCCCAGGAATTGAATCCCAAACTACATCTCCGGGCTTTGAAAACGATATCGGCGCGGAACCGTCTTTTGCAGGACCCATTCCACCACCAACATTTTTGTCCGTTCCATCAGGCACGCCACCAATATTGCCATTAGCAGGTGACTGCTTCTGAGGGGACACTACTTTTCCGGATGTATCGCTTTCGGTTAAACAAGTGAAAGGATCCATCCATCCGGAACCAACTTCCTGTTTGTGTTCATAAAAACTCACAAACTTTTCTGGCGGTTTATCTGAGCAACCCCAATGTAAAACCGGTCCAGTTGTTGTTGGCTTTTTTAATAAATCCCATCCAGATTCTCCTGATAACGCAATGGGTTGCCCTGCAGAAACAGTGTCACCCTCTTTAACGTTTACAGAAGTTAGATGTGCATAAAACAAGTAATGACTTCCTGTCTGGATCCACAGATCTTTTCCGTAGGACCACCAGTTATCAAAAATCGCGTATACCTTACCTTCAACTGGTGAAGTAACTTGGGTTTTTAAACCACAACCAAAGTCAACGCCTGTATGATTCTTTTCATAGGGGTTCCATTTGGAATAATCCTGGTAATAGGTTCCTTGTATGGAACAATTTGCCGGAGCGGGTAAAGCAGCCCGAACAGCAAAATAAACTAGCGTGAGAGCAAGAAGTGCTCCTACGCCGGAAATACAAAATCTCAAATTCGCGCGCAAGATACACCTCCTGAGTGTATATATACTTAAGTTCTTCATTCAATTATCAAAGTGCTTACGTTACAAGTCATTACGACTCTAAATAACGTAATTTAAACGGTACAAATTTGGTACCGAAACAACATCCTCGTAGTATTTACTCACTAAGAGAATAACGTGAGGGTACCAAGATTAAATTTTTGGGACAGAAGTATAAAGGGAAAAAGAAAAATGAGCTCAGTTGTACCTTTCTAACCGAATTGGGCTATTAGAAAAACTAACAATCTTATACCAAAATAATAAGGGAAACGCAACCTATAGAGGTTATTATCAACTAATTCTCAACTTGGGGCCAAGAGGCTATTATCAATAAATCTTCGGAATCGTTTCGGATAGCAGAAATCTCACCCCAAACTGCTTCTGTAACAAAAGGCATAAATGGGTGTAGAACCTTTAAACAAGACACAAAAAGCTGTCGTAGCACGCTTAGAGCCACTTCCTTGTCTTCACGGGATTTAACATTTTCAATATATTTGGAAGCAAGTTCGTCCCACATGTAATGGTAAATTGCGTCAGACGCATCCGAAAAACGATATTTTTCTAAGCTTTCATTTACTAATTTAACCAAGGAATTAAATCCGGAAATCATTTCTTTGTCCATATCCTGTAGGCCGTCCATGTTTGCGGAGAACTCTTTAACAGTTCCACCAGCTTTTGCAACATCGTCAAACATCATTTCCATAAATCGGGCCATATTCCAAATCTTATTGGCGAAATTTCTAAAGGCGATAACTTTATCCTTTGGGAAGGCAAAGTCTTTACCATTGGCCGTACCGCTGATCAAACCCATACGTAAAGCGTCGGTACCATACTGATCTTGATACTCTTCAGGGTTTATTACATTTCCCAAACTTTTACTCATCTTTTTACCGTCAACAGCCATAACGCGGCCATGTAAGTAAACATCGTTAAAAGGCACTTCTCCCGTTAAATAAACGCCGAACATAAGCATTCGGGACACCCAACGGGTAATAATTTCCCAACCTGTTTCTAAAACACTTGTTGGATAAAAATACTTAAAGTCTTCTGAATCAGGATAACCCAGTGTAATTAAAGGCCACTGACCGCTTGAAAACCAAGTATCAAAAGTATCAGTTTCCTGTAAAAAGTTTTCACCTGGCTTTTCTTTGCTCACAACGTATTTAGCACTTATTGGAGCCATTAAACTTTGTAAGCCTGTTTCGATTTGTTCAAAAGAATAAGTTTTAAGGAGGTCGCCAACTTTTCCTGTGACACCTTTTCCCTCACTACCTAAAAAGGTAACGGTCATATCAGGATTTTCAGTTGTGCTATACCAAGCCGGAACTCTTATACCCCAAACAATTTGTCGGGAAATCGCCCAATCGTGCATGTTTTCCATCCAACGTTCAAAGGTTATTTCTTGCCATTTAGGAAAAATTCTAACATCCTGTTTTTTGTACTTTTCCATTACGGCATCTCGCAACGGGCCTGTTTTTACAAACCAGTTGGGCATTAACAATTGCTCCACGTAATCTTCGGTACGATAGTCAACAGGAACCAAGCTTGTGTAGTTTTCATCAATTTTTTCTAGCAAACCAGCGGCTTGTAAGTCTTCTACAACGGCTTTTCTTGCATCCAAAACTTTCATCCCTGCATATTTACCCGACAAAGCATTCATTTTACCGTCAACACCAATTACGGACTTAACTTCAAGATTGTGGCGTAAACCAATTTCGTAATCGTTTTTGTCGTGGGCCGGAGTTACTTTTAAAACACCCGTACCAAAACTGAAATCAACATAGCTATCAGCAATAACTGGGATTTTTTGTTTTCCTAAAGCATCTTCAAACTCAACTTCGGTGCCAATATATTTTTGGTAACGCGCGTCATCTGGATTAACAGCCAAAGCAGTATCTCCAAACTTAGTTTCAGGGCGCACCGTAGCAACAGTTAAAGGACCATATTTAATGTAATAAAGTGATTGCTTGGTTTCTTTTAGCGTAATTTCAGCATCCGAAAAAGTTGTACCGTACTTAAAAGAATAGTTAACAATGTAACCGGCACGATAGATTTTGTCGTCATCAACCATTTTTTTAAAGGTATCAAGAACAGTGCTTATCGAACGATCGTCGAGTGTGAAAGTGTAACGCGACCAATCTAAACTGGCTCCCATGTTTTTAAGTTGAGTTTCAATGGCGTGCTTGTTGCCTAAAACAAACTCCATCATCATGTTGTAAAAAGTTTTACGATCGTATTGAAAACGGGATTTATTTTCTTTTTTAAGTTCGCGCTCAAAAGTTGTTTGAGATTCAAAACCTGCGTGATCTGTACCCGGAAGCCAAAGTGCCGAGTAACCCTGCATACGTTTCCAACGAATCAACAAATCTTCGATAGCGACCATTAAGGCGTTTCCAACATGCATCTTTCCGGAAGCGTTTGGTGGAGGCAAAACAATAGTATAAGGCTTTTTACTTGGGTCTATTTTTGCCGTGCAGGCGCCGGAATCTTCCCACTTTTTTATCATTTCCGGTTCAACTAGTTTGTGATTAAATGCTTTATCCATAGGTATTGCTCGAGATTATCACAAAAGCTTGGGGAGCTCAATATTAAGCGTTAATTAGTGTATTATTTATGTTGTATGCCAATCACGCAACAACACGTAACATCTGCAGAAAAAGAGAGTAATCCTCTTGGACAAATTCATGAAAATGTAATGGAAGCATTTAAACACTTAGAAGGGCAAGGTGGCGATTCTGAAGCAACGTCTAAAGCTATACAAGCGTTTTTTGAAATCAGGTTTCCAGATCAAGCAAAGGAAGTATTAGAAGGTAAAGCACAATATCCACTAAAAAAGCCTATTTATAGAACATGGCGAGGAAGTGATGAATTCACAGAAGAATCAAATGTTATTGCAACGTCAAATGCTGCTGAAAACATACGAAGTGCCTTGGAAACTGCATCTCAAGGACTTTTAGAAGTCAGAACAGTTAGACGGGACGAACACGAGCGCACATCTTTAGAGATACATTACATTAATCCGCTTGATAAATTGGTACGTAATGCAAAAGCGGGTTTTGGTGCTTATGAAAAAGACCTCGCAGATGTTGCAGCATTATATAGGATGGGACTAATAACCCAAGAACAAATATACGATAAAGGCCTAGAGGTACCAACAAATACATCTCAAGAAGCGATGAGTATAATGCAAAGAAATTCTCCAAGGCCCCATCAAACTATAAGATCGGCCAATTTCATAATGACAGGGAATATTAAAACAGATAAATACGGGGACCCACGAAATAGTGACGCGTTTAATTACGAAAACTTTACCGAAGAAATTATCCAAGCTATTCAAGAAAAATATCCAAATCCAATGACACTAATGCTAACAAATCTGCAAAGTTTACATAACCACCTTGAAGAATTAGGTAATACTCCTGCAAAAATAGCCGAATATGAAAAATCTTATGGAGATATGCTTAAAGCTATATACGGTCCTAGATTTAATTACTTTATGCAATCTGTTAAAAACATCGACAAATTTAACACTACTTAACAATCTCCCCTTCAATAACACCACTTTTATGCTCATTTTTCATCTGAATATATTTAATAATTAAAGTTAAAATCAAAACCAAAGCATCATCACTATAACCAAGTGGTCCTAAAAAATCAGGAATGATATCAATTGGGGATAAAACGTAAATGATTGCGGCAATTAAAAGCCAGTTTTTCTTTAAAAATTGTTTAAGTTGCATAAATCTTTTATACCTGAAAGCTGAAAATAGTTCAAATTTGCTTTAAAAACAATTCTTTGGTAATACTGGTCAAAGAAGTTAAATAATCAGACAAAGGAGAGATTCAGATGATTATTACACCGAATAAACTAGGACCAGTAGTTTCGGCAGGAACGGTTTGCGAGTGGTTGACCGCAGCAAAGCCCGCGAAAAAAGACACACTCCCAGAGAAACTTGCATATGCAAACAGGCTCGTGGGTTGGAATTTCTCAGGTTTTACTGCCATAAATAATGTTTGGTATGCAGTTTTCGAGAGCACCTGCGACAAACAACGCGTTCTGCTGACCCAGATTAAGTATGCCCCGGAAGAAGCTTTCTGTGTGCTAAATGCAAAGGAAGCTTGTTTCAGTGAAGATATGCCCGTAACCCTATTCAACTACAAATAAACTGGGACAACTTCGCAAAAGCCACACGGTATAAAATTTAGCGTGTGGCTTTTTCTATAGTCTCCAAGCAATGTTGGTGAACTGTCCGCCTGTAGCGGCCGACCAGCTTTGCTGGTAAAATCACACCATGCGATACTCAACACTTATAGGCAAAACAAAAAAAGACGCACCCAAAGATGAAAATAGTTTAAATGCTCAACTTTTGATTCGAGGCGGATTTATTCACAAAGAAATGGCCGGAGTTTACGCATTTTTACCATTAGGCTTACGTGTACTTAACAAAATAGTCGGCATCATCCGCGAAGAAATGGTTGAACTCGGCGCACAAGAACTTTTCATGACGGCATTGCAAAACCCGGAGCCATGGCAAAATACAGGTCGCTGGGATGACGAAGCTGTTGATATTTGGTTCAAAACCAAATTTAAAAACGGCACCGAAGCCGGACTTGCACCAACACACGAAGAACCACTAGCCGACTTAATGTCAAAACAAATAAGTTCATACAAAGACTTACCAACTTACGCATTTCAGTTTCAGACAAAATTTCGTAACGAACTACGCTCACGAAGTGGCCTTATTAGATTGCGCGAATTCTTAATGAAAGATTTGTATTCCTTTACAAGAACCCAAGAAGAATTAGATGCTTTCTATGAAAAAGCCAGTGATGCCTACGTTAAAATATTTGACCGCATAGGAATTGGCGAAAAAACAGTTTTAACATTTGCAAGTGGCGGAAGCTTTAGTAAATATAGCCATGAGTTTCAAACCATTTGCCCAGCCGGAGAAGATACCATTTATTATTCACCAGAAAAGAAGATTGCTATAAATCGTGAAGTTTACACAGACGAGGTAATAGCTGACTTAGGTTTGAAAAAAGAAGAACTCCAAGAAGTAAGTGCTATCGAAGTTGGAAATATTTTTAAACAAGGTACAAAATTCTCTATTCCAAACGGGTTAAATTATATTGACGCCGACGGAAGTAAAAAACCGGTAATTATGGGAGCTTATGGAATTGGGCCAGGTCGTGTAATGGGAACAGTAGTTGAATTGTTAAACGACGAACGCGGAATTGTTTGGCCGGAAAGTATCGCACCATTTAAAGTTCAATTGATTTTGTTAAACACAGAAAACGCTGAAGTTAAAGCACGTGCCGAGAGTTTATATAAAGAACTTAACGATAAAGACATTGAAGTGTTGTTTGACGAAAGAGAAAACGCCACAGCCGGTGAAAAATTCTCTGACGCTGACCTAATTGGCTGCCCTTATCGAATTGTTATATCCGCAAAAACAGGCGATAAAATAGAAGTTAAGAAAAGAACAGAAAAAGAGTCAAAGTTAATGACCCCCAGCGAATTTATCGCCAATTGCTAATTATCCTTAGTTAAGCCAAATCCATAATACCCAAAGAAGGATCGGCCACTATTTCATCAAACGCTTTTGTTTTGTTAATGAAATTGGCAGCGGCAGCAATATAAATTGCGTTATCTGTGCATAAGCTTATTGGTGGAACAAAAAAAGAAACCCCAAGTTCCTTTGCGTCATTACCTAAACGTGCTCGTAAATGAGTATTAGCTGCGACACCACCACCCATCAATAATGTTTTAACACCAAACTTTTTTACCGCTCTAATAGTTTTAGCAACTAAAACGTCTACAACGGATGTTTCAAATTCACAAGCAACCTGCTCTACAGGAGGATGCTCGCGTTCAATTAAATTTTTAACGGCCGTTTTTAAGCCCGAAAAAGAAAAATCAAACGTTCCGTCGTCAATCATTGGGCGAGGTAAACGTCCTGCAAGTTCATTTTTGGTACATGCTGCAGATTTTTGAGAAAGTAACACGCCACCTAAATATTTGGATAATCCCAAAAGACGTGCGGTTTTATCAAAAGATTCCCCAGCAGCATCGTCTAAGGTTCCGCCTATATATTCAAAATCACCGTGACCTCGCAACAAAACCAAGTCTGTGTGACCCCCGCTAACCAATAAAGCCACAGCTGGAAAAACAATTTCATTTGGACGATCTATAAAATTTGCGTATATGTGCCCAACTAAATGATTAACAGGTATTAAAGGTTTGTTCCACGCCAGCGCCAAAGCTTTTGCGGCTTCAACCCCAACTACTAAAGAACCAATTAAGCCCGGGCCAACTGTAACAGCAATTGCGTCAATATCGTTAATATTTCCACCTTTTTCAGCAAACTGTTTTACACATTCATTTATTACAGGAACAGTAAATTCCACTTGTTTTCTTGCAGCTATTTCGGGAACGATTCCGCCTGTTTTTTCGTGAAAATCCTTGGATGTTGCTACAACACTACAAATAACTTTAGTTCCGTCTTCTACAACGGCTGCAGCAGTTTCATCACAAGAAGATTCAATACCTAAAATTTTCATGGGATTATAGTATCACGAGTGAAAGATTATTGACCACCAAGCATTTTGGCTTTAGCAGCTTTTAATGCATCAGCAGGAGTTTTTCTGTCATTAGAAGCTACGGTTACAGCGGCGACGGCATCTTTTAAGGCATTTACATAAAGGTCATTACCGGAGCGACCTGCTAAAATACCGGACTTAGCATATGGCGCACTATCTAATAGTGGTTTTAAGTAAACATTTACAGCACTTAAAGATGAATCGTCTTTTAGATCAACACGCGCATATGGCGCACCGTAGGTTCTTGTTTGAGAAGCAGTACTGAATAACAACTTTTGCTGATCAGCTTGAGATAAGTAGTTTATGAAATCCCAGGCAACAGCTTGATTCTTACTTTTTGCGGGTACTGAATACATCCAGAAACTACCCCAAGTTATTGGATTTTGAGCATCTACCTGAGGAACAGGAGCTACACCAATTTGTAAATCAGGTCTGGCCTTGATGATATCTAACAAATCCCAGCTTGGTACAAAAATCATAGATACACGTTCTTGAGCAAAAGCTGTGGCAGCTTCTGGGAAGGTTGAATCCCAAATCTTATCTTGAGTATTAAATATAGTATAGAAAGCTAAAGCATCTTGAGCAGGTTTGGAATCCAAATCCTGTGGAATTGTTATTTTAGCTTGAGCCATCATTAAGCCTAAGATATCAGAGAAGAAATCAATATTGTTGGAGGTACCAATAGCTGCACCACTTCTAATTAAAGCACCACTGTCAGATTTAACTGTTAATAGCAAAGCTAAGCGCCGAAACTCTTCCCAAGCTGTTGGAGCTGTAGCCTGGTTTATTGCATCAAAATGCTTTTTGTTATAAACCAAAACCAAACCGTCGTAATACATTGGAACAGCATAAATCTTGCCATCAAGTAAGGCACTGTCACTAGCTACGGGATAAAATGTTGATTGGTATGTAGCGGCATCCATTAAAGTTGCAGGTTCTGTGGAAAGGGATGATTTCAAAGTTGGAACCCAAGAATCGTGAACTAATACAATGTCAGCAACATCATCTTGTGCAATTCTTCCAAATACGGTGTCGTGGTAAGAACTGGATTTAACAACAGTTCTATCATCGTAAGTTATTGTTACATTTGGATGAGCTTCGTGATATTTATCAGCGATGACTTTAAAGGCATCTGGATTTTCCCAAAGTCCCCAAACATTTAGAGTGACAGGTACTGGGGCGGTTGTGGTTTTACCAAAATACTTACCCACTACTGGTAAATCCTGTAATGTACAGGCAGTTACAGTTAAAGGCAGTATCACTAACAGGGCAGTGGTTAGCAGTTTGTTACGCATTGTTTTAAATTATAGACTCGTTTTAGATTTCTTGTCTAGAGGCAAGACCGTAAATTAACATGAGAAGTAATAAACCTTGCTGCGAAGTTACGAAATAATGATCGAAACAACCAATAACAATAAGGGATAACAGTGGCAAAAGCATATAAGTAGTTTCTTTTGAATAAACTTGTCGCCTTACCAAAAATAAAGTAAGCACCAAAAAAGAAACAAATGCAAAAACACCCGACTCTGCAAACATTAACGCAAATATGTTATGAACAGGTTGTGTAAAACGATAATCATATTGTTGAAGATAATAACTATCTATAACTTTTGTGAAGTTGTTAAAACCCACACCAAACAAAGGATGATCTTTAATTATTATGTAAGAAGCGTTCAATAAATTCTCTCGGCGAAATATAGAAGGCACCGTAGAATTATGCAATAGTGGCAAAAAGAAAGAGCAGTAAAAAATAAACAACATTCCAAAAGCTATAAAAAGTTTTCTTTTTAATAGCGGCCACAAGGAAACAAAGTAAAGTAAATCGTAGGCAAACAAAGATATGCCAAAGACAACATAAGCTACAACACTAAAAGTTAAAACCAAAGCGATACTTCCAAAAATAACCGAAACGATTAAAAACCTAAATTTATTAATAAACGGAAGCATCAATAAAATGGTTACACATAAAAATCCTGCAAAAGCGTTTGGATGTCTAAACAAACCGTAGGCACCAACTTTGCTTAAGCCAAATACATTTTCTACAACAATTCCTGGCGTACCTAGTGAATAAGGTTGCTCACCTAAAACTAAATAATTATTAAAAACAGAACCTTGTTTTGCATATTGAAGAATTCCCAACAAACTCACCAATGTTATAGATATTCCCAAAACCATAAAAAAAGTTTGAGAGTATTTTTTAAAATCAAATAGATTCTTTGCATATAAAAAAACTACTGAGTACAAAAACAAACGTAAAAAACTGGTAAATGACTGGGTAAAACTTTGAGCATTAAATGTTGAAAACATTACGGAAAGAATAAAAATAACTAGTAGTTGATTTTCTCTTGAGTTAAAAAAAGTTAAAAGTTTTTCTGTAGTAAAGTTTTTTCTTTGAGAAATTAACAACGAAACTAAAAGTAGCGCTGCCAAAATATCCTGAACATAAAGCGTAGGAATAAGATAATCTACAGCTAAACCCGAAACGTATGAAGAGTTAAGCAAAAAGTGTTTTCCTAAATTTACAGGGATAAGAGCAACAATAGCTAAAAAGATTAGCATACTAAAACCAGTTACTTGGCGCAGTAAAGCAGAAATTATTTTTTTTACACTCATTGTTTCAGACTTAGTGAGGCAGTGTGGACAGAGTTTGCTAAAGTATCATCAATTACTTGCAGGTTTGGTAAACCTAAAGCTTTTGCAATTAGATAATCCGCTAAATGTGGATTTCTTGCAAGGATTGGTCCATGAAAATATGAACCAATAGAATTTTTATATAAGATTCCTTCTCCACCATCGGTAGAGTTATTTCCGTTTCCCATTGTGATATTTGCAAATGGTTTCATGTTTGGACCAAGAAAGGTACGCCCGCCATGATTTTCAAAACCTGTCACATAATCACCAAGCTTGTTTACTGCTTTAAAAACCTGATCGTTCAAAATAGTATCCGAAAGTTTTGCCACAGTGTTGCCAATACAACGAGGTTTATCTTTTCCAAAATGTTGCGTATATAAATCAAACAACCCAAGTCCGGCAAGTTGTTCTCCATCAGCGGTTTTATAATAATTTCCCATAAGTTGGTAAGCACCACAAACAACTAAGGAAACACCACCGTTCTCAATATATTCTTTAATAAAGGGAGCCTTATCTAATGACAAATCGGCATACATTTGTTTTTGACTAGAATCAGGTCCACCGCCAATAAAAAGTAAATTAATATTTTTCATAATTTCGGAAGTTATTTTTTGGCCCGGTTCTATTTCGATCACATTTACGCCAATGTTACGTGCCGACGTTCTATAAGATAAAACTTCAACGTTACCATTATCGCCGTATAAGTTTAAAAGATTTTTATAAAAATAACCGATTGTTAATGTATCAGCCATATTAAAGAATTTTCCTTCCGGTTAAAATCTCACGAGACTCTAGCATTGCTGAATAGTTGGGTAATAAAAATACTTTTTCTTCTTTTGATAAAACAATTTTAGAAATATTTTCTTTTAAATTTATATTTATATTTTCTGGTGCTACATAAATCCCAGCGTATTTTAAACGCAAAGCTAAATCGTAAGCACGTGTTCCTGAAATATAAACTTTTTTTTCAAAGAATACTTTGGCTATTTTTGAAGGGTCAATGTCGTAAATCCAAGAAACATCGCGACCATCAGGAATATTATCGTTTAATACACAAAGAAAAACGTTATGTCCAGGCATATTTAATAACATGTGAAGGTTGTTATTAAAACTTGCTGGGTTTTTAGCTAAAAAGGTTGTGAACTTTGTGCCTTTATAATTAATAGCCTCACCACGACCATAAGCCGCATCGAAATTTTCTAAAGCTTGTGTACAGACATCCACCGGAACATGCAACAAATTACAAGCTAATAAGGCAGCGTTTGTATTCTTTACATTAAAATCGCCTTCCAATGGATATGTAAAATTTTCCGCAACCGAATTATCAAAATAAAAAACATTACCTTTAAATGAAGATGTGAGTCCTGCTAAATTTTCCTGCGTAGCGTCTAAAACTAGGGTCGTATTAGATTTTAAAGTAGAAAGTGCATCTCTCCACTTCTCAACAATTGTATCGGTCTCTCCGTAGCGATCTAACTGGTCACGTGAAACATTAAGCAAAAGTAAAATGTGAGGCTGAATAAATTTTATTAGTGTGGGTAGAGCAAACTCATCAACTTCTAAAACCCCTATTTCGGTTTTTGGATCGCCAAAAAAATCTTTATCTAATAACAAAGACGTAACAATTCCGTTTAATAAATTGGCACCGCTTTTATTACTACTTACTTTCATTCCTTGAGCCTCTAATATATGAACAATCAGTTTAGCCGTTGTTGTTTTACCATTTGTCCCAGAAATAAAAACGTAACCTTTATCTAATACAAAACCGCTATCTTTTAATATGTTAGGGAAAAATGTAAGTACTATATGTCCAGGCCAAGTTAATCCTGCACTTTTCTTAAACAGTTTAATTATTAGATGAGAAAGTTTAGTTGTTAAAACACTTAGTTCGTAAAACATTTGTTATCCACATTATAATTCATAATACATTTTATATATATAATACGTCTTAGTTGTAGTAGGTAATGTAGATATGTGGATGAAGCTTTGATTTGTTTTGTTGACGCTTTATAAACGATTTTCATTTTGTAGATATCTTTTTTTATGATTGCTCCGTTACTTTTTTACTGTTTAATTTTTTATTTGTTACTGTTGCACCTTTTTAACCTGTTGATAACCTGAGATTTTATGTAGATATCTTTGTGCATAACTTACCTTACTTATCCACAGAACTTATAGTGCTTCAGCTAGTTATCCACCGTAGTTTTTCTGCGAATCTTTTTCATTCTGCTGAGACCATTTGTTTTACGTTACTAATATCCTGAGTAATCTTTCCGCGTTGCTTAACTTCGGTGCCTATTTTATCCACGCCATGCATGATTGTTGTGTGATCACGTCCACCAAGCAAATCTCCAATAGCCATAAAAGGTGTAGAAGTCATTTCTTTTAACAAATACATTGCTACTTGTCGTGGAAGAACTAAATCTTTTGTACGTCTCTTTCCTTTTAAATCCGGCATTTTAACAGAATAATAAGTGCATACGGCTTTAAGTATTTGGTTTACGTTTACTGTTGGTGACGCTTTTTGTCTTACAGATTGTCCAAGTGCTGCTGATGCTGAATCTAAGTTAATTTCATATCCTTTTGCACGTGCATCTGTTAAAACTTGAATATAAGCTCCTTCTAATTCTCGAACGTTTGAATCCACACTGTCCGCAATAAAATCTATAACGTTGTTTGGAATAGGATCGTGAGCTGTATCTCTTTTTGTACGTAAAATGGCCGTTCTCATTTCAAAGTCCGGTGCTTGAATATCTACAATAATTCCACTGGCAAATCTGGAGGTAACGCGCTCTTCTAAGTTTGTAAATTCCTTTGGTGGTCTATCAGATGTAATAACAATTTGTTTTTGGTTCATATATAAGGCATTAAACGTGTGGAAAAATTCTTCTTGTGTTGATTCTCTTCCAATAACAAACTGTACATCGTCAATTAAAAACACATCCGCTTTTCTAAATTTATTTCTAAAATCATTTGTTGAATATTTTCCTTTTCCACGAATTGCATCTATTAGCTCGTTTGTAAAATCTTCACCTGTTGTGTAAACAACTTTTGTGCCCGGTTTTGTATTTAAAATTTGATTTCCTATAGCTTGTAATAAATGAGTTTTTCCAAGTCCTACACCTGAATAAATAAAAACAGGGTTATATAATTCTCCAGGTCTCTCAGCGACTGCAGTTGCTACGGCGTAGGCAAGGTTATTATTTTTACCCATGATGTAATTTTCAAATGTAAATTTTGGGAATAAGTTGGCTTTTTGTTGCTTCTCTCTTACAACCAAATCTTTATCTTTAGGAGCTTGGAATAGTGGCCCTAAAGTATCTTCATTTGTTTGTGGTGTTGTTGTTTTTTCAGATTTATTTACAACCGCATGAAATTTTATTTGTTTTCCAGATAGTTTTAGGATTGCTTCATTAATAACGTTGTAATATTTCTTTTCTAAATTATCTCTAACAAAAACGTCTTCGCATAATATCTTTAAACTTTGATTATCTGTGTCTACTTCTGCTTGTGTTCTGCCAACCAAGGCTTTAAAAACCATCGGAGATAGTTTCATTTCTACTTCACCAAGTATTGCTTTCCAAAAGTCTTTAGGTTTTTCTAAAGCATTTATAACCATAAGTTGAAGGGAGTACGTTTCTGGGGCAGAAAAATCTTGTTTAGCAATTACCTGACAAAAATATACATAAGTTATCCACAATGATAAAGCAACGATAGTTGCATAGACCCTAGAAAACATGTTATTGTACAAATGTGTTTATTTTGGTACAATTCAGGGTTCGGTAAGGTGGTGAAAATATGACAAACAAAACAAGAAAAGTAAAAATAGGAATAAAAGGTAAATTTCAAAAGCTATGGACTGAGCTTTTGCTTAAGAGACAGGCAAAACACCTTGGTTTAAAATTACATAGTGTTAAACATCATTCTATGCACGAAGGTGAAATATTGGTTTCCGGGGAACAAGTAGACCTTTGGAAATTTATTAAAAATTCAAAAAGTCCTATATTTTTTGTAAAGTATGAAAAAGTAGAGTTCCAGTTTTTGGATTAACTCTTACGACTTTCGCGAATTGCTTTAAGTGATTCTGCTAAAACCTCGTTGTAACTTTTATCTAAAAACCCTAAGATACTTTCAAAGTCTGCAATAAACTCATAAACACTTTGTGGATATTCATATTGTGCTTTTTCTCTGTTCCAAACAATTATTATGGACATGCCTGCTTTGTCTGCAGCTGTTGCACCAATAACAGAATCTTCAAATACCAAAGCTTCTTTTGGTTTAATGTTTAGGTTTTTAGCTGCCTTCAAATATATTTCGGGGTTTGGTTTTCTATTTTTAACTTGATCCCCGGTGATTAAAATATCAAATACACTTTGGATTTCTAGTTTTTTGGTTACTTCTAAAACTACATTTTCCGGTGTGTTGGACAATAATCCCACTTTTAATTTTTTGGCTACTTTAAGGTCCGTAATTAAATCCCAAAAGCCTTCAGTAATTTGTAATTCTGCATTTGGTAATAATTTAATAAACTCAGCATTTGTTTGATCTACTAAATCTTTTACTTTAGGTTTATCTTCACTTTGAGAGTATGCCAAAACACTTTCCCAAATTGAATCCATAGAGTCGCCTGATTTAAAAAATCCTGTAGCTGAATAAACTCCCAAATCTTGTTTTGATAAAACACTTTCCATTGCCTGTTTCCATAAAGGTGCTGTATCGGCCAAAGTTCCATCGAGATCAAAAAATACAGCTTTTTTACCTTCCAATATTCTTACATTTTTTCTTCGTGGTTCGTTAAAGGAAGTTCTTTTACCTGTTTT
This sequence comes from uncultured candidate division WWE3 bacterium, assembly GCA_903879985.1. Lineage (GTDB taxonomy): Bacteria > Patescibacteriota > WWE3 > UBA101185 > UBA10185 > CAIRNR01. The sequence goes on from CAIRNR010000007.1 coordinate 457,089, forward strand.
AACAGAGTGCCAAATATAGTAAACATAAAAAGGACCGGTGATCATATTTAATAAAAAATATCTTAATTTGGTAGAACCCTTTATTTCCAAATAGAAGGCATACACAAAACCGGCTAATAAATATATTGTTATAGTTGTTGTAATAAGTATTTTTAGTATCAACATATCTAGATTCTAAACTAAATGCTTGGTTTAAGACAATTCCTGTAAATAATGTGTAAGTATTAAGGCCGCAGAAATACTATCGTTGTGGCGTCTTTTCTTTTTTCCTACACCCAATTCTATAGCTTCTTTAAGTGATTCTGCTGTAGATTCGTATTCGTTATAGAATTTTACAGGCATTCGCGTGCGAACTTTAAGTAGTTTTGCAAACTGTCTTGTTTCCAATGATTGTTTTGTCTCTTTATTGTCCGCTGATAGTGGCAAGCCAATTACAAAATAACTCACTTTATTTTCAATGGCTTCTCTGGCTATTTGTGCTACAGCAGTTTCAGCGTTCTTTCCGGATATCATTGATAAGGTAACTACATTTTCACCTCTGCCTAAAGCTGTACCAATAAAGGAACTTCCGTAATCTATACCCATGATTATTGAATCTTTTTTTTCAGTTTTATTCATTTGTGATATTAATTATGATTCGATTAGAATCTCCTGGAACTCTTTTTAACAAGGGCAAGCTTGGCGTTATCTTAAAATCATAAGTTTTAATGTTTTTAATACTTCCTAATATCTTTTGTGCGTCGGTTACATTTTTACCTTTTAATTGGTTTTTAAGATCATCAACATTAATATCAGGAACGATAAATGCTTTTAATGTAACTTGTATGTCAGCTTCCGTTGAGCTTAAAACACTGCTTGATGATTTACCTAAGACTTGTACGTTCGTTTCACGATCTTTATCTGATAGTTTGTAACCTTCTGGAACTAGTCCTACAACTAATTGGTCGAGTAATGCATTTAAGTCTGATGGATTGTAGGCAAGACCTTGTGCATCAACATCTAAAGTTAGATTTAAATTATCTGCTTGATCACCGACAACGTTACTGTATGTAGATTTTGTTACTGTTTCGTCAATTGAGCCGTCTACTAGTTTTTGGGTTGCTCCTATTTTTGATTGTAAGTTTTTGGCAGCATCAGCTTTTGTTTTGTCCGTAACGTTTTGAAGTAATGTTGTTTGGTCTATAACGGCTACTACTTTTACGTCTGATTTTTTACCGCCTTTTATTTTGTCTGTGGTTTTGGCGATAATTTGTGATGACTTGTACCCTTTAACACTGAGAGTTTTATCTGAGTCTATATTGTAGTCACTTCCAACAATAGTGGCAGTAATATCTACATCTGTTTCTCCAGGTGTTAACGTGATTGGCGTAGTGCTGTTATCTGTTGTCATAGCGGAAACTGTAACTTCGGCATCTGTTGTATATGTAAATGTTTTGCTATTGTCATCTTCGTAATTTATTGTGGTACCTTTCTTTATCTTTATGTCTGCGTCAGTATTGTTATAAATCGTTACCGGACCTTTTGCATAAGTACCTATGGTTTTTGTGCCTGTTGTAGCAATAACATCTGTATCTTCTGCTGTTGTTGTTAGGTTAGTGCCTCGTAAAGTTTTTGCATCAGCACTTGTTACTCCGGCAGAGGTTACTTTTATGGTTACACTTCTTGTTAATGGTTGTGCTGAAACAATAATATTTGCAGTGGCTTTAGGAGATCTTAAAATAAAAAATCCTGCTCCGGCTAAAACTAATGCACCAACGACACCAAACAATACGCCTTTTTTCACAGGAATAGTTGGTAATGAAAATTCAAACTTTGGAAATTGTAGCTTTGATTCAGGTTTAATTCTGCCACCTTGTTCGAGATCCTCGTTTTTTATGTCGTCCGACATAAACGCTCCGGAACTACCGCTGTTTTCTTTTAACATTTCTAAAAGGACACTTCCGTTTTCGTCGTTTGTTGTAAATTGCAAAGACATCTGATTTTTTTCGGCAAATTCTTCAAGGAGTTTCAGATTCAAAATGTTTTCAAACAAAACTGAACCTTCGGGAACGGCAAGTTCTAATCCCGAATCCTTAATATCTTTTATTTTATTTATTGTAGTTAGTACGTCGTCGTGTATTTGTAAATCTATTCTTGTCATAGTTATCCAAAAATTTCCCCGTAAATTACAGATAGCGCAGCTGTGTTTAGCCATTCTGCTCCCGAGACTTTTCCGGTTGCATCCATAATTTCCAGATCTGAAAAATTAATCTTCGTAAATTTAGGAGATTCTTTAAAAGGAATTGATCTGGTCCATGGTTCTGTTTCCATAGCATCCATTACGTCTGAGATATCCGCGCCAATTCCCGTGACATATACTTTTTCAGGAAATGTTTTAACTCCTGTAAATTCTTTATATAAAATTTCCATGCCCATAACCCAAATTTCTAAGGCATCTTTTAAACTGTTTTGAATTACAAATCCTTCGCTTTCGGTTAGTTTGCCCGCCATGTAACTGCGTAAAATGTGTTTTGCTTCAGATAAAGTTATTCCCATTTCCTCACTTATTTCTTTTACAAAATGATTGAATCCAATATTCAAACTTTTTGTAGCTACAATTCCGCCACCAAACACTATTGCCACGTTTGTAGCGTCCCAAGAAACGTCCATAATTATGTAATCCATCATTATGCGGTTAGTTTTTTTAATCCACTGTGTCAAAGCGTAAAGCTCTGAACCCACAGCCAAAATCTTTAATCCTGTTTTTTTAGAAAGCTGCTGAAGAGAACCTAAATGAAAGCTTGGTGAAAATGCATTAAAAACTGCAGCTTCTATTACAGAGCCTTCTTTTCCTTCTAGGTCAGCTATTTCTTGGTTATCCAATTTTAGGTAAACGTTGGATAAAGTTACATTTTGCAGAGCAGCTTCGGCATCTCCTGTTGTTTCCAGATAATCGTTTTGTGCTTGAATTAATGCAGCGTCTCCGATTTTACTGTAAAGCACATCAAGCTCTTTTTTGGTGATAGGTCCTTTTTCTTCACGTCTAAGTCGTACAGTGGTCATTTGTCCCAGGCACAAGTCTCCAGTAACACCAAAGATTATATCCAAAATGTCTTCTTCAGAATTTTCTAACGCTGCTGTTACAACTGTATATAGTGCTAGTTCTACTTGTTCATTTTCAATGATTACGCCATTTCTTACGGCGTCCGGTACAAGTTCCTGGCGACCATGTCCAATTATTTTGTATGTGGTTCCGTCGTGATAAAAAGCTAAACAACTAATATCGTTTGAATTAATTGTGACTGCCAAAAATTTGTTTGAAGGTCCTTTGTTTTTTGAAAAGAAGGGAAGTTTCATTAGGTAAATTCTATCGCCTTTAGCCTTTTACGGCAATTTTTTAGAAAGGTAACTTAGCTTTAGAAAACTCAGGAAGCGGGGGTAATTGTGGTTCGTTCATTCCTGCTCTAAGTTCTACGTATTTTTCTACTTCTTCTGCTGGCACGCCATATTTCATGCGAGACATTTCTTTAAGTTCCAGTGCGAACTGTGGGTTTTTGGTAACAGCTGAAAGTTCTTTCCAGTCAACGTGCATAGAAAATGGTGCTGTTGGTTGTCCTTTAACTAATAAACGTACATAACAATTACCTACTGGCAAATTAATTAAGTCTGTTTTTGTAAATCTTGGGGTGAATTGATTTTCTAAAAATTCTGCATCTTCTACGCCGATTCTGAATACGCACATAGTTCCAACGTTTCCAAAGATAGCGTCTTTAATCTGTTCATCGAGTTGTGAAATAAATTGGTGGGCAACTGTAAGGTTTAGTTTATATTTACGAGCCTCAGATAATATTGTGGCAAAATCTGGAGTAGCAAAGTTTTGGAACTCATCAACGTATAGGTAAAAGTGAGGGAAGTCTTGTCCGGCAACAACCATTTTATGTCTTCCTAATGCTGCCGACAAAATTCTTGGGACTAAAAGTAAGCCAATGAAGTTAGAGTTTTCCTCACCAATCTTTCCTTTTGCTAAATCTACCAACAAAATTTTCTTTTGTGCCATTATTTCTGCCAAGTTAAATGACGATTTATGTTGTCCTAAAATGTTACGCATGGTTTTATCTGTAATGAATCGGTCAAACTTGGAAACGATATATCCCATGGTTTCACCTTTTCGATTTTGAGAAGTGTTGGCCACTTCGTCTGTCCAATAACGTTTAACCAAAGGATCGGTTAATTTATCCATAAACTTCTTGTGATATTTATCGTCGATTAGTAAACGCATAACATCTACAAATGTTGCATCTGGGTCAGACATTGCTGTTAACATAACGTTTCTAATTGCACGCTCAAGTACCGGTCCCATAATTCCCTGGTGATTTGGATCGTAAAGTTTGTAGAGAAGCGCAATAAAGGAATTAATTAACATGTGCTTTTCTTCTTCACTGTGAGCTTCAAGCATGTTAATACCCATTGGGCGTTCAGTATCGGCTGCGTCAAATAAAATAATATCGTCACGTCTTTCAGGTGGGATCTTTTGTAGTAGTTCTTCAACGTCAGTTCCGTGTGGATCGATAATTGCTAATCCTCGACCTGCTTTTATATCCTGCATGGCCAACCACATCATTAGTTGAGATTTACCTGTACCAGTTTGTCCAATAATGTAAAAGTGACGTGCGCGATCTTCTTCTTTCATAAAGATTTGCTTGGATACACCACGGAATTCACTTTTACCTAAATAAAGGCCTTCATCGGGTATATTGGTTGGTGCTGCGGAACGTCGTGCGCCTAACCACATGATATTTGGTGTTTCTATATTTTTATTTGGAAAATGAAAGACTGTAGCCATTTCAATAATATTTAATACGGCGCAGTTTGAAAAAACTTGAATTCCCATTACTGGAATATAAATTTCAGTAACCGAAAGTCTGCGAAATATAAAATCATCAATAAGTTTTTTGGGTGAAACAAACGTACGTTTAACTAGGCGGTTGTAATTCATATCTGTGAACTGCTCAAAAGCGGCAAGCATACTTTGAATATGTGTTTGCGTGCTTATTTTATCTTTGGAAATTGCGATAACTCTAATTTTTGTATTGAAACCTGCTTGGGCAATTTTCTTTTCTACTGCTTCCAAAAATGCGGTATCAATATTCACTTTTTTTTCAGGATTAGCACTTTTATCTTTTATTGAAGAAATAAAACGTCTTCCGGCCAATCTCCAGTTATCGCTGGCTGGTTGCATAACATATTGCACGGCAATAACTTCGTCATCTTCAAGTTTACTCATGGAGTTTGTAATAGAACTCAATGAATCGTTTTTTAAATCCTCATAACCTTTGATTGGATAATAAGTTGGTCCTTTTAATTTTAATTCGGCAACTTGCGTAAAGGCGCCGCGATCCCAAATCTCTTGTGGATCTACAATATCTATTTCGGCCGAAGGATACGCAGCGTTTATTTGTTTTTCTACAAGTTGTGCTATTTCATCTGGGACTACTACATAAAAACCAATGCCGTTACTTTTGGAAACTATTTCAAAGGAAATTCTATATTGTCCTGTAAACAACGCCTTCCAAAATCCTTTTTTAAAACTGGAAATATTTGAAAACATATGTTCCGCTGCTTTTATTTCGATTTCGTTGTCAGGAGGAAGTTTAATTTGCAAAAATGTAAGTTTGTATTCGTTTAGTTTTTCGAATTTCGAACGCTTAATGTTAGCAATTACAATAACCGTACCGAAAATAAGGGATATCAAAATTATTGCGTACGCCATTATCCAAAATGTATTAAATATGACCGAAGATATATCAAGCGTGTTCATGGGCAGTTTCAACTCCTTCAATAAAATGTGTTTCTTCTAGGTCAGCTATGGAAGTTAGGGTATCTGTGGTTGTTAATGTATGAAGTTGTTGGTGTTTTGCTGGCGCAGTTACTACGGTCTTTACTGGGGCTACAGGTTTTACTTGAACTGGTTGTGTCACTTGCTGGGCAGGTTGGTTTTTTTTATCGTCATCATTTTGTTGTGGAAAAATTACTTGAGGACTGTTTTCAGGATTTACTTCGGGAGTAATCAATGAACCAATTTGTTCTTGAGTATGTTGCACAGGAGATACTTCTTCAATACCTTTAACAATTTGTGCAGTAGGCAGAATATCCATGATTTTATTTTAACACCTTAAACGATGGTCGCTAAGAGAACTAAGCTCTTTTGAAGAATTGTTTCTTAAACTTTTTAGCCGTATCGCTAACTTCTGTTGCTGTGTCACTAACTTTGTCGCCGGCTTCAGCAATTAAATCTTCAAGTTCTTCTTTGTAAGGCTCAATCTCATCTTTAAGTTCTTCAAACTTTTCTTGAGCGTCATCTACAGCTTCTTTTCCTTTTTCCATATATTCTTCTGATTTCGATTTAATTTTTCGGCGGGTTTTTTCACCGGTATCAGGAGCAAATAAAATACCTAAAACTGCACCAAGAGCTGCTCCTAAAAGAGCACCTTGCATAAATGATTTTGACTGATTGCAATGATCACACATAATTAATTTTCCTTCTTTCTTGAAAAAATAGTACTTGCTGACTTTTTTGCGGCCATTATTCCTGTTACGCCGTTTATTATTCCGGCTAATATCGTCATTGGATTTGAGATGATGCTTGTTGTTGTGTGCACGTCATCTAATATTTGATTGCTCTTGTTTACTGTCATTCGGACTTCTTTGAGAATAAAAATTATATACACGGTAAGCGCCGTGATATTTCCCATTAATACGACTATAGCTATGATTGATATTATTTCTAATGTTGACATGAATTTTTTGTCTGACCGACGGCCGAGCAATTGAGAGTGACGGAATTGAACAGTAACCGGGCAGGTTTTATGTTTAAATGATAGGCGTTTATACGGTTTGCGTCAATCGGGTTAAATTTGGCAGTAGGCTTGGGTTTGTGGTATAAGTATTAGAATTGTTAACCTATAATATGTAGAAGGAGAATGTCAATGTTAGTTAGATTGTTGCACCGTCTATACCACGCTTTTAGTGGTGATTGTACCTGTGATTGCGCCGCATGCAATGATGGCTATCATTGCCATAATGCTCCCCGTGGCTGCCGTCGCTAGGACAGGAGAAACCCATGCCTAGGTTAAGTAAAGACGCTCAATTGTTTGAGGATCTCAAGCGCTATATAACATCAAGACTTTCGTTACGCGAGGGTGATGTTGTTCACGATAACGTATTTGATCCTCGTATGCATGGCGAATCTGACGGTCCGCACTACCTTTTTGCAACGATTTTGCAAAAGCTGCGGGAAGTCGGTAAGTATGCGGATACTTCGGAAGAGTTGCTTTCAAAGGCTCTGACCGAACTAAACATTATTCAGACGATATAAAAGGAGAGAAAAATGGTTCAAAAAAGTGGTGAGTTCAATACTTTGGCAGCTACGCTAAAGGTCTTGCAAAAGAACAGCGTAGCGTTCACTCCAGAGGATGTGTCTGCGCTTCTGTCCAAGGGTCATCAAAATATCTGTAACACTGCGCAGGTTTTGCACGCTTTTCGGGAGCTTGCCTTTCGCGGTTTTGCTTCGATGGTTGGCAATGACCCCCGGCGGTATCAGTACTGCGGTCCTTGTGGGGATGTTTTTCACGCAATCTTTGCATTACCGCGTGAGAAACCCTACCGTCCTCAGACGCCAATGGAGATTACTCGCCAGGTACAAGATCAGGGCTGGGATTTTTCTAGTGCCACTGTAGCGCACGCCTTGGAACTGTTGACAATCACCGGCAATTTTTCTTGCACCGCTGACGGTAAGTATTCTTATGTAGAAGGCGCATAGGAAGATTTACCAAACAAAAAGACCCCTAAATTTAAAACTTAGGGGTCTCTTCTTTTTCCGCACTAACTCGTGGTCTTTTGCACCAACGCTTGTGCAAAACATTTACTTACTCAACAATATCGCCTTCGATAGGTCCTTTATCGTTTGGAGTTTGTCCGCCATTACTTCCACCGTTGTTACTGTTATCTGTTCCTGCGTTTCCGCCGGCGTTTGGTTCGCCACCTTGTGGACCTTGTTGCCCTGGTTGTTCTTGTTTACCGTACATGTGTTGACCAATCTTTTGCATGCTTTCGGACAAAGCTTGTGTTTTTGTTTTCAATTCTTCGGTTGAGGCTGTTTGTAAAACATCTCTAATATCTTTAACTTTGCCTTCAATTTCGGTTTTAAGTTCTGCAGGAATTTTTCCTTCAGCATCTTTTAGAGATTTCTCAGCGGTATATGTTAGAGAATCGGCTATGTTTTTGGCTTCAACTTGTTCACGTCTCTTTTTATCTTCGGCTGCATGAACTTCGGCTTCTTTTACAAACTTTTCAATTTCTTCCTTAGATAAGCCTGTTCCACCTTGTATAGCTATCTTTTGTTCCTTACCAGTTGCTTTATCTTTTGCTGTTACGTGCAATATGCCGTTAGCATCAATATCAAATGCAACTTCTACTTGAGGTAATCCACGTGGTGCTGGGGCAATCCCGTCTAAAATAAATCGACCCAATGATTTGTTGTCTCCGGCCATTTCACGTTCACCCTGCAAAACATTAATTTCAACACTGGTTTGGTTGTCGGCAGCTGTTGAAAATACTTGTGATGCGTTTGTTGGAATTGTTGTGTTTCGTTTTATCAATGGTGTTGAAACGCCGCCTAAGGTTTCGATACCTAAGGTTAGTGGTGTTACATCAAGTAACAAAACGTCTTTAACTTCTCCGCCTAAAACTCCACCTTGAATTGAAGCACCTACTGCAACAACTTCGTCAGGATTAATTCCTTTGTGTGGTTCTTTACCAAAGAATTCTTTAACCAATGTGTTTACTTTTGGAGTTCGTGTCATTCCGCCTACCATAACAACTTCATCAATTTGTTCTTTTGTTAAACCTGCATCTTTTAAGGCGTTTATCATTGGTGTGAGCGTTCTTTGTAACAAGTCATCAACCAACTGTTCGTATTGCGCACGAGTTAACTTAACGTTCATGTGCTTTGGTCCGGTTTGGTCAGCTGTTATAAATGGAATGTTTATTTCAGTTTCCATTACTGAAGAGAGCTCAATTTTCGCTTTTTCAGCAGCATCTTTTAATCTTTGCAACGCTTGGCGATCATTTAATAAATCAATTCCTGTTTCTTTTTTGAAAGTATCTAAAAGCCAGTTAATGATTTTTCTATCAAAATCGTCTCCACCTAAGTGTGTATCACCGTTTGTAGCCTTAACTTCAAAGACACCGTCGCCGATTTCGAGAACAGAAACGTCAAAAGTTCCGCCGCCTAAATCGTAGACTAATATTTTTTCGTTAGCTTTTTTGTCTAAGCCGTAAGCCAAAGCAGAAGCTGTTGGTTCGTTAATGATTCTTAATACTTTTAAGCCTGCAATTTGACCGGCTTCTTTTGTTGCGGTTCTTTGTGAATCGTTAAAATACGCTGGAACGGTAATAACGGCTTCAGTTATTGTTTGACCTAAAAACTTTTCAGCGTCAGCTTTAAGTTTAGATAATATTTTGGCTGAAACTTCTTGAGGTGTGTAGATTTTCCCTTCTACTTCAATAGCTGCAAGTCCGTTTGGGCCTTCCACAATTGCGTAAGGATAGTCTTTTCTAAGTTCTTGTACTTCTGGATCGGTAAACTTTCGCCCCATTAATCTTTTTACTGAGAATATTGTGTTTTTTGGGTTAACAATTTGTTGTCTTTTTGCAGCAACTCCTACAATATCCTGATTTGGTACAACTATAGATGGTGTTGTGTTAGCACCTTCTGCGTTTGGGATAACTTTTGGTTGTCCGCCTTCCATAACAGCCATTGCACTGTTAGTAGTTCCTAAATCTATACCAATAATTTTTGACATATGTTTCTTTCTTTATGGCGAAAATTACATGCGACCTTGCATATAATTTTTGACATACTTTTGAAGCCTCCTACGCTTCCTTTGCGGTTTCATCAGCTGGCTGATTTGTACCGCCGCCGACTTTAACTCTAGCCGGTCTTAATAATTTATTTTGTAACAAATACCCGGTTAATACCGTTTCTATTACCTTATTCTTTTCACCTTCAACAACATCGACGGCCTCCATAACCACAGGATCAAACTCTTCACCGTCGCTTAAAATCTCTTCAATACCTTCGTTTTTTAAAACCTGCTTAAAATCTTTAATTGTTAAATCCATGCCTGGATCCTTAATATGTGTACTGGCTTTTTGTAAATTATCCAGCACAGGTAGCAAGCTTCTAAGCAAAGACTCGTTGGCAAAAGTTCGCCAACCTAATTTTTCTTCTTCTACACGTTTTTGTAGATTTCTATAATCGGCGACTGCGTGCTTCCAAAAGTTTTCGAGTTCAACAATGCGCGTTTCTAATTCTTCAGTTTTTGAATCTGTTTTGTTATCGTTATTGTCCATTTTTAATTTATGTTTGGCTTGAAATTTTTACTAAGATTTACCAAGAACCGCCAAGCTCTTCCACTAAGTTCTTTGTGTATCTTAAGACAGGTATTGTGGTGGAGTAGTCTAAGCGAGATGGGCCTAGGACTGCAATATTTCCACTTCTTTTGCCTGTATTGTAAGGTGCGAAAATAACGGTGCATTGCTTTAGTTTATCCACACCTATTTCTTCTTCTATTAAGCAGCGAATATCTCCACCCATTGGTGCATTTTGAAATACTTTGTCTAACAGTTCGTAGTTGTCTAGTAAAATCAATGCGGCTTTTGCAACGTCAATATCCCAGAACTCTTTATGATCTAAAACATTTACGGCTCCTGCATAAGTTATATGACCTTCGTTTGTTGTGATTATGGCCAATAACTTTGTTTGTTCAGCTAAGGCAAGTGCGGCTTCGTGTAAAAGCTTTTCAAACTGAAATCTGTTTGTCCAAAGACGTTGTTTTAAAGCGACTTCCTGCAAAACAGGAACCTCTGCTTCATGCATGATTTCTTCTAGGTAAAGTCTATATGCTTGGCGGGTAGGTACGCGGCCTGATGATGTATGGAGCATTTCCAAAAAGCCAAGATCAATAAGTTTAGCCATTTCATTTCTAACAGTTGCAGCTGAGCATCTTAAATTGTATTTGGTGACTATTTCTATCGAACCAACCGGCTCGGCGCTTTGAATATATTCATTAATAATTGCCTGTAGCAACTGTGTTTGTCTGTCGCTTAGCATACTTGTCAGAATGATACCACGAGTGCTAAGTGTGTCAAGATATTTTTTTTAGATTTTTGATAATTTATTTGACCAAGGTTATATAATGATGTGAATTCTGTTAATCAAATGAGAGAGAGGAGAAAATAAAATGCCTGTTAAACACGTAACTGCAATACAGTACGTTGTTCCACCCGATGAGTGTGTGTCAGATGATGTTGGAACGATGTCGATTCTTGTGCTGGTGATGGTTATTTCCCAGGCGCTTGTTTGCTTGGCCATTGGAATTGTCTGTGCCTTGTACTTTGGTAAGCACTACTCTTCCTATATTCTTTTACCGATCGGTATTTTCGGGCTGATATTCTTTGTCTTCAACACTGTGTGTCTGATCCGCATGCCCATCAAAGGTTTTGGCAAATGGATTTTCAACAATGAGATCTGGCTAGGTCCTTCCAGCTTTTTGTTGATTGTATTCTCGTTGGCCAGCGTTATTTTCAGGCATATTGGTTGGTGATTTGTGTTTGTTTTTAGGTAATACCCTTCTACGGATATAAAAATTTGTAGGAGGGTTATTTTTTTGCGTAATGTTGCGGTGCTGTGCCGGCGTATGGCTAACTTCCCAAAATTTGTCTAAAAGCTTCCTGTGGAATTTCTACTTTTCCAATACGTTTCATGCGTTCTTTACCTTTTTTCTGTTCGCCTAAGAGTTTATCTTTACGTTCACGATGTCCCCCTGACATTTTAGCCAAAACATCTTTACGTAATGCCGAAATATCTTCGCGGGCAACAATCTTTCCTCCAATGGCGGCTTGTAATGAAACCTGAAACTGTTGGCGTGGAATTACATCTTTGAGTTTTTTCAACAAAGCTTTTCCGATTTCAAAAGATTTACTCTTAATAACAATGTGTGACAAAGGATCCACGATTTCGTTGTGAACCAGAATATCTAACTTAACTGCGTCAACTTCGCGATAATCCAAAAAGTCGTAATCTAAACTGGCAAACCCCGACGAGATTCTTTTTAAATCATCAAAAAAGTTATAAACCAATTCGGCTAAAGGCATTTCGTATTCAAACGCAATCGACTTTTCATTTGGATATTCCATTTTTCTTTGGATTCCTCGACGTTCTTCGCAAAGGCTAATAATTTCACCAACGTATTCGGAAGGCGAAATAATGTTCATTAATATTCTTGGCTCAAGTATTTCTTCTATTCTTGAACGGTCCGGAAGATTTGATGGCGTTCGTACGTAAAGCATTTCGCCTGATGTTAATAACACGTGATATTCAACAGTTGGCGTTGTGGAAATTAATTCCAAGTTATATTCGCGCTCCAATCTTTCTTGAATGATGTCAGCGTGAAGTAGTCCTAAGAATCCGCATCTAAACCCAAATCCTAAAGCTGTGTTTGTTTCAGGTTCAAAAGATAAAGATGAATCCGAAAGTGAAAGCTTTTGCAAAGCTTCTCTTAGCTGTGGAAATTTACTGTTGTCGATTGGGTAAATAGAAACAAAAACAAAAGGTTTAACTTCTTTATATCCTGGTAATTGTTCACATACTTCGCCGTCGATACAAACTGTATCACCAACTTTTACGGCACTTATGCTTTTTAAACCTGTGGCAATGTAACCAACTTCACCTGTTTTAAGTTCGGTAACTTTTTGTCGCTGGGGTTTTAGTACACCAATTTCTTCCGGTGATGCTGTTTCGTGTGTGGCCATAAACAATACTTTTTTGCGTTGCATAAACGCCTTTTGGGTAAATGTTCCGTCGACTATTTTTATAACGGCTACAACGCCGAGGTATTCGTCAAAAAAGGAATCAAAAATTAAACCTCGCGTTATGGCTTGGCTGTCGCCACGTGGTGCTGGTACTTTTTTAATTATTTCTTCTAATAGTGCTTCAACGCCTTCGCCTGTTTTTGCTGATACCGAAAGAATTTCATCGGCCGAAAAACCAAAGGTTGTTATCATGTCTAGCTTTACGCGAGCAACATCGGCTGCAGGTAAATCCACTTTATTGATTACTGGAATGATTGTTAGGTTTGCGTCCAAGGCTTTGTAAACGTTTGAAACAGTTTGTGCTTGAATTCCTTGTGTCGCGTCGACAACTAGAACAGCGCCTTCGCACGCGGCCAGTGATCGTGATACTTCGTAAGAAAAATCTACATGGCCCGGTGTATCAATTAGGTTTAGTTGATATCCTTTGTATTCCATACGCACAGCCTTTAGTTTGATTGTTATGCCTTTTTCACGTTCAAGTTCCATTGAATCCAACGTTTGTTCTTGCATGTGACGTTTGTCTATTGTGCCGGTCATTTCCAGAAAACGGTCAGCTAAAGTTGATTTACCGTGGTCGATGTGTGCGATTATGCAGAAATCGCGTATATTCTCTTGTTTAGTGTTAAACGTTTCTTGCGTCATTTGGTGATATTACCATGATATTACACACTTTTGAAAAAAAAATAGGGACCGTTAGACTTAATGTTTTGTCTAGCGATCCCGTTGCTTTGTTTGTTACTTTGGTTCCAATCCCAGGGAACTTAAAATGCTGCGGAGTTGCGCGCCCGTTAAGTTCTCGGTGGATTTTTTCCAGATAAAGGCAGCAGCTCCGGCTTGCAAAAATTTATTGTGTTGGGTTTCTACGGCGGAGATTCCTACAACCTTAATATCCGGCCATTCTTTTTTAATCGCCAAGGTGCAGGGAGGCCCATGCCAGGTATCTGTGTCGCAAAGAAGTGCAAGGTCCACTCGCGCTCCACATCTGAGATCTGCCAGCAGTTCTCTTTCATAGTCATACGTAAAGAACGTAAGCGCCCCATCCGGCAAAGCTTTTTTAAGTGCGTCAATTATTTGCTCTTGTTCATTAAGAGCTTGTACAACAATTCCTATTACTATCATCTCTTGCTCCTTTTCTGTTGATATTATTGCTATTGTTTGGGATTTTACGCTATAGGACCATGTTATTCAACTTCTTCAACGGTAGCAACACTAACGCTCGCGATTTTCGTTTTAAATGGATTGAACTTGGTAACGAATCGATAAAACAATCTAATTTCATAAACATTTAAAAGCTTAGTAAATATAATATATGTGCTCATACCGCAGATTCCAGCTATTCCTGTTAAAACTAACAAGTTAAGCGTTCTTGTAGTATCAAACACAATGTTATCCAAAAGTTTGATTGGGAAGTATAAGGTTACTCCCATCAATAATGTTGAATACGCAATTTTTATAAAAGGTACCAATAATTTTTTAGCATTAAATCCGCCTACTTTATTTCCTAGCAAATACATTTGAACGACCATATCGATAATTGATGTTAATGAATAAGAAAAGGCTATAGACCAAACTTCTAGTTTGAAACCCAAAATGAAGATTAATGAAATCACCACGTTAATGATTGCCGTAAAGATGCTGACTAAAACCGGAGTTTTGGTGTCTTTTAAAGCATAAAACGCGCGTGTAATTAAAAGGTTGGCACTTTGAGAAAATATGGAAATACTAAAAAAGGCCAATGCGTAAGATGTTTTTAAAGTAGCTTCCCAAGGAAAATTTGAAACACCGTATACAAGTCTTACCACCGGAATACGTAGAATTAACAAGATCATACCTAAAGGCATAACCAAAAACATCATTTGATGCAAGGAAGTTAAAAATGTTTCTTTAAACTTTTCGGAATTTTCCTTGTCACTTAGTGCAGCAAGTGTAGGTAAACTTGCGGAAGCAATTGAAATACCAAATAAATTAACCGGAAATGATTCAAGCTGTGTGGCGAACTTTAAAAATATTACGGAAGGAGCCGAAACTATAATAGCCAAACTGTTATTTATTGTATCTACGGTATTTGCTAAGAAAACGTTGAGTATTCTTGGAGGAATTAGTGTGGCCACATTTCGTACGCCTTTGTCTTTTAAGTTAAGGTTTGGCCAGAACTTAAATCCTGTTTTTGGTAAGGCCGGTAACTGAATGCAAAAGTGTAATATTGCGCCAATCACCACACCGTATGCCGGTCCGTAAATACCAAAAATTGGTGATAGCACGACAATTCCGATAATCATTCCTACGTTGTACAAAAGTGGCGCGAGCGCTGGAAGCAAGAATATTTTAAAACTTTGCAAAATACTGGTAACTAAACTACCTGCTACCAATATTAATTGAGCTGCTAACATTATTCGCATCAAGTTTGATCCTAAGTTTATTTCAGCCTCGGTAAACTTTCCAACAGACAACATACGGATAATCCAGGGTGAAATGGCAAATACCACACTGCCTAAGATCAAAAAGAACGTAAGTGTTGCTGTCATAATAGAGGATGCCGTTTTAAAAGCCTCATCTTTGTTGTGTTTTAAAATACTGGCAAATACAGGTATAAATACTGTGGAAATAGCGCCAACTACGAGTACTGAGTAGATTAAGTAAGGAATTCGATCGGCTGTGTAGAATATTGCTAGATCGTTAGATACGCCAAAATACTGGGCCAAAAAACGGCCTTTTAAAAAGCCTAAACCGGCATTTAATCCCGCCGTTACAGCAAGAATAAAAGCAGCAGATAGTATAGTATTTTGAGTATTAAGTAAGAAGCTTCCGATTTTTAGATTTTTGATATCAAACTTCATGTATATCTTTTATGACAGAATTAGTTGAATTTGTCTGTAAGTATGTTATCATACAAAGCGCTTATGCCAAACAGAAGATCTACAAAAAAATCATTAAGAAGTGCCGCACGAAAGCAATTGCACAATTTGTCTTGGAAACGTCGCTACAAGAGTGCCGTAAAAGACTTAAAAGAAACACTTGCTCTTAAAGATGCCACTCCAGTTGTATTAAACGAAAAGCTTACTTTAGTTCAAAAATTAGTGGATAAAGCAGTTAAAGAAAAAGTCATTCATAAAAACAAAGCAAATAGAGTAAAATCTACATATGCTAAAAAGATTACTGCTCAATCTAAGAAGCCTACTAAAGCTAAAGCTACCGCTTAACACTGAACCCACCGCGGACTCCGTACCCTTTGGCGTTAGTTCCGATATTTCATCCAACCTTTTACCTGATGCTGCAAATGTCTCTTTATCAGAGCAAGGTCGAACTAAAAACGTTAAAATCTTCCAAACTGTTGTTATAGTTTTGTGCAGTATTTTCACTTTTTTACTTGCAATTAACTTTGGGCTTGATTTGGCGCTATCTTCTTTACAGGGCAGACAAAATTACCTGGTAGCCACTTATGAACCTCTTATTCCTACAAAGCAAAATCTCCTAGATATACAAAACCGCACATCTTTTTATAAAGGCATTATTTTAAAACGAAGTGCTTTGGCCGATAAAGTTACATGTGTAACCTCGGTAATTCCCCAAGAGCTAACGGTAAAATCTTACGACGTAAAAACTGCAGGATTTTCTATTGTCCTTGATGGAGAAAAAACTATTTATTTCACTAAATTATTGCTGGGATATTTAAATAATACACAGATTAGTGCTGTTACTTTGCAAAGTGCCGTTTACGATACCTCTACAAGTACATTTAGAGTTACTGTTGGAGGGACTTTTAAATGATGACTCAGCTAAATAAGATTTTTAATAATAGCGTCCTTGTAGAACAAATTAATTTAGTTTTTATGCTTTGTACTTTTGTACTCCTTGGCGTATTTGGAATATGGGGAATATTTCCTATCTTGATAAATAAGGTAGTGCTTATTAGAGATATGACGCAAAACAATAATTTGGTTGAAGCTAATGTGGCTACATTAACAGCTGCAAAAACCACGATAGATGCAAATACTGATCTAATAAACAATTTGTATCAATCAGCGTCAAATGATTTAAATACACAGAATTATTTGGTGGATTTTTTTGACGTTGCTTCTAAATCCGGTTTTAAAGTAACTAAATTTGTTACCGTGCCTGTTGAAAACTCCGGCAGTGTTGAAATAAATGCGGAAACCGTTGGAGATGGTGATATTGGCGGATTTATACAACGCTTGGAAAAGTTAACTAGAATTACTTATGTAGAGGCTGTTACTTTTTCAAACGATATAAACAATAAACACATAACAACTAAAGTTCGTATATTTAATTATTCAGAAACTCCTGGAGTGGTAACACAATGAAACGATTATTTGTATTAATTGGCGTAGTTGCTTTTGTTTGCTTGCTTTGGGTAATGTCTGGTTTTTGGCGTTTTGACAAGAAAAATTATTTAAATAATAAAGTACTTGACATGGCTAGTCCTATAAATGGTAGTATTGACACAGAGTTATTTAAAAGTTTAGTTCCTGCCTATGAACAACAGTAATGTAGCAAAAAATGGTTTTAAAACCTTCATACTCACTCTCTCGGTATCGTTAATCGTGTTTAGTACGATATATTACATCGTTACTTCCCGCGGAGGATCCGATAAGTTTGAGGCTTCCACTTCTCAAGTTTCATATGCCGCTCCAGAAGTAACACCAAGTATTGCTCCAACAACCGAACCAGTAGCCGATGCAACCAAAGCAGCCGTTAAAGGTGCTTCAACAGTTGCCGCAGCTGTTACGCCAACACCAGCTCCAACTGCTTCTACATTTGGTCAATTAGCAGATGCAAAAGTTGTAGCCAAACCTCAAATCGCTAAAGGTACTGTTTTAGCCGGTGCCACAGTAAATACCAAACAGACAACTCAAAGTACCAGTCCAAATACTGGTGTTGTTGAAATTACAGCAGGATTATTTATATCTCTTGCCTTGTTCTTAGTTGGATTCTACGTAGTATTCTTGAATCCACGAAAAATGGCTTTGATGGATTTCGAAAAATCCGTTATCAAGAAGCTTTAAGATTCTAATCTCCACCAATATCTCAGCGTCGTCTCTATTTAGTTTATTCCGTTGTATTACTTCTCGAGCGTTGCTCTTACCAATAACCTTTTTTGTCTTGTACCAGCTGGCCAGCATGTCATGAGTGTAACAGTGGATTCATTTAGATAATCAGGTTTAAACTCTGCCAAAGGATCTACTGTCACAGGATCTACAACTTCTTTAAACTCCACTTTGTAAGTTAACTTATTGTTATTGTAATAAATATAAAATTCATCCCCAGTATCTAAATCTCCAAGCGTGGAAAAAATTGTCTTATAATTTTTAGGATTAAAAAAGAATGGTAAAACAGAATGGCCGTATATAAAGGTGTTACCTTTTTCTCCTGGAAGAGCCGACCCTATGTAGTGGCCAATAGCTGTATCAGGATCTAAATTCGCTGGATTAGTTTCTACAATTCCCTTATCTATTTTTAATTTTGGAATCTGAATGTAAAAGTATTTTGGTACGTTAACCTGGGTGTCTTGAGTCTTTTTCTCCCCACTAAGTTCTTTATATTCAAAGTCTGAATATCCTGTGGCAACTCCAAGAACACTCCCGCGCATTGGTTCAGCTACATCATCTTGTGTTTTGAAAAATACTAGCGGCATTACAACTTGTGTGCCCAAAACCAAAAAGCCTAAAGCCATTAAGCCTCCGGATAATATTCTAGATTTAAAGAAGAACCCGTAATTTACGGAATGATAGATAGGATCAAAAGATTCATTTTTTAAGTAAACTTTTTTTCCAGCGTAAGGCATTGTTAAGAGTTTAGCATTTTTTCTACGGCAAGGGTAAGCATTGTATCGTCAGTAATTTCTCCGGTTTTTACGGCTTTATCTATTTTTTGCATTTCCACAAACATGCTTTTTACTTGCTCCTCCGTGTATAGCTTCGCAATTTTTTCAGTTTTCATTTTTGCAAAAGGATTCATTTTCGCGCTTGAGGGTGATTGAAATTTAATTGCTGCTAAATTGCGTAAGCCATAAAGTATGCGATTAAAGATTTCAAACGGGTCTGTGGAGTTCAAAACCTTATCTAATTCTATGTATGCTTTGGTGCGTTGCTTACTAAATAAAGCATCCACAAAGTCAAAAACTTTCCCCTCAATTACTTTTTCGTTTACAACTTCCTTAGCCTTAAGTTCTTTAGCGTTTTTAATGAAAATATTGGCCCTGGAGAGACTTTTATTAGATAGGATGACTATGTTTGCCTCCGCCGGTGCATTTAGTAATTTTTCAAGATGTTTATCCAAATTACTGCGTGCTGCATTTGAGACATCTATGACCACGTATGGAAAGTTTCCAAAGATATCGGTTGTATTAAGAATATGTACAAGGTGTTCTGGAGTTGTATCTGTTATATCAAGTTCTATTCGTGAATCCGCGCCAAGCTTTTTTTGTTGGTGCAATATAAGTGTTCGAGATTTTGCGATATCTTCACCATGGACTATGTAAATCATATTTGTATTCTACCAGAGGGAGTTACTTACTTTTTACGCCAAAGAGATATTTTTGGACGTATGCATGTATTTGGGAGTAGTCGCCTGCTTTTGGTAGTAATACCCAAGCGTTGTTGTACAAAGTTGAGTCTTGTGGACTATATAATAGTCCGCCTGTTTCAGCGTCGCCACGGTCGTCCAGTACAACTGAAACCATGTTGTGTAAGTCTACTTGCTGGGAAAGTGTGTAAAATGCTTGAACTGTGGATAAATCGATATTAGTTGCAACGTTATTTGCATATGCGTCGTACAAATCTTTTAGTTTTGATACATTAAGCAATGTATTTGTGGATAACGCGGCATCTTTAACGGCCATTATTATCTTTTGTTGTCTTTTAGCACGTGCAAAATCGGTTCCTTCGTTATTGTCGCCATGTCTGGATCGTGCAAATTCCAGTGCTGTTTTTGCATCCATTTTCTGAGGTCCTGTATCAAAATGAATAGTAATGAATCGGCAAGGAAATACTTCAAGATCTGACTTTGTTTCTAATTCCTTATTTGCTTGTTCTGCAGATTTGCCGCAAGTGGCAGCTTCATTACCTTCAATAGGATAAGTGTAATCTGTAAAAGCGGTGTCTACATTTACTGTGATACCTCCCAAAGTGTTTATTATTTGGTCGAATATATCAAAGTTAACTAAAACGTAATAATGAAGTGGAATTCCTAAAACATTTTCTACACTTTTTGATATAGCAGGTCCACCGCCACCCTTTTGAGCAGCCTCACCCGCTTGGTATACCGCATTTATTTTTGATTGATAGTCTTTAACCCACAAGTCTCTTGGTAAGGAGATCATGACCACGTCGTTATCAACTTTACTTATTGATGCTATTAAAATAGTGTCAGTCAAAATATGTCCTGATTCGGCGCCATTATCTCTCTGATCCGATCCTAGAATTAAAATATTTGTTCTTCCGTCAGTTTCTTTTAAGCTTGCTGTTGAAACGTTTGCTATGACCTCTATAGGATTAAACGAAGCCTTTATTTTATCTCTAAACAAAAAGAAAGCTCCTCCAAGTACGCCAAGAATAATCAGTACAACAACAATCGCAAACATTCCTGGTGATTTTGCTTCTGGTTCTCTAATGCTTGATATAGTGCTGGGTATTTTATTTTTACAGAGGTTAACGTATTTCATAGTTTATGGGTTTACTCAGCTTTGGCGTAAGCGTCAATTATATCAATAAAGTGCTGAGGATCTAAGCTGGCGTTTCCGGGTAATGCCCCGCCAATTTGCGCAATCTTTGTAAGGTTTTCTACGTTGTTTCTGTTAACGGATCCTCCGTAAATCAATGCTATATCTTTTGGTAAAGTGTCGCTTATATTTTTTATCCCAGTTTCTATCTCAGCTGGATCTTTTTCACGATACTGCCCGTTTACTGAAATATTGTTTGGATCTTCCCAAGCTAATAAAACACCCGGCGTATAAAGTTTTACGGCATCTTCAGGTGAAACAAAGCAAATGATTGGTGTAATTTTATTGGCTAAACACATATCTCGTTTTTTAAGCACAACATCAATAGGTTCGTGGCGTTCACTATGTCCGACAATGGAATAATTGCAGAACTGTTTTATCTGAAATGCGCCAACTTCGCCAGTATGTGCGCCCTTATCCAAAGTTGAAACATCCTGAGAGGCTAATTCGATTCCTGCACTTTTAGCAAATTCGGAAAGTAAAGGTAAATGTAAAAAAGATGCGGCGATAATAACTTTGTTTTGAGTATCTACTTTTTTGTAACCAGCAATCCACGAAGTGATGCTTGCCAAGTCCATATTCATTTTCCAGTTGGCTATTATATATTTCATAGTAATGTTGCCTTTGTTGCTCTGTTAGGCGAGCCTCTTTAGCGATTCTTCAATCAAACTTGGTAAGAGTTCGATATCTTCGTGAGTATAATCATAACCCAAAACGTTGAGACACGAAAAGACAATTCCTAAATCAGAATAGATTTTGTCGGCATATTGGCATGCGACCAAACTGTGAAGTAAAACATTTCCGCCAATTTCTCCAACTTTAGATTTTCCACAACCCATTGGACAGTTTGCGCACGATGGATAGGATGCTTCAAGCACACTGACATCTTCCTTTCGTATCAAAATACTTTTGTATAACTGTTGGTATTTATCGAAATTTACGGGTTTAGCAATTTCTGTTCCCGTTATAACAATGCCTTTTAGTTTTTTTGCGCGTAATTCGTGTTCAAAATAATCTTCAGGTGTTGTGAAGTAACCATTTAAGCTGACTTTTGTTCTTATGCCGTCTTCAAGAAAGATATCGCCCCGTTTTCCCGGCAGACCCAAAGATAAAATATCTGTAATGCCGTCTTTAAATACCACATTTGTATTTTGAATATCCAGTATAACTTCCTGTTCTGATTTTCCGTAAATAACAATGGCATCAAGTCCTGCGTATTTTATGCGTAAAGACAGATTACCGCCGATATAAATATCTTCTATTACGCCATCGTTGTTTAAGACAATTGAAGTTTTTGAAGCGTAAGGAAAAAATCCGTTGAATGGTCCTACCGATAAAACAATTGGTTCTTTATCAAAATGTGATTCCATTAACTTTAGTCCCAGTCCTACGCCGCCGATGTATTTGTTAAATTCCTTATACGTTTTGGCAACCGCGGTTTGGTCAGTTAAGTTTATTTCTAAAACTTTTTTAGCTGTTAAATCCACTTGTTTCTCCGTTATCCTCAACCAACTCAAATACTGCTCTTGGACAAATATTTTTTACTTTTTCTATATCCAGGGAACTTATACGTGGGTCTATTTCTATTCCAAATTCTAAGTATTCTGATTTTTCTTTTCGTTTTCTAAAAATTCTGATTGGTGCGCCTTCAAGACCTACTTTTTTAAGTTGACGTTGTGTTTCAAGAACACAAAGCTCACAACCTATGCAGTTTTCCATGTAAGTAGCTTTTAGGATCTTAGTCATTTTTTGATAAAGCCTCAATTCCCGGCAGTGTTCCGTCAGCTAAAAATTGCAGCATTGCGCCACCACCTGTAGATACGAATGAAAATTTTTGTAATAAACCAAGTTGGTTGCAGGCTGTTATGGTATCGCCGCCGCCAATCACAGATAACGCTTCGTTGTGTGTTGTTGCCAAAGTAATGGCTTGAGCAATTCCTTGTGTGCCTTCCATGAACTGTGCTGTTTCGTAAGCGCCCACGGGTCCGGCCCACAATATTGTTTTTGCTCTGCTAATTACATCGTTAAAACGCAAAACTGTGTTTGGTCCAATATCTTTTTGGTCGTCTGCGTAATCGGTGGGTAACATTAAATTCTCTGGAATTTCTGAAGTCCAATCAAGTCCAAGCTTTCCCCCAAGTAATACAAAGTCAGCAACTTCTAAAAACTTTGAAACAACGGGCATTTTACTTTCGAGTTTGGCACCCCCGATTATTACGGTTAATGGTCGTGCTGGTGTGTCTAAAATTTTAGAAAGTGTATCTATTTCTTTTTTAAGTCTGAACCCTGCGTATGAGGGTAAGTATTTTGTTATTCCTACAATTGATGCGTGCTTTCGGTGAGAAGTCGCAAAACTTTCATTAACATATATGTCGGCTTTTATAGATAGTTCTTTTGCATAGTTATCGTCATTTGTCTCTTCTCGAGGATCAAAGCGCAGATTTTCAAGAAGTTCAAATTTTTCTTCGCCTAAATGTTGATTGAAATAAGGCATTAATTGTTGTGTGCTTAAACGTGGGTTTGGTTGACCGTCAGGTTTGCCCATATGTCCTGCAATTACAGGAATTCCCCCATGTTCAATTATGTAGTTGAGTGTTTCCAGTGCTGATTCAATTCTGTATGTTTCACCAAGTGTTCCGTCAGAGTTTACTGGAACGTCGAGGTCGCATCTTACAAATACTCGGGTGCCGTTTTTTATGTCGGCCTGTTCGATTGTTTTTATGTTTATCATTGTGTCCATTTTATCATTATATTGGGTCTTATTGCTTTGACCCAGCTAGTGTGGTTAAATCGACTAGATTTTCAAATACACGAAAAGAGGAGGAAAAAATGAGTTCGCAAAGTCGTAGATTTCCACGCATGGATGGCGGCACCAAACATGCTTATGGGAAAATGTCTAAACGGTCCAAACCGCGCAAAGGTCTCATAATTGTCGGCGCTACTTTGCTTGTGATCCTGCTGGCGTTTATGATCTTCGTCGCGTTTGTGCCAATGCCTCACTAACCAATTCCTTTGTGCATTTTGCCGAATTTGCACAAAACCCGGATTTCTTTTACAAAAAAGGAGTCCGGTTATTTTTTTATGCCGCGTTATTTATTTTTTAGTTGGAAATTACGGATATTACTTTAGCCTTGCATCAACAAACCCATCTCGACCAATCTATTGCTGTAACCCCATTCATTATCGTACCAGGCCAAAACTTTAACTAAATCCCCGTCGACAACTTTAGTCATGCTTAAATCGACGATTGCTGAATAAGATGTGCCTATAATATCGGAAGATGTTATTGGTTCAAACGTTGCATCTAAAACACCTTTATATTTTGGAAGTTTCATAGCTTCCATAAATGCATTGTTAACTTCGTCGACTGTAACTTTCTTACTCAGTACCATTGTTATGTCCGACAGAGATCCGGTAATGATAGGAACGCGCACCGAAATTCCGTCAAATAATCCTGCGAGTTCAGGAATAACTTGCGTAGTTGCTTTTGCCGCTCCTGTTGTTGTTGGCGACATGTTGTACCCCGCAGCACGGCATCTTCGCATATCAATGTCATCTCCAAATGGGGCACTATCAACAACACTTTGGTTGTTCGTTAACGCATGGATTGTAGTCATTACTGATTTCACAACTTTAAATTTGTTATTCATTACAGCTATAACAGGACTTATACAGTTTGTTGTGCATGATGCGTTTGAAATAATATTTTGTCCCAAATAGGAATCATCGTTTACGCCGCGTAAAAATGTTTGAACTGTGCCGCCTTTTGTTGGTGCGGAAACCACAACTTTTTTAGCTCCGGCTTTAATGTGCACTTCTGCTGTGTTTTCTTTAACAAATCTTCCCGTGCATTCCAAAACCACATCAACATTTAAATCTTTCCATGGTAATTTTTCAGCATCTTTTTGTGCGATTACTTTTACTCTGTGCCCGTCGACAATGAGGTAATTTTCAGTTCCACTTTTTGAAAAGAATTCTTTATCCCCAAGATTTTCTTCAAGTCCAAATGTTTTGCCGTCTTCTTCAATGAGAATTTCTTTATCGTAACCTCGGTAGGCTGTGTCGTATTTTAATAAGTGTGCCAAAATTCTGGGATTAGTAAGGTCGTTTATTGCAACAACTTCAGCTTCGGGCTTCGTAAGTGCAATCTTAAAAGATGCACGGCCAATTCTTCCAAAACCATTAATTGCAATTCTTGTGGGCATTTATGTAATTATGCTTATTTATTACTCTGCGGTCAAGTTAAATACTTTTATCTAACCAGCTTTTTAAAACTTCTTTTGGCATTGCGCCGGTTTTTCTGTCTATTTCTTTTCCGTCTTTAACCAAGACAAAAGTTGGTATACTCATAATCCCGTATTTTGATGCTGTTTCTCCCTCTGCTTCAACATCTATGCTTTTGAATTCAATTTTTCCAGCATAATCTTTTTCTATCTCTTTAAATATTGGAGCCATTATTTTACAAGGCCCGCACCAGTCCGCAAAAAAATCTAATAGTTGTACCATTTTTATTCCTCCAAATTTAATTAGACTAGGAAAGACAGACAATATGATAACATAATTCCACATTTCAAAAGTTATGTATCATCATCACATCACTTTAGAAAATAATACCATTTTCAGACGACGTCAAACCTCAAAATTTAACGCCGGTAAATTCTTGCTTATTTTTATTCCGGTTATTTTATTTGCAGGTTTTTTATTACTTCACCGCGGTAAGTCCCAAAAAAATAATGTTTTACCCGAAGCACCACCTTCGGCTGAAGAATTAATCTCGCAACATTACTACAACACTTTAACTCACAAACCCTCTGACGAAACTCCATTTGTTTTAACAACCGAAGAAAGCACTGCAGACGAACCAATAATTTCTGGTAAGTCCGCAATAGTTGTTGAAAAGGATAATGGCAAGATTTTATTCGATAAAAATTCCAATGAAAAACTAAAACTTGCAAGTTTGGCTAAGATTATGACGGCAGTCGTGGTGTTAGAACATAAAGATTTAAATGAAAAAACTACTGTGTCGGAAAAAGCTTCAAGCATCGGAGAAAATATTATGGGAATAAGTGCAGGAGAAACTTATACGTTAAATGAATTAATGTATGGTCTATTACTTAACTCAGGTAATGATGCCGCGTACGCTCTTGCCGAAGATGTTTCTGGGGATTCAGACACTTTTGTTTCGTGGATGAATTTAAAAGCTGTGGACTTAGGTTTAAATGACACACACTTTTCTGATCCCAGTGGCTTGGACGATGCCTCTTACACTACTACGCGTGATTTAGTTGTATTAACTGAATATGCTATGCGTTTCCCTGAGTTTAGAGAAATTGTCGGTACATTTTCAAAGGAGCTTCCTTACAGCGACGAGCACAAGTATTTATATTTGGAAAATCAAACAAACTTGTTAACAACCTATCCTGGCGATATTGGTGTTAAAACAGGTTATACCGAGGAAGCAGGTTTGTGTTTGGTAAGTTACGCTGTTAATGGCGGAAAAGAAATGATTGGCGTTGTGCTGGATAGTCAAAATCGCAAGGGGGATATGGTTCTACTTTTGGATCATGGTTTTGCTGCAGCGGGCGTTAAAATTGCGCATCCACGTTTAACTTTTTAGTTTACCTTTATTTCCATTGTGTCGCCGATGTTCACATTATTTTTTTGAGCCCACCCGGCATTTACTTCTAATACATATTTTGCGAGGCCTCGAGGGATATAAGTTTTACAAGTTGTTGTTACACATGGTTGTGCAGTTTGAATATCTACAATCTTCTTATTTTCATCGACCCAAAGCATATCCAGTGGAATAAGTGTGTTCTTCATCCAAAATGCGTACGCGTTAACTTGGTCAAAAACAAAGAGCATGCCTGAATATTCTGGCAAACTTTTACGGTTCATTAATCCTAGTTCTTGTAGCGCGGGTGTGTTTGCTACTTCTACTTTTATCATTTTGTTATTTATGATTACGTAGGTGTCGCGGGCAGGTCGATTTACTAAATAAAAAATCCCAATTATAAGTAACATTGTTGTGGCGATTATTAAGCCTAGGATAGTTAGTTTTTTATTCATTGATAGATTATACAAGTTAGTTTTGGGTAATGTGCGCGTGTGATAGAATTCCACCATGCCAGACGAAACAAAAGTTGCCAAAGAAGACTCAGAATTTTTTAAAAATCTTAATCCACAACAAATAGAAGCAGTAAAACACTTTGAAGGACCTGCACTTGTTGTTGCCGGTCCGGGTAGTGGAAAAACACGAGTACTTACAAATCGTGTGGCTTATTTAATTCAACAAAAACAAGTTCCCGAGTTAAATATTTTGTGCGTAACTTTCACAAACAAAGCTGCCGAAGAAATAAAAAATCGTGTAAAAGCCTTATTAGGAACAAAAGTTTCTATTCCTTGGAGTGGAACTTTTCATTCTATTTGCGCACGAATTTTACGAAAAGATGGTTACCTAATTGGTATCCCAAAATCGTATGTTATTTACGATGGTGACGACCAAGAAAAATTAATAAAAGGAATCGTTAAAGACTTTGGTATGGATCCTAAAAAGTTTAGTGCTCGCACAGTTTTGGGAACAATCTCAAGTGCCAAATCCGAGCTTATTGATCACGAAAGTTACTTTGGTTTCGCACAAGGTTATTATCAAAGATCTATCGCAAAGATTTATCCTGAATATCAAAAGAGATTACGTGCAAACGACGCTTTAGATTTTGACGATCTTTTGGTTGAAACAGTAAATTTGTTTTTAAAAGTTCCTGAAATGTTAATTAAATATCAAGATTTATTCCGTTACATTTTGGTTGATGAATATCAAGATACAAATAAAGTGCAATACGTTTTAACAAAAACTTTGGCCAGCGCTTACAAAAATTTATTTGTAGTTGGTGATATGTCTCAAGCAATTTATTCTTTTCGAGGTGCAGACTTTAGAAACATTTTAAATTTTCAAAATGATTATCCGGATGCAAAGATTTATAACCTCGAACAAAACTATCGTTCAACACAAGTAATCTTGGACGCTGCGAAAAACGTAATCAAAAATAACACAACACACATTCCTTTAGATTTATGGACTGAAAACGGAACCGGAGAAAAAATCATTTCGTATACCGGAACATCCGAAACAGATGAAGCTCGTTTTGTTGTAGACGAAATTGTGGCCGCGCTTGATGCCGGAAAAACACACAAAGAAATCGCAGTTTTATATAGAACAAATGCTCAGTCAAGAACAATCGAAGAAGCTTTAATTCGAAATAATATTCCATATAGAATTATCGGCGGTCAGCGATTTTATTCACGAAAAGAAGTTAAAGATGTTGTGGCATTTTTAAGAGTTATTCATAATCCAAAAGACACGGTGAGTTGGGAGAGAATTATTAACGTACCACCTCGCGGAATCGGCCAAAAAACTGTTGAACGTTTAGCAGAAAATAAATGGGATTTAACGGAGGTTGAGTCGCGATCGAGTTTGCCAATAAAAGCGTGGATTGCCTCAAAGGAAACTTTGTCCACATTGGAGTTAATGGAAAAAATTATTGAGGACTCCAAATATTTATCTTGGTTAAACGATGGATCTGAAGAAAACATTCAACGAATTGAAAACATAAAAGAGTTACGTTCGGTGGCAGCACAGTTTGTAAGTCTCGAAGAATTTTTGGAAAACGTCTCATTAATTGAAAGCAGCGATAAACCTCGTGCCGACTCCTTTAACGCTGTTACTTTAATGACTGTTCACGCGTCAAAAGGTTTGGAATTTCCACTAGTTTTTATTATCGGCATGGAAGAAGGTTTATTCCCACACAACCAATCTATGATGGACCTAACCGAACTCGAAGAAGAGCGCCGATTATGTTACGTGGCAATCACGCGTGCGATGTCTAAATTATTTTTAACAAATGCTAGATCGAGATTATATTTTGGAACTGTTCAATCCAATTTACCCAGCAGGTTTTTAAGTGAAATACCTGAAGAATTCTTGGAGCTTCGTGAAAATGAAGCAGCAAAAAATGTTGGGGGCAGTAATGGCTTTGGAGGACATTCTCGTTTGAGATCCCCACTTAGCACTCGCGCCACAACAGACTTTTTAGACGAACTTGACTACGACCGCGGCAATTTTAGCTGGGATTAATTTTCTCAGTTCCAAAATAATTGAACTTTGGTATAGTTAAGTATGCTCAATCAAAATTCCAATAAACCAACTAAATATATCTTTGTATCTGGCGGTGTTATTTCTGGCCTTGGAAAAGGAATAATAATGTCGTCGTTATCTTTACTTTTAAAACAAGCGGGTTATACCGTTTCGCCAATGAAGGCTGACATGTATTTAAACATTGATGCCGGCACAATGAACCCTTTGGAACATGGCGAATCTTTTGTTACTGAAGACGGAAAAGAAACTGATTTAGATTTAGGTCACTACGAGCGTTATTTAAATATCGATTTACATGCAAATAATTACATGACGATGGGTCAAATATATTCTGAAGTTTTAGCAAAGGAGCGCGCTTTGGAATATCACGGTAAATGTGTAGAAGGTCATATTCATATTCCAGAAGCAATTATTGAACATATTGAAAGAAATAATAAAGACGCTGAAGTTGTCTTAATAGAAATTGGTGGCACTGTTGGGGAATATCAAAACATTTTATTTTACGAAGCCGTTCGTCGTTTTAAACAGAAGCATAAGAACGATACTATTTTGGTTCACGTAGTTTACTTGCCGGTTCCAAAGTTTTTAGGTGAAATGAAAAGTAAACCTGCTCAAGCTTCTATTTACGAATTATATAAGCTTGGTGTTTCTCCTGACTTTGTTATTTGCCGAAGTGAAGACGCTGTTGATGAAAAACGTCGTGGTTCTATTTCGTTTAACACGGGTGTTCCTGCAGATCACATTATTTCCAGTCCTGATGTCGATACTGTTTACAAAGTTCCGCTTGTTTTACAGGCGCAAAATTTTGAAATGTTAGTTCAGCAAGATTTAGGGTTATCGGAACCAAAAAAATCTGATCTAAGTTCTTGGCAAGCAAAGATAGATAAGATTAATGCTTTAACTGATTCTGTAACTATTGGTATTGCAGGAAAATATTTTGTTTCAGGAAATTTCAGTTTAGAAGATTCATACGTATGCGTTATTGAAGCTATTAAACACGCTTGTTGGTCCCTCAATTTAAAACCAAACATTAAATGGTTCGATGTTGAAAATTTGGATAAAGAAGAAGTAGCAAAATGTGACGGCATTATAGTTCCACAAGGTTGGGGTTCACGTGGCGTTGAAGGAAAAATCGAAACAGTTAAGTTGGCTCGCGAAAAACAGATTCCATATTTGGGACTTTGTTTCGGTATGCAAATGGCTGCCATAGAATTTGGTCGCGATGTTTTAGGTTTTGAAAAAGCAAATTCGGCCGAGGTAGACGAAAAAACAAAATATCCAGTTATTCACGTTATGCCAAACCAAGAAGAATTGTTAAAGAAACATCAATATGGTGGAACTATTCGACTTGGTGCATGGCCTTGCTTAGTTCAAAAAGGTTCGTTGCTTGAGGAATGTTATAAAAAATGGGGAGGTAGCCGACTTGATGAAAATAATATCGCTATGGAACGTCATAGACATAGATATGAGTTTAATAACGAATATAAGGTTCAATACGAAAAAGCAGGTATGGTATTTAGTGGCACATCTCCCGATGGAGAAATAGTTGAAACAATGGAGTTGCCAAAAGATAAACATCCATTCTTTTTAGGCACGCAGTATCATCCTGAATTTAAGTCTAGGTTTGAGTCGCCACATCCAATTTTTGTTGGTTTTATTGAGGCGAGCCGAAAAAACCAGAAGCGCGCCTAACGCTTGGACGCGATACATCAGCGCAGCTGTTCTGGCGTAATCGCCCGATCAGCGCAGCTGATATAACACCAACGTGATACATCAGCGCAGCTGATATAATGTACCCATGTTTGCGCCTAAAAAAGAACTAGGTCAAAACTTCTTAAGTGATCCTGAAATTGCCACAAGCATGATCTCAGGCCTTGATATTACCGCCGGAAACGACGTTATTGAGATTGGTCCGGGCCGTGGGTTTTTAACCGAGCAACTTGCCAAAAAGGCTGTAGCCGAAGAATTTGATTTTTACGCTGTCGAACTGGATAAACGCTTTTACGAGCACCTCCAACGAACCTTTGTCGACAATCCAAATGTGCATATCGTAAACGCAAACATCTTAGATTTCCTTCCAAAGTACACAAAACCTGAAAACAAAAGTGTGAAAATACTTGGTTCTTTGCCTTATTACATAACTTCGCCAATCGTTCACCAAATTATACGTATGGCGGTCAGTCAACCAGATGAATGCGTGTTGTTGATACAAAAGGAAGTAGCCGAAAAAATTGTAGCACCCGCGCCAGATTCTTCTTATATGTCTGTTTTTGTACAAACTTTTTTTGAGGTTACATATCTTTTTACCATTCCACGCGAAAAGTTTAGTCCTGTGCCACAAGTTGATGGAGGAGTAATTAAGCTGGTTAAACGCAGTGAACTTGGTAAAGAATTTGGTGTTGATTTAACCCGAGAATTTGTCACTAAATATGAAGGTTTTTTGCATAAAGCCTTTAAGAATCCTCGCAAAATGATGAACAAACCTTTTAGCCAGGAAGAATTAGATCGCGCAGGAATATCTGCAAGTTTGCGCCCTCAAAATTTAAATTGGAAAGAATGGTTGAATTTCTATTTAAAGTTTTAAACTTTTACCTTTGCTGATTTTCTCTTAAATCTTGGTAGTGAGTCTGAAATTACTCTGTTAGTATATTTAACGCTTGCGAAATTAATAATATTTCTAAAGATGTTTAAGGCTTTAATACCTTTGTATCTTCGGCAAGAAATCAGATTTTTAAACTCCCAATCGACTTTTATTTTTCCATATTTACTTATTCGTGTAGTGATGATGGAATCTTCGTAGAATTTATAGTTTTTAAGTAAAAATCCGCCACAGGCAAGTGTTTCCTTTGTTTTCATAGCCATGTTGCAGCCCATTAAGGAATTTTCTCTTGGTATACGTGCTAAATAATAGCCTGCATAACCAATAACATCGTTAACAAAAACATTAGAGTCGTAAGCAAAAGATGGTCCGGTTACGCCAACTACTTCGGGATCGGCATCAAAGTCAGCTTTTGCAACCTTAAGCCAATTTTCAGGAACACGCGCATCGGCATCTGTTGTTATATAGTAGGTGCCTTTGGATTCTTCTAAACCACGTTGGCGGGCGAATGTTATTCCTTTTTTTGGTTCGTGAATGACTTTGAATCCGTATTTTTCAACGATTTCTACGCTTTTATCAGTGCTTCCATTATCAACAATCAACACCTCATACTTATCTTTTGGGTAATCCAGCTTTTTTATGCTTTCCAAAAAAGGTGGTAAATTTTCTTCTTCATTTAGGACCGGTATAACTACGCTAAAATCCATATGTCTGTCTATTTTATCATGTTTAGAAAATGCTTGTTTTTGTTGGGAGAAATGGCGTTTAAGGTGTCGTATAAATTAGTAATCCGGACAAATATCCCGTTGTGGTTATACTTGTCCGGACGTATCCGAAGCAAGTTTCTACTCCTGCTTCGCAGTACCTCTTATTTTTACCCCGTCCCTTACGGAACGAAATACAAGATGTACTTGAACGTTATCGTATTGTTACGGTTTAGTCAAATTTAGTCCGCGGAGGCGTCATTTATGTGTTATATTGTCGGCAATTAGTTTTAATCAAACAATAAAAAAGGAGTTGAGTTTATGCCTGATAATACTGTAGCTCACAGCTTACGTAGACTGGTGGCGGATATTGCTTTTCATGAGTTGCCCACGCGGGATATTGTTCCTAAACAAGCCAAGCTACTCTTATATTATATCGATGCGTATTTGGGACTTAACACTGTCTTGCAAAATGCAATTGCAAATCCCAACTGTGCTAAATTTGGCAATTGGCTTTGCACCATGAGCGCCGCCTGGGCTTTTCTATTGGCCGGACGTCCTTACGGAACAAAGTATGCTGTCGAGGATCCTGAAATCGCGTTAGAAGAAGAGCTGGTTTGTATGCATGCGTTTTTCCTCACGCTTGTTCCCCATAAAACGGCGGACTGGTGTTTGGCCAACTACGGTGAGGCAATCAAGGATCGTACTCAACAAATGGGATTGGCTACACGTCGTTCAGATCTTTTGAGCTTGCGTAAATCGTTCAATGCTATTTGTCGGGAACATGATTTTAAATTGACTTCAGGGGAAATGGCCACGCTAAAATTGCATGCCCAGCTGGTTGTTTCTGCAAAAGACAAAACACTTATGGAACCGGCTATTATGCTTTTCGCCGCATACTTTCTTGAAATACGCGAAAAGTATCGTCGCATGCCCGCAAAAGCAACATAGCTCTTGTTGTACATGCTAAAAGGTCAGATAAATAAAATTGTCTGGCCTTTATTTTTTGGTGATATACTAGCCCTATGTCAACACATTTGGCTCAGTCACACTTGTGGGGAAAATTCAAAGAGGAATATGGAACTCCTGTAGTGTATGCAGGAAACGTTATGTATACAAAGCATAAAATCCCTTTTACAGGTTCTTTTTATGCATATTGCCCGCGTGTTAATCCTTCCGATGTTAACTTTGAAGAATTAAAAAAATCCATGGAAGAAAACAATTGTATTGCACTTCACTTTGACGTTCCTAATGTAGCCAAAGATTCTCCCGAGGCAGAAACCGCATTGGCTATTTTAGAAAAGTATTGTGAGAAATCCCCACGCGCTGAGTTTGCAAAAGGAAACTTTATTATTGACCTAACTAAATCGGAAGAAGAATTACTCGCTGGAATGCACAACAAGCAACGTTACAACATGGGATTGGCACAGCGCAAAGGTGTAACAGTTAAGGAAGGTTCCGCTGACGAAGATTTTGATGTCTTTTTTGAGATTTATAAACAAACGGGCATGCGTCAAAAGTTTTATTACCGTCCAAAAGCTTATTTGCACGAGGTTTTTAAATCATTTCGTTCCGACGGTTTAGCTTATATTTTAACAGCGTATTACGAGGGAAAACCTTTAGCATCTTGGATGTTATTAAAATACGAAGATGTTTTATATTATCCCTACGGTGGTTCCACAGAAGAATTTAAAAATGTGTTTGCCAGCACGCTTGTTGGTTGGGAAGCTATTAAACTTGGTAAGCGCTTAAACTGCACTTTGTTTGATATGTGGGGAGCGACAGAAGATATGAGCGATACTACGGATACATACTACGGCTTTTCCTTATTTAAACAAAAGTTTGGGGCTAAACATATTCAATATATTGATTCTTACGATTTTATAATTAACCCATCACTCTACAAAATGTTTAATATGGCCAACGGTGTTCGTTGGAAGATTTTGAATGTTTTACGATGAAGCACGCGCTTGATATTAGACAAACGGACGAATGGGGAAAATATTTAGCATCAATGGGTTGGAAGCAGTTTAGAACTGCGCGAGGCATTGGTGTTGTTGTTAAGAAAATGTTTTTTGGTAGTGTTATAAAAGTGCAACGTCCCCAAGATGTAGTTCTCCAAGATTTACGCGATATAGATGAAATTTGTGTAAAGAATAAAGGTTTGTTTATTAAGTTTGAACCCGATTTTAAACAAGATTTAAGTATTTTTAAAACCGCCGGCTACGAATTCAGTTATAGTCCATTGTGTCCTCCAACAACTATTTATATTGATCTCACAAAAAGCGAGGAAGAGTTATGGGCCGCAGTTTCTCATAGTGGAAAATATTCTATTAATCGTGCTCGTCGTGAAGGTGCGCACGTTAAATTTTTTCCACGCCCCGACACCGAAATTTTAAAAAAATACCATGCAGTGAATGTTGAGACCGGAAAGCTAAAAAAGTTTTATGTACAGCCTTTTAAAGAGCAATTAGCTAAGGTTGCGGCGTTTGGTGACAACTGCGTGCTAGCCGCTGTTTACGATGCGGATGAAAACATGGTTGGCGGAAAAATATTTTTAGGCGGTGGTGATATGGTTTTATACAACACAGGTGGCACGACAGCTAAGGGGCGTCACCAGAAGTCTGGATATTTGTTAGTTTGGGAAACATTTTTATATTTTAAAAAGCTTGGTTATTCAGTTATGGATCTCGAAGGTAAAGACGACAAACGCTTTCCTTTATTTACAGGAAATTGGGGGGGTTTTAGTCACTTTAAGGAAAAGTTTAACGGTGAAACTGTAGAATTTCCTATTCCTTACATTAAGTTTTTGAGTCCTGTTATGGAAATTATGGCGAAGGCTACGCCGATGGGGCTTTAGTTTTTACC
This sequence comes from uncultured candidate division WWE3 bacterium, assembly GCA_903879985.1. GTDB lineage: Bacteria > Patescibacteriota > WWE3 > UBA101185 > UBA10185 > CAIRNR01. The sequence goes on from CAIRNR010000007.1 coordinate 492,065, forward strand.
TATTACCCTATACCCTATAGCATTTGACCAATTAGGTTTTGGCCTGTATAATCAACCTATTCAAGATTAAGACTACGATATATTAGGGAAAAGGGTGATTGATCATGTGGAATAAACTCGCAAGTGGATGGAAGGCTCTGTGGATATATGTGCACATCATTCTGGAAACCGATGTTCGCGCGTATGATGATCCGTTTTGGCTCCTTGGTTGCTCTCCTGCACCTGAGACTCGCAAGATGTTAAAGGCAGGACGAACTCGTGCGCTGGGTAAAAGTAAAACCCGGAAGATTAAACCTATGCGGCATGGTCTTGGAATTTAATCAGCTTTAGCCGCAGTAATCGCCATGTGAATTTCAAATTCCCGTGGCGATTTTTTTACCCCTTATACGCAAAAGGACACAAATCTCTATAATCACACCAACTACAATGCATCCCGGGAGTAGCTGTAAAGTTGGCCTTTTTCAATTCTTCCATAACATTAAATATTTGATCGCGTTGTTCCTCTAGTTGCAAAGGTGTACGGGTGGTGGATAACTTTTCGCCGCTTTCTACAAAATAATAACTTAGCAAAGTTGGGTTAAGTCCAAATGCTTCTTTTGCGGCTATAGCGTAAATGGAAACCTGTGCGTCCTTATCAACATCTTTTTGAGTTTTGGTTTGGCCTGTTTTGTAATCTATAATTTCCACGCCACCGTCAGGTGCTGCGTCGATACGGTCAATTTTTCCATAAAACTTAATTCCGTTTAGACGTAACGTAAAAGGTTTTTCCAAACCAATGTGTTTAACGTGAAGTGGATTATTTTTTTCATAATATGCGGTAAGCAGTTTTTTTCCGTTCTCAAAATATAAGTTGCGGTGATTTTCATCCATGTAGCCCAGCGGTTGCCATTTTTCTTCATACACCTGCATAAGTTGTTCTAAAGATAAGTCTTCGTCAAACATTTTTTTCAAATGGAATTCACGCAAACTTTCGTGAATTGTTATACCAAAACTTAACGCGTGGTTTGGTGCTGTTGGAATTCGGAGAACATATGAAAATTTATATTTTAATGGACAAGTTAAAAACGTATCCATTTGTGTAAAACTCAATGAGTCAGGTTTAAAAGATTTTATTATTGGTGTGGTGTCAGGATTTCTAAAACCGGAATCTACGCCAAATAATCCAGTTTGTGTTTGTCGATTTTTAATATCTTCGGCCGAAATTTCTTCAGGTTTAATTCCTGTTTCCTGAAGGTAACCACTTGGAGTTTTGTCACGTTTACCGCCGTAATTTTTACCGTGAGTTAAATACAAATATTTGCATGCGCGGGTCATACCAACGTAAAAAAGTCTGCGCTCTTCTTGGATGTGCTCGTCACCTGTAGGAAGTGTTTCTTTGATTAACTCGTTTGGTATTTCAATAACGTCAGATTTATTTCTTGTTGGGAATCTGTCGGCAACAAGGTTAACTAAAAATACAACTGGAAACTCTAAACCCTTTGATGCATGAACAGTCATTAAGTTTACCGTGTCTATATCTTCTATTTCGGCTTGAGCTGGGTTATCTCCGGCATCTATTATCAAATCTAAATAGTCCACAAAGTCTATTAATGTAGGTAAGTTTTTGTTTTCCTCGTGGTAATCAACTTCGAATCTTTTTATGATCCCCAAAAATATGTCCAAGTTTTTTATGGCCATTGAATTCTCAATTGATTCTTCTTGAGTGAACTGGCTCACATATTCAATTGATGTAACTAAATTAAAGACTAATTGTGTGGGCGATGTTTTTGTTATCTCCGCTTGATATTTTCTTATTTTCTCTTTAAGGGAAATGACTTCTGCATTTTGAGATTCGTTAATTGTTTCCCAAAGATCTTGTTTTTTGTAACGGGAACTCGTGAGAAGATTTGAGATTTCTTCAAAAGGAATGTTTAAAGTACTTATGTTTAGTGTGCGATATAAACTTATATTGTCTTTTGGATTTAAAACAACTTTTAGAAGTGCAATAATATCTCGAATTTCGTCCTGATCGTATAAACCTCGGTTTCCAACTAATTGATAAGGAAGCCCATATTTTCTAAGCGCCAACATAAATGGATCTAAATGGCTGTTTGCTCTTGCCAAAATTGCGATGTCTTTGTAAGTATACTGAGGTTCTTTTGCCAAAATATCCTGAATCTCTTTTACAACAAACTCAACTTCATCTTCCAAAGTTTCGGTATGAATAATGTGTGGTGCGTCTCCTGTTTGATCGGCTTTACTTATTAACTTTTTTGAGATTCCCAAGCGCGATTCTAAAGTATCCGGGTTATTGTTTTGAATTAGCTTGTACGATGGATCCAATATTTTTTGAGTAGAACGATAGTTTTCCAATAGTGTAATCATCTCGGCTTTTGGATAATCTTCCATGAATTGTAAAATATTTGAAACGGCAGCTCCACGAAATTTGTAAATTGATTGTGAGTCATCTCCGACGGCAATTAAACTTCTTTCGCCCATTTCTTGCGGACACATCATTTTTATTAATTCGTATTGGGCATAGTTGGTATCTTGAAACTCGTCGAGCAGTACGTGTTTAAATTGATCCTGATATTTCTTTAGTATGTTTGGCCTTTGTTTAAAAAGTTCTATTGTCCAAGTTATTAAGTCGCCAAAGTCCATGCGCGAGTTTGCCATTTTAAGCTCAGAATATCTTTCGTAAATGTAGGCAAGTTCTTTAAATCTTTTGGTTTCTTCTTCGGATTCAAAGGTTGATGTTTCCACAAACTTTGTAAAGTCTGTTGGCATAATATTTTCATCTTGAAGTCGTGACATGAACTTTAAAAAGGCGCCGATAAATTTTGTTGGGTTACCCAGCGGCCTAAAATATTGAAGATTTAATTTAAAGATATTTCTTCTTAGCAAGATCCATTGATCAGGTCCGGAAAGTATTTTGTATCCTGGGTCTAATCCAATTTCGATTCCTTCAGATCGTAGCAATCGGTCGGCAAAAGAGTGGAATGTGCACACCCAAGGTTCTTCGTAACCTAAAGGCATAACATCGCTTAATCTATTTAGCATTTCGGCCGCAGCTTTTTCGGTAAATGTTAAAGCTAAGATTTCTTTTGAGTTTACGTTTTCATTTGTAACAAGATTTTTTATACGTTCCGTAATAACGCGTGTTTTTCCTGTGCCTGCTCCCGCCACAACTAATAAGGGACCTGTTTTATGTAATACTGTTTTTGATTGATTTTCGTTTAGTTCAAATGTTGTCTTGGTTTTTTTAGCAGTCATCGTTTTTGTATTATATCGCAGGAAGCGTTAAAATAGGCGTACAAATTCAGTAGGAGGTACTAATGGACGTAGTTGGCTTAGTGATTAGTGGCGTGCTGCTTATTGCAGGTTTACTCACTCTGGGGCATTACTTTGTCGCGAATTCAAGTCCGGAGGAACTTCAACAAATGGGCATCTCTCTGAAACAATAACCACCGTCGTCGTTTTTCATCGCTAAGGGTCTTCAAGTTTGCACGTTGAAACTGAGGACCCGTTTTTTTAGTCGATTAACTTTGTTTGGCCTGTTCCTGGTTCAAGTTCTTCCTCAATGTCTTGTTCTATTTCACTGGCGTGTTCGATTTTTCCAAACAGCTTTGTGAATTTACCTCTAACAAAATCCATTGATTTGAAACTGTTTGAAATATGTCGCTCAAGTACCCCGAGGTCTTCGCCAAATTTTTCGGCTTCAATTCTAATTCCCGACAAAGCTTTTAATATTTCACCAGCATGTTTTTGTAATGTTTGTTGCTGATAGGCGACAAGCAAAACCTTTAAAAAGTAAGTTAATGTATTTGGTGACGCCATAATTACATTTTTCGCTTTGCAGTAAGCTTCAAGGTCCGGTGTATTTACAATAAGTTCGTAGTAAACATTTTCCGATGGAATGTACATGATTGCTTGTTCTGTTGTATGTTCGGCAGGCAAAATATATTTTGACGAAATTTCATCAACTCTTTTTTTAACGTCAGACAAAAATGTTTTTTTGTATTTGTCGCGTAATTCTTGCGTTTCAGCGTTTAACATTGCAGCAAAGTTTTCCATTGGAAATTTAGAATCAATTGGAATTAAACCTCGGTCGGTAATAACAACAGCGTCGCAAATGTTTCCATCTTTAAATTTATATTGAGTCTTAAATAAATCTTTGGGTAAAAAGTTTTCCAAGATTTCGTACAACAATTGCTCACCAAGTCCTCCACGTAATTTTGGAGAACGTAAGATATTTGCTAAATCTTTCATGTCAGTTCCAAACTCCTGTAAACCTCCCAATTGTTTTTGTACGGCTCTGACAATTTCTTGTGAAGCATCTAAGCGTTCCCAAATTAATTTTGTTTGTGCATTCATTGCCTCGCGTTGTGTTTTCATTTGAACTTCCAATGTTGTACGCTGATCTTTCAGTTGTCGTTCAATAACGTCAGAATTTTTATCAACAGAACCTTTCATGTCTTTCAACCATTCCATTAAAACTCCTGAGTCATCTTTTTTTAATTCGGTTTTTAGATTTTTTATTTGTGAAAGTAATATGTACGCAATTAATCCAAAGAAAGCTATTATTCCTACAAAGGCTATGATTATTATTTGTGTTTCAGGCATGAGAGTAGGATAGCACGGCAGGTGTTTATACGCCATGATACAATCAAAGCATGCCAAAGTTCATCTACTCGGTTTACTTATTTATGGCACTTAGCTGGGCCGCTGTTATCTTTGTAATTTTCAATACCAAACCTACTTCAACTCCCGCTATTATGCTTTTTCTCTTTTTTCTTTTCTTTGCACTTGGGTTTACTCTTTCCGTACCAACCTTTATCGGCTATCAAAAGCTACATCCAACATTCACCGCCCAACGTGGTTTATATCGTAAAGGTTTAAAGTGGGGATTTTACTTATCCTTTGGAATTACAGGTTTGTCGTTACTAAAAGCTTTTGACCTTTTGCAGGTTATAAACATCGTACTGTTTGTGCTTTTTTACATATTACTTTCCACGCAGTTACGGGGAAGATAGCTAAAAAGTGGCACGCAGGTGATAAAATATCCCTAGCCGTATGAAAAAGACCAAATTACTTATTACAACTGCAATAGACTACACAAACGATGTTATTCACATTGGGCATGCCTACCAAAAGGTTTTGTCTGATTGCTTAGCGCGTTATTATCGCCATACGTTTGGTCCTGAAAAAGTATATTTCTTAACCGGTACAGATGAGCATGGTTCTACCAACGAAAAAGCCGCCAAAGCGCGCAATATTTTACCCCTTGACCATGTAACCGAAATATCAGCCAAAGATAAAGAACAACTCGACGCCCTAAATCTCTCTTATAATCGTTTTATTCGTACAACTAATGAGGATCACAAAAAAATTGCTCAAGATTTCATGCAGAAGTCCTTTGATAATGGAGATATATATTTAGGTAAGTACGAAGGTTTGTATTGTGAAGGCTGTGAGTCGTATAAAACCCTTTCTGAGTTAAACGATGACGGGCAATGCTTGTTACATCCAACACGCCAGATCCAAAAAATTGAAGAAGAAAATTACTTTTTTAGATGGAGTAAATACGTTGATTTCCTAAAGGATTTATTATCCGAGCACGGTTTTGTTTATCCCGAAGGTAAGCGAAAAGAAATGTTAGCCCTTGTTACACAAGGTTTAGAAGATTTGCCTGTAAGTCGCCCAAAATACAAAGTTTCTTGGGGAATTGATGTCCCATTTGATCACGAACACGTTATTTATGTTTGGTTTGATGCTTTGATTAACTATTACACCGCGGGTGTTCAAAACGGATTTTGGGATGACGAAACAGAAATTATTCATGTTTTAGGTAAAGATAATGCTAAGTGGCATGCGGTTTTATGGCCTGCAATGTTAAAGAGTGCCGGATATCGTTTGCCAGACACAGTTTATGTTCATGGATTTATAAACCTGGATGGAGAAAAGATCAGTAAATCTCGTGGAAATGTTATAAGACCAACTGAATTGACTGAAAAGTTTGGTGTTGATCCCGTAAGATATTACTTTTTAAAGCAAGGTCCCATTGTTGAAGATGTAAACATAAGTTTAGATCAGTTTAGAGAAGTTTATAATGCGGATTTAGCGAATGGTTTAGGTAATACGGTGGCACGTTTAGCCAAGTTGGCTGAAAAATCCGGAGAGACACTAAACATTTGTATGCCGGCACAAGAAGTTTGGACTGAAACTTGGTCAGACTCGTTTAAAGAATTTCGTGTTGATTTAGTTTTACAAGGTGTGTGGGCAAAACTTTCGGAAATTGATAAACATATCAACGATAACGAACCATGGAGTATTAAGGACAAAGCAAAGTTAAAAGAAGTTTTAGAATTTGAAATCACTAAACTAATGGAAGTGGCCGTTATACTAGAGCCATTTATGCCTGCGACTTCTGAAAAAATAGTAAGTCAGTTTGAGACGGGAAAAGTGATTGCCGAGACGCCGCTGTTTCCTCGAATATCTTAATGACTAATTTACCCGAGAATTTTAAAAAAGCACTGATAATTATTTCCACCAAATTAAAAGATTATCCTTATGCAATACGTGGTACGTCTAGCTTGGTTTTGCAAGGATTTGAAATGAACGCTGATGATATTGATATATTAGGGGACGAAAAAGTTGCTGGTGTTGCCAACGAACTTTTTAAAGAATATTTAGTTGAACCTGTTGAATATAAAGAATCTGATAAATTCATTTCTCATTACGGGAAATTCGATATTGAAGGCGTGCAAGTCGAGTTTATGTGTGATTGGAAGATCAAAGATACTAAGGGAAATTGGACAGAAGCCTATACCGCAGTTGAAAGAAAACCTATTGATTTGGAAGGCCATGAAATTTATGTAACCACACCCCAGCTTGAGTTAGAATTTTTCACAAAAATGGGCCGTTGGAATGCCTTTCACAAATTAAGAAAGCAACTTCCTACTCACGAGAAAATGTTGGTCATAGACACCTTTAATATTATGCATCGTGCTTACCACGCGATTCCCGCGACTTTTAAAGACCTTGAAGGAAATCCCACCAACGCAATTTACGGTGTCACTTCAATGATTATAAATTTACTCGATCAAGTTAAACCTCAATATTTTGTAGCAGCCATCGATGGAGAAAAACCCGTATTTAGACACGAAGATTTTACTGGTTACAAAGCACACCGTCGTCCTGTCGAAGATGATTTGTCCGTACAAATTAAAAAGGTTTTCGAAATACTTGAGGCTTTTGGTATCAAACAAATTCAAGTTGATGGTTACGAGGCAGACGATATTATTGGCACGTTATCTACAAAGTTTGTCGGAGAAGTTGACGTTATTATTAATTCTAACGATCGTGACTTGTGGCAGTTAACTGGGGAAAATGTTTTTTTACTTGTACCCAGCAAAGGTGGAGATTTAGAATGGCTTGGTCGCAAAGAAGTTACAGCCCGCCTAGGTTTTAGTCCCGAGCAAGTTCCCGACTATAAAGGTTTGCGAGGTGATCCTTCTGATAATATTCCCGGAGTTTTTGGTATTGGCGAGGTTACAGCTACTAAATTAATAAAAGAATTCGGCTCTGTTGAAGAGATTTATAAAAATATTGAAAAGGTGCAGCCCGAAGCATTACGAGAAAAACTACTTAATTGCTACGAACAGGCAGTTATGAGCAAAAAGCTGGCACAGATTATTTGTGATGTTCCTATGCACGTAGAGCTGGCCGAATGTAAGTATAGTGATTACAATCGCACTAAAATTCGAGATGTTTTGCAAAAGTATGGTTTTAAATCTTTGATTAAGCGTTTAGGTTTTGATACCGAGGGGAAGCCCAGTAAAGCTAGTAAGACCGTTGTAGCGGAAGATCAGTTGGCCCTGTTCTAATTAGCGTAAACTATACACATGACCATTAGCAAAACTCAACAAAATAAATTACAAAAGCATGCTGAGCAGATTGCCCAAATTCTGCAAAAAAACTATCCTTCTCCAAAAACCGAACTTAATTTTAAAGACGAATACCAACTTGCAGTCGCGGTTATGTTATCCGCACAAACTACCGATAAAAAAGTAAATCAGGTTACTCCCGCACTTTTTGAAAAATATGCTAAATGGTCCGATCTTGCCTTAGCAACCCCTGCCGATATTGTGCCCATTATTCGCGCAGTAAACTTTCATATCGGAAAAGCTGAACGCTTAGTTAAGGCTGGTAAAGTTGTTACCTCTCTTTTTGGCGGACAATTACCTCATGAACTAACAGAGCTAATTAAGATTCCTGGGGTAGCACGTAAAACAGCCAATGTTATTTTGCAGGAACTTTGGGACATAACTGAAGGGATTGTAGTGGACACTCACATCACCCGCGTATCGCAGCGTTTAGGTTTGACTACAAATGATGATCCAAAAAAGATTGAAAAAGATTTAATGTTATTGTTACAGCAAAAATATTGGAGAAATTATTCTGGCGCGGTTGTATTGCATGGACGTTATATTTGCACAGCAAGAAATCCGAAATGTGAAGAATGTGTGTTGCATACTGTTTGTCCGAGTGCTTTTAAAATCTAAATCTATTATTTATCGTGCTTGATTGTACGTAAAAATATTTCCAAAATCCGTAGAGCTGCCTGCTTGATAAGAGAATAGTCCTATTTTATACATTTGCATTGTATAAGACTGTCCTGGGGCTATTGCGATTGGCGATTCAAATTCTGAATATATATAGTTCACTTGGCGAAGAACCAACGGATTACTCGTTTGGTTTGTCCATCTAACTGTTTGTGAAAGTTTTGTAGTAACTGTTTGTGGCACGAATCCGTTAGCGGTGTAATTTATTTGCACTTCATTTTTAAGTGCATCGTTTGGACTTTGTGCTATTTGTTGAAAAGGAGTAGCTGGGGGTGCCGTAGAGCCTGCTGTTGTATTGGTAGTCGTACTAGTGGATTCTTCTGTTTGGGCTACCTTATAAGGCGCACTACCGTCTGTACCTGTATCGCTTGTTGCCATATCATTAGCTGTTACCTTAACTAAATTAGCTGTTTGTGTTGGTTTTCGTGTTTGAGCTACAACTATTATTGCTAAAAATACTAGCAGTGTAACTACACCAACAAGAATTACAGGTTTATTTTTTGATGCAAAGTTTTTAATCGTATTTATATTCATTTAAGAACATTCTAAACCAAAGAGGTTATTTTTGTATCTGTTAATTCTTTGTTAACCAAATATCTCGGTGGTTTTTTATTTATTAATACGTCCACAACGTTTTCAGCCGACATTCTTGCCATTTGAATTCTTGCTTCCCAAGTTGCGCTACCTATATGCGGCGTTAAGACGACATTTTCCAGCTTTAATAATGCGGGATGGATTTTAGGTTCTTCCTCAAACACGTCAATTCCTGCACCTGCAATATATCCTTCGGTTAATGCCGCTACAAGTGCGTCTTCGTCAACAATCGGGCCGCGTGCAGTATTTATTAAGTAAGCCAAAGGCTTCATTTTGTGAAATTCCTTTGCGCTTATCAAATGTCTTGTTGCTTCACATAAATTGCAATGAATTGAAACAATATCGCTGTTTTCTAATAAATAATCTAATTCAACTTTTTCTGCGTCCAATAAACTTTCACCTTCTGGATGAGGCATTACATCGTTGTAAAGTATCCGCATATTCAAGCCATACTTAGCCATGCGCGCAAAATGTTGGCCTATGCGTCCAAAACCTACAATGCCTAAAGTTTTACCCATTAATTTTGGGCCAATCATAGACAGTGGATCCCAATATTTATATTCCTTAGCTCTACAGAATCTATCAGCTTCGGCTGTGCGCCTCGTGACACTCATCATTAAGGCAAAAGCATGTTCCCCAACGGCTTCTGTTAAGTCGCCCGGAGTATTTGCAACGAATATACCTTTTTTGGTTGCTGTCGCTATATCAATGTTGTCATAACCAACAGAATATGTTGCTATTACTTTTAAATTCTTTCCAGCAGCCGTAATTATTTCTTTTGAAATGTCATCAGGTATTACCGGAATAATTGCGTCTACACCTTTAACAGCTTCCATAAGTTTTTCTTCTGTTAATGGTTTCCCTTGACGGTAATCTATTTCTATTTCACGGTATTGTTGCAAAATATTAATGCCTGCTTGTGGAATTTCTCTCGTGATTAAAACTTTCATATTTAAATTCTACCAGAACTTCCAAAAAGTTTTATTTTGTATTCAACAACTTTTTGAACAGCCGCGATAGGTTTTTCCATAAATTTGTAAACGGCAATTTCGTTAGAAGAATTAATAACTTCTTGTAACGTCATTTTAAAAGCTATTCTCATTTCTGAGTTTACGTTTACCTTAATAATGCCCAGTTTTATAGCTTCCGTAACATCTTCATCAAAAATTCCCGAACCCCCGTGCAATGATAGGTATGTGTGTGGCAGTAATGATTTAATTTCGTGTAATCTTTCAAGATCTAAATGTTTTTGGTTAGCGTAAATGCCGTGAAGGTTTCCAATAAAGCTGGCGAATACATCAACGCCTGTAGCTTCAGCAAATTCTTTTGCTTTTTCAGGTTTAGTAAATAATTCGCTCTTTGCGTATTGAGAAGTATTTTCTGCAGTATGATCGGCTGAGCTTCCTTCGATATGATCCATTTCACCTTCGACCATTACGCCACGTTTGTGCGCGTATTCAACAACTTCCCGTGCCAGCTTTACATTTTCATCAAATCCAAGTTTTCCGCCGTCAAAGTGAACATAGTCAAAGCCTTCGTCGATGCCTTTTTTTAACACATCTACATCTGTGCCGTGATCTAAGTTTAATATTATAGGAATTTGAAGTTCTTCCTCGTAGGTTCTTACCAGTCGCACAAGTTGTTTTATACCAACGTACTGTACTTCACCCGGGGAAGCTTCTATTAGTACTGGTGATGAAAGTTTTTTAGCCGCGTTTGTAATAGCTTTAATTGTTTCTAAAGACGCTGAGTTAAATGCACCGATAGCGTATTTGCCCGCATTGGCTTTATCAAATAATAGTTGTGCTTTGTTGGTCATATATTTATTTAAGAGTTTTCACAACTTCTTCTATTTGAGCTTTTGTGAGAACGCCTTTAGTTGCTCCTATAACTTTAACATTTGCTCCGGAATTTACAGTGCCCCAAAGTAGGGCTTCATGCATGTCTTTTCCGTATGTTATTGCTGCTAAAAATCCTGCAGCAAAGGAATCGCCAGCTCCTGTTTTATCCAGCACAGGTCGGGAGTCAGAATAAATTGGTACATTTAGGGTTTCGTTTCCGTCACTGGCGCTTGCTCCGTTAGCTGCTTCGGTAATTACGCTCATTTTTACGCCTAACTTGTGAAGGCCTTCATGTAATTTTGGTATTTCGTAGTCTCCAACTATCTGTTTTGCTTCTTCAACGTTTAAAAATAGAATATCTGTGTATTTTAGAAACTCTTTAAAAGACTCTAGGCCAGTCTTAAGTTGATATGTTCCTGGATTGAACGCCACGCCTATGTTTTTCCCGGCGGGAGACGCGAGATATTGTATAAATTGTTTTTGAAATTCCTCGAACCCATAGCCCATGGATGAGTAATAAATCCATTTTGGCTTTTCCCAATCTAAAACTCGGTAGTTTCTCTTTTCATGGTAGGAAAAAATCGTTCTTTCGCCGCCGTATACGATTACGGTGTGCACATTGGTAGGAGATCCGGGATTTTTAAGGCAGTACTTAGTGTCCACGCCTAAGGTTTTGAGTTCGGACACTATTCTTTCCCCGTTGCTATCATCTCCAAGCTCGGTGTATATGGAAGTTTGCAAACCTAAAAGCTGACAGGAGACCCCAACATTTAGCGAATTTCCAGCAATCGACGTCTCAAAGTGCTCGACGGGTATTTTAGACCCGTGGTAAAAGCATATTCGTGGGTTTCCTGCTTTATCGGAGGCCGCAAGTTCATTGTTGTCAGCGATTTTCATATATAAGTCGATGTCAACATCGCCTATAGTTAATAGGTCTATCATTTACTATTTACCTTTTCTAAAAATTTTAACGTTTCTATCACAATATGCTGCGAACTCAGCCCATATTTATCTTTTAATTCCTGATAACTACCGGATTCCCCAAAAGTGTCTTGAACGGCCATGATTTTTTGAGGAGTAGGAAGATTTTCGGCTAATATTTCGGCCACAGCGCTTCCAAAACCTCCATATTTCTGATGTTCCTCGATGGTTATTATTTTTCCGGTCTTTTTTACAGAGTTTATTAAAGTTTCTTCGTCCATAGGTTTTATTGTTGGAAATGCCAGAACTTCAACTTCAATATGGTGCTTAGCTTTCAGCTCTTTTGCCGCCTGTAAGGCTTCATAAACGATTGGTCCTGTCGCGGCTAGTGTTAGAGCCTCGCCTTCAACTAACACTTGAGCTTTTCCTATTTCAAAAGGCGTATCTGCTGACGTAATTATTGGCGTTTCTTCTTTGGATACACGGATATACACAGGTCCTACGTGTTTTATTGCCATTTCCACGGCCTTTTGTGTTTGCCAATAATCAATAGGGTTAAGCACAGTCATATTTGGAAGCACACGTACAAGGGCAATGTCCTCAAGAGATAACGCAGCGCCTCCGTCTGGCCCGTTAGATAAACCTGAATGTGATCCGATAAGTTTTACGTTAGCGTTTGAAAAGCATACTGAAAGCCTTAGTTGTGCCCAATTTTGTGAAGGTTGGAAGTTAGCATGTGTACAGCTAAATGGGATTTTTCCGGACAAGGCTAGTCCTGTGGCAATACCTGCCATGTTTTGTTCTGCAATTCCAACTTCAATAAAACGCTCGGGATAGGCTTTTGCAAATTTGTCTAATTTAAGTGACTCTGTTAAATCGCAGGTTAATGCAATAATGCGTGGGTCTTTACCAAATTCCACCAAAGCATCCCCAAAGCCTTGTCTTGTGGATTTTAACTCCACATCCTTTAAAAATATCTCTTCGTTTAAATGCAGCTTCGGGTTTAACATTGGGCAGTTAGTTTTTAATCCTTACAATTTACTTAGTAGGTTGTGGTTGCGTGCTATCTGATGATTGATTACTGTTATCACTGCTACAGTCCGCAACTTTCTTTACACGATCAAAGTTAATCTCGTAGTCTGTTTTGGATATTGCAACTGCGTCGGCTGTAATATTTGATTCTTTATCAACTTTACAGTTAGCCCCTGCTTCTGTTTCTTCAATTGAGATAGACAGTGTTTTGTTTGCCTTGTCTTCGTATATTTTTTTGATCTGGATTTTGTGTCCACTTTCGGTTTGTGTGTCGCTTGATACAGCTAGAATGTATTCTTTATTAAAATCTACAGGACTTCTTACTGTGGTCATGCCTGTTGGGTCAATAGAGTTCAAAAACGTTGCAAGTTCTGCCTGGCTTTTTACAACCAGTCTTTGTTTTTGCATAACTTTATCCGTAACAATAGCTGTTGGAAAACCATCTAATCTTCTAATTTGTGGTCCTTTGTTAAATTGAGGAAGTTTAATTTCGCCTTGTAATAAAAAGTAACCGGCCCCAAGTATTAGACCAATAATTATTACTAATGGTATCAAACTCATTCTTAAAGTTGCTCTTTGATTATTAGTCATATTCTGATTTTATTTTACCTTGTAAAGATCTAAGGCTTTTAATTGCCTTAAGGGCTTGATCTTTATTTGGAGGCTTACCATGCCATTCAAATTTATACTCCATAAAGTCTACACCCTTACCTGGTATAGTATGTGCGATTATTGCGGTAGGACGTTGCGCCACCGATTTAGCCATTCTACATGAATTTATAATTTCTTCAAAGTTATGGCCATCTATCTCTACAACGAACCAATTGAAACTTTCAAGTTTATTTCTAAGATTTTCTAGGGGCATTACATCTTCGGTTTGGCCATCAATCTGAATATTGTTTCGATCGATTATCCACGTTAGGTTATCCAGCTTTTTATTTGGAGCAAACATAGCGCCTTCCCATATTTGACCTTCTTCAAGTTCGCCGTCACCGGTCATGACATAAACTCTGTTGCTTTGTTTATTTATTTTTGCTGCTAACGCCATACCTAACGCTTGTGAAAATCCTTGACCTAAAGAACCGCTTGAATTTTCTATTCCAGGCAGCTCGTTATATTTTGGATGTCCTTGTAACGGGGAGTTAATTTTTCGTAGTTTCCACAAAAGAGATTTATCAAAATAACCTCGTTCCGCTAATGTTGCGTAAAGTATCGGACAAATGTGTCCGTTTGATAAAACAAAAATGTCGCGGGTTGGGTCTGTTGGGTTTTTTGGATCGATATTTAAAATATGAAAGTATAGTGCTGTGAATATATCAGCTGTTCCAAGTGAACCGGCTGTATGCCCTGATTTAGCCTCAAGTAACATCTTTATTACAGTTTCTCGTAAAGTTTCAGCTGTCTTTTCAAGCGCTTCTAGATTTATATTGTTGGGCATTACACAAAGTATATTTTTTTTAGACAAAATTTTCAAGGCGGTTGACAGTAAATGCGAATTAAGATATAAGTTAAAGGCTTCTGAATTGGGTTGGTCGTTTTGTGTTTCGCACTAGGTTGAGTAAATTTCCTCTAACCTGAAATACATACTACCTTCTCAGCGTCTCGGCATCCGGCTCTAGCCTCTTTCGTTTGGTTGAAGCCACCTCCCTCCTTTCACGGCGGGCAAGTTGTTCAAGATTTTTTTGACGGCTTGCTCGCTACTTTTTTGCACTTTTCCTGGGTTTGACATAACCTATAATAATGTGTTATAAAAGTGGGCATAAGTCAACGATATCAACAGTGCGCTTGAGGAAGGAGGAAAATAATGCACATCGAATTCTGCTTTTTTGTTGAACGGCCGAGCTTTTGGGATGATATTTGCAACATAATTGCACTCCCACATCGCTTTTCAAAAGGAGCAGTTTGCGGAGTTACAATGGGAAAAAAGCTTGTCACAAACAATGTCCCAAAGTTTCGTCCGCGTTTGAATATTAAGTAGTTCCTTATTGATTTCGCTAAGCATAAGGCACTGGAACTGGTAACGGTCGCAACTGAATAAACTTCTTTTGCGACCGTATTTTTTTTGCTTGGAAAATATTTAACTCAGACTTTTTATAATATCTAAAACTTCTTGTGGTGTAGTACAGACTTTTAAAATATCGCGTTCGCCGGCTGGAATTAACATCGTTTCTTCAATAGTATCCAACAGTTTATTCCAAAAGGCACCGTACAATACTATTGTTTTACTGTTAGGCTCATGAATCCATGATGACACCCATGTCATACCAAATTCACTTAACGTACCAATGCTTCCCTTAAAAACAATATGAACGTCTGCATTTTGTAGCATAACTTTTGTTCTGTCAAAATAATCGAGTGTAAGTATTTCCTCATCAAAATCATTTCCTTTACCAACACCCTCGTAATGTCTTTTTGGTTTGTTTGGATGATAGGTTATTGCTAATGCTCTTTTACCGGCAGCATGTGCACCTTTTGTAGCTGCTTCCATAACGCCTGGGCCGCCTCCATTAACTACTTCGTAATTGTTTGCGGCTAAGACTTTTGCAACTTCAAAAGCATCTTTATATGGTTGATCAGTACTTTGCCATGAAGCTCCTCCCAAAAAAGCAATTTTCTTAGCAAGTATTGGTTTAACATCGTATAAAGAACTTATTTGGTTTGCGTCAGTTGTTTTAGTCATATTTGTAAATTCCAAATACTTTTGTCTTGGGTTTGTATCTCTAACTATAGCAGAACCAATTACGGCACTGTCAATTCCTGTTTGCAACAATTGTTTAATATTTTGTTCCTTAATTCCGCCATCAACCTGTACCGGCATTTCGGGATACTTTTTTTTAAACTGTGTGATTTTTGTTAATACTTCAGGCAAAAATGGATGACCTTGTCCGCCCGGCTTCACACTTAAAAACTGAACGTAATCGGCCGCATCCATAACTTTATCCAGTGCTTCCAAAGGTGTTTCAGGATTTATAGCTACACCTGCAACATATTTAAGTTCGTGTGCGCGTGATAAAAATTCTTTAATATCATTATTTTCAATATGTGCGCAAATTTTAATAACATTTGGTATTGCTTGTTTCAGGTAATCCATTGGATTTTCAACCATCAAATCGACTTCAAAAAATTGCTCAGAAAACATGGAAATCTTTTCTATTTCTAAAAAGGTTTTACCCTCAACAAACTGTCCATCAACAATATCAATTTGAACGAGTGGCGCGTCTCCGGCAAGTAGACTTAGTTTTCTTTCCACTTCGGCAATATCGGGCTCAAGTATGGTTGGGATTATTTTAGGAAAGAAGTTTTGGGCAGTTTTATTCATTTTTGTTTTTATTCCAAATAGCTGGAAATTTCGGCTAGCCTTCTTAGATGGCGTTCACTACAACTGAATGGCGTTTGCAACCAAGCTTCAACAGTTTCACAGGCGTTTTGATCAGAAATATAATCGGATGGAAGTGCCAATACATTCGCGTCGTCGTCGGCTCTTGAAGATATAGCGTGTTGTGGGTTCCAAGAAAGGGCCGCGCGTATGTTTTTATATTTATTAGCAAACATACTTACGCCCACACCATTTCGGCAAATTAAAATACCTTTTGATTCAGGATCGTCTTTCATTTTTTCGGCAAGATTTGCAACATACTCCGGGTAATCGTCACCTTTTTCAAGATCGAAAGGTCCTAAGTCTTCTACGTCGTACCCTTTATTTGTTACAAATTGGATAATTTTATTTTTTAGTTCGAAACCACCATGATCCGATGAAATATATAGCATATATAAAAACCAGTATAGAGATTGTTTGTGCGATGTTCAAGCCAAAAACTGTCCACGGGTTTATGCGCAAGAATTCCAGAGAAAACCTTATTAATGAATATCCTGCTAAGTATGCAGCAAAAAAGATTCCGGGTTTAACTTTGCCTGAGTATTTTTTATAACAACAATATAGCGTTGTGAATAAACAAAGGTTAAGGATAGCTTCGTAAGCAAATAATGGGTGGTGATATTGTGCGGTTTTGTTTATGTAAATTCCCCAAGGTAATGTGGTGGCCTTGCCGTAAAGTTCTTGATTGAAAAAGTTTCCAAAACGACCGACTGATTGTGCTAGTGGAAAAACTACGGCTGCCACGTCAAACCATTTTAGGACTGATTTTTTATGAAGCTTTAAGTAAATAATGGCAGTTATAAATCCTCCGGCAATTGCTCCCCAAATACCAAGTCCGCCGTTTCTTAAGTCTAAAATTAAGATTGGATTTTTAGAATATAACCAAAAGTAATCTATAACGTGATATAACCTTGCACCTACAAGTCCGCCAATAATTCCCCAAAATGAGAGTTCCCATAATGTATCTTTTTCTTGCTTTTCCACCAATGACTCAGCAATTAAGAGAGCACAAAAAATTCCTAATGATATTAGAATTCCGTAAATTGAAAACACTTAAAAAATAGTTAGGCAAAATATTAGAACTGCAATTAAAACAAAAGTATAGGCAATAACACCGTTTTTGTCCGGTTTAGATTTGAGTGCCCAAAACCATTCGTTACCCGAACCACTTTGAAAATACGTTTCTAACATTAAATAAATAGAGCTTGCATATACCGAAAATGCCATTGCTTTAATAAAATAGGCTGTAGTAGCGTATGAAATATAAATGACTATGCCAACAAGAATTAACTGAAAGAGTGCGCTATTTAAAGCTTTGTCTTTTAATTCGTTTTTGTGATATTGGATAAATTTAAAAGTTCCAAAAATGTCTTTGTGTTTGATATAAGCTTTCAGGTTTACTGAAAATTCAGCTTCAGGTTCAAAAAAATATGCATGGATAAAATATTCTAAATCTAATAGGAAAGTTCCAAGCAATGCCCCAAGTGCCATAGTTGCCATTTCAACGGGACCGCGCGCAACTTTTAAGGCTATTACTATAATGGCTACGACGATTGAAATGAGAATTTGTGTTTTATACGATGAGGCAACTTTGTTATCCATTGGTTATATGATATTTACTTTTGAGGTAAATGTAAATCAGGGGTTTCAACTTTCTCCTTTGCTTCCTTTTCTTTTTGTTTTGCTTCTTTTTTTAATTCGCCCAACTTCCACATAAATAGTCGGCCACGCGTCACGGCATGTTCAGATGCTTTTATATAATCACGTGCGCGTTCCAATAAAACTCGGTCAGTTGATTTTGCTAGTTTTATATATAAAGAACGATGTGGCACGTCTCCGAGTTCATCGGCTAACAAATTGCCGTATGCTTGAAATTCGTAACTGTTACGGCGATCACCTTTAAGACTTTTCTTTTTAATAATATCTTTTATATCTTGCACTGTTTGGATTCTATCAGCTTTGTATTTGGGTAGCTATGGGTGAGCAACTATTTGTAATGGAAAAAAAGAAGCGCCTGTTAGTTTTTTTAACAGACGCTTTGGTGTTTGCTTTTTTTGCGATTAATTTAAAGTAAACAATTTCACCAGGAAAATGGTGCAGGTAAAAAATTCTACGACTATTACGGCGCTAAGGGCTTTTCTATTAATTTTATTAGCCATCAGCATATTTATTGCAATGCGGTCGCCTACAAATATTCCACCAACTATTACCCAGGTGAGTATTTCATTCATGTGAAGTAAGCTTCCCGTGTATAGAATAAGTACCATGTGAATTACGCATAAAATCGCTCCCAACACCTCACGTACTATTTTCAAGGTTACGCTTGGTTTAAAGGTATATGCGTAAGTGAAGCCTAATATGCTAAGGAAAATCCCTAGTAACCACATGCCTCCTACTACATTAAACGTCTGAACGCTCATTTTTTTGCTCCTTTTATAAGCTTAAGATTATGCCGTAAGCACCAAATATAGCTGCTAGGGCAGTTAGCAGGATTATGCCGATGTAAGCAAATATTTTTCTCTTACTGTAAACGTAGGCAAATTTGCTGGCGCCAATGATTAAAGTAGTCAGCATAAGGATATCTTTTGTGATTCCGTCGATTAAAAAAGCTGTGCATGTAGTATTGACTATCGCCAACGTGCACAGTAGCACCAAACCAGCGGAACACATTTTTAGTAATTTCGCCAAAAACGTTTTATTATCCAATAAATAGGCCATGCCCCACATTCCCAGAGAGAATACCAACGTCCAGAACATACATATTGTAATTATCAATAACTTATCCATCTCCGCTCCTTTTTCTGTAATTGCCGAGATTATACCCCATAGCAGTATAAAGGGTCAAATAACGCTGTAACTGTGCTTTTTATTGGATTTAATGTCTTTGAGTATTAAATAAAGTAATAACTTCGCTCACGGTTGTTGCTTCCGTTGCTTTTTTATCGTCTCTAAACTTTAATAAACGAGGAAATCTTAAGGCGTAACCGGCCGTATGGTTTTGGGAAATACTTATTTCGTCGGCGCCAATTTCCACAACAATTTTTGGCTTAACAAGTACGTCGGGGAGAAGTGGTTTACTAATGTCTACGTTTGCTGGAAGTTTTTCTATTTTAAGTTTGTCGGCCATCTTTTTAAGCTTAATCCAATCATCTTCTTTTAGTCCTGTGCCTATTTTTGATACTGTTTTAAAGGAATCACTTTTTTCGTCATACACGCCAACCATAAATCCTCCGATACCAAACTTTGATCTAACACCTTTGCCGTTGTAATAACCTAACACCACGCAATCAATAGAATCTCTCAATAACTTTTCGTCAGCTTTTTTAAGCTTTATCCATGAGTATGACCTTGCTCCGGCTTGATAAGGATCTTCAGGACTTTTAACGAGCAAACCTTCCAATCCTTTTTCCTTGGCAATTTCAAAGTATTCAAGTAAATCTTCAAACAAACTTGTTTCCATATGTTCATCAACAACAATTGTGTCCCCAGGTTTTATTACTTTACTTAGAATTTCACGCCTTTCCCGTAACGGTAAATGGATCAGAGATTTACCGTTTAAGTACAAAATATCAAAAACAAAATATTTTAAAGGAATGTTTTTGGCTGTCTCCGCAACATCATGCTTTCGTTTACGCGTAATAGTTTCTTGAAATGGTAAAAAAGCCCCGGTTTCTCGGTTGTATCCAATTGCTTCGCCATCCAAGATAATTGAGTCGGCATCAATTTGTTTCATTGCCGCGTCAGTTAAGTCTGGGTATTGGTGAGTAGACTCTTCGAGATTCCTGGTAAATGTTTTAATCAGGTATTTGTTCGAATCTTTTTTCTCGGCTTCAAATAAACCTACAGCTTCCTCTTCTT
The DNA here is from genome assembly GCA_903879985.1 of uncultured candidate division WWE3 bacterium. Taxonomy (GTDB): domain Bacteria; phylum Patescibacteriota; class WWE3; order UBA101185; family UBA10185; genus CAIRNR01. The sequence goes on from CAIRNR010000007.1 coordinate 512,290, forward strand.
TTGTAGTGTGTTTTTTGTTTTTATCAAAATGAAGTTGTACGCGGGTGCCGTCAAATTTGAATTCGGCCCAAACGTTTTTAATTCTTTCCATGGCTTCTTCCATTCCGCTTACTCGTTGTGCTTTTTGAGAGAGCACTGGAACTCCTGTTTCGATTCTTATTTTAGCCAGACCTTCGATTCCGTTTTCCTTTATACTTTTGGCTACTAAACCAATGTCGGGATGAATGTTGTAAACAGCTTCAATATCTTCTGCGATAGTTTTGTTTTCCAAAAACTGTGCAAGCGCGGCTATAATAGTAAGCTCGGTAAATCCTAATCTGATAGTGCCTAACATTATTCTTACAGCGTATTTGGTGGATATTTTGTCGAGTAACTTAAGTAGATCTGCAGCTTTTCGCACTTTACTGTCAGTAGATCCCGTTCCGCTGGTTTGTGCCAGTACCATTAATTTTTCGTATACATCGCTAATACTTAGATTCTTTCCACGTTGGTCTGATTGTAACTGTTCGGCCACATTTCCTAGATCGCCTTCTTGAGCATAAAGTTTTGAAATTCTGTCGGCAATATTAGTTTCTTGGGCACTGGCAAAAGTGTATTCCAAAACCTTGGCTACCATTTTGTCCGCGATGTTAAAGTTTTCAGATTCAAAAGGTGCTTTTAAATATCCAGAAGCCAAATAAATAGCTTTGTCAGTTTCTTCTGGTTCAAGTTCTTGGATTAATTCGGTAAGAATACTGGTTATCTCTAGTCGTTTGGAAGTTTCTTCTAGGCGTTGTAAGTATTTAGCGAATTTGGAGAAATGCATGAGCCTATTTTAGCACTTAGCTTAATTCATACCTCGATGATTTTGTGCTTCCGGACTTTTGAACAATACCCTTATCAAGCAATACTTTTAAATCTCTCAATACTGAGTCTTCGGAAACGTTGGGGAACACAGTTGTAAAATCTTTATTTTGTAATATTCCATAATCCTGCAAGTATTCCACGATTCTTTCTTGTCTTTGAGATAAACGCACGCGACCTGTGGCTTTAGCAATTTTAGTATCACGAACAAGCAACTTAACTTTTTCAGATACATTTGAAACTTCGTAGCTTAATCCTTCGCAAAAATATCCGGTCCATGCAGAAAAGTCTGTGTCTATTTCGGTTGATTCGTTTAGGTTCTTTTCATAGTCACGTTTGGTTTTATAATAGTAATCTTCTAAAGATATATAACTTTTGAATCCATAACCTTTTGATTTTAAAGTTGTATATACAATTAAATTTGCCACGGTTTCGTTGTAATTTTCAAATGGTTTAATTGTTTCCAATCTAGCTTTAAGTATTGAAGCCGTAATTATTGGGTGAGTTTCGCGAGCATCCATCGAGTTGTACCAGTCAAAGAGTTGAACAATTTCGGCCAAAATTTCCACAGGATCTGTTTTGTTTGTTTGACGTGTAGTTCTGTAGGAACCTTGCTTTGTCTCCGACAACATTTTTTGTGTAAGTATTCTATGGAACTTTTTTAGTTCCTCTTCGTGAAGCTCGTTGCTTGTAGAAATAATATTGGTTTCGTTAAGTGCTGTTTGTAGATTAGATATAAAAGGTGATTCTGCCTTTGCCATTCCATCAACAATTGATTTAACTGTTTGTGTGTCTAGGTTTGTTCCAAGTGAGGCAAGCGTATTTTGCAAGGTTTTGATTATTGCGTCTTTTTGAAGTTGTTTTTCCCAAACTGGCAGAATTGTAGTGTTATCAATTACGGCTTTTCCGTATTCAACGCTGCTGATGCTGGAAAGGATGCTTGCAGTAATTGTGTATTCGGGGACGAACATATATAGATAATTCTCGCATATTTACCGCAGAAGTGAAGCTTTAAAAAAGCAAAAAAAGAAGGTAACAAACGTTGACGTGGTGTGCCTTTTTCGTTTGTTACCCGATTTTAACTTACTTGCGTTTCTGAGGTAGCGTTAATAGAACCATATTGGTTGGATAGCCACTTATTGTAAAAATCTTAACCTTTGCTGTGGGTACGCGCAGCATAGAGTATGTCCATTTAACATCTCTCCATGGTTTTCCCTCCCCAATTTCGATGATGTTTGGGTAATCGATTTTTCCTAAACGTGCCGCCTGCTGTTGTGCCTGCATATTAAAGTAAGCGTCCAGCGTTTCCAACGTGGCTCTAATAAAAGGGCCTGCTATTTCACGTTCCCGCATGCATCTTACAACATCACCGTATCTTTCGGTTAAGGGTAATAGCATTTCTGTTTCATATAGAAACAACGATATGAGTATTCCCATTTTCTCCTCCAATCTATCTATTTGTTTATCTGCGGATTGTATTTACTTTACTATATACTGTCAAACTTTTGGTCTATTTTTTTGCCAACGAAATTCTTTCAAAATGCTTTCCGTCCAAAAAATCCAACTTTTCGGCACTGGTAATAATTGTTTGTTGGTTTTCAATAACATCCATAACGGCACGTCTGTGGTTGTCGTCAAGTTCCGAAAAAACATCGTCTAAAAGTAAAACAGGGCGTTCGCCTTTTTCGTGTTCAATAAAGTTAATCTCAGCAAGTTTAAGAGCTAAAATAATACTTCTTTGCTCCCCGCGAGAACCAAACTCACCTATGTTTTTGCCGCCAAATAAAATCTCAAAGTCATCTCGATGTGGCCCGATTAAGGTAGTTTTTGCGGCAATTTCTCGTTGGATAGTGTCATCAAGCTTTGCCTTTGTTAGCAAACTTTTTTTATAGTTAAGGTTCGCGTAAGGCTTTTCGGGATTTAGTTCGGCAGCAATTCTTATTAATTCAACTTCCAGTTTTTCTATGGCGTCTTTACGTTTTTCTTGAATGTACAGACCTTGCTCTAAAAGTTGGTGTGTCCAAAATTCTATTTCGTCCCAACCCCTGTTTTCGTTATGTAACTTTTCTAATATTTTATTTCGTTGTCGGAGAGATTTTGTGTAAGCCGAGTGTGCCTTTTTGTATTTAGGATCAGTCTGAACTAAAACTGAATCTAAGTAGCGTCGTCGCTCTGATGGAGAACCTGTTATTAGTTGAATATCTTCTGGTGTAAATAAAACAGAGTTAAAGACTCCGCAAAAGTATGCAATTGTTTTTGGAACTTTGTTAACTTTAACTTTTTTTGTTGATGCGTTCTCAAAGGCTTCACTTTTTATTATTTGCATGTCCAACATTAAGCTATCGTCTTTGGTTTCTGCATGTGCGGCTAGTGTCGCAAAACCAGAATTGTATTCAATTAAATCCTTGTCGTATTTTGCTCTTGGAGACTTTCCTGTAGATAAAACATAAATGGCTTCCAAAATGTTAGTTTTGCCAATACCGTTTGGACCTTCAATCAAAGTTATGTTGCTATCAAAAGTGAAGCTCGCTTTTTTATGGCTTCTGAAGTTTGTAAGTTTTATATCTGTGATTTTCATTTTAACGGTTGGCAGTTGGGGCAAATATAAGAACCACGCCCGCCAATGCTTTTTACTTCAACCTTTGTACCACATGTGGGGCATGCCTTCTTCATGAAAATTCTGAAAAAGTTTTGTTGTGTTCCGGCGTTTCCAAATATATCCACATACATTCTATCCGAAAGTGTGGAACCGCGATGTGCAATTCCTTCTTTTAAAACAGTGCGTAGTGACTCTAATAGATTTTCAGCATCCTGTTGGGTTAACTGTTGTGTGGTTGTTTCAGGATGAATCTTTGATAAAAATAAGGCGTCGTTGGCATAAATATTTCCAATTCCCGCTACGAGAGATTGTTCTAAAAGTGCTTTTTTAATATTTGTTTTTTTCTTTTGAAGAATATTTAAAAATTCTCGCGCGGTAAGTCCTTCGTCTAAGGGCTCTGGACCGTACTTTTTATATAAGTCTTCTATATCGTGGTCTTGGGCGTACGCAAGTTTTCCAAAAGCGCGCATGTCGGTGAAGATTAAATTTTTTCCATTATCTAAAACAAACACAGCTTTAACCCATTTATCCGTTTTAACATCGGGATCGCGCAACAAAACTTGTCCGGTCATAGCCAAATGAATAATCATAGAGTCGCCGGTTTCAAAATCGATCACAATGTTTTTGGCAATACGTCTGGCACCTTTAACTTTTTTACCTTTAACATTTGCTACAAACTCATCGGCGGTAGGTTTAATATTGTAAGTCTTTGCGACTACAACCTTTTTAATAGTGCAACCGGAAATATGTTTATTTAAATCTGATGCTATTGTGTGTACTTCAGGAAGTTCTGGCATGATCTTTTTGGTGCTGTTCCCATTTTTCCATGACAAAATCGTAATATTCTTTTTGGAATCTTTGCTTTGAGAACTTTTGCACGCTTTCTATAATCTTTTCTGAATTATATACACCTTTTTTAATGGCTTCTTCAAACTCTAGTACTTTTCCTTTTAAACATTCCACGGTGACTTCGTCAAATAACATTCCGTTTTGACTTTCGAACACGGTTTCTAAATGGCCACCTGACTTATGTACTAATACAGGTTTTCCCTGAGACATTGCTTCTATTGGAACAATTCCAAAGTCTTCATCATCAACGGCGTTTATAAGTCCTACTGAGTTTTGGATTAAGGCTTTCTTTTCTTGGTCGCTGGCGTTTGATACAAAAATAATATTTTCTTTGGCAAGGCTTCGTAGCTTTTCTTCTTCAATACCTCTTCCTACTACAACTAGAGTTTTGCCTAATTCATTAAAAGCTTTAATTACCACGTCAAAATGTTTGTAAGCAGACATGCGACCGACAACAATAAAATATGGTGTGTCTATTTTTAATGCGGGTTCTTGTTTTTTGTATTCAATTTCTACTGGGGGGTATATTACAACCGAGTCTCGTTTATAAAACTTCTTAATTCTTTTTTGAATTTCAAAACTATTTGCGACTAAAAAGTTTGGTCTTTGCGCCGCGGCAAAATCCCATACACGTAATAGTGCATCGAGCACAGGAATAACTGGTTTAAAATACCATTTGTCTCTTTTTGCACTTTCCACACTGTATTTATATAAAAACCTTGGTGGTGTATGTATAAAACTTATATGCAGTTGTGAAGGTTTTGTTAATACACCTTTTGCCCAACAGGCGCTGTCCGAAAGTATTAAGTCGTATTCGCGTAGGTCAAAGTTTTCAAAAACAAATGGCATTAAAAAAGTAAGATACTTTGGAAATGTTCGAATCAATGCATTTTTAAGGTAGTGAATTTTACGATTATTTATTTGTGCCGATAGTCTTGTTGGTTCGTATAGGCTTGTATACACTTCGGCGTCGGGGAATAGTTCTGAAATAGCCTCGAATGTTTTCTCAGCTCCGCCATATTGATTTAGGTAGTCATGTATAAGTGCAACGCGTGGTTGTGCCATATACCCATTCTATCAGCTTCGTCTCGCGTTCGCTATGTGGCAGAGGATGTTTTCTATTTCTAATAGAGAAGTTACGCCTTTTATTCTTGACATACCATGAAAGATATGAGTTCATAAATATCATGAACAAAGGCTTTAGTTTGCCCATAGTTTTAATAGTTGCTTTGTTTATATCACTGCCCGTGATGTTCTTCTTCTTTTCCACACGTGCTACAGCGCCAAACGTAAAAGGTGCATTTACAACTGCAAATGTTGGTTTTGATGTTCAGATAAGTTCAAATAAAGGTACATGGGATTTGTTTGAATTTTTATGTACAACAAAAGAAGAATGTACCACTTCATTAACAGGTGGAAAAAGGCTTGAAACAATTGGTGGTGGTCAAGTTAAAACATACGATGTAGTCGTTGAGCCCGATCAAGCGTGGAATGACTACAAATTTATTAAACTTTTTGTTAAATCAGGTTGGGGATCTCCATTTAGAACATTTTCTGTTTCAGATCCAGCACAAATTCCAGGGGCCGAAGTTACAAAAATAACTGAGGGCTTAAGTGATTACAATATAATTTTGCTGCCTATTACTTCTGTCCAAAATAGTTTTTACACCTCCATCAACTTCACAGACTAATCTGCTATCATTAATCAATGCAAGTTATAGATAGGACTTCCACGCTTTGGCAATATATCAAACCTGAGATTCGTGAGCTTATTGAAGATGGTGAAATTATTTTAAATTTTGTTTACAAATATCACGAAAAAGAAGAAATATCGGACTATTCATTTTTAGTTTTTCCATTTTCAAAAGCTTATGAAGGTTTTTTAAAAGGATTTTTTTTGGATTTAGGTTTGATAAGGGAAGAAGAGTATTTCAGTGATGATATAAGAATTGGTCGTATATTAAACCCGTATTTTACTCACGAAAAGGCAAATGTTTTTAACAAAGTTTGTGGTGGAGGAAAAGCCGGTACTGAAGTAGCTCACAGACTTTGGAATATTTGGAAACGCGGACGAAACTTAGTTTTTCATTATTTTCCGCACAACTATCGACGGTTAGGCTACGATGAAGCTTTGGATATTATTAACGAAGTTATTGGCGCAATGAATACGGCGGTTATGCACTGCAATGTTGACGGCAAGAAGCATTGATTTCTATCGCACCGCGATACATCATCAAAGCTGTTCTATCGCACCGCGATACATCAGCGAAGCTGATATAATAGGCCAATATGGTGGAAGTATCTTCAGAAAATACAATTAAACAACGCGTAGCAGTTGGCTTAAGTGGCGGAGTTGATTCTTCGGTTGCTGCACTATTGCTCAAAAACGAAGGTTACGAAGTTGTTGGCGTATATATGCAATGCTGGGATATAAAGGAAGAAGGTTGTGCTGCCGATGAGGACAAAGCCTATGCCGTTCAAACTGCGGCTAAGCTTGGAATAAAGTTTGAAGCTTTGGATTTTAGAGAAGCTTACAAACAGAGAGTTATTCAATATTTTTTCGACGAATATTCTAAAGGACGTACTCCAAATCCCGACGTTATGTGTAACAAAGAAATTAAGTTTGGAATATTTTTTGATTGGGCAATGGAACATGGTTTTGATTTTATTTCCACTGGACATTATGCTCGGGTTAATAAAACTGGCGCCGGTTACGAATTATTAAAAGGAATAGATACCGGCAAAGACCAATCCTACTTTTTGTATCGATTAGGTCAGGAACAATTGAGCAAAACTTTGTTTCCGGTCGGCGGTTTCAAAAAACCACAAATCAGGGAATTGGCCAAAGAGAATATGTTACCTGCATATAAACGACCCGAGAGTATGGGCATATGTTTTATTGGTGAAGTTGATATTAAGAATTTTTTAGAGCAACGTATTGAACATAAAAATGGAAATGTTTTAAATACTCAGGGCGAAATTATTGGTGAGCACGATGGCGTTTGGTTTTTAACAATTGGTCAGCGCCACGGATTTAAAGTTAATAAGTACACAGGAGTTCCTTTGTATGTTGTTAATAAAGACGCTGAAAAAAATGAAGTAGTTGTTGGTGTGTATGAGGAAGCTTTGCGAAATCAGTTTGTTGTTACGGATTATAGTTGGATTTTGAATGATCCCTTTGGAGACAATAATGAACTTGCATGTGATGTAAGAATTCGCCATTTGGGAAAAATGAACAACGTCACGTTAACTAAAGTTGGAGATACTATAAATGTAAAACTTGAAAATTCTATTTTTGGTGTAGCGTCCGGACAAAGCGCTGTGTTTTATATTGACGATTTAACTTTGGGTGGCGGTATTATTTTGTGAGTATTCGCGAACAAAACATCGCATTAGCGTTATTCAGTAAGAAATTCGGCATTAATGATTTTAAGCTTTTTTGTCCAATGATTTTGTGCGTTTATACAAATAACCTCTGTTTTGGTATCTTCTAAATTTTCATAAATATCTTCCGATTTATATGAAATTCGAAAAATCCCGTCACGGGAAATTGTAAATGGTTCTGAGTATTGTTGCCAATCTTCATTATTAATTTTATAAAATATATTCTTTATTTCGGTGTTTTCAGGATCGATAACTGTAAGTGTGATTGTTGGCCAATTCGTGTACCAAACATCGTTTTTAGTTCCTAGCACTTCAATAGAAGTTTCCGGAGGATTTGAATCTATTCTATTTCCCGTTACGGCAAAATGTGAAAAATGATTTGTAAATGCAGTTATCGTGAGGCTAGTTGTATCAAAAATCGAATCCAACGAAATCCACTTTTGTTGTGCCTCGTCGAAGTAAATAATTTTCAAGCTCGCGCGTAGAATATTTTTTAGATCTTCTTCCGAAAGATTTATTGTAATTTTCACTTGATCCGTAAAAGTTCCGACTTTATTTTTTAGATAATCAAAAGCTTGAATTACAAATGCTGTGTTAGAAATATATTTTAGTGTTGGTTCTATGGGAGGTATATCGTTTTTTAAAATTATCGTTAATGGGTTATCCACTTGATTCAACGTTACCTCTTTATTTTCCAATTTTACCTTTGTGTTTGGTTCAATCGTTTGTGTAATTCCCGTCATGGGAAATTTCCATAAATATTGGCTATACGCCCCGTGATGAATTCCTGAGGTATCTGTCCAAATAAAGTTAGCCCAGGGATCTACATATTCTGTGCTTTGCCAACCATACGGATCTATGCGTCCGTCAGGAAAGACTCCTTTCGAAACTTCAAAATGCAAATGTGGCCCCGACGTGTTACCGGTCATTCCAACTTTACCTATTGTATCGCCTTCTTCTACAATAACTGGTCCTGTTGAATTTGTGGCAATTAAACTGTTACCTTGCAAATGTTCATAAATTGTCTGTAGGCCGTTAAGATGTTGTATCTTTATCGTGTTTCCACAGGCGTCACAATAATAGTATGATGCAGTTCCGGCTGCTGCCGCCTTTACTGGCGTTCCGTAGTCGAGATCATAATCGTATCCGCTGTGAGAACTGTAATAAATGTTTGGCGGCTTATCTTTTTCGCCTAAATAATTCACAACGCTTTGATTTTCGTTGGAAGGTTCAGCAAATAATGTGTACCCAAGTAGCGGGTATTTATGGTCGAATACAGAAGTTATTCTATCTAAAACCTCACTTTCATTGGTGTAACCCCAAGGAATGTTCAAAAATTGATTTGTATTTACCTGTTTTGGAATTTCTCGCCGATAAAGTCCTCCAGATCTTGTAGCTGCAAAAATATACGGTTTGCTTGAATAAACCCAGGCACTATCTACTACTGACGCAAATGATGGAGCTTCTAGTCCTGTATCTGTCCATGTTTCTCCCAAGTCGTCACTTTCATAAACTGTGTTATATAAGTTGTCGGTATTTATTTTTGACGCAAAAATTCTATTATCGAAAATAGTAATAGCCCCTGCAGTCGCTAGTCCAAAAGTTGATATCCAATTCCATGTAGCACCACTATCGTAGGAAATGTACATTTCGCTTGTATTGTTTGGCTCTGCAATGGCGTATTTATCATCAATATAGTAGAAATTAAAAAAACTTTCTGTTAATTCCTTAACCGGTGTCCATGTTGTACCGTGATCAATGCTTTTATATGTTTGATTGTTTATGTCTGCCAGTGCCAAATTGTTTGAACTTACTATATTCTTTACGCTCCAGCATTCGGTTGTTTTTTGAGTCCAGTTTTGACCATTATCTTGGCTTATCCACAAACCTTGTAAATATGATCCCAGATAAATATTGTTCCCATCGCATGCCACTGTTAAAGCAGGTAGGTTTGGTCCTAGATGCTCCCAGGTGAGTCCTTTGTCACTAGAGCTAAACAAACCTGCTCCCTCACCCAAATCAAGAAAACTTGTTGCATATAGTTTCAGGTTACATGATTTGATATCCGTGATTAGTCCGCCTTCAAGTCCGCTTTTTTGCCAAGTTACGCCAAAGTCTTTTGAAACAAAAATTCCGTTATAGGGTTGTTGCCAAAACATATAATTATTTTCTCCGGCATAAAGCCCAAAAATCGTGCTTTCGATTGTAGATATTTCCGTAGATGGGAAGTTTAACTTTTCCCACGCTTGTGCATGGGCATATTTTGTAGCCATTACGATTAAGACTAAATATACAATCACTTTTTTAACCCCCGGCATATTTTTAAAATATACCGATTTGTGTTTGTTTAAAGATAGTGACGTCTATTAATCATGGAGAAACGGCCATATGCTTACGGACGTTGTATAATGACCTCGTGTCTACTCTAATAGAACAACTACAACTCAGAAACCAAGACCTTTCAATTGCCGAGGTGTCCGGAATTCTATTTATATTAGTAAACCAAGCTACTACAACAAATAATGAACTAGTTCGCTTTACAGGGTTACCAAAAGAAACATTAAAGAAGTTTAAAAACACGTTAACTACCTTTTTAGATGATTCAAATGAAGATTTAGTGACATTTACTCAAGAAGGTCGCACGCAAATTGCTGCTGCTAAACCACAACCATATGCTTGGTCTCTTAAGGAATACTCAAATCCTGCACTAGAAGAAAAAATTGAGGCAATCCGTAAAGAGATGAACGCAACGGCCGAAAGAAGCTTTGACCAATTTTATGCAACTTCAAAGACTACGGTTTCCAAAGTCATGTTATTAAATGATAAAGGTCAAATTACAAACAAACGTATCGCTGTTTTAGGCGATGATGACCTAGTAAGTATTTGTCTGGGTCTTGCCGATGATACATATAACAGTATTACTGTGTTTGAAATTGACGTTAACTTAATCGAAAAACTTAAGCATATTGTTGAAAAGTATGATCTAAAGAACATTAAGTTTGAACAATATGATGTTAGAAAAGAATTAAAGAGCACTTTTGTGGGGACTTTTGATGTGGTTATAACAGACCCTCCTTATACAAAGTCGGGAATAAAGCTGTTTTTAAATCGCGCTGTTGAATTGATTGATAAGAAAAGTACTGAGGGTGCAATATTTTTATATTACGGAAATAGTTTTAAATCGCCTGAAAAGTGGATAAAAATTCAGGAAATAATAACTTCGTTTGGATTAGTCATCGAGGACAAGATTAACAAGTTTTCCAAATATTTTGGGGCGGAGTCAATTGGAAGTACCAGTTCTGTTTATGTTTTAAGACCTACAAAAGCAACAGCTTCTAAACCTGAAATTGCCTTATCTACTCAAATTTATACTTTTGAAGATACAAAAGAAGAAAAGTTTCCATTCGTGGATCATGTTGTTGTTAAGGTTTTTAAGGTGTCTACCACAATATTAAATTCTAAGCGTGTATTGCTCTCAAAGCTCCAAGATCTTTGTACTAGCCACAAATTAAAGGTAGTTGATACCAAGATTACTTCGTTTAGCCCAAAGGGATTGTCTATTACATATATTCTTTCAAATTCTAACCTTGTGATTCATACTTGGCCGGAGTTTAATGCTCTTCATATAGATTTAGTGACTTGTGCGCCTATTTATAACAAGGAAGCTTTATCTAAAACCATTTCTGATTTATTCGGCACGAAATACATTGAAATCAGCTTCGTAGAATGATCCGGAAGTCTTGACTTTACCCATTTATATTGATATTAATACAACACTAGTGTAATATCACTTGTCGTACGTTGATAACTAAATAGTTAAGAGCAAAAAAGCACAAATCTTTTTAAATCGCTTTAGCCGGCGATGTACAAAAGATACAATTTATTGCCACGTCCCAAGTGGTAGTAAATAAAATTGCCATAGCCAATATGGCGACTTTCAATTCGCAAGAATCGAAAGGCAAGAAGAATCGACCAAACCAAAACGTTTATACGCTATTGACGCATTAATAAACGTTTTTTTCTTTAAGAATTTGATCCTGGTTCAGGATGAATGCTAGCGGTGTGCCTAAGGTATGCAAGTCGAGCGGTCTTTTCTCGCAAGAGATTTGACAGCGGCGAACGGCTGAGTAACACGTAGGAATCTACCCCTAAGTAGAGGATAGCCCCGCGAAAGCGGGAGTAATACTCTATGTGATGGAAACATCAAAGACGCAAGTCGCTTGGGGATGAGCCTGCGGCCTATCAGGTAGTTGGCGGGGTAAATGCCCACCAAGCCTATGACGGGTAGCTGGTGTTAGCGCATGACCAGCCAGAAGGGCACTGAGACACGGGCCTTACTCCTACGGGAGGCAGCAATCGGGAATCTTCCGCAATGGACGAAAGTCTGACGGAGCGACACCGCGTGAGGGATGACGGCCTTCGGGTTGTAAACCTCGTTATAAGCACCGGCTAACTACGTGCCAGCAGCAGCGGTCATACGTAGGGTGCAAGCATTATCCGGTCTTACTGGGCGTAAAGAGTTCTGTAGGCGGTCATTCAAGTTGGGGGTCAAATACCACGGCTCAACCGTGGAAAGGCTTTCAATACTGTTTGACTAAGAGTCAGCTAGGGGATAGCGGAACGTATGGTGTAGCAGTGAAATGCGTTGATATCATACGGAACACCAAGGGGGAAGCCAGCTATCTGGGGCTGTACTGACGCTGAGAGACGAAAGCGTGGGGAGCGAAACGGATTAGATACCCGTGTAGTCCACGCTGTAAACCATGCCTGCTAGATGCCTGATTTTTTGGGTGTCGAAGCTAACGCGTTAAGCAGGCCGCCTGGGGAGTACGGTCGCAAGATTAAAACTCAAAGGAATTGGCGGGGACCCGCACAAGCGGTGGAGCATGCTCTTTAATTGGCTGATAACCCAAGAACCTTACCAGGGCTTGACATGTATGAAGTAGAAACCTGAAAGGGGGACGACCGGTATCCAACCCGGAACTTACACAGGTGTTGCATGGCTGTCGTCAGCTCGTACCGTGAGGCGTACCCTTAAGTGGGTCAACGAGCGCAACCCCTACTGCTAGTTGTATCACTCTAGCGGAACTGCCGCGGCAACGCGGAGGAAGGTGGGGATGACGTCAAGTCGGTATTGCCCTTACGCCCTGGGCTAGAAGCATGCTACAATGGCCGGTACAAAGGGTCGCAAAGCCGCGAGGCTGAGCTAATCCCAAAAAGCCGGTCCCAGTTCGGATTGGAGTCTGCAATTCGACTCCATGAAGCCGGAATCGCTAGTAATCGTTGGTCAGACATACAACGGTGAATACGTTCTCGGGTCTTGCACACACTGCCCGTCACGCCAGCAAAGCTGGGGCCACCCGAAGTCTCATCTAGTATGGGCTCACGGTGGAATCAGTGATGAGGGTGAAGTCGTAACAAGGTAGCCGTAGGGGAATCTGCGGCTGGATCACCTCCTTTCTAAGGGAGAAAATCCGTATTTTTGATTGAAGGACCATTGATCTAGTACTTGCTATTAGGAAATGCCTTTGAAATATAAAGTACACTCAACATTGGATTAGCTCTAAAATGTTGTTTTAATTAGCTGTCGTCAAAACGCCTTTAGACAGCAGAGTAGGTTTTAAAGCGAGCCTAAACTTTTACAACCGGAAGATCCTTCTTGCCTTTTGGCACTTGAAATTGAAATTTGTGTAATTAACTCTTAACTTGAATTTAGAAAAAAGCATCCTTAATTGGATGCTTTTTTTTTGAGCTTTAGCGAGAAAAACGTCAGCAGACATTTTGTGGCTATTATTGAAAACCAGCTGTTCTGGTGGTATAAACTTATTCTTGATACAAAAATCTATGTGAGGAGGAGAGCGATAATGGAAAAAAACAATTTGCCTGTAGACGAAGCAGCTGGTTTGGTAACGAGAATAATAGAGCAGATAAAAGGAGCAAAGGGCGCGGCTTTCACGTATGGAAATATCCGGAAATACCAGGCGCAAGCGGGTATTGGCCACACCGGCGCAAAATTCAATCGAACCGAATGGGAATGTGCGTGGCGGACAGTGTTGGATATGCCTGATATTAAAATCCTGTGCGGTAGCGGTCTTCACGCCAGTGTTTATTACTTACCTGGGGCTAAGGATGCTACCAAAAATGGTAAAAATGGCAAAATTATCCAACCGGCTGTTGATATGACTCCGGTTATCGAGGCTCAACCCCCAGCCGCTAAGCAAGAATCAGCGCCTACGGTTGCAGTTCCTGCACGTCGCCCATTGGTTGAAAAAAGGCAGCCCACGGTTAAAACCAAACGTGCGGTGGTAACAAAGAAAGATCATGTAATCCTGTCCGGCGTGCAAGTAACGTGGGAAGGCACCATTCCTCTGACGCTGTCGCTGGAAAAAGGACAAACAATCCAGGTGGAGCAGCACAATAGAGATGGGGAAAGTCTTGGCATGTTTACACTAAATGGTCCATGCACGATTACTCTGAAAAAAGTTATCCGGGAATAATTTAAAATCTGGTTAACAATCAATAGGCGGTCGCTTGTTTTAATAACATCCGGCCGCTTTTTTTTGTGTTTGGGTAAAAGTTTCTGGTGGGTGATCCAGGAATCGGACCTGGGACCTCTTCCTTATCAGAGAAGCGCTCTAACCAACTGAGCTAATCACCCGTGAATAGTACGTGCATGATAACATAAAACTAGGGTCGATGGTATACTGGTGGCATGAAATCAGGCAAGCACTATGCTCTAAATTTCTTAATTGTTGCGTTATTATTAGTGGCTTTTTACTTGTGGTTTAACCAATCGTTAAAACAACAAACCCTAAAGAATTATTCCAAATACAAAATACAGGAAGCGTTGTTTACCGCAGATTGCACGATTGCCGTAAAAATAAAGGATGAAACTTTGTCCCTAAAAACAGGTTATCAAGATCTTGGAATTTCATGTTTAGATCCAAAATTTATCGTTAAAATTTCTCCTTCCGGGAAATATTTGGCTCATGTTGATATAGCAGGTAGTGCACCACAATTGCGTACATTTTTTACAGAGAAAACTAAATATCCTACTTCCGATGTTTTCCTAACCTTTCCACCAGATACCGATTACGACTTTTCCTTACTGCCGGGCGATAAATTGGCTGTTTTGACTAGAGCTACAGCAACTATTCCCGCTAAACTTACGGTTTACGATTTACCCTTAAGTTATAAAAATTATCCCAATGTGTTTAATACTCAAACAATTGTTCAAGAGCAGAATTTTCCTAAATCAGCTAGCACCTACTGGTATGTTGAAACTGTCGACAAAACGAGTATAAGAATATTAGATAAAAACAAAGTCCCACTTGCCCAAATAAAACTAAACTAATATGAATAAAAAAGTAAATCCTAGAATAGTTACTGTCGGTGGAGGTACCGGTACTTTTGTTGTTTTATCCGGACTCAAAGATTATCCCCTAAATTTGTCATCTATTGTTACTATGATGGACTCTGGTGGGTCTACGGGTAGATTACGTGATCAGTTGGGTGTTTTACCGCCTGGTGACTTGCGACAAGCCTTGGTAGCGCTGTCAGATTCAAAAGAGATATGGCGCAAGCTTTTTACTTATCGTTTTGAGAGTGGTGACTTAAAAGGTCACAACTTTGGAAACATTTTTATTTCAGCTTTAGAAAAAATAACTGGTTCAACTGCAGAGGCTATTAATTTGGCAACCGAAATTCTGCAAACAAAAGGAAATGTTTATCCTGTGACACTTTCAAATTGCACATTGTGTGCCGGCTATGCAGATGGTTCCGTGGTTGAAGGTGAATCTAACATTGAAGAAATAGTTAAAGAGGGAAATAAGATTACACGCATGTACTTAACTCCCTCCGCTGTAATGAATTTGGAGGCTAAAAAAGAGCTGGAAAACGCCGATTTCATCATATTTGGCCCTGGTGACCTGTACACAAGTATTATTCCAAATCTACTGGTCGAAGGCATGCCAGAAGTTTTGGCTTATTCCAGGGCAAAAAAGATTTTTATATTAAATGTTATGACTCGGTATGGACAGACCGATGGTTTTAAATCTACAGATTTTATTTTCGAACTGGAAAGATATTTAGGAGGTATTTCATTAGATTATATTTTCATTAACGAAACTCGCCCAAGTCAGGAGGTTTTAGACTGGTATAGAGAGGTAGATAAGGCTCATTTTGTAGAAGATACAACTTTTGGAGGCTATTTTGACAATAGAAAGATACTAAGAGGTGATTTTTTGTCCAAAAATAGGGTCGTTCAAGCGGCAAACGATCATGTAAAAAGGAGCCTAATTCGGCATGATCCAGACAAGATAGCAGAGGCTATTTATAAGCTTGTTGACAGAGAATTTTAATAATGGTACATATGTATTTACCTTTTAGGAATTCAACTTCCTCAGGACTTAGGTCCATTTCTTGGAGTCACAAAACTTCAAGGAAGCTCTGAATATCCAAGTCAAACGTGAAATATAAATAAGTTAGTAAATGCGCCTTGATGTATAAGCTTAGTGCTGATAGACTGTGTAAGCTTTATGCGTCGGGGCCGTTAGCTCAGTTGGCTAGAGCGCTACATTTGCAATGTAGAGGTCAGGAGTTCGATTCTCCTACGGTCCACCAAAAAGGTTTCGATTTTTTGTTTTGAAAACGCACTCGCAAAGCTCGCGAAGTTTTCTTCAACAAAAAATCTACGCCACTGTGTTAATGCAGGTTAGTGAAAAATGCTTTGTTTAAGATTCCGTACGGTGAGGTTTAAATACTTTGCCATACGAAACTTTAAACAAAGTTGCGATACATCGCAGCTCAAAGTTTCGACTACGTCGAAGCTTTGCCGCTCGCTATGCTCGCAGCAAAGTGGATCTTTGAAAACTGAACAGAAAGTATCCAACAATTGAAAAACTCACAAACTTGAGGATCATCTCCCAGCCTTGGCGAGATGGTCTGTAGGTTTTTTAGTGATATTTAAGATATTAATGTATGCGGTGGATGCCTTGGGTCTTTGTGCCGATGAAGGAAGTGTTAGGCTGCTATAAGCTTCGAGAAGCTGCCAAAAAGCGTTATTACTCGGAGATCTCCGAATGGGAAAACCCGGTCCGACGTTGAGTCGAGATCACCCATTGCTAAAAGTCTCGCAAGAGATATAGGCGATGTGGAGGGAACTTGGTGAACTGAAACAACTTAGTAACCAAAGGAAAATAGATCAAATTAGATATTCCCCTAGTAGCGGCGAGCGAACGGGGAACAGCCCAAACCCATCCTTTTAAGTATGGGGGTATGGACAAACCTGTATTACCGGCTTGACCGGTAGGAGGAGTTACAAATTTTTTTCGTAGAAGAAGTCGCTTGGAAAGGCGCGCCATAGAAGGTAATAGCCCTGTATTCGAAACGAAAGATACTCTTGGGTTTGATCCTGAGTAGCACGGGTCACGTGTAACCCTGTGTGAATAAACGACGACCACGTCGTAAGGCTAAATACACAAAGACACCGATAGCGCATAGTACCGTGAGGGAAAGGTGAAAAGAACCCCTGTTAGGGGAGTGAAATAGAAACTGAAACCGCATACAAACAAGCTGGCAAAGCCCGAAAGGGTGATGCCGTGCCTATTGAAGAATGAGCCAGCGAGTTAATTTGACGGGCAAGCTTAATCTGCATAAGCAGAGGAGGCGTAGGGAAACCAAGTCTGAATAGGGCGTTTAGTCCGTTAAATTAGACCCGAAGCCAGGTGAGCTAACCATGGTCAGGATGAAGTTCCTCGAGAGAGGAATGGAGGTCCGAACCGTTGTACGTGGAAAAGTGCTCGGATGAACTGTGGTTAGGTGTAAAACGCTTAACAAACTTGGCGATAGCTGGTTCTCCCCGAAATATATTTAGGTATAGCCCTGATGTTTGATCTTGCGAGGTAGAGATACTGAAAGAGGATGCGGCTCGCAAGAGTACGCACTTCTACCAAACTCCGAATGCGCAGGATTTTAGAGTCAGGAGTCAGTGCTGCGGGGAAATCTCGTGGCACAAAAGGGAAACAACCCACATCATCAGCTAAGGTCCCTAAACTTTACTAAGTGGACAAGGAAGTGTGATCGTTAAGACAGCTAGGAGGTTGGCTCAGAAGCAGCCATCCTTTAAAGATAGCGTAACAGCTCACTAGTTGAACGATTATGCGCCGACGATCTAACGGGGCTCAAGTAAAGTACCGAAGCTATGGATTTGATATTAAATTTATTTAGTATTGAGTGGTAGGGGAGCTTTGATGTTGCAGTGAAGGCGTACCCGCGAGGGATGCTGGAGCGGCATCAAGTGAGAATGCTGGCATGAGTAACGAGAGAGCGGTGAAAACCCGCTCCGCCGAAAGCCTAAGGGTTCCTTCGCTATGTCAGTCAACGAAGGGTTAGCCGACCCTAAGGTGAGGCCGAAAGGCGTAACCGATGGACAGCAGGTTAATATTCCTGCGCTGACGTAAAACCGTTTTTACCAATGGGAGGACGAAACTTGATGAACCAAGCCTATTAAGGATTTGGGTTCCGAAAACTAAGCGTGACCGTGCAGGAAAATCCACATGGTCGTTAAGCCGAGTTTAGGAAAAGTCTGCCGCAAGGCAGATGATTTGGTGTCAGGCAAGTTCCCGAGAAAATTCTCTAGGGAGGTTTTACGTTATTCGTACCGCAAACCGACACAGGTAGGTGGGTAGAGGATACCAAGGCGAACGAGAGAATCATCGTTGAGGAACTAGGCAAATTACATCCGTAACTTAGGAAAAAGGATGCCCTGTCACGATCCCTCCGCAAGGAGAGAAGTCGGCAGGGGGCACAAAAATGGCTCGACTGGCTGTTTAACAAAAACACAGATCTCTGCTAAACCAGTAATGGGATGTATAGGGGTCGACGCCTGCCCAGTGCCCGTAGGTCAAGACCGGAGGTGACCGTCTGTTTACAGATGGAGGCTTTTGGTTCAAGCCCGGGTGAACGGCAGCAGTAACTATAACTGTTCTATGGTAGCGTAATCCCTTGTCGGGTAAGTTCCGACCCGCACGAAAGGCGTAACAAGTTGAGCACTCTCTTAACGATGAACTCGGTGAAATTGAACTTCCGGTGAAGATGCCGGATACTCGTTGTTGGACAAAAAGACCCCGTGGAGCTTTACTGTAACTTGGTATTGGTAATCGGTGTTAGTTGTGTAGTGTAGGAGGGAGATACATCTTGTATGTATCGTCGATGAAACACCTCTCTGCTAATTCTGAGAACCTAACCACTCATCATAATCTGGTGAGGGGACAATGCCTGGTGGGCAGTTTATCTGGGGCGGATTCCTGCTAAAGGATAACGCAGGAGCTCAAAGGTTCCCTTAGCGCCGATGGAAATGGCGCTGTACGCGTAAAGGTATATGGGAGCTTGACTGCAAGACATACAAGTCGAGCAGATACGAAAGTAGGACTTAATGATCTTCCGTGTGCCTAGTGGTAGGCCCGGAACTTAACGGATAAAAGCTACCCCGGGGATAACAGGCTGATCTTGCCCGAGCGTCCACAGCGGCGGCAAGGTTTGGCACCTCGATGTCGTCTCGTCACATCCTGGGACTGGAGCAGGCCCCAAGGGTCCGGCTGTTCGCCGGTTAAAGTGGCGCGTTAGATGGGTTCAGAACGTCGTGAGACAGTTCGGTCTCTTTCCACAACGAGCGTGAATGCTTTGAGGGGGCTCATTCCTAGTACGAGAGGACCGGAATGACTATACCTCTGGTGTACCAGTTGTCCTGCCAAGGGCATCGCTGGGTATCTACGTATAGACTTGATAAGTGCTGAAAGCATCTAAGCACGAAGCAAACCCCAAGATTAAAGCGATCCGCGCAAGCGGACACAACTCCTAGGAGACTACTAGGTTGATAGGCCATAGGTGTAAGCACAGCAATGTGTTCAGCCGAGTGGTACTAATGTTTGTGCATCATAAATATTCCTTAAACGAGTTTTCACAAGACTTGGGTATCGCGCAAGCGGTACAAAACACTTTCTGTTCAGTTCTTAAGATTCACTTTGGATCGCGGGCATACCTGCGATATAAGGTTTGAGCTTGCTCATACTTTGTTTAAAGTGTATTTTGAAAATTGAAAATAATTACTTACACCTGGAGTCTCGGTGATGATGGCGGTAGGGTCACACCTCTTCCCATTCCGAACAGAGAAGTTAAGACTACCAGCGCCGAAAATACTTGGCAGAATGCCTGGGAAGATAGGTCGTCGCCGGGATCTCGGGTGTAAGTTTTCTATTTTTTAGTTTTCTTCTTAGGAGTTTTTAGGGCTAGATACGGGCAAATTCATAGAACCCGTTTCTTTTATTTGTTCATAAGCTGCTTTTAAGTCTTCCAACTCTGTTTTTTTACCTAATATTGTTGCGACCTTATCAAAACTTTCTGCTTTCAGTTTATATTCCTCAAATTTATTTAATATTTTCATTAAGTTAAGCTCGAATATTTCGAATTCCATTCCATTTGTTCCATCGTAGCTTTCGATAAAATTTGTTGTGGCTTCTACGAAATCTTTACTACTACTAAATGTTTGTAAATCTTCTATATATGTATCTTTAGTTATTTTATCCATCATGGGTTTGGTGTTGCCTTTGGAGGTCTGTTATTTACTGTTTTAGTAACGGGATTAGCTTTCATGTGTTCTATTGAAGCTAACATTCCCTCCATTGAATTTTCTACAAAATGCTTTTTTACCCTTCTTAGTCTTTCTACTATTTTTTGTTTTCTATCCTCGGAAAAATTATCTCCTAGTTCTATTATCAATTTATCAATGTAATCGTCGCAGTACTCTTCAAACGTCGCTTTATCTGGGGGTGTACCCGCTTCAGCTAATTCTTTAAATTTTCCATGTATAATTCCAGCAAATTTTATGGGTTTATCCCAAGTAGCCTCGCGATATCTTGATTCTTCTAAACTTTCTTTTACAGCTTGTTTTTGTCTCTCAATTTCCGCTTGTGCTTCTTCGGCTTGTTTATATTTCTCCGGATCGTATCTTCTATCCAAATCTTGTATAGTTCTCTCTAAGTCGGACATAATTTCTACCTGAGCTTGTTTGTGGCCAAGGCTTTTTTCAAGTTGTTTGTCTCTTCTTTTATTATACCTATCACAGCCAAAATCATCTGCCGTTTTTTCCAATGATAATTGATTCTCACCTAAAAGGTCTTTTACCCAATTATCCTTTTTAGAATTTAGTGACTTGTTAAATTTGTCCTCTTCAAGCATTGCAGTAATTCTAAATCCGCGATCTAAACTTATTTGTCCTATGTGTACGTCAATTCCGTGATCAGTTGGTGCGGCTTTTTTACCAGCTCCATTTTCCAGGCCGTTAAACTGGCTTACGTGTGCTCCCATTAATGCAATGGTACCGTCGGGAAGTCTGCAAACAATAACTGCTTCATCAGTGACTTCTTTTCTTTTATTTATCCAGCCAACTTCTTTTTGAATATTTGTTATGTAGATTTGTGGTTTATCCGGAGGAGCAATTCCTACAAAGCCATTTTCTGGAACTTTTTGTATGTTTTTACTGTAGGCATTCATTTCTTCTACGCCTAAATCTTTCATAAGCGCCTGGATAAGTTTGAATTGTTCTGTCGATTGAAGATTCTCGTAGTTTTGTAATAGTTCTGAGCCTGTGGGTATTTCCGTACCTTGCGGTGTCTCTTGTTGTTCCTCGTGGGTTTTCTTCTTCCCTAGTTGTTGAAATGCTTCTTTTGCTGTGGCTAATGGATGTCTAATTGCATTTATAGCTCGTTCTCCAAGACTTCTAATTTCTTTGGAATCTTCAGGATCGGCTTCAGAATTCAGTTGTTTTACTGCTGCCTCTCCGGCCGCAAGAATTCCTGCCTCTAGGTCTCCCTCTCCATTTTCGAGCATTCCGCTAAAATCATTGGAAGGTGCTTCGGGAGCTTCAAATCTCTCACCGCGAGCTCTGGCTTCAACACGTCCCATATACCATGTGTCACGACCTACACCTGTGGGGTAAATGTATTTTCTCCAATATTCATCGTCCTCGTTGTAGTGAGGAGGTTTATCATTACCACCTGCGTACAAGCTTAAGCCTAATGCTTGTGTTGTTGAGTCTTCGCGGTTAAACCTATCTAGCAAATTGACAAATATTGGAGCTTCCGCATTTGGTTCGTTTTCTTGGAATGACGTATTTTCAAATACCAGTCCCTGTTCCCTTGCATTAAAGCGTTCGGTATACCAATCTATAAAAGGTCTGGCACCAGGTTCATTCTCTTTAGCCTGCCATTCATAAAAGTCGTCAGCAAAATGCGGAACACCCCCATGGAATTCATTTTGTCTTGTAATGAAATTAACTAAATCTGATTTAATTCCACCAGTAGTTTCACGATCATATTGCTGATGTAGTTCTTCAAACCTTGCCATTTCCTCAGCTTTTTGTTTTTCCTCAGGAGTTTTTTCTACATGGGCAGGAGTATTCCAATTCCACTCAGGTAAAACATCAGAATTCTCGAAAGGACCCGTCATTTCTCCCTCGCTTTCGCTTCCTTAACAACTTGTCCCAACTTATCTAAATAACTTTCGTAAATAGAGTTCATTTCAGTTACAGCTTTTGCATATATTTCACGGGCTTTTTTCTCGTCTTCCACGCTCCACGTAGGGGAGATTGGCGCAGTATTATTAACCATACATAAATGGTATCAAATCCACGCTTGTCTAGCTACTATTACCCGCAAAAGCAACCCCAACATAATCTTGTCCTCATACCTATATTTCGTTATAATCACCACGTTCCAGCAAAAAGCAGGAACGGAAAGGAGTTTAAGCAAGGTTATTGTTTCATAGGGTGAAAGCCCAAAAGAAGCTTTAACAGCCTAAACTATTAATGTCTAAATCTAAAAAAGTTCATAGAGCGTCGTCAGTAATGGCCAAACTTTTGACCGAAAAAGACCTTCGCATGAAGGAATTGATCCCCGGAGAACTCATTGAGGGGGTAGTTGTAAGTGTTTCCCACGGAGAGGTTTTAGTTGATGTGGGAGCCAAATCGGAGGGAATTGTTACAGGATCCGAGTTAGAGGATGCTGACAGTTCTTATAAAAACTTTAAGCCGGGCGATACCGTCATGGCAAAAGTTGTTCAAGCCGAAAACGCACAAGGTTATATAGTTTTATCTTTGCGTAAAGCCGAAAAAGATAAAAAGTGGAAAGATGCAGAAGATGCATTTAAAACCGGTTCCGTATTGGAGGCCACTGTTATTGAATATAACAAAGGTGGTTTACTCTGTGATTGCTTAGGTTTGAGAGGATTTATTCCTTTATCTCACCTTGATAGATCACACTTTGCTAACGATATTGCCAAGTTTGCAGCAGGAAGTGAAGCTGAACTTAAGGAATCGTTAAAAGTGTTATCCGGTAAAGTCTTAAAGGTAAAAGTCATCGAATTTGATATTGAAAAGAACCGTTTTGTATTGTCTGAAAAGGACGCAATGGTTTCCTACAGTGAAGAATCTCGAGAAAAACGACTTTCAGAAATTAAGTCCGGTACAACCTTAGAAGGTATCGTTACAGGTATCATGCCTTTTGGAGTATTTGTTGATTTAGAAGGTGTTGAAGGCTTAGTCCATATTAGTGAAATAGCTTGGGAAAAAGTCAGCAATCCTTCCTCATACTTTACCGTTGGACAAACTATTTCAGTTTTGGTCTTAGGTATTGATGATCAATCAAAGAAATTGGCCCTTAGTGTTAAGCGTTTATCCAAGAATCCTTGGGAAACTGTAGAAGCTAAGTATCCTGTTGGAACAAAGGTAACTGGCAAAGTCAGTAAAATTGTACCTTTTGGCGCTTTTGTAACACTTGAAAAAGGTCTCGATGGTTTAATCCACGTTTCCGAAGCTTCAGGTCCTTTAAAAGAGGGCGAAGAAGTAGAAGCAGTTGTTATACAGGTCGACGGTGCAGGTCAAAAGCTTGCTTTGAGTACAAGACAACTTGCCTAAATTATTTAGTATAAGTTAATTTCACGTCCCCTACCCAAAAGGTAGGGGATTTGTAAATCAATTATGATTCTTGAACGTTTAACACAAAGAGCAAAATCAGCACTTTTGGAACTTCCTCAGAAAAATAAGGTTTCAGGTGCGTCAATTGCCAGTGCCATAATAAAAGTTGATGGTATGGGTAAGATGTTACTTCAAACAGTTCACGGACTCAGTATTCCCAAGAAGAATATGATATCTACCGACGATTTACTAAAGGAAGCTTATTACCAGTCCGTAAAGTTTGAACACATGTACGTTGGTACCGAGCACTTACTCTTAGCTCTTTTTAAACTTTCAGACTCCCCAGATTATCAGCGCATAAAGCTTGAGTTAATAAAGCTAAGCGTTTTCCCAAATACCATTAAACAAATAGATAAAACACGTAAAACGCCAATTTTGGACGCTTTTGGTGAGAACTTAAACCAGAAGACAATTAAAAATATTGATAAACCTTTGATTTATCGAGATGCCTATGACTCTTTAGTTGCATCACTTCTTTTAAAAAACACCTCTAATGTTTTGTTGCTTGGCGAACCGGGCGTAGGCAAGAGAACATTAGTCGAGCTTTTAGCGCGCAACATAACTTCTTTGGATGTTCCTCCGGCTTTAGCAGGCTATCAGGTAATTTCCTTTGATATGTTGGCATTTATGACCAGTCTTTTTAACAAAGGTGGCGTCGAAGTTGGGCTTGCACAGTTGGCAGATGAGCTTAGAAGCCTAAATAGAGTAATACTGTTTATCAAAAACTTTCAAAATGCTTTCTTTGCAACAGCGATGGGCATTTCTGTGCCTGTTTTCTATAGCATGTTCAAATCTACACTTGCGGCAACCGACGTGAAAATTATAGCTACTATGAGTACCAATCTTTACGATCGACTTATCGCTGAAAATGAACATGTGGTTGAGGATTTTGGCACTATCGAGATCACAGAACCGGACGAAGACGAAATAAAAAAGATTTTAGAATCAACGGCAATGTATTTAAGTGAGTTTCATAACGTTGAAATCTCAAAAGCAATCACGCGATTAATCTACAAAAAGGCTAAGGAAATGGACAATACAGATAAATTCCCACAAAAAGGCGTGGATTTAATGGACCATTGCTGTACTTTCGTTATCTTGAGAAAGAGCACTATACCAAAAGCTTATAAAAACATGGTTGATCAAAGCTTTGATCTTTTAAGCGAATTAGACGCTAAAATCGGTGATGGTCGTTACGATAAAGCCTTAAAGTTACGAACACAGCTTAGAAAATATGATGCAAAACTTACTCAAAAAGAGGAACAGATCTTTGTATCCCAAAAACGCTTAAAACTTACTCCGGAGGATATTAAAGAAGCTGTATCGGTGTTTAAGGAAGATCGAAACATTGAGGATACTTCAACAAGTATCACAAAACTTACAAATCTTGCCACTAAAGTAAAAACAAAGATAGTCGGTCAAGATGAAGCTGTTGATACTGTAGCAAAGTCTTTAATCCGTGCCAGTCTAGGCTTACGTTCACGCAAAAGACCATTGGGTAACTTTTTGTTCCTTGGTCCTACCGGCGTTGGTAAAACAGAGTTAGCTAAGGTATTGGCCGAAACATACTACGGAGATAAAGCTCTAATACGCTTAGACATGAGTGATTTTGCTGAAAAACACAATGTTGCACGTTTAGTTGGCGCGCCTCCAGGATATGTTGGCTTTGGCGAAGGCGGCGAACTAACAACTAAGATAGAAAATAAACCTGATAGCGTTGTTTTATTCGACGAAATTGAAAAAGCTCACCCTGACGTTTTAAACATATTACTTCAGATAATGGAGGAAGGTGAATTGGTTGATGCAAAGGGTGCGACATTTGACTTTTCACGCGCTGTAGTAATACTTACAAGTAACTTGGGTACCGAAATACTTCATAATCAAGAGATAGGCTTCGGAGAAGCCCAATTAACCGAAAAATCTGTTGAAGGACGCTTACGAAATAATTTAAAGAAAATTTTAAAACCAGAACTAATAAATCGTTTTGACGAAGTCTTAATTTTTAAAAGATTAACAAAAGAAGATCAAACAAAAATTTTAGATATTTTAATTAAAGAAGTTTTAATAGTTTTAAAGCAACAGCGCGTCGCTGTAACAATAACGCGAGAAGTAAAAGACGAAGTGTTACAACTAGGTCACTCACAAGAATATGGTGCCCGCGCCCTGCGAAGAACATTGGAAAAGGAATTACTCGATAAAATAGCAGAATTTTTACTCAATCATCCAAAACGTCCTTTAAATCTGCATATTTCTATTGTGGATGGAAAAATATTCGTGGAAAACCAACGCGTTACCAAGTAAAATCTTGTTGCTTTAGCGTTATACTACATTTACATTATGCCAAAAATTCGAACCGTTTATACTTGTCAAAATTGTGCTTATCAAACATCTAATTGGGTTGGACAGTGTCCCAGTTGTAAAGAATGGAACACGTTTATAGAAGATGTTGTAATGGATTCTCCAAAAACAAAAACGGGACATCGCGCAGGTTCGGGAAGCGGCATGTCTTCGATAACTCCAATTAAACTTGCAGACGTAATATCAGTACCAACGCAAAGACTTTCAACAAGTATTGCGGAGTTCGATCGCGTGCTCGGTGGCGGATTTGTTCCCGGACAAGTTGTTTTGCTCGCAGGCGAACCAGGTATTGGTAAAAGTACCTTGCTAACAGAAATTTCACGCAGCCTTGGTGATAACAATCTTTTGTATATAGCCGGTGAAGAAAGTGTTGAGCAAATAAAGATTCGCGCGCAGCGCATGGGATACGACGCAAAAAACTTATACATGCTTGCCGAAACAAATGTTGAGTCAATTGTTAGTGCAATTGAAACCGAGGTAAATGCTGAATCAAACATTAAACTCGTAATCATTGATTCTGTTCAAACAATTTATATGGATGAGGTCACAGGCGTTGCAGGTTCACTCACACAAGTTAGGGGAGGAACACAAATTTTAACGGCTGTGGCCAAGCGTTTAGGAATTCCGTTAGTTTTAGTGGGTCACGTTACAAAAGAAGGTGTTGTTGCCGGTCCAAAAGTTTTAGAGCACATTGTTGATACAGTTTTATATTTAGAAGGTGACTCTCAACATATGTATCGTTTGTTACGCACAAGTAAAAATAGATTTGGCCCGGTTTCAGAAGTTGGAATATTTGAAATGGCGGAACAGGGAATGAAAGAAATAACAAATCCTTCTGAATTATTTTTAGAACAGCGCATGGAAGGTGCATCTGGTTCATGTGTAACAATCGTTATGGAAGGTTATCGTCCAATTTTATTTGAAGTCCAAGCACTTACAGTAAAAACATCATTTGGTTACCCACGACGAACAGCCAGCGGTTTTAATGCAAACAGGTTACAGGTTCTCATCGCCACACTAGAAAAACGAGCTGGACTCAATTTGAGCGGTCACGATGTGTATCTAAACATCGCAGGTGGTTTTAAAGTTTCAGAATACGCAGCTGATCTTGCAGTTTGTTTAGCAATTGTTTCAGCATTAAAAGATATTCCAATAAAAAAGCGTACTGCAGTGTTTGGTGAAGTAGGTTTAAATGGCGAAATACGAAATGTTACTCATCAATCTAAGCGCATTGCCGAAGCAAAAAAGCTTGGTTATACAAATGTTATAAGTCCGGATAAATATCGTGACCTTGTAGCTGTTGTTAAAACGGCGCTAGAAAAGTAGGTTCTGTGGCGCTACACTTCGATCGTTGGTACAATTAAATAAGTCGTGAAGCAAAAAAACTATGTGCGCACAGATACAAAAGCCCCAAACAATAAAAAGCCTTCTCTAAGCGAGGTGAAGTTATTTTTGCGCGCAATTTTCGCTATCCTCTTTTTTATCCTTGGATTTAACCTTTCACGTTCAACATTTTTTATGGAATTGCCCTTTTTTGGTATTCACACAATACTCGAAGTATTAATGTCTTCCGCGGCAGCTTTTATAGGTTTCTATCTCTTTCCACTTTTCTTAGTTCGTTCCCGCCATTGGATAGAAGGTGTTATTTATAAAACGGTCTCTGATATTGTTACCAACTTTTGGGAGCAGCAATCTAAAAAACTACAGGAAGCACGCCGCGAGAAGCAAGAACGTAAGTCACAGGTAGAAGCTGAAAAAGTTAAAACTAATTTGCAAAGTTCCATTGTTGTAGATACTTCTGTTTTAGTTGATGGTCGTATTCTCGATATTGTTAAAACAGGTTTTTTAGATAAGGTTTTAATTATTCCTCAAAATGTTATTGAAGAACTGCAATTAATTTCCGATAACAAAGATAAAATAAAAAGACAACGCGGTCGCAGGGGATTGGATACAGTTCACGAGTTAAAGAAAATAGCTCAGTTAGCTATGCCTGAAATAAAAACAAAAGGAAAAGGTGTTGATGGTGACTTAGTAGAATATTCCAAGATAAATAAAATTCCGTTAATTACCTTAGATTTTAATTTAAACAAAGTCGCTGTAGTTGCAGGTGTAAAAGTTTTAAATATTAATGACTTAGTTAATTGTTTGAAAACAGTTATGTTGCCCGGAGAAGAAGTAAAAGTAAAAATTATTCAGGCTGGTAAAGAAAAAGAACAGGGAATTGGTTACTTAGCTGACGGCACCATGATCGTTGTGGATGGGGCAAAGGATTTAGTGGGACAAGAAGCCGACGCTAAAGTTCATAAAGTTATTCAATCTTCCGCAGGAAGAATTATTTTCTGCGATATCGTTACTCAAGCATAAATTATTCAGCAATAATTCAGAATCAGAAATTATATTAATAGATGGTTGAGATGAAAATAAATTCATGGGCAGGCTGCTTATGCGGGGCTCAATAGATTTTCTCGGTTTCTTTACCGTTACTAAGAAAAAAAAACGCCCCGCATGGAGCGACATACAAAGCGGCAGCCACAGAGCGTTTTTTTTATTAAAAGCGTTTCCCCTTAGCAAGTGCTAAGAGAATGAGACCATGCTTTCAAGCAGGCAAAGCATGAATAAGTAAACTTTAATACTTTTGAAAAAGTTAACAAGCGACGTGCATTATCCATTTCACATGCAAAATCATACACACCGCTCATAAATATTTTATATTCTAATGTACATTGTATTTGTGTACATATTTACATATATACATTTGTATGGTTATAATCGTTGTAATATGTTTCACATGATTTTGTGAGACAACCTATAAGTTGAAATATCCTTGTGGATAACTTTTAACTTTGTGGAGAACTTTTTAATACCACTACTATGTCAACTAAATCGGCCACTAATGGCGCAAAGATAAAAACTACTATTCTATTAGATAAAACATTAAAAAAACTTGCACAAGTTTATGCTATTCAAAACGATATGGGACTTGGGGAACTAATAGAGGAGGCTTTGTCAGGTGTGTTGTTAGGGGATCATGAACCTAATAATGGTAAAAATAAGGCTTAATTTGCGCTGTTATTTTAGCTTGATTTGACGCTGCAAAGGACCCATAGTGTTGACAAAAGTATGCGAATATAGTAATATCTTCCCATAAACCAGAGAGAGGTAATCAAATACTAATTAACCTCTAACACTTAAATTTAATCTGCCGACGCAATTTGAATACCAATTTATGCCTTCAAGCAATTGATGGTGCTAACTGGTAGTCAAAAAGACTATCACAGTACTTTTAAAACTTGTTGTGAGAAACGTAGCCAAGTCTTCTTTGACTTGTCGAATATGTTATTTCCTGGTCTGCATTAAGAATATAGAAGGCTATTTAAGCTTTGTGTGTTTTTGGTGCAGGTTGGGAATTGAAAGGGTGATACATCCCAAAATCATATTCGTTATATATATATTCAAAAGGAGAGTAATACAATGGCTAAATTTGTACCCACTACTGAAGACGTCAATCGAAAAGAATTCCAAGGTCTCCTGGCACAATTAAGGGACTCGGAAACGATGGAAAAGTTGTTGAAAGCAGGGAAAGCTTCTTTCACTACAATTGCCAACGTTGCTGAAACCGAAAAAGTTCTGGCCGACCACGAAAACGTTATCGCTGATGTGCAGGACAAGTTTACACTTGTGATGCAGGCCGCCCTGGCGATTGTGGAATTCAAAGAAGCGATGCTCAATAAAGTCAACGGAATTTCCGCAGTCTTAACAGATTTGCAGATGGCCCGCGCGCAGGAAGACCTTGAAATCCAGCGTGTTTATGCGGCACGCCAGGAATTCCAGGCTGCAATGGCACCTGCCAGTGGTAATGCTCCCAGGCTTCAAGAAGCTATTGCAAGGTTTGATCCTTCAGCTTCTTTTGTTGCCTCGCCAAAGATGGCTACTGTCGAGCAGATTTTGGCAAGTATTGCGCCGATGCTCCCGGGAATTGTTCCGACTGTTACGTTGGAAGATCCGGAAGAGTTCGATGTTTTGGCCTTCATCCCGGACGAGTTGCTTCGCATTATCACCGCAGCTGACCAGGATGAAATCGCTAAACTTCAAACTGCCATGAAAAATGCCAGCAACGAATTCTGGAATGCCCAGTTCGCCCGCGATACCCAGGCTGCCCAGGAAAAAGCCGCGATTCAGACCCAGCTCAACGAAACCCTGGCACATGCTGAAGATTTTGTTAAGACCGCATTGCAGTATATGGATTCCAAACAGCAGGCGGCATATATGGCAAATTTGCGTGCAAAGGGGCATAAGATCTAGTTCTCACAACAGTAACACAGTGCCAAAAGAAAAATAAAACATTCTTTTGGCACCTATCTTAAGTGCTTAAAATAATTTTTGAGCCTTTAAGATTCTTACATTATGCAGTTTGACAATTGGTGGATTTATTAAGCATTCGTCATAACTTCTTCGACGATTATCAACCTGGTACCCTCACAGTTTATATATTTGTATGTATGCTGTGTGGGTAAGCAGGTTGGATTGGAAATCGCTGTAATCAATGTTCAAGAATCAATAAATGGAGGTTTGAAATGGATTTAAGTCACTTAGTACCCGAAGAAGAAGTTGAAGTTGAAGAACCGCAAGACGCCCCTCGCCGCCGAGGATATTTTGACACCCCGATCTGGCGCTACGCGTTGATCGGACTGGGCGTGCTCGTGATTTTGGGCCTGTTATTTTTGGTCATAAATGCCGCACAGCGCGCAATGTTGCCGAAGTCAAGCACTCCTAACAGCGCCGCTTTGGTAGCTCCAGT
Source organism: uncultured candidate division WWE3 bacterium (assembly GCA_903879985.1). GTDB lineage: Bacteria > Patescibacteriota > WWE3 > UBA101185 > UBA10185 > CAIRNR01. The sequence goes on from CAIRNR010000007.1 coordinate 543,151, forward strand.
TCAGGCCAATACCCCGACCGAGGATGCTCCCGCGCAGAACACCGCGATTCCGCAGGCAACGATGACACCGTTTGTCGATGCTAACGCCAAGAAGACTGAAGTTGTTCCCGCTGCCGCCGCTCCCGCCGTGGACCCGCCCGCTGGTATGTTACCCCTGGACGCAATTCACAATGTGGGGACTGGCGCGGACATTATTACTGGGTTCGCAGATACTAAGTTGGCAAACCCGCAGATCGTGATTTACGACACGGTGAAAAGCAATCCCTTTGACGGAGCAGACCCATCTTCAGCTGAAGATACCCGGGTTTTGTACTGTCATTCGGAGAAAGCTGCTGTAAGTCTGAAGGATGCCGCCGGCAAAGAAGTATACGCGGCAAACCTGTCGGACAAGAAACAGAGTTTCATCCTGGTTGCCCTTTTCGGACCTGGATACACTCTGACTATCAATGGTGTACCGTACAATGCGGCTACAAACCACAAAAATTCGTGGTGTGAAATGTTCGCGGCGCCTAAAGGATCTGATCTTCTCAAGGCAGCTCGCGACGAATTTAACCATTTCATGGTTGCTGATCCGACAAAATATGGCATCATCGTCGATCAGACCGGAAAAATGGTATTCGAACAGAAATAATCCACCAATCTGCAAGCACTAAATGTAAGGCCTGAAAACGACTCACCCACCGTTTAAGGCAAAAAAACAAAAAGCCCGCGAAAATCTAAACAATTTCCGCGGGCTTCTCTTTTCTATAACTCTATAACCATTTCTGCTATCATTTAACTACCTATATGAACAAATCAAAAACATTTCCAGCATTTTCACCAATCGTACTTTTGATACTAATAATATTGTTTCATTTGGCCCTCAACTCTATATGGCAGGACGTCAATAAAGCTCCACCAACATGGGATAGTGCAGGTCATTTAACTACAGCCTATATATTTGCTCACAAGATTCCTGAACTCTTTACAGGCCGCATGACTCTTGAAAACTTCTATAAGGTTTCCACTTACTATCCACCACTTGTTCAAATGTTAGGCGGTGCAACTTTTATGCTTTTTGGGTTCGATTACCAATGGGCGTTTTTGCTTGAAACATTGTTTCTTATACTCGCCATTATTTATCTCTATAAAATTGTTCTTCATTATTTTAAAGATGCAAATTTAGCTGTTTTAACGGTTTTTATATTTTCTTTTTTTCCGCAAGTATGGCAGCAGAGTAGAGAGTTTCACCTAGATGTTCCGCTAGTGGCGTTGTTGTTAGTTTCTTATTACTACCTAATACTTTCCAATTCTTTGAGAAATGTTAAATACGCTGTTCTGTTTTTTATTTTCTTTACGTTGGGTCAGTTAACTAAATGGTATGGTTTTGTATTTTTAGTTGTTCCATTTATTTACGAGGTAATTGTCAAAATGATTCAGGCACGTGATTTTGATAATAAAGAGCGTATTCGAAATACACTAATAGGTTCGGTGATTGTGATCGCTGGAGCCTTTCCTTGGTATATATTGAATTTCACCAATTTGGTAAACATTGTGGGAATAACAGCGCAAGGTGATGCAGGTGATCCAACTAATATTTGGAGTTTAGAAAGTATTTTCCATTATTTGGAAATGATGATGTCGCACCAACTCACTTTTGTTGCTGTTTTAATGCTTCTCGGCGCGATGTATTTGTTTAACAAACACAAAGTTCCTTGCAGAAATTACGTTTTCCATTTAATCGCATTTCCTTATGTTGTTTTCACATTGATTCAGAATAAAGATCTTAGATACATTTTGCCTTTAACTCCAATGTTTGCATTTTATATTGCCTATGCCTTGCTGAAAATAAACTTTATGGCGAATAAAGTTGTGTTGGCAATATTTTCTGTTTATTTAATGATGATGTTCTTCTTTTTGTCGTTTAACCAGCTAAGTCCGCTTCCGGTTTGGTTGCAGCCGATAACAGTTACGATGGCCGGACCTTATTACACGGCATGGTTGGCGGATCCTTTAAATTATTCTTACAATTCACACGATTGGCAAAATGATACGGTTTTACAGGCAATAGAAAATGACACCAACAGATTTGGTACTAAACCTGCAAACCCCTACAAAGTTTTATCTCTTTCAGAGAATCAGTTTTTTTCTGTGGCTTCGCTTGAGATGCACCGTTGGAAAAATGAAGATTTTAACATTGATATCGTAACGCCTTTTTATCAACTAAGCCCTTTTAATACAGAAGCGCAACAAAATTATTTGGATCAAATGGAGTACGCGGTTGTTCCGGATAGTCCAGGTCCCGCTGGTTTGCGCAATTACGCTGTTTTAACACAACTAATCAATTTCTTTAAGTCTGACCAAAACAAAGACTTTGTTGTTATAAATAAAGTTACATTGCCAGACACCAACGTTATTTCTTTATACAAAAGAGTTAGTTCTTCTGCAGTAAACACACCAAACCTACGGGAAGATAGTTTAAAGATTAGTATAGGTAATGTTCTCTTTTTGGACCGTGAAAAAACGCAAGGTTTGCCGTTTAATGTTTATTTGTACGACGCTGACGGCAAGGAATCCATTGTGGATGTTTCCGGTGGTGGCGCTCAGCGTAGAATCCCACTTGATGGTTACTCTAAAGTTCGTATTGATCTGCCTGTAAACCAGCAAAATGTACTGGAGATGCGCGGTTGGGACTTTTTCACCTTTTTAAATGGCACGTTTGTTCGTGATGCTTCGTACGCTACTGTAGTAACGGACTCGGGTAATGAGTTTATTTATGATGGTTTAAACATTACGCCACGTTCAAAGTATCCAAATGATGTTGCATATAAACCCAATATTATTGTTACCTATGCTGACGATGGCATAAAGTTGTCCCTGGCCGCTGAAGATACTGCAGAAAAAGTATATGTAGCGTACGCTTCTATCGGTTGGCAATGGAACACATTGTGGCTTGATCAAAACCAACGCGAGGTAACTATACCTACAACAGGTTTATTACAACTTGAAATTACCCAACGAAGCCAATTGATTGTAGGATTTCCAACCACTTGGGGTTTCTTTAAGTGCTATGACGGGCGCGCGGTTTGTTTTTATCCGTCGGCCGCTAACTTATGATGCTAAAAAAGTTCTTTCAATTTATTGGATCTAATATTCCTGTAGTTGTGTTAATTTGTATTTCCTTAGTGGTTTGTTACGTTAATTACACTCCAAATACATTTTTAACAGGTTGGGATACTTTGCATCCTGAGTTTAATTTTTCGGAATATTGGTGGCGAATAATAGATGGCGTTTGGCAAGAACACCAAGGTTTAGGTGCCGTGGCATCGCAGGCACACGCTTCGGAAATTCCACGAATAATCATATTAGAGTTATTAAGTCTGGTTTTTAAGTTAAATCAGTTGCGCTATTCTTACGCATTCTTAATGTTGGTTCTTGGACCTATTGGTGTTTACTACTTTATACAACAATTGGCATTACGTCGTTGCACCGGTTGGGCACGCAATCTTGGAGGTTTTGCCGGTGGATTAATTTATCTCCTTAATCTTGGCACCATGCAGCAGTTTTACGTTCCTCTGGAAATGTTTTTAACTCATTACGGGCTTTTAGGTTGGAACCTCTTGTTTTTGGCTAAATTCTTTGAAACAGGTAAGCGCAAACATTTATTTTTATATTTGCTCGTTGCCTTTTTTATATTATCTCAGGCACATACTGCGACCCTTTTTTACGCCTATTTCCTAGGTTTAAATGTATTTTTATTTATTTTGGGACTTGTTAGTTGGTCAACCAAAGAGCTTGGTTTTAAAACCGTTGCGCAACGTTACGCGCAGTTAATCTTTCTCACTTTAATGCTGAATTCATTTTGGTTTTTACCCAACGTTTATTTCACATTAGTCCACGGTAAAGAAGTAAGTGATGCAAAAATAACATTTCTTTTTTCAGAAGAAGCATTTTTAGCAAACAAACGTTATGGAGATATAAAAGACATCGCAATAATAAAAGGTTATTTGTTTAGTTGGGGAGAACATGTTGGTAATGGGCACTTTGGTGATTTGTTAAATGAATGGGAACTGCACTTAAAAGATAAGAATGTTTTAATTTTCGGTTATGCCTTTTTCTTTATGTCACTTTTTGGTTTGATAATAGCTTTTTGGCGTAGAGAAAAATATGCATATCCAGTGGCGTGCGTTTTGTTTATGGCAATGTTCTTTTTAATGAGTGATAATCCACCATTTGGTTTTGTGTTTGTATTTCTGCAAAACAGTGTGCCTATGTTTAAGGAAGCACTTAGATTTCCATTTACTAAGTTTTCTGTTTTATACATGTTTTCTTTTTCGGTGTTTTTCGGTTATTTCTATGGATTCTTTGGCGAGCTACTTGCCAAACTTCTCAAAAAAGAAGGTTATATTCTTTTAACTCACTTTATTGTTTATGTGTTTGTTGTTATAACGCTTTGTGACTTTATGTCTCCAGTGTTTCGAGGTTACATGATAAGTCCCTCGATGCGCGTAAACATTCCCGATAGATATTTTGAGATGTTTAAATACTTTAATTCTCAAAATGATTACGGCCGTGTAGCGCACTTTCCGGTGCATTCTTTTTGGGGTTGGGTATATTACAATTGGGATTCGTCTACAAAGCTTGGTTATCAAGGTGCAGGCTTTTTATGGTTTGGTATAAAGCAGCCACTTCTCGATAGGGAATTCGATCGTTGGAATTTGTTAAACGAACAATATTATAACGAGGTTGCCTACGCGGTTTATTCACAAGATCCCGTAATGTTGAAAAATGTTTTTGATAAGTATAAAGTTCGTTGGGTATTGCTAGACGAAAGTGAGCAAGTAATTGATGATAATCCAAAGCAACTTTTTTATCCTGAGATAGAAGCATTGTTAAGCAAAACCCAAGGTTTTGTTTTGGAAAAAGATTTCGGTAATGGTTTAAAGGTTTATAAAGATCTAAGTGCCACATACGCTAACGAAGAAACTAGCAACACTTACTACGAAGCCGGAAATTCTTATTACAAAGAAAATCTTGATCCAATATATTCGTTGTATAAACCTTATGTAGCAACTAACAACGTGGTTTTCCCGTTCATTGGCTTAACTAATACAGATGGTTCACTTAACAACGCATATGTAAGTTCTACAGATACTGCTATAACTCTTAAATCCCACGAAGCTACTCCTGTACAAGGAACTACTACTGCTGATAGCGGTGTATTAAGTGTTTATGCAACCAAAACTGACTCCGGTGTTGATATAAGTATTGAAAGTAAATATAAGCCGGGTAATGTTGTTAAAACTTACAGTGTTCCTGTTACACCAGATACACAAAAAGGAATTATCGTAGAACTAGAAAACCAGCGAATGTTTGTTGATGTAACCGCTTTAACCGATAAAGCTTATGTAGACGACGTTTATGTTCCTTTAAATATAGATATAGCAGTTAATATATATTTACCAACAGAAACTTTGCCTGTAACAGCGTCATCTAATTTGGAAGCGTGCAGTGATACCGGGAAAGGCGCGGCGTATTCTATTGAAACTTCGGATAACGGTTTAACGCTTACAGGGAGAAATGTAAAAGCTTGTGCCACTCTCAAACTTAATGAAATAGTTCCTGATGTAACTAATGAAGTTCTTAGAATATCTTATCAACCTTCGGATAATGCCTCGGATATTTGTGTATTAGATGATTCGTTGGGTTTGTGTGTAAATCAGTTCCTTGCCGATAAAACCAGTTTGGTAAAGATTAATAATAATGTTAATTTATTAAATCTTAGATTCTATTCCAATGCTTCTGGCTTTTTAATTGATAAAAGTGTTTCATACAACAATATTCAAATAGAGAAGTATGCTTTAAATTCTTCCGACACATTAAATTTGGATAAAAGCTTTGGTGAAGTTTCACTGCCTAGTGAAGTAACTTTAAATAAGACAATTGTTTACGATCCAAGTAAGTTGATGGCGGAGGCTGATCCTTATAATTGTGCTACCGGTTCTTTTGATTTTGAGGTTTCCTCTGTGCAAAGAGATATAACAGGTATTACGTATACGGCAAAGAAGCAATCTGTTTGTGATTCGTACCCATTTCCAACGCTAAGTCATAGCCTTGGCTATATTTTGGAGGTTAAGACCAAGAATATTGTAGGCGTTCCGCTTAGATTTTGTTTAACTAATGAGCTTTACAAAAAATGTGATGTCTATGTTTCGGTTCCGCAAAGCCACGAAATGAAATCATATTTTTATTTTGTACCAACAAGCGGTGCAGGAATGGGTTATACACTTAATCTTTCAAATTTAACTTTTGGTAATGACCCAGGGGAAAATGAATTAGGTTATATCGCAATATCCCCGGTAGACGACAAATTACTTAAAAGTACGCATGTAAATGTGCTGGTAAGTTCAAATTCCACATTGCTTATGTACAATCAGGCCTATGAGAAAGGTTGGACAGCCCTATGTGGCTTTGGGATTTGTTCAGCGGAGCATGTAAAAGTGGATAACTGGACCAATGGTTGGATATTCAAAAGTCCTATAGATTTGAGCACGGTAAAAATCGTGTTTTTGCCACAAGCCCTTGAATATTTCGGTTTTATCCTTGTACCTCTAGCAGTCGTTTTTGGGCTGATTTTCACCAAATTTAAGAACAAACCTAAACACTAAATACGGTTATAGGCTGTCATAGCAACAAATACCCCTAACCCCATAGTCTTGACAAGATATATGCTATAAGGTATAATCTCAACATAAATTGATTGGCTGGTATTAAAAGCCAAGTTTAGAGTTATCACTAATTTAGCTGATAACTAATATTTATTTTCTGCCGAAAAACTAAAACTATGAAAAAAACTATTTTATACAACTTAATAGCTGTTATGTTCTTTGTTGTTGCTGCAGTTGCTTTAAAGACTACTGTCTACGCTGATAACTGTGAATCTAACTATGGAGGTGGAGAAACCTGCTTAGTTAACAAAAGATTCAAGATTGAAAAATCTGTAAAAGTTGAAGGCGACGACAACTGGAAAGATAAAGTAACTTTAGATAAAGGCGATAAAGATAAAACAATATTATTCAAAGTTAAAATCACAAACATGAGTGATAATACCGGTGATGTAACTTTCGATAACATGAAGATGGAAGACTTTTTACCTAAAGAATTACATAAAGTAGGTGGCGATGGTTTAACCGAGGAATGGGATAACTTCAAACCTGGTCAAACTAAGACCTTCGAAATTGAAGCTAAAATCGACTCTGATGAATTTGACCGTAAAGAAAGCTTTGAGAAATGTGTTGTTAACAAAGCTGAAGTAAGATGGGAAGGCGAATTTGAAGGTGCCGATACAGCTACTGTATGTTTCGGTCATGATAAGAGTGGTCCTAAAGAATTACCAAAAACCGGTGGTTTCCCAATCGAAGCTGCTACAGGATTTGGTTTAGTATCTGTCGGATTAGTCTTAAAGAAATTTAAACGTTAATTAGTTATTTAACAAGTTTGGGCACGATGCAGAATGGCTGGGTTTAGCTTAATCTTTACGCGGCCATTCTGTCTCGTGCCCAACTGAATTGTACCACTATGTTTTCACTTTTTAAATCTCCAAAATCACATTTTATTATCTATGTACCCGTACTTTTAATAGTTGTGGACGGTTTTATATTTTCAGTAATTTCAATCCGCAATTTAAATAAAAAGCCTGTGGAAATTAAAGTGGAGCAGGTTGTTTCAAGTCCAACTGAGTCTCCTTTTGCAAAAAAACTTTTGCCAATATATTCAGATCCTACATCTTTAGTAATTGAAAATACAAATATAAAAGCTGTATTTATTCCATTAGGTTTAGATTTAAATGGTGCGTTAGAAACTCCAAAGGATTGGAGCGTAATTGGTTGGTATAGTGAAAGTGCAAAACCAGGTGAGCAAGGAAATATTATTATCGATGGTCATTATGATGATAGCCGTGGGCGTCCCGCTGCATTTTGGCAGTTGAAAAATGTAAAAGTAGGTGATAAAGTGTCAGTTAAGGATACCTTTGGAAAGGTGTATAACTATAAGGTGACAGATACTTTCTTTATAAGTATTAACGATCCCAAGCGCTTAGAGATTTTCGATAGTCCCACCGACGGTACTGCTATTATGACTTTGATTACTTGCGGTGGAGTTTGGATTCCCGGTAAGTCAACTTATGCTGAACGATTGGTAGTAAAGGCTGAACTTATCAATACTAACAATTGATGAGACTTAAAGCTGGGAGGTGGCCCAGGGGCAGTGGCTATCTCCCGACTTTAGGTGGCGCAATTAAACCTATCCATCTACACATGTACATAATTTCAGAATTAACAAAATAAATATGCCAGTAAAAAAACAAATAACTGAAGATAGTTCTAATAAAGTTAAGAGCGTAACAAAAGACGCTGAAAAGGTAGTTGATAAGGTAGTCGCGCCAGTCGTAACTGCACCAACTGTTACCGCACAAGTACAGCCAGAGCAGCCTGTTGTAGAGCCTGTGGTTGCCCCGGTTGAGGTTCCTGTTAATAATAACGTTGTTAACGCGCAAGTAGCTAAAGCTTCGTCAGCAACCCCTCCAATGCGCTCACAGTCGTCACAACGTTCAACATCTTCCTATCAAAACAATAGAAGACCTTACCAAAATAACAATTCGTATCAGAACAATAACTCTTACCAGAATAATAATTCATACCAAAATAAAGATTCCTATCAGAACAATACAAATTCTTATCAAAACAATAGTTCGTACGAAAATTACGAGCCGGTTGTAACAGGTGATGCAATTACCATAACGGGAATGCTTGAAATATTAACTGATTACGGTGTTATAAGACAAAAAGAAAAAGTTGAGTCCGATTTACCAAGAGATGTTTACATAAGTAATTCTCAAATAAAAAGATTTAACCTCAGAAAAGGTGATGCTATAAAAGGATTAGCTAGACCTCCAAAGGAAGGCGAAAGATATTTATCATTACTTAAAATAGAAACAGTCGAAGGAATGGATCCAGAGAAGGCCCGCAAAAGACCTAGATTTTCTGAACTTACTCCAATTTTCCCAACTGAATGGATGAAACTCGAAACTACATCTTCTGTTATTTCCACAAGACTTATGGATTTGGTAGCACCAATTGGAAAAGGCCAAAGAGCCATGATTGTTGCTCCTCCAAAAGCTGGTAAAACATTTTTACTTTTAGATATTGCCAACGGTATTACTGAAAACTTTAAAGATTCCGTTTTACTTGTTGCATTAATTGGAGAAAGACCAGAAGAGGTCACTCAGTTTACAAGAAGTGTTAAAGGTGAAGTTTATTCCAGTAACTTTGACGATATGGCCGAGGAACAAACTCGTGTTTCAGAACTTTGCTTAGAGCGTGCTAAACGTTTAGCCGAGCAAGGAAAAGATGTTGTTATATTAATGGACTCAATCACACGATTAGCCCGTGCTTATAATATGGTAGCTCCTCCATCAGGTAGAACTTTAACAGGTGGTTTTGACCCAGCAGCTTTATACCCAACCAAACACTTTTTTGGTGCAGCCAGAAACTTAGAAGAAGGTGGAAGTTTAACGATCATAGCCACTGCATTAGTTGATACCGGTTCAAGAATGGATGACGTAATCTTTGAAGAGTTCAAGGGAACAGGTAACATGGAACTTCGTTTGGATCGTACATTGGCCGAAAGAAGAATATTCCCATCAATAGACATAAAAGCCAGTAGCACACGTCATGAGGAAGTTTTGTTTGGTGAAAAAACACTTGAACAAATTTATCGCTTAAGACGTATGGTCGACTTATTAGACGATCGTGATGCAACAGAGCTTGTTATTGAAAGACTCAAGAAATCAAAGAGCAATGCTGAGTTCTTGGAAAACTTACATAAAGCCCAGTAAGGAGTAAGTTAAAAGCCCAAAATGTTGATACAATATATTAGGACTATTTTATAGTGCTTACATATGGCATTTACCATTAAAAGTCCTACCTCAAAGCGATTTTTTCAATTGAGTTTTGAAGGTTTCCGGCCAAAAGGTAGGAATAAGTTTGAACAGTTTATTAATACGTGGCTGGAGTTTTTCCGGTCTATTTTTGGATATATTCTATTAAAAATAGGAGATTTTCTATCGTTTGTCGGAAATTGTGTCATTTTTATTGTTAGATTACCAAACACAATCAAGGTATTTTTGATTCGAAAGCTTATTTGGTCTCGCGGCAGACTTGGAAGACCTATAGCTACAGGTATCGTTATGGGCGCGGCTTTTAGTGTGTTTTTGTTAGGGGAAGTTTTTGTAAACTCCGGTTTTGTTGTTAATCCTCCTATTAATCCGGATTACCTCGTCACAACTTCTGATATTATTCCAAGAAAAGAGCTGGCAGTCACGACTTTGCCCGAAATGCGCCAACGTACTGAACCTTTGGCTTACAACGTTGAAGTAGGAGATACTTTATATTCTATTGGTAGTAAGTTTAAAGTTTCTGTTGACGCTTTAAAGTATGTAAACAATCTAACTGATTATTCGGTGCTTAGAGTGGGGCAAACGTTGTCAGTACCACCTGTAGCGGGTTTAATTCATAAAGTTGAATCTGGGGATACACTAAACTCTATCGCTGCAAAATACGACATTCCTGCGCAGGCTATTGCGGATTTTAACTATATACTGGATACTACGCACTTGAAGCTTGGAGCAGAGTTGGTTATTCCAGGTGGAAAAGTTCCTAAGGTTGTTGTACCTGCGATCATTAATGAGGGTGCCCCTTCCGTAGGGAGACCTTCAACGGTGACTGCAAACAAGAGCTTTTGTACGTGGCCAACAACGGTTAGGATCATTACACAGAACTTTTCTTGGTACCACAATGGTATTGATATAGCTACACCACACGGAATTGGCATGCCTCCACTAATGGCATGTACCGGTGGAACTGTTATCAGAGCAGGTTGGGATCCATGGGGTTTGGGATTACATGTTAGAATAGACCACGGAAATGGCTATGTAACTATATATGGTCATATGAGTCGTCTTGATGTAAGCTATGGGCAGAAGGTTGGCCGAGGCGAAATCCTTGGATTGATGGGTAGTACAGGAAATTCTACAGGTCCACATGTACACTTTATGGTTGAGTACAATGGTGTACCTCAGAATCCGTTGGATTTTGCTCAGTAAGGTCTCAGATTATGATTGATATTGCACAAATAAAAGTTAGAGCTGGTAACGGAGGCGATGGAAACGTCTCGTTTAGGCGCGAAAAGTTTATACCCCGCGGAGGTCCCGATGGAGGCGATGGAGGTGATGGTGGAAGTGTTTTCTTTGTATCTTCTACTAACCTTGTGACTCTTAGAGACTTTAGACAAAAAGATCTATTTAAAGCTGAAGATGGTGGTCATGGCGGTAAAAAGAAAATGTTTGGAGCTAACGGCAAGGATTTATACATCGCCGTTCCTGTTGGAACATTGGTTTACGAAACACGAAATGGAACTGAAGTTTTGATTGGCGATATGTTTGAAGATGGTCAAAAGCTTATGATTGCTCAAGGTGGTCGTGGCGGAAAAGGTAACTTTAAATTTAGAAGTTCAACAAATCAAACACCTATTCAATTTGTTCCGGGCGTACGTGGTGAAGAAAAGATTATACGTTTAGAAATCAAACTTGTTGCCGATATTGGCTTAATTGGTGCACCAAACGCAGGTAAAAGTACTTTAATCAATCGTGTTACAAACGCTAACGCTAAAGTTGCAAACTATCCATTCACAACACTAGAACCAAACCTTGGTATTTTAACCTTTAGAGAAGGCGACACAGTCATCTTGTCTGATATTCCAGGCATAGTTGAAGGTGCTGCCGAAGGTAAAGGTTTAGGTGACGAATTTTTAAGACACGTTGAACGCACACGCTTTTTACTTCACCTAATTGATCCATTGAGTTTTGTTGACCAAACAATGCCTGATAATCTTGATGCAAAGGTTTTAACTACCAATGCTGTTAATAACTACAAAATGATACGTGAAGAATTAGTTAAATATGGCCATGGTTTAAGTGAAAAGCCCGAAATAATAGTTGTTAATAAGATTGATATTACTGAGGTTGCTTTGGCATTGGAAGATATAAAGAAGGGGCTTAAAAAGGCAGCTGGACTTAAAAAAGGCGTTGAAATCTGTGGTATATCTGCAGTATCCGGAGAAGGGTTGCCCAAACTTATGCAGACTATTGAAAAGCTTTTACTCGAAAATCCTAAAAAAGTTGTGTTTGAAACAGTTAAGCCTACAAAGATTTATACACTCGAGAACTTACCAAATAAACGTATGGTTTTTGGAGATGGTGGCCAGGGGTCAGTTCAAAACGATACTACAAAAAGGATTTAGTTCTTTGTGATGTGTCGCTTTTCGCGATATAATCACTAGGCATTTTGTACATGGTTAATCTGTTTGCATGGGCCGTTAGCTTTTAACGAGCTTCGCGAGTTCGAAGCTAACTTGTTAAAGTAACGTGGTTAATCTGTTTGCATGGGCCGTTAGCTTAGTTGGTAGAGCGCTTCCATGGCATGGAAGAGGTCAGCGGTTCGACTCCGCTACGGTCCACCAGTATTTTTCTTTATTTACACTTCCTTTTAAAACATCAAAAAGCCCCCGGTTTTTAACCCGAGGGCTTTCTCGTTTCCGTTACTTAATCCTGTCCAACCTTATTTCTTCTTTGTTGTTGGAACTGGAGTAGGTGTTGGTGTTGGTTGAGCTACTTGCTGATCTTTTGGCAAGGAACTTGTTCCAAGGTTTTGTACAGGAATTTGTTGACCTTGTGCCGCACTATTCAATGGTTCTTGGTTTTGTGCTGTGGTCTTAACATTATTGCCTGTTATTTGCTCAACAGTTTTCTTTCCATCGGCTGTGGTTCCGGTTGTACCCTGAGCTGGAATTGCTGCTATTTCTGCGGCTACTTTTTTGTAGTCATCAGAGTTTGCTGGTACTAAGGATTGTGCCATTTGCAAAGCTTTTACTGCATTTGCAGGATCGTTTAACTTTAACAATGCTTGTGCAAAGTTATAGTAAGCGTTGGCGTAGTCTGCTTTTAAGACTGTAGCTTGTCTAAATTGGTTAGCTGCAGAAAGGTAATCTGCTTTAGCAAAGTAGAGTCCCCCAAGATCTAATCTTAATCTAGCGTTGGTTGGATCTAATTGGATAGCATTGTTATATGCGGAAATCGACCAATCAGAAGCGTTGTTAGCTACGTTGGTTAAACTTCTATAAATAACAGCTCTTGTTTCCCAGTTATCAGCACTTAAAGGATTTAATACCTCGGTTGTGACCTGAGTTGTTTTTATAGCTTGAGATAACAGCCCTTGAATCGTTGTTTTGTCGGCATCGGTCAAGTTTTGTTTAGAAGCTAAGACGTTGGCTAAGGCAAGATTTGTTTGAGCGTATGAATTTTGATATACGTCTTGTCTTGGGTTAGCGTTAATAGCTCTTCTTTGGAATTCATATGTGCCTGAACCGTCATTGTTCTTAGCAGCAATGATTGCTTTTCTCATATAGAACTCACCTTCATAGGTCATGAAGAAGAAGTAACTTACATAAGCTGCTAAAAAGAGAGCTGGAATTGCAACGATGTATCTGACGTAATTTTTACCGATTGCACTTGTGTCACCAAGAGAGGTAACAGCTGCAATGTTTTCAGTTCCTAGTTCCATTTTTTCAGAAACTTTTATATGGCCTGTTGTAGTTGTGAAACCTGCAACAAGCATTCCTAAGAATGAAAAGAACATGAAAGCGGTGGTAATACTTGCATATGTGAACAAGAACGAAGCTAAAATTCCTAATACAACTGAACTTAATATTACGGTTGTACCATTATCATCTGTTACATATTTTGAGACTTTGGTTAATTTAACAACCTTGGCTACGAAGAAGAGCATTGCGATTAAGCCTAAGAGTCCCAAAGTTGATAATACGTTAAAGAATTCATTTGATGGTTTATCAAATCTTACATTCCAATATGGACCTGTATTTAAACTTAATGGTCTATATCTTGTGAAGTTTAGTAAGAATGTTGCTGGTCCTGTTGCCATCAATGGATAATTCTGAACGATTGAAGAGGCTACTAGCCAACTTTCCGTTACGGGAAGGTTAACTTCTTGGGTGTAACTCTTACTTATTATCACACTTCGTGTAGCGGGTAAGATTAGTAACAATACTACAGCCACGGTTAATCCAGCGAGTATTGTGTAATAAAATCTTTGGTTAACAATTTCTCTCATGTCGGCGTATAACACAAAAGCTATGACTCCAACAATGAGGATAGCCCATGCTGCCCAAACGTTTACAAGCATCAAGAAGAATAAACTGACGACGATATTACCAATTAAGACACTCTTAATTTGTGGCAATTTTTCGTATGTTAAAAATCCTAATGAAAGGACTATAGCAATGGCAGCTAACATAGCTGAGTCAGTTGTTGATCCTGATAGTGAAAAACCTTGAACCTTCATGTAGTCAGCATTTCCTACAAAGATTTTATAGTAGCTGAGCAGTGACATTAAGGTAGATATGAATGTTGAGGCGGTAAAGGCATAGATTGCCAATTTAATGGTCTTCAAGTCGCTTAATAGAGGTGTGGCTAAGTAAAAATAGCCGATCAGTATTAAGAGAGCGAAGAGGCCCATCCAGCTTCCTTCACTTCCATAAATACTCAACGTCTTGTTTAGAGAGAAGATCGTTGATAGTACAACAACTAGTGTGAAGGCAATCAGTGGTAAATCTATTACTGATTTTATGAACTCCATTTTTTGACCGGTCATGATTTTCACTGTCCATAACACAACCAAAAGCACTGTCGCCAACGTTATCAATGCCAGTTTATTAAAGGCAAAGAACTCCGTTGTTGTAGTTAGGTAAAAAATTGGTACGAGGAAGGCAAGACAAACAGGTATTAGTTTTAATACCTTGTTTAGTATTAGGGAGAAATTTGGTTCTTGTTTCATAACTAAAGTGTAGATGTATTAGTTATTATGTGTCAATAGAATGTTTCTCGTAACGGGAAATGGGTTTGATTTGTTGTTACTAAAGCTAATTTGTAAACCACCAATTAAACTCGGCGTTGCTTGCTACCGGGGCGTCTGTTTCAACTAAAAAACCTTCTTGGTCCTTAATTTGGGATACCCAATAACGTGTAGCAGGTGAATAATCTTGATTAAAAGTTATATATACTTTGGAATTTGCTTTTATATTGTCGGATTTTATAAAAATACTTCTTTGGTTATTTGGAACAAACGCTACACCTTGTGCCACTACTTGATTTGGCATTTCTACGTTTGTGCTATTAACAGAGTTTCTAAGATTGTCTTTTGATTTGCCTAGGTTAATAATTCCCATTTCGCTACTTACTATTAAAATAAGTAGTACTAACATTGTGTATAAAAGTATTTGATTTCTAAGTTCTTTTGAAGTAATTCCTGAAATAATAGTTTGAAGTTTGTTTTTAGTGTTAATTTTTCCTTCGATTTCGTCGTTAGTAAGTCCCTGAGTCTTTAAATCTTCTATCAAAACTATTTGGTCCACGACTGTAGAAGGGTAGTGTCCTTTTATATTTCCTTCGGCATCTCTTTGTCGTGACATGTGTGGGAGCCATCCTATCTTTGTGTAATATCGAAGTCTGTTATATGGATCGCCTTTTCCAAAATCAACACCCTTTTGTTTTGCTTCCTTTATAACGTTGTCTATGCTTAGTAGAGTAGTCATTGGTGTAATTATTTCGTTTATTATAGCAGAGTTGTCAATTTCTAATTATACTAGAGGCCCGAATGTAGAAATTACTATTGTAAGCTGTTAGTCTTTCTTCAAATGCCTGCAACAAATTCAATAGAAGACACGTTTGTAGCTATCACCGATGATACTTATCCTAAACTTTTGAAGGAAATTCCAAATCCACCTAAACTTTTATATTACAAAGGTAACTATAATAGTATGAATTTCGAAAATTGTTTAGGAATTGTGGGAAGTAGAAAAATGACTGAGTATGGTCGTGAGGTAATTAAGTATGTTTTGCAAACTCTAACTCATAGAAAAATTACTGTGGTTTCGGGCTTCACTTTTGGGGTAGACGCGTGTGTACACAGAACATGTTTGGAATTAGATATACCTACTATAGGGGTTTTTCCGGGCGGTTTGGATATTTGCCCCCACAGTAGCCTGTGCGATGTGTATGAACAATTAGTATACTCTGGCGGATTGGCGGTTTCGGAATTTGCTTGTGGTTTTCAACCACGGATTTGGAGTTTTCCTCGAAGAAATCGTATAGTTGCAGGCCTTTGTAAGGCACTATTGGTTGTAGAAGCAGCAAAAGACAGTGGCTCTTTAATTACATCCGGTTTTTCTCGTAAATTCGGACGAAAAGTGTTCGCAGTGCCTGGAAATATCTTTAGTGACACCTCTGTCGGCTGTAACGAGATATTGTCTACTTATGCGCAAGCAATGTACTCGAATATTACGATAAATCGCTTTTTTGAAATTTCGGGTGGTTTGGAAAAGTCAAAAGATACTTCTAAAAAAGTACGGGATCCCATTGAAAATAAAATTGTAAAATTACTTAGAGCCAGCCGCATGCCAATAGATGACATTTCTAAAATACTTGAATATGACATTGTGACTACTTCAAAATTACTAACGCTACTTACATTAAACGGAGAAATTACGGAAGAAGGAGGTTACTATTATGCTAGTAATCATTGATTCCGTGGCATTTGTTGGGCTTGATGTTGTAAAGGTACACGTTGAGGTAAATGTTTCTACCAGAGGACTTCCTAGTTTTGATATTGTTGGTCTGCCTGATAAGTCCGTAGGGGAAAGTAAGCATCGTATAAAGGCGGCTTTTCAAAATTCTAAATTAGATTTTCCCAATAAACGCATAACTGTGAACTTGGCTCCTGCGGATATTCATAAAGAAGGTTCTTTCTATGATTTTCCTATTGCCGCAGGAATACTTTGTGCGTGTAAGGGTTTGCAACCTCCGGATAACAGCCTTTTTTTCGGTGAACTTTCCTTAAATGGTTCGTTAAATTCCACTCGTGGCGCATTTCTTTTATCTTTGTTCGCAAAAGAGAATAATATTAGCTGCATATTTTTACCTTCTAAGAATTGTCAGGAGGCGTGTTCTGTAGCAGACGTAAGAATATTCGGGATCGATTCAATAAATGCATTGGCGAGTCATTTAGAGGGTCGGTTTAAAGTTGAACCTTATATAAAAAATCAAATTTCAGTAAACATCCAAAATTCTGTGCAGAATCAACCCACAGACTTTAAAGATATTCTTGGCCAAGAATTTGCAAAGCGTGCTCTTCAGATTTGTGCGACAGGTGGGCATAATATATTACTATGCGGTCCTCCGGGGGCAGGAAAAAGTCTACTAGCCAATGCACTTATGTCTATAATGCCTCCACTTTCGGCAGATGAAAGTGTTGAAGTGACAAAAATATATTCATTGTTAGGATCTACTGCTAAAAGCAATTATCTTATAACTGACAGGCCTTTTAGAAATCCCCATCACACAACATCTTATGGGGGTATGCTTGGTGGTGGTAATAGGTTATTGCCCGGTGAAATAACTTTGGCGCATAGAGGAATTCTTTTTTTAGACGAGTTGCTGGAATTCAATAAAAACGTACTAGAGGCTTTAAGAACGCCACTTGAGACAGGAAATATTACGCTAATTCGCTGTAGAGGCAGCATAACTTTTCCTGCAAGTTTTATGCTTGTTGCGGCGTGCAATCCCTGTCCTTGTGGTTTTTACGGTGCGTTTAATAAAAAATGCGTCTGTAGTTTAAGTCAGGTGCAAAATTATCAGCGTAGACTTTCAGGACCATTATTAGATAGAATTGACCTGTATGTAAACGTAAAGCCCGTTGAGCAGCAGAGGTTACTTGAGTTTGCTAACAACAATGAAAAGAATTCTGATTGTTATAAACAGCAAGTTATGTCTGCCAGAAATGTGCAAGAAAAACGATTTCAAGATTTATCCTTTAAAACTAATTCTCAAATGAAGGGAAAAGATGTTGCACAGTGGTGTAAACTTAGTAATTCTGTACAAGGTCTAATGAAAATGGCAGTTATGCACTTTGGACTTTCTGCGCGAGGATATTTTAAAGTGATAAAAGTTGCTAGAACAATAGCCGACTTAGACTGTAAGGACGCCATTCTCGAAGAACACGTAGCCGAAGCGTTGCAGTACAGAATCAAAACACTTGAATTGAAATAATAAATGTTGTATAGTCCAAACGTTATGATGCTAGAGAAAGTTTCCAAAGCTTTATCCGATAAAAATAGATTAAAAATTATCCAGTTCTTGAGTTCTGGTCAGAAAAATGTCAGTGAAGTTGCTGATAGATTAAATGTTGAAGAAAACTTAGCCTCGCATCATCTTAGAGTTTTAGCATCACTTGGTTTTTTGAAGAATGATAAAAAAGGAAGAGAAGTATTCTACAAAATAAACGAGACAAAACTTATCGCTTTAATAAAAGATATAAGTAAAAATGCTGTTTTCAAGGATTTGTTACTTAAGGCTATGGAAGAAGAATAATATTGGTAGTGTATTTTTTTTAGCTTCTTGTTTGCGTTTATTGTGCGGTAATTAAATATACAATGTTGTTTAAGCAACAAATAGTGGTTGAATTCTTGCGGTAATTGTTGCCAATACGTTTTCTACTTTACATAGATAAATTTCCCTAGAAAAAAGTTGAAATAACAAATATAAGTAACTGTGCTTATTTTTCAGTCGGAAGAATTTAAAGAACTTCTCTTAAAAAACTTAGTGTACATCTTAGCCGCTTGCTTGGTTCTTGGCGGGGGACTTGGATTTATATTGACTAAGCAGTATTTAAACACAAATTGTAATCTTTCATTACCAACAAAAACAGCCGAGGAACCTGTTAAAAATATTAAAATAGATTTATCCGGTGCTGTTAAAAAACCGGGTGTTTATGAAGTACAAAGTAATTCCAGAGTAGGCGATGTAATTATTTTAGGCGGCGGTTTTACAAGTGATGCCAGTTCAGAGTGGGTATCGAAAAATATTAATCTGTCTAAAACATTGGTTGATTCAGCAAAAATATATATTCCTTTTGAATGGGAGATTTTTGAGAACTTTACATATGAATTAATTCCTTTAATAGGTGACAAAGTTTTACAATCCAGTTCGAGTTCTACAACCCAGGCCACTAATAGTGCAAATACTTCTGGTACAACAACTAATAATGATTCTGTTATCACGGTAAATGTAAACACTGCCAGTCTAAGTGATTTGGACGCACTTTCAGGAATAGGGCCTGCATATGCACAAAAAATAATTGATAACAGACCTTACTCAAATTTCGACGAATTCAAAACTAATTCCAAAATACCCCAGACTACTGCAGATAATTTAAAAGATAAAATATCTTTTTGACATGAAATATTATGGTTTTTTAATTTTACTTAGCTTGCTGGCCTTTTATAGAATTTATACTTTCTGTGGCCTAAGTGCTAGCCATAGTGTATGTCTAGAACCTCAGTATTCAAGCAAAGAACCCGATATTTTTACAGGTATTCGTGAGCGTTTTAAAAATATTGTTGAGGAATCTTTGCCAAGCCCTTCCAGCGAACTTTTGTTGGGAATGACAATTGGTATGGATGAACTTGCGCAGTTACCTCTATTTAAGCAAGCATTGAAAACCACAGGTACCATTCATGTAGTTGTTGTTTCCGGATTTAATATAAGTTTGGTTTTTGGCATGGTTACAGGACTTTTGGGTTCTAAATATAAGCTGAAAAACCTGCTTATTGCTCAAGTTGTCACATTGTTTTATGCGCTACTTAGCGGATTCAATCCTCCCGTGATACGTGCATGGATAATGGGTTCTACGGCGGCTTGGGGTAAGTACTATGGCCGTATGATCGACGGATTACGTCTACTATTTTTTAGTGGTTTGGTTATGGTTATAATTAGTCCTCTTCAGTTGTTCAGTCTAAGTTTTCAGTTGAGTTTTTTGGCGACACTCAGCCTAATTTTGTACGGGGGATTTTTTTCAAAGATATTTCCTCGTTTTTCAGACTTAGCGTCTACGTTGTCTGCGCAGGTTCTAGTTTGGCCCTTGATTTCATATAGCTTTGGTACGGTAAGTTTGATCAGTCCTTTAGTTAACATGCTAATTCTTTGGACTGTGCCTATTAGCACGGTCTTTGGTGGTATTTTACTTTTGGCAGGATTAATCAATATTTGGTTGAGTAGGTTAGTAGGTATTTTTTTATTCCCGTTTTTGGATTTTTTTGCCCAAATAGTTATTTATTTTTCTCGATTAGATTTTTCTTTGGTTAACTTTGAAATCAGTCTAAGGTTTTTAGCTGTTTACTACGTAGTGATGCTATTACTTGGGTTTAAATTTGAGAAATTTTTTAGCGCACATAAATGACCAAGTTCAGATTTTTAGCTTTTATAGTTTGTTACTATTTGATGCGGTTTATATTGCAAGGTGGTACTTCTAACGGACGTGATTATTTTATAGACTTTCTTAATGTAGGGCAGGGGGATGCACTTTTAGTTAGGACGCCGCACAATAAAGTATTAATAGACGCCGGTCCGGATAATTCGCTTAGTTATGAATTATCAAATTATTTTTGGAATCCTTTTTGTAGTTTTGATTTTGGTTTTGTCACGCATGCTCATGCGGATCACTACTACGGATTTACCAGAATTGCCAAACTATGTCAGCCAAAATTGATTACGTTTAACGACGTTGACCAACTCCAAACTAGCTCGCAGGTATTTAACCAATTACTGCAGGAAAATAAAATTAATAAAACTTTTTTAGGCGACGAATATTTTTTTGATGGTGTAAGGATAAAAATTTTGTATCCAAGAAGTCCACAAGATTTAAATTTGCATCATAATGATTTGAATTTTAACTCTGTTGTGATGTTGCTGGAATATGGGGATTTTGAAGCATTGCTTTTAGGCGACGCTCAAAAAGAGACTTTAGCTACAATAAATTGGGATGATATCAAGTCGCAAATCAAGCTACCATTGGAGGTTATAAAGGTAGCGCATCACGGGGCAATCAACGGGTTCTACTTGCCAATGTATGACACACTTAAGCCCCTTTATTGTGTAATTTCGGTAGGGAAGGACAATACTTTTGGGCACCCAAACCCTGATGTGGTGCAACAGCTGGAGAGTAGTGGTTGTACAGTGTTACGTACGGATGTTAAGGGAACCATTGAGATGAAGCTCTAGCGGCGTGGCATGAGAGGTGTTTAATCGCCCTAGTGGCGTGGCACGGGAGGTGTTTAATCGCCCTAGCGACGCAACACCGTAGGTGTTATCATAACGTTAAATTATGGATACCACTACCCTACTTTCGCAGAAAATTAAAGAGGCCGTGGAAAAGCTTTATAACGTAAAGCTAGAAACCGTAGTTATTGAGGTACCTGAAAACGAACAATTTGGAGATTTTTCTACAAACGTAGCACTTACAATTACCAAGCAATTAAAAAAAGTTCCATTTGATATTGCATCAGAACTTGCGATGGAACTTTCAAGTTATGATATGAAATCTTTTGCTAAGGTAGAAGCCATAAGACCTGGGTTTATTAACTTTAAGCTCTCAAAAAACTACCTACTCTCTAATATGTGCACTATTTTGCAGGAAAAGGATTCCTATGGTTCAAGCAAGATTGGTGGGGGGAGAAATGTCATAGTGGAGTATTCACAACCTAACCCAAACAAACCCATGCATATCGGTCATTCTTTAAATAACTTTTTAGGCAGTTCCTTGGCGCAAATAATGGAATTTATGGGCTATAAAGTCTTAAAAGCAAATTATATGAATGATTGGGGCACACACATTGTTAAATCCATGTTGATGTACAAAAAATATGGTAACGGCGCGGAACCAAATGAAAAATCTGATCACTTTGTGGGTAAATTTTATGTTATGTACGAGCAAGAACTTGAAAAGAACAAGGAATTAGCCGACGAACTAGCCGATATGTTTAGAAAAATGGAGAGTTTGGATCCAGAGGTTTTGGAATTGTGGAAAAAGATCACTAATTGGGTTTATACAGGTTGGGAACAAACTTACAGAGACGAAAACGTAAAATTTGATACCTGGTTTTATCAACATGATTATCGTGAAAGTGGAAAAGAAGTTGTGGCTGCTGCATTGGAGAAGGGTATTGCTGAAAAAGATCCTACCGGTGCCGTTATAGCGCGTTTAGAAAAATATGGAATTCCAGATAAGGTTTTGCTCAGAAGTGATGGCACTTCTATCTACTCTACACAGGATTTACAACTGGCAAAAGATAATTACGAAAAATATCACTTTGATAAAAGATTGTACGTTGTAGATGCGCGACAATCAGATTATTTTAAACAAATCTTTAAAATTACTGAAATATTGGGATTTGAATTTGCAAATAAATTGCACCATGTAGCGTACGGTTTTGTTTCATTGCCTGAAGGAAAAGTTTCATCACGAAAGGGTACAACTGTAAATGCTGATGAAGTTTTTAGAAGGCTATGTGAGCTTGAGCGCGGTGAAATTACCGGAAGTGTAAAAGGTGCCGCTGGTAGTGACGAAACAATAAGGCGAGTGGCTTTAGCAGCTTACAGGTATGCATTATTAAAGGTAGATCCTGCACAAGATATTATTTTTAACTACGAAAAGGTGACAAAGTTTGATGGAAACACAGGACCATATATTTTATATACATATGCGCGTGCCAATTCTGTTATGGAAAAGGCTGGCTATATGGATGAGACCCTTGAAGAATTCAAATGGAATAGTGTTGAGCTAGATGCTAAAGAAGAAGCTTTGCTTAGAATTTTAACCAGATTTGGCGCCGTTGTGGAGAATGCCTGTAATAGTTTTTCTCCAAACTTTATTGCTAACTACATTTATGATGTTGCCCAAAAATTTAATTCTTTTTATTCTGCTTGCCCAATTTTAGACGCACCAACGCCTGATAAAAAAATGTTGAGATTAGTTTTAACAAAGGCGGCCTCACAGGTTATAAAGAATGGATTAGCACTCTTGGTTATAGATGTAGTAGAGAAGATGTAATTTTGCTTCCTTGCGTAGCGTCCAGGCATTTAAGCTGATAGAATTATACTGTAATGGCTAAACATAGTTCCTCCTCAAGTAGTAAGTCCCTCTTTGGGCGCGCAATG
Organism: uncultured candidate division WWE3 bacterium; assembly: GCA_903879985.1. GTDB lineage: Bacteria > Patescibacteriota > WWE3 > UBA101185 > UBA10185 > CAIRNR01. The sequence continues at coordinate 566,309 of CAIRNR010000007.1, forward strand.
CGTTCTATACTGGGCATCACTGTTTTAAGTGCGCTCGTTTTAGGTATCACACTTGGCATTCGCGCCACATATAATTTAAACACACTTGAAGTTGCACAAATATCTAACTCAATATTGGGAAAATTGGGCGTACCGGTTAAAGATTCTCGGGTAGGTGAGGTTGCAGGAAAATTTGTTGAAAGAATTTCTCAAACGGATATCGGAATGGGTGTTTCAACTATCAGAACAGAAGAGGCAAGTGCCAGTGCAAGCGATTCTTCTAGTAAGGACGTTAAATTTAAAGTAGCAGTATTTTCAGATATTCACGAAGACACACAAAATCTCTCAAAAGCTTTAGACTTAGCTATCAGCAATAAGGTTGCCGCGATATTCATATTAGGAGATTTAACAAACTTCGGAGATATTCCAACTCTTCAAATGATAAAGAAACAACTTGATGCCAGTGGAGTGACTTATTACACTATACCTGGAGATCACGATATAGCTCAGACTTCCAGCTTAGAAAACTTTTCTCAAGTATTTGGTAGCAATTATCAAAAGGTTGCTTTAGACGGCTATACATTTTTACTTGTAGATAACAGTCCTAATTACACAAAGCTTCCTCCTGTAGAAATATCTTGGATTGATAACAACATAACTTCTGCCGACTATATTTTTCTTTCGCAACCACTATTTGTTGATGGGTTAAACCCTCCGTTTAATCGTATGTACATGGGATCTACACAAAGCGCTCCTGAAACTGACCAGCTAAAACAAAAGCAGCTGGATGTTAGAGATCAAGGTACGTTATTGCTTGGCCTAATCAGAGATACTAAAAATGTAAAAGCTGTAATTGCAGGTGACCAACATATGTCTAGTGAACTGGCTGATTCAAAACGCGCAGATTTAAAACACTACGTAGTTGGTGCAATTACAGATAAAGTAGATTCCTATCCTCAAAAGATAATTCAATCCTCACGAATTTCTATCTTGAATATATACACAGACGGCACCTACGACCTCAACGATTTGCCCTTGAATTAAAGTTAAAGCTAGACTTAGAACCCCTAATTTGTTATAAATATTCAATGATTCAAAGATCCTTAGTATTAATGAAACCAGACGCAGTTAAACGCGGAATAGTTGGTGAAGTCTTACATAGATTTGAACGCTCAGGCCTTAAAATGGTTGCTGTTAAACTTACACAAGCTGACGAAAAGCTTGCTGTAGCTCATTATCCAAACTCAAATGAATGGAAACAAAAAGTTGGTCAAAGAACAATTGATGACTGCTTAAAATATGGAATTGATTTAATGGCCAATATGGGTACAACTGATCCTATTGAGGTAGGGGCAATTGTTAAACAATGGAACGTAGACTTTTTAATGTCAGGTCCTGTCTTAGCCATTGTTTTCGAAGGTGTTAATTCTGTTGAACGCATAAGAAGTTTAGTTGGTGAAACTATTCCTGTTAAAGCCGCTCCAGGCACAATACGAGGTGATTTTTCTTTAGACTCAGCAATTGCTGCAAACAGAAGAAAAAGAACTGTATACAACTTAATTCATGCATCAGGTTCTCCAGAAGAAGCTGTAGAGGAAATCAAACTCTGGTTTAAAGCTGACGAAATTCTCTCTTACAGAAGAGTTCACGAAGATTTATACTTATACTAAGTATGTCGGATTTTCCTATTTTTAACTCAAAAGCTTTGTCCAAAGGACAGGCTATATATAACTTATTGGATCCGGTAGATCGTCAAAAATATTACCACGACAAATTAGGACAGAAAATTGACGAAGTAAAAGAGTACCTTGAGCATGGTAGCTTTGTAGGTTATATGCTGGCTAAAAAACAGGCTGGTAAAGGTGTTTATTCAAAAATGATTGAAGAAATTCTTGGGCCGGAAAGGTTCGTGCATATATCGGTTGGTGATGTCGTGCGAAGTGTGCATAATGAGGTTAGCACTCCGGAGGGTGAAAGTGCTTTAAAAAAGTACTTACAGACTACTTATCGGGGATATTTATCTATTGATGATGCAATTTCCGCTTTAAAAAATCGTTCTCAGGATAAAGTGAGTATACCAACAGAGTTTTTGCTGGCTATTTTAAAAAGAGAAATAGCTAAAGTTGGTAAAAAAGCATTATTCATTGACGGGCTTCCTAGAACTTTAGATCAAATTTCTTACTCGTTATATTTTAGAGATCTCATTAACTTTCGGGATGATCCTGATTTTTTTGTTGTCATCGATGTTCCAATGGCAATTATAGATGCACGCATGAAAAACCGGGTTGTTTGCCCAATTTGTCAGACTTCCCGAAGCTTACTTTTTAGTCCTACCTCCTTTGTAAAATTAGATATGGAGACAGGGGATTATTATTTTTTGTGTGACAACACCTATTGTAGTGGCTACGGAAAAACACGATACGTGCAAAAAGACGGAGACCTTGCCGGAACTAATTCTATTGCGGATAGATTACAGCAGGACCAAGACTTAATTGATAAAGCACTCAGTTTACAAGGTATCGACAAGATTTTACTTAGAAGTGCTACGCCGCTAAGTGTTGCCAAAGATAATCTTGAGGATTATGAAATCCAAAAAATGTGTTCATATAAGGGTGGTGAAGACGGCAAAGACGCTGAGGTAATAACTTCTGATTGGGTTTTTAAAGACGACGCTGGTGTGGACTGCTGCACAGCATTTGGCGCAGTATGCGCGATTACTATCTTTTCTCAAATTTACGATATTGTTATAGGGAATAAGCTTTAATTTCTGATATAATCCTTATGTTTTACCCTGTAATGTTTGTTTAGTTGTCGTGGAGGGGTCGCATAGTGGTCTAGTGCGATGGTCTTGAAAACCATTATCGGTGCAAGCTGATCGAGGGTTCGAATCCCTCCCCCTCCGCCATAAATAAATGTACGTAAGTCCGCAGGAATTGCGGACATTTTTTATAGGTGGCGTGGGATGAGAATAGACGGGGTCGAGAAACGTACAGAACCTTTGAGCGTTAGCGAAATAGGTTGTGTAGTTTGGTGACCGAATCCCTCAACAAAATAGGGAACCCATAAATAAATTTACAGATTCCCTTTGCAACTTCCTATAACTTTAGAACCGCGCAAACCCGCCGCCAACATGTTCAATATGATCATGAGGTTCCGGGTCACACTTTGGGCAGAATGCAATTGTGGGGGTTTCTGTACCTGCATTCACTGTGGTGCCTCGGTACCACTTGTTAATCGTAATTCTTTTGGCCTTCATTTTGCCGTTGCATTTTTTGCACACTTGATCGATGGTGTACACTTTTCCGCTCATTTAATTCTCCTTATCTTTTTGTTGTTTATTCTTTGCAGTGCCATTGTAATTGCACATTCTGGGCACCATGTTTCTCGTTGCGTTAAGACGTCCAATATTTTGTATACCGGCAGGTGCATTGTGTTGATAAGCACATGAAATACAACTTCTTTTCCTAAAACTTTGTACTTACGAATTCCTGGTTTTTCCGGATATAGATCAGATAGAAAAACGAATCCTTTGCGATATAAAAACTTTGGTAAACCCAGGTTCTCACAATCCTTTGCCTTTTGCCTTGCTTCCTGTGCAGTATGTCCGGTATATATATTTCGACATATCCTGCAAGCATACGCATACTTTTTAACGGGCATAGTATTTCTCCTCCTTATATTTTGATTGGGTGCATTATAACATTCTGCTTTACAAGATATCTTATAGTAAGGTATACTGGTTGTAATACTATTTGGCAATACCTAGAAAAGGAGTAGAAAAAATGTGTGACATTTACGAGTTAGACGGTTTGGGCAAGAAGGCGAGAAAAGTTTTTCCGCCTACGGCATTAGCACCTATAATCACCGACAAAGCAACTTTACGGCAGCTGGAGCAACAGTGTGAAATGTTTGCTAATACTGTTGCAGGTGGCGGAGGTCCCCGTTTTGAGGCTTTTTTTCTTGTCCCCGGATGTAGTGAGGGCATTTTTGCAGGCAAAATGGATATCAAAGATACCGAAAAGAAATACTCGGATTTGATATCTCTCTGCACTAAAGCACTGCGCCACACTCCGGAGTGGATATGTGTCTACGCCTAAGGCTATTTTTTTTGATCCCTCGTGTACGTAACAGAATATTGTTGCTATGCGAGGGATTCTTTTTTGGTAAACTGAACATAATGAAGTTTCTGAAAAGTCGCGTGGTTTACATTTTAACTTTACTTTTAGTAGCGCTGTTTCTGCGCTTTTTTCTACTGTCTCTTTTGGAAGATACATCAGACAAAGTTCTTAGTATATCTATAGCGTCTCTAATCCTGGTTATCGGAGCTGGTTTCGTATTGATGGGTACTGCAAATGTAATCGAAGAGACCACAGAGGTCTTACAAGAACGCACGCACTTAGCAGGTGGTTTATTGCAATCGCTAGGTACGGCTTTTCCGGATATGGTTTTAGGTATCGTAGCCGCACTGGTTAGTCTTAAATTACAGGCAACCGACTATACTATGGCCGTAAATTATGCAATCATTGCAGCTTCTACCACTTTTGGTTCGAATATTTATAACGTAGCCCATGCAACGTGGTGCTTACTTCGTCAAAATCTTGCTAATGCTAAAAATAAAAACTTTTTGATGTTTCCGTTTCTACCCATGTTTGGCACAGTTAGGCCAATGCAAGATCATCCAACTAAACCTTCTATGCAAGAACTTGATACTGCGATAGCTGTGTCTACTGCTTTAACTGTACTTACAACAGTTGTGGCACTTAGTATGGTTATATTTGGTCATGTAGCAACGCCGCCAAAGAACTTTGGCACAGATTTATATCAATTGATTAGACCCGCAGGATTATTTGTATTTGCTTTTGGTGTAGCCATACTATTCCTTTTTAGAAAGACTCAAAAAGTAGAGAATCCGGAAAAAGAAATTGTGGCAGAAGAACAATATTATAGAAATAAATCCAATCTTGTTATTTGGATTCATTTAGCTTTGTCTGGTGCAGCTATTTTATTTGCCGCTGAAAGTATGGTGCATGCAATTCAAGTGATTTGTGTAGCGACGAACTTACCTTTTGTAGTGGCAGGTATCTTGGCAGGAGTAATTGGCTGCCTGGGAGAAATGATTGTGGTACACAACTACTCGGTAAATCCTGCAGGACGCATTGGCGATGCCGTTGTAGGCGTTGCAATGGACAATATTGTTACTATTATAGGTGCTTCAATTGTGGCTATTATGGGAGGAATCTTTTTAGGTGGATCTTCATTGATACTGGTATTCGTGATTATTTTGAGTTTTAATACGGTTTTGATAGCCCAAATTTCCAAGTTAAAGAACGCTCTTTAGATTTAATTATCCTATTTTTCCTGTTAGAATGAGCTCAATTGTTTGCCTTCGTAGTTCAACGGATAGAACGCGGACCTCCTAAGTCTGAAATGCAGGTTCAATTCCCGCCGAGGGCACCAGTAGTTTGAGTCGTTTTAGGTTACGGCTTACTAAATGCAAAAGCAATTGCGTGGTGTCCAAACTTTTCAAACACACGCTCACATACGTTCGCGGGGTGTAAGAGCTTGCTCGTACCGCAATATGCGGTACTGCGCTTCCTCATACACGCCCTCAGTCACTTTGTTCCTTCGGGGTGTAGCTCAGTTGGTAGAGTACACGGTTCGGGACCGTGAGGTCGGCGGTTCGAATCCGCTCACCCCGACCAAAAAAAGCCCTCCAATCCACATTTAGTTTGTTAACCAAAAGTAGAGTAGAGGGTTTCGGTTCGGCTGACAGCAAAGGATTACTGAGGTTCGCTTCCTTTGTTGTCCAGTACCCAATCGTAGATAATTTGAAATAGCGCAGAATCAACTGTATTGCACCACAAAATGCTGTCATCAGGATCCATCCTGTAAAAGTCGGGATTCTTTTGTACCAATTTGTGGGCACGGTTGCGCACTTCATCGCTATATCTTTGATCTGTAGGAACGCCAGATCCTGAAAATTGCAAAGAGTGTAAGGGGGACATTAATAGCTCCTTTTTCAATAAGTTTAAGTTGTCAATTGGGATGATTATATTACACTATAGGGCAAAGGGCAACTTTACGCCGTTACCCTGGGTATTTAACTAAACATCAAAAGACCGGGTTGAAAAAGCATTAAAATTCCGATTAACAAAATCACAACACCTCCAATAAGTCTGGAGTAACGCATATATTTGTTTTTTATTCCCACAGCCTCAAAAGTTACCATGGCGATAACAAATACTATTATATTGTCTAGTAAGTAAAAGAATATGTATAAGAGTAAGTAAGCGTAGTATTCCCATTTTGGCATTGGCGACATACTTAATATCTTTGTGTAGAGAGCCGGCAATCCTGCAGAGCAGAGAAGTTCGAATGCGTTTATAACTACAGCTAATGTAATTATTCCACCTAAGGCAAGCCATAAACTTTGTTTATGAACAATATCTTTAACCGTTTCAAAGATTTTTTGTCTGCGTTCTTCACCAACAGTTGCACACCCACCTTTTCTATGGATCCAATAATCACGTAAGTAATAGATACCCATGCCGAGTGATAGCAGTCCGATTATGTATCTGATAATTGTGACGTATCCTAGGAACAAAAATGCGTTGAGCCATGCGGCCATGAACAAATAATAGATAACTCCCGATGCGATAATAAATGAACTACCTAAAATCCACATTTTCTTTCTTTCATTCATGCCAATTAATAAACTAATTAAGAATAAAAGTACCCACATTGAGCATGGATTAAATCCGTCTAGCAATCCAACTACAAGAGTGATCAAAGGGAGTGAGAAATTCTTTAAATTTACATTTCCAATTACAGGAATTTTTAAATTTAAATCTTGAGTTAATCCAGAGGTAGCAGGTTTGTTTGGTTGTGCATTATTTGTTTCTATTGTATTTAGCTTTGGTGTAATTTTTGTTTCTGTAATTACTTGTGCAACAACATCCTGTGGGTGATTTGCTAGAGCTGCATTAATTTTATCCCCAATCTCCGCTCCGGTTGTGGATTCGTCATTAAATCCTACGATGGGCTCGTTACCAATTACCAAAAATGGTACGCCGCCCGAGGTTTGATTTAACTTATTTCCTACAGCCACAAAAAGATTTAAATTATCGGAACTTGTGGTTAATTCATATTTTTGAAAGTCTACGGTTGGATATTTTGAAGCAATACTATTTAAAAATGCTATTTCTTTTACGCAGTGAGGACAAATCTTTGAGTGAAATAGATAAACTTTGAGTGTTTTTGTCTGTTCCTGCGCCCGTGCTGGTACTATTGTAGTCAAAGTTACGCACAGAGTTACTATTATAATGAGATATTTAAAGAATGCTTTCATTTATCTTTGTTTTCTAAAACGGCTTTTAATAAATCTTTTTCTTCAACTTCGCCTACAAATCTAGTGATTTCATTATTATCTTTATCAAGAAAAATAAATGTTGGGATAACTGCTTTTTCGAGATTGTATTTTATAGCAATATCTTTATTGTCGTCGAATTCGTAATACTCAGTTACTAACCAAGGATTTTGTGCTTCAATCTTTTTCCAGACGGGTCGCATTACTAAACATTCGGGACACCAAATTGCTCCAATTTTTAAAACTTTCATCTGGTTATTGTACAATAATAGTGTGTATAAGTTCAAATCGAAACTTAAATTTTCCGCATTGCTAATTATAATAGGAATATTTTTTATTGTTGCCTCGTTTGGTCCGTTAATAAAGGACGAAGTTTGGTTTTATTTAAAGCAATTTAAGAATCAACAAATGTCTTTAAGTACTTCCGGCGGAGAAAAAGATTCCGCATTTGCTCGATTCTTAACTTCTACGCCAATTCAAATTACCCCTGTTAACAAAGATTTTTCTTTAGTGATAGAAAAGATTGGTGTTAACGCACCTATTGTCGCTGATGTGCCAGTTGATAACGAAGAAGCTTATAAAGAGGCACTTCAGCATGGTATCGCGCAGGCAATAACTTCTGACTATCCTACAAAGTCACCAAGTAACGTTTATCTCTTTGCCCATACTTCATTGGGTTTCTGGGATCTTGGCGGTTATGCCACTGTTTTTAATTTATTACATCAATTGAGTATCGGTGATCCTATCCACGTGTTTTATAAAAATTCCGACTACGTATATATAGTAGTGAATAAAGAAATTGTTGGCGGGTGGAATACTTTTCCACTAACACGTCCCACGATCGAACCACTGTTGACTCTGCAGACATGTGATCCACCGGGAACAACTTTAAATAGATTGATTATCACCGCAAAACTAAAAGAAGTTCTTTAGTAATAGCGCTAGCAATTTATTATCTAATTCCTACTGTGTATAGATCGGTTTGATCGCCTGACTTAAATGATGTTAGGATAATCACTTTATCACCACTTGGTGCGCTGTATACACTGTCGGAGTACAACGTGTTGTTATAGATTTCTACTTTATTTGTGCCATCTATTCTAATCAAGCTGATAGAACCTTTTTTGTCTTTTTCTACATTTCCTTCGACCAAAATAAGATGAAAGCTATCTGAGTACCAGCTAATTTTTGGTTGAGCGTCGGTTACGTTTGTAGTTAATACTAAGGTGTCGTCTTTTTCACCTACAGGAATTGGTTTTTCAAAATCATAAACTCTATATTCCAATTGGTTTCCGTTTTGAATTGTATATAAAAATTTCTTATTATCTGGAGCCCAAATGGATTTAGGTGATGTAGCGAGTTGTTTAATATTATCTGCAACTTCCATATTGGCTACAAAATCGGTTCTTTTTTTCATTTCGGTGTTGGCCCAGCTGCTTCTGACTAGCTGTGGAGATGATGTTGTTTGTGCTGTATTTGTTTGTAAATCTACTAAATAATATTGACTTGAAACACCGCTTCCTTGAACTAGTAATTCTTTTTCATCTGGTGCCCATTCAATAGTTATGCCTGAGGAATACTTGGTAAACCTTGTGTCTTGTATAGCAATAGTAGGTGTTGATCTAAATAAGTTTATGCCTGTACCGCCGAGGGGGATTACCCAAATTCCTGGTTTCTCTTTATCTTGTGAGAAGTAGGCTAATTTATTTAGAGTAGGTGAGATCTTTGGGAATTTTGCCCCTGTATTTGTTAAAGGTTCTAAGCTTGGACTTTGAGAAACGAGTATAGCTGTGATATCTGTAACTAGGTCTTGGTAGACATCTATATCTTTGGTCCAATCAACAAATCCTTTTCTTACTATTCTTAGTTTGTGTGTGCCCGGTGTTATACCTGACATAGTGTCGTTTGTAGCAGTTACTAACTTGTCATCTAAATAGACTGAAGCGGAGTCGGGGATAGATTTAACGCTAATCATACCTGTCTTATTAAGATCAATTGTACTTTGGCCTGGTTTATTGTTGCTTAAATTCAATCTATATCCTGATGTATGTAGATATAGGACTGTAGTAGCTCCCAATATTAATACAAGTGTGAGAATTCCTTCTAAGACCCAAAGGCGTGATTTGTGAGTTTGATTCATGCGTCTATTTTACTCGAAAACACAGGATTATCAAAAGGCTAGTATAATCATGTAATGAATTATTCTGTTAAGGACATATTAGGCGTTAAAGTGGCTTTTGGGCTAACTGTGCCAAACGTACTCTCTATTATAAAGGATGACTATCTGAAAGATGGTAAGTGTCACTATATATGTACTACAAATCCTGAGTTCATTATGGACGCGCAAAAGGATAGTGCCTTTAAAGAAATAATTAATGCTGCAGATTTATCAGTTCCTGACGGAAATGGTGTTTTATTTGCTAAGGCATATTTAGAACACGTTAGTAAGTTTCAGAAAAATATTTTTTTAGGATTTCGTTCATTTATTTATGGCGTGTGGTTAGGTATGTCTTCCATGTTTAGAAATGCACATTTGGGGGATACCATAAGTGGTGTTGAATTAACTGATAGATTGTGCGAACTCTCGTCTATGACAAATGCCAGTATATTTTTATTAGGTGGTTGGCCACGTGACAATAAAGGAAATTTTGTAAAGAATCCGGATTATGATTTCGCCACTTTGGCAGCTATTAAAATTAAGGAGAAATATCCTAATGTAAATATAATTGGCGCAACGTCGCAATTTACATACGAGGAAAAGTATGACGAAGTTACCGTTAATTACATCAAAGAGTGTATGAGTAACAAAGGTGTTCAACGTCTCGATTTTCTCTTTGTGGCATACAACCACATAAAGCAAGAGAAATGGATTGTGCGCAATAATTTTAAAGTGTTAGCAAACGTAAGCATCGGCGTTGGAGGCACATTTGATTACATTACCGGTATATATAAGTTAGCACCTGCCATGTACCGTAATAGCAGACTCGAGTGGCTATATAAATTTATCATGCAGCCGTGGCGTTATAGAAGAATTATGAACGCATTTCCGCTTTTTCCATTAAAGGTATTCTTTGCATCTCTCAAATAATTTAAATTAGTTTTAATCTTCATTCGACATCTATTGACATGCATTGTTACACGTGTTTTCATTTAGTCATGATAAAACTTGATGATAAATTATATACGTCTTCCGAAGTCGCAGATATTCTTGGTGTAAGTTTGAGATCTGTTTACAGATATATAGAAGAAAGTAAGTTGGTTCCTGAGGTAAAGACTGCTACTGGCAGACATCGCTTTACAAAGCAGAACATTATTGACTTTTTATACCCAAATGGCGAGGAGCCTGCTGCGGAAATTTCCCGTACGCCAGTACAGAGACCTGTCGTGCAAGAATATGTACAAAGAGAGAAGCCAGTTCAGCCTGTTAGACCTGTATTCGAAGAAAAGGCACGACAACCGGTGAAAGAAGTTCCTTTTGTGTCGGAGCGTGAAATGGCACCAGAGGCAGAAGCCGAACCAGTTGCTGAACCTATTGATTGGCTAGCAAAATTTCGAGAAGCCGCCCGTAAATTTGAAGAATCTACTCCCGCACCAATTCCTACGCCAACGCCAGTACGTGAAGTTAGGGAACAAGTGTCTATGCCAAGTGCACCAACTTTTGCTCGTGAAAGTTTTACAGGATTTTCTGCACCAGTAGCTGCACCTACAGAAGAAAGACTTTACTTTAGAAGTAGATTAGGTGGTTTAAAAGATATTGCCCAAAACATTGACAAAACATCACGTAATTCCGGATTAAGCTATGCTTTCACCTTAAGTGCAGGTTTGTCATTATATAAAGCTATAAAACCATTTAGCATGTTGCATGTTTACGTGAAAAATAAAGATAAAGATTTCTATGAAAGGGTATTAATGCTCACACCTTCAGACGAAAATAACGCTCAACTTTGCTTGATCGTTGCCGATGAAAGTTCTATATATGACAACCGCGACGAACTTCATGGCTTATATGTCGTTGCAAAAAACAAGCTAAGTAAAGATATTAAGGCTTCTGCAGACGATTCATTGATAGATGAAGCCCAAAGTATTATTGGCTAAGTTTAGTACAATTGTTGACTTTTTAGAGGGCCGCTTAATATGCGGTCCTCTTTTGTGTTAAAATAGGGCAATGAACTCAGCTAAGAAGTTAAAAGTTCTAATGGTTTCCGCAGAAGCATCACCTTACGCCTCAGTTGGCGGTGCCGGATCCGTTATTGCCAATTTATCCAAAGCCCTTGTTAAAATAGGTTGTGACGTTCGCGTCTTTATTCCAAAATTTGGACTTATAGATTCCAATGTATATCCTATGGATACAGCATTTGTAGGGTTACGTGTTCCTACAGATGATCCCACAACGCCAGAACTTATATGTAATGTTAAGACATTAAAAACTGACAGTGGTGTGACATTTTATTTCTTAGAGAATCAAGAATATTTTGAAAAAAGAGCTAACGTTTATGGCTATAGCGACGATCCTACTCGCTTTTTATTACTCTCCAGAGGTGCTATAGAATTCATTAAGACAAAGATCTTTGTTCCCGATGTCATACATTGTAATGACTGGCATACTGGTGCGCTTCCTTGTTACCTAAAGAGTACCTATAAAGACGATGCCTTGCTCAAGGATATTTCTACCATTTATACAATTCATAATTTGGCATTCCAGGGTATTGCTGATCATCGCCATGTATCTGAACTTAACTATGATGATGGTCGTTCTCGCTTTGGTTCATTTTTCTCTGATAGAACGCTCACATTAAATTTTATGCGCAGAGGTATTTTATATGCGGATGCGGTTAACACAGTTTCCAAAACATATGCCAAAGAAATATTAACTCCGGAATTTGGCGAGGGTTTAGATAAATTATTATTAGAACTACGCGGCAAACTTTTTGGAATTGTTAATGGAATTGATTACGATGATTACAATCCTTTAACGGATCGGCTTATTGCGAAAAACTATGACGTAAATTCTTTGGCCGCACGCAGTGCTAATAAGACTGCTCTTCAAAAAGAATTTGATTTGCCCGTAAACCCTGACACTATGGTTTTTGGATATGTTGGGCGTTTAGACTTTATGAAGGGTGTTGATATGCTAATTTCGGTTATGAAACAGGCATTGAAAGAATTTGACATACAATTTGTACAAGTTGGCGCTGGTGATTGGAACTTGATAGAGCATTTGCAGAAGCTTAAGCAGGCGTTTCCAAAGAAAGTTGGCATACATACTTACCCGAATTTCACATTACCTAAGTTGGTATTTGCAGGTAGTGATTGTATGGTAGTTCCATCTAGATTCGAACCTTGTGGTATCGTTCCTATTGAGGGAATGCGCTATGGATCTGTGCCAATCGTTCGTAAAGTTGGAGGATTATCTGACATCGTTACCGACTTTGATGCCGTTAAATTAACCGGTACTGGATTTGTATTTAACGACTTCAATGAGCTTTCTTTATATGGACAAATAGCACGTGCGTACGAATTACATAAGCACCCTCATATTTGGAGTAGCCTAGTGATTGCCGATATGTACGAAGACTTTAGCTGGGGATTTAGTGCAGGTGAATATGTGAAATTATATGAAAACGCGACGACCTTGAGACTGTCCGGAGGGCTTCGTGACGGCACATTAGAGGGTGCATTTGGACTTATTTGACAAGCCTATAATTATTTGTTAGTATTTTTGCAAGTTGAAGGCTGAGATCCGGAATAGACATTAAAGTTTCTTATGATGTGGGCAGGATTATAAGAAGCCGTCTTTTCCGGATCCTATTCTTCAACTTTTGCGTTTCTTTTTTTTTTGCCCAATTTGCCTCCCTTTGACAACACCCAGTCTTTACTACATAATATTGAATGTGAAAGTGGCAATTTTACTTCATCTTTATCAACCTATCACACAGGAGGAGACTGTATTCAAACAGGTTTACTCTGAGTGCTATCTTCCATTACTAAAACTAATAAAAAATAAAAAGAGCGTTCATTTTACTTTAAACGTTCCATTGAGTCTTTTTGAATTAATGGATAAATATGGACATGCTGATTGGGTAAGTGACTTAAAAGAGTTACATAATCAAGATCGTGTAGAGCTAACTGGTTGTGCTGCTTATCATTCTTTATTAACAAAGATACCTACTGTATATGCTGAAAAACAAATTGTTTTAAACGAGTATGGCCTTGGTTATTATGTTGGAGCACATCGTGGGTTTGAAGGTGAACCTACATTTCTATTAAAGAATGTTAATGGTTTCTTTCCTCCTGAGCTTGCTGTAAGTAATAACGTTGCAAAGTTAATTGATTCATTTGGTTACAATTGGATTCTTGCCGATGAAACTGCGCTTCCATGGGAAGTGAAAATGGATCGTTCTAAGTCGGATGCTTATAATTTAGCTGGTTTGGAAACTAAACTTGTAATCAGAGATCGTGACTTTAGTAACATTCTTTCATTTAAGCGCGATCTGGAAACACAAGATATTAGTAATTACGTTAGAGGCTTGAAACATAGAGAGTCAGCAGTTGTTGTAGCACTTGATGGCGAAACTTTTGGACATCACTACAAAGATGGTATTTATCTTCTAGAATCTGTTTTAGATATTCTTTCTGAAGAAGGTATTGATGTTCTTTCCGTTTCCGACTCAATGGACTACATGACATTTAAGGATATTTCCGGAGTAGTGGAATCCACCTGGGGAGCCTCTGATGCAGATATCGCTTGTGGAAATATATATCCATATTGGGACATTCAGGACAACGACCTTCAGAAACTATTATGGAATTTAGAGACACTTCTACTTAACACTGTACGACCTGACTATGCTAAGGGCGATTTAAGTGACTATACAAACACTCCAATATGGAAAGATAGTGCCTTAGCGCCAATTGAAGACAAAAAGATTGTAGCGAGTATTCAAAATACGGTACTCTTACTTAAATTCATGAACAGTGATAAATACTGGTGGTCTTCTAGACAAACCCTGCCAAATGGAAAAACACTATATCACCCTGGTATGATTAATAGCTCGTTAGATATTGCCATGACGTTAGCGCGTTCTCTAGACGATACAAAACTTGGTGATGAGATCGCTGCAAAGCTCCAAGATATAAAAGCCCTATTATAAGCTTATAGGTATATAATAGACGCATATGAAATGGTTAAACTTCTTACACTTCTATCAACCTGCTACTCAACAATTCGATGTTCTTGAGGCTGTGGTAACACAGAGCTATTTACCCATATTTAAAAAAATTAATGAGACACCAGACGCACAACTAACCATTAACATTTCCGGATCGTTATTAGAGCTTTTCGACAAGTTCAAATATCATAATTTAATAGATTTAATTTGCCAGTCTGTTGCCGAGGGTAAAGTAGAATTAACAGGTTCTTGCATGTACCACGCTTTAGTACCACTTATTCCAGCTGACGAATTAAGCAGACAAATAAAGACAAACACGGAAGCTCTTAAGTTTTATGTGAATAAAGATATCAACCCAAAAGGATTTTTTCCTCCCGAAATGGCATACAGTCCCACCGCTAATGCTGTCATAAAAGAATCAGGTTTTTCATGGATTGTACTTGATGAGATAGCTTACGCTGGTGGTAAGTCTTCGCCATCTCCTGCCAAGTTGTATGAAACTGCGGATACAGGCTTAAAACTATTCTTTAGAGATCGTCGTGTTAGTAACTTAGTCATGGCTGCTGTTGCTAGAACGCCTGAAACAATAAAGGAAGCTTTAAAGGAAGAGTTTAAATCACGTGATTATTTGGTCACAGGTATGGATGGAGAAACCTTTGGCCATCATAGACCTGGTCTTGAAACTCTTTTATTTGAAATAATGCGTAAAGATAATTTTAATACTCAGAAAATTTCTGATTTTCTTGCCGAAAACCAAATGCGTCTCCCGGTAGAAAAGGTAAACATTGTCGCATCTACGTGGGCAAGTAGTTACAAAGATATTTCTGATGGGGTTCAATTTTGTTCTTGGCAAGATCCTACAAATGTCATACATAAAAACCAGTGGGAATTTTTAAATCTTGCCTTGGGGCTTGTAAAAAGCGTTTCTCCAGACATACAAGGTTATGAAATGTTAAGAAAAAAGATGGATGTTGCTTTGGCTAGCGATCACTTCTGGTGGGCGTGTGCTAAACCGTGGTGGAGTATCGAGATGATTGAAGATGGCGCATTTAAACTCCTTGATTTGGTAAGAAGTGTTCCAAACGTAGACAAATCTTCACTAGAAACTGCAAGTAGATATTATGAGACAATTGTGTCCATAGCTTTTGATTGGCAACGCACCGGAAAGATAAGAGAAATGAATCGCCAACGAAATGAATATCAACGAATTCCATTTAAAGAAAGAACCTTAGAGAAAGGTGGACATCAGGCAGCAGTTTATGAAGCATTTATTTCTATGTTTAAAGATCAAGAGCAGAAAGCAGTTAAAACACGCGAATATGAAAAAGCCATGATGTGGAGAGATGCGTTATTTAAAATTGAAAATAAATTAGATATTTTTGAAACCATGAATGCTGTTGATCTCCTTAGAATCGAAATAGGTAATGGTGAAGTAGAAAGAATGTTAGATAAATATACTGAAAAGTTTCACCAAATCCGCGGTGGACAACCCGAACAAAGAGATTAAAATTACAATATGAAAATACTTCTCGCTGCCTCAGAAGTTGCTCCAATAATTAAGTTAGGTGGTTTAGGTGATGTCATAGGATCGTTACCTAAAGCTTTAGAAAAACTGGGCGTAAACGCAGACGTTGTTGTTCCTTACTTTCCTTTAGCAAAAATAGAAAATATAGATATTTATAAAAGTCATGTTATTGACGTTGAGTTTAATGGCGAAACTATTCCAGTTGATGTTTATAAAGCCAAGCTTCCTGATTCAAATGTTGATGTGTTTATGCTGAAGAATGATAAATATTTTTCAACTGGTGGTACAAATGCTTACGCTAAAACAATTTCCGAAACTGAAATGTTTTCTTTTTTCGATTCCGCTGTTGTAACTTTTATTGCATCCGAATTTAACACTTATGACCTAGTACATTGTAATGACTGGCACACCGGTTTAATTACTCATTTGCTTGAAGATGCTATGGGAGATTCACGACCCGCAACTTTATTTACAATTCATAATTTAATGTACCAGGGCATCGGTGATGCATCGATTGTACGTGAGGTAGGAATAGTGCCGGGTGAGCACGCATTAATCGATTGGGACATAGCTGACGGCGATTTAAACATGATTCAACAAGGTGTAACGTCCGCTGATTTTGTTAATGCAGTTTCGCCAAGTTATGCAAAAGAAATATTAACTCCTGAATTTGGAGGAAAGCTTGTTGATATCTTAAATGATCGTGTCGGGCGTATAACAGGAATAATAAACGGAATTGACTACAAAGCATTTCCAAGATCGTATGACCAAAATAATTGGCAAACCGAGAAACCAAAAATCAAAAAGCGCTTAATGGAAAAATTAAATTTAACTTACACCGAAGATCGTCCAATTTTTTCATTTATAGGTCGCGTGGATCCCAATCAAAAAGGATTAGATATATTGCTAGAGGCTGTTCCTGACATTGTAAAAAACGGCGGAGCATTTGTGCTTTTAGGAAGTGGTGACAAGATTTGGGAAGTTAAGTACCAAGAACTTTGTAACCAGCCAGAACTCAAAGGTAAGGTCTCAATTACAAATAAATTTGATGTAGAACTTGCTGATTTAATTTACGCAGGAAGTGACTTTTTACTAATTCCATCCAAATATGAACCTTGTGGTTTAATACAAATAATTGCCATGTGGTATGGAACCGTGCCTATTGTTCATGCCGTAGGCGGTCTTAAAGACACTGTTATAGACCACGTTAATGGCTTGTCATTTGACGAATATTCAGCCGACGCCTTACGTGGTTCACTGAGAAGTGCTATGGAGCTTTATAGTTCGCCGGAAGATATGAAGGAAATTATTAATACCACATTAATTCAAGATTTTAGTTGGACGAAAAGTGCTGTTGAATATGCTAAACTTTATGAAAGGATAATAAAGTCCAGACAATAAACACTAAGGACTACCAAACTGCCCATGGGAACATTTATTTTTGATGAATTAACTGGAGTACCAACAATACTCGCAACCAATCGTGTTAAACGCACTGATCAAACAGGTGCTGTTGGTGCCTCGCTAGATAAGTCTGTTGCAACTCCCGCCACAGCCACACCACAACCTGCTACGGCACCCCACGATCCTTCTACATGCATTTTTTGTAAAGGTAATGAGGCTAAGACCACTGCATCTATCTATCAAGATTCAGATGATTGGAATGTTCGAGTATTTTTAAATAAATTTCCAATTGTTGATTATCACGAAATCATTATTCATTCACCATTGCACGACAAGGATATTGCTGAATTATCCCATGAACAAAATGTAAGACTTATTCGTGCTTATTTAGCGCGTACCAATTACCACACATCGCAGAATCGTGAAGTTTTAATATTCAACAATCGCGGCGGTAAAGCTGGTGCTTCCATATTGCATCCTCATTCACAGTTAATAGCTTTGCCAGGGTTTCCAGGAATTATAGAGTTGGAAAAGCAGAAAGCTTTGAGATATTTAAATGAGCACAATACTTGTTATTGGTGCGACATGATCAAAGAGGAAATTGAATTAAAAGAAAAGCTAATTTTCGAATCAAAACACTTTGTTTTACTTGTTCCCGCAGCGTCCCGTTGGAGTTTTGAAATGGTATTGGCTCCAAAAGCGCATAGACCAAACTTTGAATACATTGATGAAATGGAAATTAACGACTTTGCACGTATGCTTAAGGCCGCTTGTTACGCTTACGATAAAATGTTTGATCGACCTGATCGTAACTTTTGGGTTCATTCTCAAAAATATGATCCTTACCACTGGCATGTTGGTTTTATTGCACATATAAAGGTTATGGGTGGCCTAGAATTAGGCGCAGGTATTTGGGTTAGTGATCGTGCAAGTCCTGCGGAAGCTGCTGGGAAATTACGTGAATGGGTCAAGGAATCTTATGATGGTCAGACAGTTTCGTTAGTGTAAGGATGCGAAGCGCCAGGTATATTTGTCAATTTTTGTCACCTACTCTTTAGCCACAAAAAATCCCGCTTTCGCGGGATTCCTTGTTTTAGCGAGTTATTAATTTGGCGTAGCCAAATCAACGAGCGCAGTTCTTACTTAAGTTCGACTTTAGCACCGGCTTCTTCTAATTTCTTCTTAGCTGCATCGGCTGCATCTTTTTTGGCACCTTCTAAAACTGCTTTAGGAGCTGCTTCTACTAAGTTTTTAGCTTCTACCAATCCTAATGTAGGAACAATTTCTCTTACGGCTTTAATAACACCGATCTTGTTTGCTCCTGCTTCCTTTAAGATGACATCAAATTCTGTCTTTTCTTCTGCTGGTTCAGCTGCGGCTGCTGCTGGCATAGCTCCTGCCATCATCATTGGTGCTGCTGCTGAGACTCCAAATTTTTCTTCCATAGCTTTTACTAAATCGTTAAGTTCTAGAACTGTCATTTGTTCAACAAGTTCCATTACTTTTTCTGCATTTTTACTTAAATCTGCCATATAATGTTTACCGCCTTCCGCGGTTTTCGCGCTTTGTAGTTGCTACTTAGCGCCTAAAAACTAAATTAATTACTAAGCTTTCTTCTTTTCTGCTACAGCGTTTAAAGCGTAGACCAACTTACGTTGAACACCGCCTGAAACTGTAACAAAACCTCTAATTGGTGACTGAAATCCGCCAATAATTTGAGCCAATAATTGCTCTCTTGATGGCAAACTCTTTATCACTTCTACTTGCTCGGCTGTGTTATATACACCGTCAATAATTGAGGCTTTTACTTTTGGAAGTTCAAATTTCTTTATGAACTCGTAAACGGCCTTTATTGGGTTTATTGCATCCGAGTAAGCAAAAATCGTAGCTGTAGGTCCTTCAAGATCTTTTTCTGCTGATTCCACAAGTGCAGCTGTTGATTTTACATTTTTCATTGCTACCTTGAGCAATGTGTTCTTTGTAACAACAACCTCAGCATTGTTTTCTAGCATTCTAGCTCTAAGTTCGTTAACTGCCTGTGCGGAAAGTCCGCGGTAGTCAGTTATAGTGACGGATTTAGCTCTAGAGATTTTATCTTCAAGGCTTTCTACGGCCTGTTTGTTTTTGCTGTTAGGCATTTTTATCTCCAAATTTAATACAAAAACATTTGGGACTTTTAAATAAAAAAAAGACCCACCAAAAACGGTGAGTTTAAACCTAGCCTAAACCCTTGTGGTTACGGCCTTATTAACGTGGTTTACCTCGGCAAGATTTTTACATTTTCCGTGGAACTCTTGAGCAAAAGAGTAGGGGAAAATCCTTGCTGTCTTTGGTTACCTGCGTAGTTTACTATATTTATTCGACGTTTACAATCCACCAGTCGAATTTGACGTCTGTATCAACACTGTTGTCGACTGAGACTGTAAATGATGTGCCTTCGTTCTTTTGGCTTACTACAAGCATTTGACCATTTGTTGTGCTTGTAGCTGTTACGAATACCTTAGAATCGGTTTTTATTAGTGAGCTGTTTATTGTTACGGCCTTGTCGCCTGTATTAATTTGAGCACTTCCAATTGAGTCATTACCGTTGGTATTGTGTTTAACCTTGTATTGCTCAGCAGCTACGACCTTTGCATTGATAGTTCCGTTTGGTTCAAGAACGATCTTTCCGTTAAACATATCAACATTTCCAGCCATTTTACTTTGTAAGTAGAGTGTCTGGCTTTCGCATAGGGCTTTATTGGTGATATCGGTTGATTCACTGTAGCAGGAAGCACCGAGTACGTTTATGGCGTTAGCTATGGTATCGATCTTGATAGAACCGGCCATTAAGTTGCCTGTGATCTTTACGTCAGCGAATGTTGCGTTGCCCATGACACTTAGATCACTTGTTACTCTTAATACATCGTTGCCATTTTCATCTTTTATGGTTGTCATACCAAGGGTTCCAATAGTGTCTTTAAAGTCAGCAATGGCCTTGGTAATAGTATCCAATATGGTATTGGAAGCTTTAGCTGAGCTACTTGATTGACTTGTTTCACTTGTTTCGGAGGATTGGCTAGATTCGTCAGTTAATCCAAGTTCTCTGGCAAGTTCAGCATTGGCTGCATTTTGACTATCAACCTTAGCATTAAGTTCTTGCATGGCTTTTACTAAGTAAACTTGTAAGGCTGATAGGTTGGTATCAAGGTATTCGGTACCTTTGATAGTGGTTTTACCAACCATATCTGGGAATACTTTTTGTAAATCCTGAGCAATAAAGCCTGTTATGGTTCTGGCTCTTGTTTTATCGTCATAACCAGATAGGGCATTGTAGTTAAAGGTTGATGGCTGTAATTGCATGATCTTATCAAGGTATCCACCACTTAAGTAGCTAATGTTTTCTTTTAATCTACTATCTGAGTAGTTTGTAAATGCGGTGAAACCGTTGGCTGCTGGTTGGCCGTTAACAGTTAATGTGTAGTTTGGATTTGTTGTACCGATTCCGACGTTTCCATTTAGGAGTGTTTCAACAATGCTGGTGTTACCTAGTATTACTTGGTTATCTTTGGTTGTAGATACGCCGTTACCTATACCGATTGAATTCATTGCGTCGACTTTCTGATTACCCATAAACCCGGCATAACCAATAAATATATTGTTTTCTCCTGTAGTTATTGCTGCGCCCGCGTTCATTCCGATAGCGGTGTTATATGCACCATCTGTTAGTGAGTTAAGTGTACTTTCACCTATTGCTACGTTGCCACTGCTATTAACCATATTCTCTAAAGCGTTTATACCTAATGCGGTATTGTATGCGCCAGTGGTTGTTGAAAGCATCGCGTTTAGACCAATTGCTGTGTTGTTGTAACCGTTTGTAACAGCAGCAAGTGAGTATTTACCTAGGGCTAAGTTACTTTCACCTGTTGTTGTGTGAGAACCTGCATCTACACCAATGTACATATTGTTTTTGGCGGCAGTAGAGGAGCGGATTTCAAAGTTTAGGGCGCCTGTACTGTCGATAACACTTACAAGAGCGTTGTATTTTCTGCTAATGATGTGTTTGACAGAGATATTTGAAATAGTACCGTCGTAATCACTGGTTGGTGTGAATACCAATGGTTTAGTGTTATCGGTTACAGTTATATCTGCTATAAAATTGCTGTTGTAGGAATATGGACTGTCTGCTGAAGTGGTTCCACCCAAGGATAAACTCACATCGCCATTGGTTCTACCTGTTGTTGAGAATTTAACAATATATGATTCACCGTTTGTGAGTGGCAAATTGTTAAATACTGTAAATGTGCCTTCACCAGCTGTATGTGTGAAACCGTCGTTATAGTTTCCTGTCCAGTCGGAAGCCATTGTCCAGTTAGCAGAACTTGTGGATTCGCTGCCTAATGGCAATACTGAAATGCCCGAAATAGTTCCGTCGAAATCGGCTGTTGGAGTAAATGTTAATGGCTCGTCGTAGTCATATGAAGTTAGTATCACGGAGTAGGAGTTGTCGGTTGAATAACTTCCTGATGGCGCATCTTGCATGTCTAATACCACAGAACCTGCAGTTTGATCTGCAATCGTAAAGGAGACCAAATAAGATAGTCCTGAGTCAGTTGCAACTGTTCTGGATAATGTAAATGTACTACCTGCGGCATGTATGAATCCATCAGTAAAGTTTCCGGACCAATCTGATTCAGTTGACCATAATGTGTCATTAGTTAGGTTGGCACTTAATGTTTTTACTGAAATAGCTGAAATAGTACCGTCAAAGTCGTCGGTTGGTGTGAATATTAAAGGACCCTTATCTTCTGTAGCTTTGACGACGTAGCTAATTGAATCAGTTAGTGTCCCTGATGTTTGTCCACCCAAGCCAACGGTGAATGAACCTGCTGTGCGACCTGTGACTATGAAGGATACTAGGTATGATTCATCGATTGTTGTACCTACAGGTCTTGATATTGTATCTGTGCCATCACCAGCGGCATGTATAAATCCATCATTAAAGTTTCCATCCCAACTTGAACCAACTGTCCAAGCGTATTCATCCAAATTTTCACTTCCCACAATGCGGACATTAATAGCTGTTATTGTGCCGTTAAAGTCATCTGTTGGTGTGAATATTAGTGGGCCGTTTTTTACTGATGCTGTAAGTGTTGCAGTTCCGGTACCAGAGTATCCTGCAGCTGTTTCGCCCCCAAGCCCTATAGAATATGTTCCTGCTGTTGCACCTGCAACGGTTACATCAATTCTGTAGACATTTCCTACGTCTATCGACATTTCTTTTGATAGTGCAAATGTTCCGGAAGAGTGGGCGAATCCTGTGTTGTAATTACCGGTCCAGCCAGATTGCATAACCCAACCGTTTTCATCTACTAAGTCGGCACCAACCAGCCTGACGGAAATATTTGAAATTGTTCCGTTAAAGTTTGTTGTTGGTGTGAATATCAATGGGGCATTGTCGGTATCTATTGTTGTATTAAATACTGTCGTGTCAGTGATTCCTGAAGTTACGTGGTCACCCAAGGTTACATTAACTGATCCAGCTGTTCTGTCTGTGACAGTGAATGAAACTCTGTAAGTATTGGTTGTGGCAACCGTCATTGGTCTTGATAATGTGAATGTACCGCTGGAGTGGGCGAATCCTGTGTTGTAATTACCGGTCCAACCAGATTCTTTGGTCCAGCCGGTTGCATCGGTCATTTCGGCGCCAAGTATTGGAGCGTGTTCAAGGTCTTCGGTTGAGGCAAATGCGAGTTTGGTGGTTGGGTTTGTAGTACCAATTCCAACATTACCTTTTAAGAGTGTTGTGGAAATAGAATCGTTACCAAGTACAACTTGATTATCGGCAGTTGTAAATGTGTTATCGCCAATAGCTATTGAATTTTGAACATCCAATTTTTGTAATGCATTTGTGGCTACATATGCACCGATAAATGTATTGCTTTCTCCTGAGGAAATGCCCTCGGCTGAATGAACACCAATACTTGTGTTTCGTGAGCCTTTATTATTTGATAAAGCATTTAAACCAATTCCTACATTCCAGCTGCCATCCGTATTTTGGTAAAGTGCTTGATTTCCAATAGCCGTGTTAGAACCACCACTAACGTTGTAGAACAAAGCTTCTTTTCCAATAGCAACGTTGGAAAAACCACTTATATTATTGTTCAAAGCGAATGCACCAATGGCTACGTTTTGACCACCTGTGGTATTGCTTAGTAAGGAATATGTTCCAATAGCAACATTTTCCCAAGCTGTAGTGTTGTTGCTAAGTGCGCTTGTGCCAATAGCCGTATTTCTTTCACCTGTTAAATTACTCCAAAGAGCTCCATTACCCACAGCAACATTTGCTATACCAGTTGTGTTGGCTGCTAATGCTTCTTTACCAAATGCTACATTATCATATCCGGTTGTATTTGCTGTTAATGCGTAGTCTCCGAATGCATTATTGTTTTCGCCCGTTGTGTTGTGATATAGCGCATTAAGTCCAAATGCGGAGTTGTAACTGGCGGTTGTGTTTGAAAACAATGCATAATCTCCAAATGCATTATTTAAGTTTCCTGTGGTATTAGAATTAAGTGCATATCCACCAACAGCGGTATTTTGTGAACCGACGGTGTTGCTGTAAAGAGCGCTCAAGCCTAATGCGGTATTTTGTTCTCCGCCTGTATTCATTATCAAAGCGTAGCTTCCAAATGCGGAATTTCTATTTCCAGTTGTATTAGAACCTAGTGCGTGGTTTCCTACTGCTATATTGTTGTCGCCACCTGTATATGCTGCACCTGCGCCAACACCAATGAAGGTATTATTCATAGCGGCTATGGTTGATCTAATTTCAAAGTTTACAGCATTTGTACTATCGGAAATGCTGAAGATAGCGGCATAAGTTCTGCTATCAATATGTTTAACTGAAATATTAGAAATTTTTCCATCAAAGTCGTTGGTTGGTGTGAAGATAAGTCTTCCATTATTTGATACGGTTGTGAGCTCAATGGATCCTGTTTCTATATAACTAGATGATGTTGTTCCTCCTAAACCAATTGTAAATGAACCAGCTGTTCTTCCAGTTATTGTGAAAGATATTATGTATGCATTAGCTGCATTAATACTGTTCATATCTCTATATACGGTCATTGTTCCTTCACCTGCAGTGTGTGTAAATCCTGTTGCGTAAGTACCAGACCAATCGGAAGCTTCAACCCAACTACTAGAGTCGGTAAGTTCAGAGCCGACGGGTAGGGTAGAGATAGCTGAAATTGTTCCATCAAAGTCAGCTGTTGGAGTGATAATAAGTGGCCCTGTGGTTGTAGCTGTGTTTACATATGTATTTGTATCAGTGAAGCTACCTGATGTTGTTCCACCTAAACCAATCGTAAATGAACCTTGTGTGCGTCCTGATACTGTAAATGTTGTCTTATATGAATTTCCGGCTGTAATATCCATGTTTCTGGATAATGTATATACCTCTGTGCCTGGAGTATGTGTGAAACCTGCATTGTAGTCACCTGTCCATGGTGTTTCGGCTGTCCAGTCGTTAGTGTCGACAAGCTCAGCACCCAAGTGTTTGATTGAAAACTTCATCAGGCCATTAAAGTCAGCGTCTGGGTGTATTTCAAATGGTCCGTCTTCCACTAAGGCTTCGAATGTAGCGGTTTGGCTATCGTGCCAGAACCAGAATGGGTTGCCTGCGAAAACTATGCCAAAGCTTCCTGCAGTACGCCCGGTGATTGTTGCAGCTACCAAGTATTTGTCGTATTGAGTGACGGTCATAGGCATAGTCATGACGTTGGTGTTACCTGCGTGTACAAAACCCGTACTGTTATCACCAGACCATCCAGAGTCAGATGTCCAGTCATTTTCGTCGACCATGTCACTACCCTTAAGTCTTACAGATATGTTAGAGATAGTACCGTCAAAATCAGCCGTTGGTGTAATTTTAAGTAGAGCATCATTATTATATGGGTTTAGTACAATAGTTCCAGAACCTTCAACAGTATTGATATAATCATCACCTAGGTCTACGGTAAAGGATCCGGCTGTTCTTCCTGTTACCGTATAGCTAACATAGTATTCTGTATCTGCAGCCGCGCTTGTTGGTTTGGTTAAGTCGGCTGTACTACCAGTAACATGTGTAAATCCACTGGCATAATTACCTGTCCAGTTCTGTTGTTGTGTCCAATCATTTCCAGGTAGGAAGCTCCTATTGCCTGTTTGTCTTACAGAAATCTTAACTGTTCCGTCGAAATCGTCAGTTGGTGTTAATATCAAAGGTCCATTAGTATCCAAATTATTAATAGTTATATAAGAGCTGGATGCGAATAGGTTTGAATCTCCGGCCAAGCTTACGTCAACCTGACCATGTGTTCTGCCTGTAATTGTAACGGCAACATTGTAATCGCTGCTTGAGTCTATGACCATTGGTCTTGATACTGTATTAGTTCCCTCACCGCTATAATGTGTAAATCCGTCGGCATAATTGCCATTCCATCCTGCTTCTACTGTCCAGTTGTCTGCACCTGTAAGTTCTGCGCCGACTTGTGATAAAAAGTCCAAAAATATATACGCATCGGAATCTTGAGTAGGTGTAATAACGATGTTTTCATTGTTTTGCGTTGGGGTAAGTGTGATTAAGGGCCAGTGATTATCGTTATTTATATTTACGGACTGACCGCCCATGGAAACTGTAAATGATCCTGCTGAAATTGATAAGTTTTCTATCTGGAGCTGATATGTATCACCCGAGACAACACTTGTAGGTAGATATAAAGATGTGGTTGTTCCGGTGGTATGTGTAAATCCGTCATTGTAATTTCCGGACCAACCTGCAACCTCGGACCAATCGTTTTCGTCAAGAAGCTCTGGGCCAAGTTCAATAACTGAAATATTAGATATAGTACCGTCAAAGTCTCCTGTTGGAGCGATGATGACTGGTCCGTTGTCATAATATGCTGTGAAAATACCACTATTTGTACCTGTCCAGCCCATACCACCGGTACCATTACCTGCTACTGAAACGTCAAACGATCCTGCTGTGCGGTCGGTGACTGTAGCGCTTAGCATATATGCTGTGCCGGTAACAGCACTTGTTGGTCTGGTTAAAGGTGCGTTATATTTCATACCTGCAATATGTGTAAATCCGGTATTAAAGTCTCCTGTCCAACCTGAGTCCATATTCCATGTAGCACCTGTTGTCATTTCATCGCCTAATTCTTTTACAGATATACCTTCTATTTTTCCGTTAAAATCATCCGTTGGTGTTATTACCAATGGACTATTATCTTCGGTAGTTGTTAAGTACATGATATTTTCACCTGTTTGAGCTGCAGATGTTGCACCACTTAAAGTTACTGTGAATGAACCCGTTGTGGTTCCTGAAGCAACTACGTGTACGAAATAGTTGCCACCCGAGGCTAAAGTCATAGGTCTAGATAATGCTTTTGTTCCATGGACATGTGTCCAGCCGTTTGTCCAGTTACCTGTCCAACCAGAATCCTTATTCCAGTTTGCACTGTTTGTGAGTTCGGATCCTGCACCAACAGCTTTTACGGATATGTTCGAGATTGTGCCATTAAAGTCGCTTGATGGCGTAATGATAAGTGGCTCATTGTCATTAGCTGGTGTAAATACGCCATAACTTGTTCCGGTCCAGCCCATACCTTCATATGTAGCTCCGCCTACGGAAACGTCGAATGAACCTGCTGTGCGACCTGTAACTGTAACTGTTGTTAAGTAAGCTGTACCTGCTGTTAATGTTAAAGGTCTACTTATGCTATCTGTAATTCCTGCAACGTGTGTAAATCCTGTGGCGTAATTTCCGGTCCAACCTGATAATCCCCATGCTGATTGCTGCAATAGATTTGCGCCTAAACTAATTGCAGAGGTAGTGATTGTTCCGTCAAAGTCACCACTTGGTCTAAATATTATTGGGGCACTATCACTAGATGCTGTAAATACGTCAAAACCCGATGCTGTCCAGCCATCCGAGCCACGTAAAAGACCTGTTACTTGACCGCTGTAGTCTGTATAAACAGTACCTTGTGTACGGTTAGTAACGTTAACTGTTACTAAGGCAGTATTACCAATAGCTTCATCAAGTCTTCTGGATAAATCGGTACCTTCACCTGGGTTGTGGGTAAAGCCGTCGTTAAAGTTTCCATTCCAAGCAGAGCCCAATACCCAGAACTGATCAGAGAGTAATTGATTTCCAACTTTTCTTACGTATATGTAATATATTGTTCCATCAAAGTCACTGGTTGGGGTGATAATTAATGCTCCGCTGGTTGCAGTAACATTTAAGGATACGGCGTTATTGGCTGTTTGTTCGGTTGAATAAGCTGAATCTGCTAATTTAACTGTAAATGAACCTGCAGTTCTATTTCTAACATCGAAGATTACCAAATAATCTGAACCACTTGTAAGTGTCATAGAGTTGGATGTAAGAGCCACAGTATCTCCTGCAGTATGTGTGAATCCGTCGTTATAGTTACCTGTCCATCCAGTTTGTGACGACCAATTACTGCCATTGGTCAATTCAGGCCCCACACCAACTGTTTTAACGGAGATATTAGTAATTTTTCCGTTAAAATCATTAGTTGGTGTAAATACTAATGGGGCACTATTGTCGTTAGCATTTAAGTCAAATGAACCTGAATCGGTAAATTCGCCTGATGTTTTTCCACCAAGTGAAATAATAAATGAACCTGCTGTTCTATCTGTTACGGTAAAGGATACTCTGTAGTCGATTCTTTCATATACAGTAACAGGGCGAGATAGGGTAAAGGTACCCGCGTAGTGACTAAATCCTGTGTTGTAATCGCCGGTCCAGCCAGATTCTTTTGTCCAGTTATTAGCATCAACAAGTTCTGGCCCAAGTACTGGCGCGTGTTCAAGAGCTACTGTTGAGGCAAGTGATAATTTTGAAACCGGATTGGTTGTACCAATTCCGACATTTCCGTTTAATAATGTTTGTTCGATATCGGTGTTTCCGATTACTATTTGATTGTTTCTTGTAGTAAATGCGCCGCTACCTAAGGCCATAGAGTTATTTACGTCGTGAGCTTGGAGTGGGTTAGATCCTGTCCAGTTACCTACAAATGTATTATTAGTTCCGCTTGTAACAAGAAGCGCGCCGGCTGAGCCTACAACAACGTTTCCAACACCATTTAAGCTTGCTGCGGCTCCGTTACCCATAGCTACGTTGTATGTTCCAGTTGTATTTGCCGATAAAGCGCCTGCACCTACAGTGGTATTGTAATATCCCGTTGTGTTTGCATAGGAAGCTTGATATCCCACGGCGACATTTTCCCAACCACCTGAGTTGTTAACTAATGCAGAAGTACCTATGGCAGTATTTTTTCCTCCGGTATTGTTGTTTAAGGCGTATGACCCAACGGCCGTATTGTAGTAGTTGACTGTGTTTGTAGATAATGCACCGAAACCTAAAGCTGTATTTTCCCAGCCAGTTGTGTTGACGGCAAGTGCAGAAGTTCCTAAGGCTGTATTTTTCCCGGAGGTTGTGTTGCTCATAAGTGCACCACTTCCTATTGCTGTATTAAATTCACCTGTATTTGCATTCAATGCTTTCCAACCTACCGCGGTGTTTTCAGTTGATGTTTGGTTAGTAGAAAGTGCCCCGTAACCAAGTGCTGTGTTGTGAACGGCAGTTGTGTTGTTCATAAGTGCCCAATTACCAATTGCGGTATTTTCTGCTGCTACATTATTTTGTAATGCACTTTCACCTAACGCTACGTTGTTCCAGCCTTCTAAGTTTGAAGATAGTGCATTTATACCAACGGCTGTATTGTGATTACCTGTAGTGTTATTAACCATTGAGCCATTACCAATGGCGATGTTAAGTTCACCTGTTGTATTTGCATTTAATGCCATATAGCCAATGGCTGTATTAAAAGATGCTGTAGTGTTTTGAAGCGTGCCATTACCAATTGCGACATTGCGGATTCCCTCAATGTTGTTGGCGAGGGTCATGTCACCAATTGCAACGTTTTCAGATCCCAATGTGTTGGAAGCAAGAGATCTATATCCAATAGCAGTATCATAGCTACCAAGTGTATTACTTTCCATTGAGCCATTACCAATGGCAGTATTTCTTCCGCCTCCTGTATTTTGTAGCATTGTATGTGCTCCTACTGCCACATTCTCAGCACCTGTTGTATTAGATCCAAGTGATAGCCACCCTAAAGCGGTATTCCAGCTACCAATTGTGTTGCTTCCCAAGGCGTTATTACCCACGGCGACGTTACGTACACCCTCAGTATTTAGGAATAATGCTGCCTGGCCTACGGCCACATTTGCAAAACCTGTTGAGTTAGTTGCAAGTGTTTGCTCACCAAGGGCGGTGTTCCAACCTCCCGTTGTGTTGCTGACCAATGCACGATTTCCTACTGCCACGTTTCTTTCTCCTGTTGAGTTAATAAATAGTGCGGCTTGACCAATAGCCACATTGTTAACTCCAGTTGTATTAGTTGCAAGAGACTCACTTCCGATGGCGGTATTCCAGCTGCCTGTAGTGTTGCTTACCAATGCGCGATTTCCTACTGCAACATTTGCTTCTCCGGTTGTGTTACCTTGCAAGGTCTGGTTACCAATAGCCACGTTGATAACTCCTGTGGTGTTATTTGCAAGACTGTAATTTCCAATGGCAGTATTCCAGCTACCAATTGTGTTGCTTGATAATGCCTCTGCACCAATGGCGGTATTCAAGTCTCCTATTGTGTTGCTGCCTAGAGCATCATTACCAACAGCAACGTTTCGTGTTCCGGTTGTATTATATGCAAGACTGTTACCTCCAATGGCGGTATTCCAGCTTCCTGTAGTGTTGCTTGATAATGCATTTGTACCGACAGCAGTACCAAGGTCTCCGATTGTGTTGTTTTGTAAAGCATTATGACCAATCGCAACGTTTTGTGTTCCAACTGTGTTGAGGGAAAGGGCATAGTTACCTACGGCTGTATTCCAGCTTCCTGTAGTGTTGCTTAGTAACGCATCCACACCAATGGCAGTACCATATTCTCCTATTGTATTGTTGGCTAGGGCATTTTGACCAACAGCAACGTTCTGAATTCCAACTGTGTTGAGGGCAAGAGCGCGGTGACCTACTGCAGTATTCCATGAAGCGGTCGTATTTGAAATTAGGGCATCCACACCAATGGCAGTATTATATTCGCCTGTTGTGTTTGCAAATAGGGCGCTACTTCCAACGGCAACGTTATATCCGCCGCCATTATCGTTTTGTAATGCATCTGAACCGATAGCAGTATTCCAGCTTGATTCTTGATTACTTCTTAGGGCGTTTACTCCCAAGGCAGTGTTGTTGCTTCCTAATGTATTGGCGCGCATAGCTGATGAACCAATAGCTGTATTTAAAGAACCATAGTTATTTTCATGCAAGGCATCATAACCAATAGCGGTGTTGTTGTTTCCTTCTTGATTTTGTCTTAAAGTTTCAGCTCCAAGTGCAGTATTGGCTATACCTGTGGTGTTAGAACGCATTGCACTTGTACCTACTGCTGTATTTAAAATACCGCTGTTGTTTTCGTGTAAGGCAGAAAAACCTATTGCAACATTATTGTAACCTTCTTGATTTTGTCGTAAGGCTTCAACACCTATTGCAACGTTATTGTTTCCAAGTGTGTTGCTATACATTGCACCATCTCCAATAGCAATGTTGTATGTGCCGTTATTTTCGTGCAACGCATATGTACCTATGGCGGTGTTATAACTACCTTCGGAGTTCATTCTCAGCGCTTCAGTTCCCAATGCAATATTTTCATGACCGTTAGTATTATTATGTAGTGCGGAATCGCCCATAGCCAAGTTTAGATAACCATCGCGGTTTTCATTTAAGGATGCATTGCCAATACCTATGTTATCGTATCCAGTTGTGTTGTTGTAAAGTGCATTAACTCCTGTAGCTATGTTGTAGGAGCCTGTTGTGTTGTTGAATAATGCTCTGGTTCCTGTAGCCGTATTGTCGATTCCCGTTGTGTTGTAGTAAAGTGCGCTGGTTCCTGTAGCGACATTTCCATTTCCGCTTGTGTTGTAATACAAAGCGGTTGTACCAAGTGCGGTATTTTCATTTCCTGTGGTGTTGCTAAATAATGCTCTTGTACCTACAGCTAAGTTATTATAGCCAGTTGTGTTGGAGTAAAGCGTACTAGTTCCGAGTGCTACGTTTTCACTGCCTGATGTGTTGTAGCGCATAGAATTGTCACCAATCGCTATATTTTCTTTTCCCACTGTATTTTCGAATAATGCTAAATTTCCCATGGCTACGTTGTTATAGCCAGTTGTATTGTTGTAAAGGGTACTAGTACCGGTTGCGGTGTTGTCAGTTCCCGTGGTGTTGCTATATAAAGCACCATCTCCAGTTGCAGTATTATAGCTACCTGTAGTGTTGCTAAACAATGCCATACCTCCGATGGCGATATTTTTGTGACCTGATTTATTTGAATATAGCGCTTGCATTCCAATAGCCACATTACTAGTTCCAGTAGTGTTATATCTAAGAGCGGACAACCCAATGGCTGTATTTTGTTCACCGGTTGTATTATCTTGCAAAGCGTATGCACCAATTCCTGTGTTGTATCTTCCTGTGGTGTTAAAGTCTAAAGCGTTTGTACCAAGAGCTACATTTAATGCTCCAGTTGTGTTATGTGAGCCAGAATTTTTGCCCATAAATATATTTTCTTGTGCCGCTAGTGTAGATCGTAATTCAAAAGCTACGGCACCTGTACTGTCAATAATAGTGACTAGGGGCCCGTAAGTTCCGGTAATTGGTTTAACTGAAATATTTGAAATAGTACCGTCGAAATCGGATGTTGGTGTAAATACTAATGGGCCGTCTTGTGTTTCTATTACTGTATTCAAAGTATTTGTGTTGTTAATACTGCTGGATGTTACCCCGCCTAGGGTTACTGTAAATGAACCAGCTGTGCGTCCGGTAACGGTAAAAGATGTTTTGTAATTTTGGCCCTGATCAACCGACATGGTTCTCGAAATGGTATTGGTATTGCCAACTTCGTGTGTAAAGCCATCATTGTAGTTTCCGGTCCAACCAGCATCTTCTGTCCAATCATTGGAGTCAGTTATTTCAGTGCTTAAAGGTACTAAATGTATGTCTCTTATAAGTCCATTAACATTGGCTGATGGTACGATTGTGATTGGGGCATTGTCTGTATTGGCGGTTAACATGCGATAAGTACTGCCTTGAATACCTTCTGTTCGTTGATTTCCGAGTCCTAATGAAAAATCACCTAGTGATAAGTTGTTAACTATTGCATCAATTCGGTAGGTTGTTCCGGATAGGGTAGCGGCGGGTCTACTTAAAGGTGCATTTCCCACAACTCTTTGGAATCCGTCATTGTAATTACCTGTCCAGCTTGGTGTAGCTACCCAGTTGGTGTCGTTTAGTAATTGTGGTCCGTAATCTTTAACTGATACGTTAGTAAATGTACCGTTAAAGTCGGATGTAGGTGTTAATACCAATCTTCCATTATCAATGCCTGGTTGGAAGCTGGCAGTTTGGCTATCATGCCAGAAGTTAAAATCGTCGCCACCAAAATTCACGTCGAATGCGCCATTTGTTCGGTTTGCAACGGTTATTGCTACACGGAATAGTTGTCCTGCAGTATAACTTGGTACGCCAAATGATAAGGCATCTGTGTTTCCTGTTACGTGTGTTAATCCATCATTGTAGTTGCCAGTCCATGTTGTTGTGTCTGCTGGTGTACTCCAGGTGGCATAGTTCAACATGTCGTTAGCACTTGTTTGTCTAACGGATATTCCTGTTATGGTTCCGACAAAGGTATCATCAGAAGAAATATGCAATGGGGCATTATCTGCCTTTGCAGTCAATTCATTTACTTGGTTTGGATAACCTCCTCGTGGGTACACTATATCAGTTGAATCTCCTAATGTAGTTGGTAGTTGTATTTGGGAGCTTCCTGTAGCTGACATTGTTATTTCATATGTATTTCCTGAGGTTACGCCCAATGCTTCTGTAAGCATGTAATCTGTACTATCAAGTGTGTGAGTAAAGCCATCGGTGTAATTTCCTGACCATGATGATGTAGCGGTCCAGTTTGTATCATCCACAAGATTTGTGTCTACTATTTGACGAATACTCATGTGTTGTACAGAACCATCAAAGTCATTAGATGGCGTAAACACCAATGGAATATTATCTCCGTCTGCGGTAACCTCTTGCATAAGACTTCCCCAGCCTCCAGTTATGCTGCCACTTGTTTGTCCTCCAAAAGTTTCTGTAACGGATCCGTGTGTTTCGTTAAATACATCAAAGCGTAGTAGATAATCCGCACCGGAAGTTACGCTAGTATTACCTGTAAGGACATCGGTGCCTCCTTCGTATGTATGTTGGTAAATGTAATCACTTCCAAAAGCGGTATGCCATTCGGATCCCATAGTTACGCTGTCTATATATTGTGGATCTAGTACGCGTTTAACTGAAATGTCCGAAATGGTTCCGTCAAAGTTTGCCGATGGAACTATTACAATATTTTGATTATCGCTACCCGAAGTTGCTATAAGGTCTGACCCGGTGGAACTTACGTTATATCCACCTGTATCACCTATATAAATCCTAAAGTATCCTTGAGTTCTTCCAGTCACCGTATATTGTACTAAGTAGGTGCCATTTCCTGCGGGTAGAGTAATTGGTCTGGAAATCGATCTTACATTGGCTGTATGTGTGAATCCGTCTGTAAAGTTTCCACTCCAGCCTGTACCTAGTGTCCAGGAAGCGTCGGTGGCAAGTTGTGGGCCTTTAAGTTTAAGATTATATGCCCATACATCCCCATCAAAATCGGAAGTTGGAGTTATAACAAGAGGTGTGTTACTGACTGTTGCCGCGAATTCAAGTGTGCAGTTGGTGTTATTGCTGCAAGTATGGGTAACACCTCCAAGTGATACTGTATAGGAGCCACCTGTAGCGGTCCAAGAACCAACTTCTATGGAATAGGAGTTTCCTGAAACCACTGAGGTTGGGTTACTTAGTGTAATAGTATTTCCGGTGCTATGTATAAATCCACTATCACCATCATAGGTCCATCCATTGAATGTGGGAACGCCTGTCCAAGTAGAAAAATTAAGTAAGTTTGTACCAGCACCATTTAGCGTTAAGGAATACAGGTCTACATAACTTCCATCAAAGTCAGCAGTAGGTGTGATTACTAAAGGAAGATTATTGCCACTCGCGGTGAATGTTAAAATGCATTCGGTGTCATTTTCACATGTTTGTGTTTGATCACCGAGAGTAACTGTAAAAGAACCTGCAGTTACATCATAAGAATCAATATCCAAATCGTAATTGTTTCCTTGTACTACGGTTGTAGTCGCTTCTAATGTTTGTGTACTACCCACATTATGCGTGAACCCATCGTTATAATTTCCATCCCATGACCATCCTGCTGCTGGTGCAGTTCCGGCTGAAACAATAGACCAATTATCTGCGGATGTAAGCTCTGTTGTGCCTACATATTTAAAGGATAGGTAAGTGTGACCATCATAATCTGCAGTAGGTGTTAATACCAATGACATATTGTCGGCGCTTGCAGTAAAGGTGTAGTAGCCTTCTGTGGTAAATGTATGGCTTTCGCTACCCAATGAAACCGTTATGGATCCAGCTGATCTACTTTGAGGATTAATATAAAATTCGTA
This sequence comes from uncultured candidate division WWE3 bacterium, assembly GCA_903879985.1. Taxonomy (GTDB): domain Bacteria; phylum Patescibacteriota; class WWE3; order UBA101185; family UBA10185; genus CAIRNR01. The sequence goes on from CAIRNR010000007.1 coordinate 601,422, forward strand.
GCTACTGCCAGCTGAAGTTGGCACAGTAAATGTTAATGGGTTTGTTAAACCAATTGTGTGCGTAAAGTAACTGTAAACACTTCCGGTCCAACCTGGTTGTTCGGTCCAACCCGTATCATCAATAAGGTCTGCGCCAATTGATTTTACGGAAATGTTTGAAATGGTCCCGTTAAAGTCGTTAGTTGGTTTAAATATTAGAGCACCGTTATCTGCAGTGGCAGTCATTGTGAAATTATCGGAGCCTGTAAATCCTGTTGTAGTGTGTCCGCCCAATTCTACGTCGAAGGATCCTGATGTTCTTCCTGCAACTGTAAATGATACTTGGTATGACACACCAGATGAGACGGACATGGTTCTAGATAGTGTAGTGTTACCTGTTGTGTGAGCAAATCCTGTTGCGTAGTCTCCGGTCCAACCTGAACTTAATGTCCAGTTATTTTCGTTAACAAGTTCATCACCTAATACTGGGGTTGCACTTTCTATATCTGCTGTTGAAGCTAAAGTAAGTTTTGATGTTGGGTTTGTAGTTCCAATACCAACATTACCACTGGCGTTTACAAATAATCCGCCTGGGTTAGAACCGCCCTTAAGCCATGTTGTTCCGGCTACGTCTAAGTTGGCTGATGGAGTGGATGTGCCAATACCCAAAGAGCTTGTGTTTTTATCGTAGAATAAGTTTTTGCTTCCGGTTGTAGAGTAGGTATCATTCCAGAACAAAACTTGTCCTGCAATACCTGATCCTGAAACAACACCTGAAATTCCGGTTACTGTGTCACATTTCCAAACAGAGTTTATGGCGTCCCAAATTAAGATTTGGCTTGCTGAACAACCGCCTAATAATTTAAGTCCGTCGGCTGTTAATTCCATACCAGAATTACTTGATGTTGTTGATGTTGTTCCGGATGTAGCAAGTTTAACGTCAATGTTACTGGCGTTAACTGAAATACCAGAACCTGCGCCGATTGCCATTGAGAAAGATCCGTTTGAACCTCCGCCGATAAGTCCTGAACCGGCTGTTACGGCTGTAGTTGCGTAGTTGCCGATGTTATTTGAATCCATTAATGTTCCTGATCTACCTGATAACAAATTAAGTTCTGTGGCTGTAGCTACAACTTGTGCACCACCAATAAAGAAGTTTGTGAAGTTAGCTGAACCTGCAACGTCGAGTTGATAGGCTGGGGCAGTTGTACCGATTCCAAGTTTTGCTGTTGCGTTATTCCAGTAAAGATTGTTGGAACTTGTTATTGTGCTTAAGCCGTTCCAGAATGTTAATTGGCCATTAACACCTGATCCTGATACTGAGCCATCAACGCCTGCTACTGAAGTGCATCTCCAAAGTGAAGCACCAAGATCCCAAGCTAATACTTGATTATTACCGCAACCGCCTAAAAGTCTTAATCCATCTGCGGCTACTTCTAAACCTGAATTACCTGATGTAGAAGCTGTTGCACCTGCGGTGATTGCGTCGATTGTTATATCGTCTGCACTGATTGTGATACCGGAACCTGCACCAATGTTTAAGGTTACGGCTCCGTTTGAACCACCGCCGATAAGTCCATTACCTGCGATTACTGATGTTGTGGCGTACATACCAAGGTTGTTGGTGTCGATTAATGAACCTGAGCGGCCTGTTAATAAGTTGATTTCACTGGTTGATGCAGTAGCACCAGAGAGTTTGTTAAGTTCTGTTGCTGTTGCAATAACTTGTGAACCGCCAATGAATAGGTTGGTTGAGTTGATAGAGCCGGCGACTTCAAATTGGTAGGCTGGGTTGGTAGTGCCAATGCCTAGTTTTCCGGTTGCGTTATTCCAGAAAAGACTGTTTGATCCTGTTACGGAGTTTAGGCCATCCCAGAATGTTAATTGTCCTGCAACGCCAGAACCAGACACGTTACCTGTGCCTGCGCCGATTCCTGTAACTGAGTTACATTTCCAAGCGGCGTTTACGTTATCCCATGAGAGTATTTGGTTATTACTACAGCCACCAATCATTCTGAGTCCGTTGGCGGTTAGTTCTAAGCCAGAGTTAGATGATGTTACTGCTGTGTTACCTGAATTAGTAATTGCGATATCAATGTTATCTGAGTTAACTGTAATGCCTGAACCTGCGCCGATGTTCATTGTTAGCGATCCGTTTGAACCACCGCCAAGTAAACCACTTCCGGCTGTTACTGCGGTTGTTACGTAATTAGTTGCGTTGTTTGTATCGAGTAGGGTACCGGTACGGCCAGTAAGTAAGTTGATTTCGGTTGTTGAAGCGGTAGCGCCTGAAAGTTTGTTAAGTTCGTTGGCAGTTGCAATAACCTGTGTGCCACCGATGAACAAGTTGGTTGAGTTGATACTGCCTGCTACGTCTAGTTGATATGCTGGAGCGGTTGTACCGATACCTAATTTTCCAGATGCGTTATTCCAGAATAAGTTGTTATTTCCGATTACAGAATTTACTCCATTCCAGAAAGTTAGTTGTCCTACGGCACCTGATCCTGAAACGACGCCACCGATTCCTGTAACTGTACTGCATTTCCAAGTAGCTGAAACGTTGTCCCAAGCTAATACTTGATTAGATGAGCAACCACCTAACATTCTTACGCCACCGGCTGTTAACTCTAAACCGGAATTGCTTGATGTAGCTGTTGTAGCTCCGGTTGAGGAAAGATTGATCTCAATATTGTCGGCGTTTGCTGTGATTCCGGAACCTCCGACTACATTAATTGATAAAGCACCGTTTGAACCACCGCCGATTACACCGTTACCTGCGGTAACTGCTGTTGTAACGTAGTTAGTTGCATTGTTTGAATCGAGTAGTGTACCTGTACGGCCTGTTAATAAATTAATTTCAGTAGTTGATGCTGTAGCGCCTGAAAGTTTATTTAATTCTGTAGCAGTTGCTAGTACTTGAGTGCCACCAATGAACAAGTTGGTTGAGTTGATAGATCCTGCTACATCTAATTGGTAAGCTGGAGCAGTTGTACCGATACCTAATTTACCTGTGGAGTTATTCCAGAATAGGTTACTTGAACCGATTACAGAGTTTAAACCATTCCAGAAAGTTAATTGACCGGAAACACCAGAGCCTGAGACGTTACCTGTGCCTGCACCAATTCCTGTGACTGAACTACATTTCCAAGCGGCGGCACTACTATCCCACGAAAGAACTTGATTAGAAGAGCATCCGCCGATTAATTTGACTCCACCAGATGTTAATTCCATACCTGAGTTACTTGATGTTGTAGAAGTTGTTCCTGATGTAGCAAGAGCTAATTCAATGTTGTCGGCGTTAACTGTAATTCCGGAGCCACCAACGACATTTAATGTTAATGAACCAACGGAACCACCACCTGTTAAACCATTTCCTGCAGCAACTCCTGTTGTTGCGTAGCTAGCGACGTTGTTTGTATCAAGTAAAGTCCCTGATCGACCTTTGGTTAAACTAAGTTCCGCGGCACTGGCAGTAACTGCTGATCCACCGATGAATAGGGTAGACATGTTAGCAGAACCGGCTACTTCTAATTGATAACCTGGGTTTGTGGTTCCAATACCAACTTTTCCTTGTACTAATAATCCGTTGGCAATTCCATTTCCTTCTTCATATGCTGCTGCGGTACCAATATTTAATCCACCGTTGTTGCTCCATTTTCCAACTGAGCTTCCGTTTACAAAGAATTCCATACCATAGTTATTTTCGACACCAGATAAACCGATACCTGCTGAAATATCGGCAGAGTTTGTTATGGACAATATAGAAGTATCCATATTGCCTTTAGCAGTTAAGACGCTGCTTGGTGATGAAGTGCCAATACCTAATTTACCAGTGGAGTTGTTCCAGAATAGATTGTTACTACCTGTTGTGGAGTTTAAACCATTCCAGAATGCAACTTGTCCGGCAACTCCAGAACCCGACATAACACCTGAGATTCCTGTAACTGTACTGCATTTCCATGTTGATGAAACGTTATCCCAAGAAAGAACTTGGTTTACTGAACATCCACCTAACATTCTTAAGCCACCTGCGGTTATTTCTAAACCTGAGTTAGAAGATGCTGATGAGGTAGCACCTGTTGAAGAAAGTGCGATTTCGATGTTGTTGGCATTAGCTGTAATACCAGAACCTCCGACTACGTTAATAGTTAATGAGCCGTTTGAACCACCGCCGATAAGACCATTTCCTGCGGTTACTGCTGTGGTTGTGTAATTGGCGACATTGTTTGAATCCATTAATGTGCCTGTGCGACCTGTTAACAAATTAATTTCAGTGGTTGATGCAGTAGCACCAGAAAGTTTGTTAAGTTCTGTAGCAGTTGCAATAACTTGAGTGCCACCGATGAACAAGTTGGTTGAATTGATGCTGCCTGCAACGTCAAGTTGATATGTTGGAGCAGTTGTACCAATACCTAATTTTCCAGTGGCATTGTTCCAGAACAAACTGTTAGATCCGATTACTGTGTTTAAGCCATTCCAGAAAGTAAGTTGTCCAGCAACACCAGAACCTGAAACATTACCTGTGCCAGCGCCAATTCCGGTTACTGAATTACATTTCCATGTGGAGTTAACACTATCCCAAGAGAGAACTTGATTAGATGAGCATCCGCCTAATAATCTCAAACCAGAAGCTGTTAATTCCATACCAGAATTACTTGATGTTACAGAAGTTGTTCCTGTTGAGGTTAAGTTGATTTCAATATTGTTTGCGTTGGCTGTAATTCCGGAACCTCCAACTACGTCAATTGTTAGCGCTCCGTTTGAACCACCGCCGATTAAGCCATTTCCTGCTGCTACTGCTGTAGTAACGTGATTTGATGCATTATTTGTATCTAGTAATGTTCCTGTACGACCTGTTAATAAGTTAATTTCAGTGGTTGATGCTGTAGCGCCAGAAAGTTTGTTTAGCTCTGCTGCTGTAGCAATAACTTGTGAACCGCCGATAAATAAGTTTGTTGAGTTAATAGAACCTGCGACATCGAGTTGATAGGCTGGAGCGGTGGTGCCGATTCCAAGTTTTCCGGTTGAGTTATTCCAGAAAAAGTTGTTACTTCCTGTTGTGGCATTTAAACCGTTCCAGAATGCAACTTGTCCTGCAACGCCGGAACCTGACACGACTCCGCCGATTCCTGTGACGGTACTGCATTTCCATGTTGATGAAACGTTATCCCAAGCTAATACTTGGTTTACCGAACAACCGCCAAGTAATCTCAAACCACCGGCTGTTAATTCCATACCTGAGTTAGAAGATGTAGCTGATGTAGTTCCGGTTGTGGAAAGAGCTAAGTCGATACCATCGGCGCTAACTGTAATTCCGGAACCGCCACCAATGTTTAATGTTACTGATCCGTTTGAGCCGCCGCCTAGTAAACCGTTACCTGCTGCAACTGCTGTTGTTGCATAAGAGTTGACGTTGTTTGTATCAAGCAAAGTTCCGGATCTGCCTTTGGTTAAACTTAATTCAGTTGCGTTAGCAGTTACTGCTGAACCGCCAATGAATAGGGTAGACATGTTAGCAGAACCGGCAACTTCTAATTGGTAACCTGGGTTTGTAGTTCCGATTCCAACATTTGAACCACTTTGGAATAGGGTAGAGTTTTTAATTGTGTAGCTGCCGTTAAACATTGAAAGGTAGCCGGAGTTTCCAGAACCTCCAATGGCTCCTCCGCTGCCTGTACCTACACAGTTTCCTGACGAATCACAGACTTTGTAGCCGTCTTGATAAATTGTTGTAGCACCCATATCTCCGTTAACAGATAAGTTTCTTGATGGAGCTGTTGTACCGATGCCAAGTTTGTTTCCCGCGTTATCCCAGAATAAATTACTGGATCCAATAACGTTGTTAAGTCCATTCCAGAATGTTAGTTGACCAGCAACACCAGAACCTGAAACGTTACCAGTGCCTGCACCAATTCCTGTAACTGCTGTGCATTTCCAAGCAGAATTTACACTATCCCAAGCTAATACTTGATTAGAAGAACAACCGCCGAGCATTCTTAAGCCACCTGCTGTTATTTCTAAACCTGAGTTAGAAGATGTTGATGAGGTAGTACCAGTTGAGGAAAGTGCGATTTCAATATTGTTTGCGTTAGCTGTGATACCGGAACCTCCAACTACGTCTATTGTTAATGATCCGTTTGAGCCACCGCCGATTAAGCCATTTCCGGCTGCTACTGCTGTAGTAACGTGACTTGATGCATTGTTAGTATCTAGTAAGGTTCCTGTGCGGCCTGTTAATAAGTTGATTTCAGTGGTTGATGCTGTAGCACCAGAAAGTTTGTTAAGTTCTGTTGCTGTAGCGATAACCTGTGAACCACCGATAAATAAGTTTGTACTATTAATAGAACCTGCGACATCCATTTGGTAGGCTGGAGCAGTTGTACCGATACCTAATTTTCCTGTGGCGTTATTCCAGAATAAGTTATTGTTTCCAATTACAGTATTTAAACCATTCCAAAATGTTAATTGACCAGATACGCCAGACCCCGAAACGTTACCAGTACCGGCACCAATACCTGTGACTGAATTACATTTCCATGTGGAGTTACCACTATCCCAAGATAAGACTTGGTTAGAAGAGCAACCGCCCAAAAGTTTAAGTCCGTTAGCGGTAAGTTCCATACCTGAATTACTTGATGTTGTAGCAGTTGTACCTGATGTGGCAAGTATAAGATCAATGTTATCGGCGTTAACTGAAATACCAGAACCTGCGCCGATGTTTAATGTTACTGATCCGTTTGATCCGCCGCCCAGTAAGCCATTGCCTGCAGCAACTGCTGTTGTTGCGTAGTTTGCAATATTATTAGTATCAACTAAAGTTCCTGTTCGACCTGTTAATAAGTTGATTTCTGTTGTAGAAGCGGTAGCTCCTGAGAGTTTGTTTAATTCGTTAGCAGTTGCAATAACTTGTGTGCCACCAATGAAGATATTAGTTGCATTGATAGATCCTGCTACATCTACCTGATAACCTGGGTTGGTTGTACCGATACCAAGTTTACTTGCGGTGTTGTTCCAGAAGAGGTTACTTGAACCGATAACAGAGTTTAAACCATTCCAGAAAGTTAGTTGTCCTGCAACGCCAGAGCCTGAAACGTTACCAGTACCGGCGCCAATGCCTGTGACTGAGTTACATTTCCATGCTGAGTTAACGCTATCCCATGAAAGTACTTGGTTAGAAGAGCATCCGCCTAACATTCTAAGTCCGCCTGCGGTTAGTTCTAAACCAGAATTAGAGGATGTACTTGTAGATGTACCGGTGGAAGATAATCTAATCTCAAGGTTATCTGCGTTGGCCGTAATACCAGAACCTCCGGCTACATTAATAGTTAATGATCCGTTTGAGCCACCGCCGATAAGTCCGTTACCTGCCGCCACTGCTGTGGTTGTGTAGTTAGCTGCGTTGTTTGTATCTAATAGAGTACCTGTTCTTCCGGTTAAGAGATTAATTTCTGTGGTAGAAGCAGTAGCTCCTGAGAGTTTATTTAATTCTGCGGAAGTTGCCAAAACTTGAGTTCCCGCCAAAAACAGGTTGGTCATGTTTGCGGAACCTGAGACATCTAATTGGTAAGAAGGAGCAGTTGTACCGATACCAAGTTTTCCAGTTGCATTGTTCCAGAACAAGTTGTTTGATCCTATTACATTGTTAATGCCATTCCAGAAAGTTACTTGGCCTGCAACGCCAGAACCTGAAACATTACCTGTACCCGCGCCAATGCCGGTAACAGAGTTGCATTTCCATGTAGAGTTAACACTATCCCAAGATAAGACTTGGTTGGATGAACAACCTCCGATGAGTTTAACGCCACCTGATGTGATTTCCATACCTGAGTTAGATGATGTTGTAGAGGTTGTACCTGATGTGGCTAAAGCTAATTCAATGTTGTCGGCGTTAACGGTGATGCCAGAACCTGCACCAATGTTCATTGTTAGTGAACCATTTGAACCACCACCTGTTAAACCATTACCTGCTGATACTCCTGTTGTTGCGTAGGTTGCGACATTAGCTGTATCTAAAAGTGTTCCTGTGCGACCTGTTAGTAAGTTAATTTCTGTAGTAGAAGCAGTAGCACCTGAAAGTTTGTTAAGTTCTGTGGCAGTTGCTATAACTCTTGTGCCACCGATAAACAGGTTTGTACTATTAATAGAGCCGGCTACATCTAATTGATATGCTGGAGCAGTTGTACCGATACCAAGTTTTCCAGTTGCATTGTTCCAGAACAAACTGTCAGAACCGATAACGTTGTTGATACCATTCCAAAAAGTTAATTGACCACTAACACCTGAACCTGAAACATTACCAGTTCCTGCACCGATACCTGTAACAGCTGTGCATTTCCATGTTGCGGTACTACTGTTCCATGCCAAAACTTGATTTGTTAAACAGCCACCAAGTAATCTAACACCACCGGCGGTAAGTTCCAAACCTGAGTTGGAGGATGTTGCGGAAGTTGTGCCAGAGGATGACAAATTAATTTCAATATTATCTGCGTTTGCCGTAATGCCTGAACCAGAGCCAATGTTAACGGTTAGCACTCCGTTAGTACCACCACCTGTTAAGCCATTACCTGCTGTTACTCCTGTGGTGGAGTAGGTAGCAACGTTTGCTGTATCAAGTAAGGTTCCAGTTCTTCCTGTTAATAAGTTAATTTCTGTCGTTGAAGCAGTAGCCCCGGAAAGTTTGTTAAGTTCTGTGGCAGTAGCTGCAACTCTTGTTCCGGAAATGAACAAGTTTGTCATATTAGCAGAACCGGCTACGTCAAATTGATAACCTGGGTTTGTGGTACCAATACCTAATTTACCTGTGGCATTATTCCAGAATAAATTGTTTGAACCTATGACAGTGTTTAATCCATTCCAGAAAGTAAGTTGTCCGGATGCGCCAGAACCTGACACATTGCCAGTACCTGCACCTATGCCAGTTACTGAATTACATTTCCATGCACCTGCTACGCTGTCCCATGATAGTACTTGATTAGATGTACAACCGCCTAACAAGCGAACGCCATCTGCTGTTAATTCCATGCCAGATACGGATGATGTTACTGAAGTTGTGCCAGTTGTAGCCAACTTTAGATCAATTGTGTCGGCGCTTGCTGTTATTCCAGAACCGGCCCCAATATTAATAGTTAATGATCCGTTTGAGCCACCGCCAATTAAACCGTTACCTGCTGTTACTGCGGTTGTGGCATAGTTGCTAACGTTCGAATTGTCTAAAAGTGTGCCAGATCTACCATGAGTTAAACTAAGTTCTGTTGCTGTTGCATTTACTTGAGATCCGCTTATATATAATAGAGTAGTGTTAGTTGCTCCGTTGACATCTAAAGCAAATAAAGATGTTGGCACTCCGATACCTAATCTTCCGTATGTACCATCCCAATATAATCCACTAGCGCCCTTTACTGTTGTTGATGTGTCAAACATTGTCAATTGTCCCGCTACACCAGATCCTGTGATTGAAGTTGTACCAACTCCTGCGACAACTGTGCATTTCCAAACTGCATTTGCGGCATCCCATGACAAAACTTGATTATCGCCGCATCCGCCAATGATACGAACTCCGTCGTTTGCAACTTCTAAACCTGAGTTACTGGATGTAGTTGCTGAAACTCCCATGGTTAGTGCATCAATTGTTAAACTGTCACCTAATGGCGTAATACCTGGACCCGCTCCGATGTCTATATTAATAGCTCCGTATGAACCACCGCCGATTAAACCAAGTCCTGCGGTAACGGATGTAATAGCATGTGAGCCAATATTATTTGTAGTAATAATTGTTCCAGTAGCACCGTCTAGTAAATTAATTTCAGAAGCATTAGCTGTGACTTCTGTGCCGGATATAAATAGAGTGGTGGTGTTGGTTGAACCTGCTACATCTAAATCGTACATAGGAGTATGTGTGTGCACACCAATCTTACCATTTGTTGTTATTATCATTCTTTCTGTGTTGTTAGTTTTTAAAACTAAGGATTGATTATCTGTTGTTCCTAAGAAATCTACATTTGAATCTGTGCCAACGTTACCTGTTGTAACCCAAGATAATTTGGACAACAAAGAAGTTCCTGTTACCCAACTTGGTGAACTACCTGTAGACATCAATAAAGCCCCTGGGGCTGTTGAGATTGGTAAGGTGGTTAATGTTCCGGATCCGTTGGCATAAATCATGTCACCGGCTGTGTATGAAGTTATTCCTGTGCCTCCGTATCCTTGTTCTATTGTTTGACCTTGCCATGTACCATTTGTAATTGTGCCAACTTGTGTGATTTGTGTTTGAGGTACTGTTTGAATCGATCCGCCTTGTACCATTAATATGTCAGAATTTGTGGCAGTCATTTTTCCAATGTTAACGCCACCTAGTTTAGATACTTTAGTATGGAGTAAATCTATTCCTGTAACATCTCCTGCTGTGTGTAATGAAGTTTCTAATGTGTTCTTAGTTACGGCGTCGATACTAAGTAAGTTTTGCATTGTTCCTGCACCATTGAATGTTAAGTTTCCTGTGGTAACGGTTGTTGTTAATACGCCACCATTTAAAGTTGAAAGTCCTTCTACTGTTAATCCTTCAGCTACATTTACGGTTTTCTTAAAATAGGAAGGAACGTTTGTATTAAAGACATAGTTTGTCACTTTATCTTGCGCAGCTAATACGGCAGCCATTGCAAATTTTTGTTCGTTTGTTGCTTGTGCATTTGCAGCTAGTACAGCTTGTCTATTTTGTTTTACAGTTTCTATTAAACTACTTACAAGTTTTTGAGAATTTTTATTTGTGCCCGCAAGTAGCAAAGTTGTGATGATAAATGCTATTACTAAATACTTGCCATTTGTTTTAGTTAAGGAAAATTTGGAACCATTACTTAAGTTAACTTTTCTGTTTTCAGGTACTTCGTTAATAATAGGAGTAGTTTCTTTTTGGGTGGATACTGGAGTACTGCAACCCTGTAGTAATCTTTGTCTGTACATCTCTTTTAAGTTATCTTTTTTACATTTCTTTTGTTCGTCAACTAATTTTTTTAATTCGTTGATTTGTTCAACCCTATAGGCGCGGTGATTGTTGTCTAATCTTTCTGATGTAATTTTACCCTCAGACTCAAGTCTTCTTAATGATGATGGGGAAATTCCAAGGATATTAGATGCATCTAATACTTTGACATAATTTTTCTGTGTAAGGACGTATTTGTTTGTATTATTATCTTGGGCAGAGGCTTTCATGGCAGGAAATGTTACTAATTGTTTTTACTACAACTTTTAATAACTTTTTAAAGTCTAAATTGAATTCAAATACTCGTCAAGGGTTTTTTCGCTTGATTGACAACTTTGGAAACCTTTTTGAGTACCTTTTTTGTTTAAGCTTTATATATAGGTTCAAAATATTTCTGATACTATGAAAAATGTACAATACAATTTGTACAAATATAAATTTTGATATTTAAAGAAACATGCTTACGTAGTTTTGTATATTTATTTTTGGGAAATTTGTATATAACCTTTAGTACATAGACGTGAAGAACTACTATTGACGTTAAACCCGATTTTAACTACTCTTATTGTAATGTCCAAATCGTTTAGTTTTCCTATTAAATATATTTTTATTAATCTCTTACTTTTACTAGTTGTGGGATTTTTATGTAATAAAGCGTTGGCCGCAGGGTTCAGTCCTGCTGTATCTATTCCTTTGGAGTCCGGTGAGGGCAAGGTAGGGGATATTGTGACCTATGCTAACGGTGTGTACGATTTAGCCACAAAAGAATACGACGCGTCCATGTTTGGAGTCATAGTTGATAATCCAACTTACTCCATAGAGGATAAAAACCTTTCAAGTTATCAGCTAGTATCTTCATGGGGAGAAATACCCGTTAATGTTTCCGGTAAAAATGGCGAAATTAAGCAAGGAGATTTGATTACCAGTTCAGATATAGCGGGTGTCGGTGTAAAAGCCCTTCAGAGTGGCCAAATAATAGGTATAGCACTCGCTGACTATAGTCCTGCTAATCCTGACGATATCGGACAAGTTTTAACTTTTGTTGATATACGTACCAGTTTTGCTGAAGGTACATTAAGTAAAAATCTATTAGATGTGTTAAGAAACAGTGTCACTTCTTCGTTTATGACTCCGCTTGAGTCTCTACGTTACTTATTAGCTATTGCTGTTGTTTTTGTTACCTTTACAATTGGTTTTTCTTCATTCGGAAAGACTACCGGTGCTACAGTTGAAGCTTTAGGTAGAAATCCATTAGCAGGTAATTCTATACGAAAAGTTATGTTATTTAATTTCGCACTAACTTTTTTAATTATGATTGGTGGCCTAGTCATTGCGTATTTCATTCTAGTGATATAAATTTATTATATGGATCTTATTTTAAACCTGCCCAATAGTTCCTCACTGTTTCCAGAACAGTATTTTTACATTGTTTGTGCTGTCGTATTTATTCTAGGTTTGGCAACTGTACTTGGTGTGTTCAAATTGCGACAAAGTACGAAGAAGTCGGCGCGTTCTTATTCGGCCGCTGGTGACGCCTCTGAAAAATTACCTGAAGATATTGAGGCGGAGGCTTACGCTAATGCCGTTAAAATTTTAGATGACGCACGTGTGCAGTCCTTAAAGATATTAACTTCTTCTCAGCTTAAAGCTCAAAAATCCTTAGAGGATGCTTCCAGTATTAGTAAAGATATTAAAGATTCCCTAAATAAGAAATTAGTGGACATATATACAAAGCAAGAGAGTTCTCTACAAACGACCGGTGCGGAGATGTTAGCCACACTTAAGCAAGCTGTTGAATCTGAAAAAGAAGAAAATATAAAAATGTTGGATGAATCAACAGGGGAAATTAAAACAGCATTACTTAAAGAGGTTGATACATTTAAAGATTCCTTAAAAAATGAAACAGTTGCCACACAACGACAAATTGACGACAAGCTCGAAAAGGCTTATGCAGAAGTAGCTGCTGAAATACATACATACAAGGCGGAAAAGGTAAAATTGATAAATGAAAGGATCTTCCAGATCTTATCAAACATTAGCACTCAAGTGATTGGTGGAACACTTGTCCAAGAAGATCATGAAAGGTTTATATACGACACACTTAAAGATGAGTTACAGAGGGCTGGGTTTATGCTAGGGGAATCTGGCAAGTAATTGTATGACAGAACCTGTGTATGACGAATTTAAATACGAATTACTTCGACAGACTTGCACAGTGAGTCAGTCGTTCGGTCTACTGTCACTTTTAGATAAATTAAATGCGGCATCTTTTAAGACGACCGCAATTGACATAAATGCACTTGAGGAAGATTTTAAAACTTGTACGTGGTTTTCATTGGTTGCTGCCAGACTAGGAACACATGTGTCAAATATATCTCAGGAAGTGGCTTCCATGTCGGAAGTTATTCTTAAGGCTCCCAAAATAACCCTGGAGATCCCTTTTGAACCTACTGACTCGTTTAAGAAGAACATTTATTCGTTGCTTTTAGCTAATTCGTACAAGGGCTTCTTACTAGATATAAAAGTCGATGAAAGTGTCGTGTGTGGCGCGAAAGTCTTCGTAAACGGCCATTACATTGATGCAACACTCGCACCACGTGTAAGGAAATTTTTAGAGGAAACAAATGCACTTAACGGACTTATATAAAAAGAAATTTGAAGAAAGCTTAGATAGAACCAAAGAAATTGGCTTTATTGAAAAGGTTTCACATCCTATTGTGTACGCAAACGGCTTACCCGGAGCAAAGACCTGGGAAGTCGTGTACTTCAATTCAGGACATATGGGTTTTGTTACAGCTCTTACCGCGGACTACGCAGAAATTATGCTGTTTTCTAATGACACTTTACCCGTTGGCACTCAGGTAGCACGTACTGACGAGATACTGGAAGTGCCGGTAGGTGAGGGTTTATTAGGTCAAACAATCGACTCATTAGGCAGGGCTCTTACAGATGGCGCTATTCTTCCTATATTTACAGAAAAACGTCGAATTGACGTTACACCACTGGGTTTAGATCACCGTGAAAAGGTTAAAGATCCTTTGGAAACAGGTGTACCTTTAGTCGACTTTTTAGTTCCTTTAGGAAAGGGTCAGCGTGAACTTATTATCGGCGACCGCAATATCGGCAAGACGACATTTGTCATGCAGACAATGTTATCTCAAGCGCGAAAAGGTGTGATATGCATTTATGCCGCTATCGGCAAGAAGCGTCAAGCCATTCGTGAGGTACAAGATTTCATGACAAAGAATGGCGTTGGCGACAAGATAATTATAATCGGGTCTGGCTCGGCTGACCCAGTGGCGCACATATACGTCTGTCCTAGAACTGCTATGACTATCGCTGAGTACTTTAGGGATAAAGGTACAGACACTTTGGTGATATTAGATGACTTAACTACTCACGCAAAGTATTATCGTGAAATCTCACTTATATCCAAGAAGTTTCCTGGACGTGATTCTTACCCCGGTGACATATTCTATGCTCACGCAAAATTACTTGAAAGAGCAGGTAACTACAAACTTAAAGATGGAAGGACAGCTTCTATCACGTGTTTACCTATCGCGGAGACTGTTGGCGGTGACATATCAGGCTATATACAGACCAATTTAATGTCAATAACGGACGGACATGTCTTTTTCGATTTAGATATGTACAAGGTAGGTAAGAGACCTGCAATTAATCACTTCCTTTCCGTCACAAGAGTTGGCCGTCAAACACAATCAGGTGTTCGTTGGGGAGTAAGCAGAGAATTAGCTAGTTTCTTGCTTTTACATAATAAAACAGAGCGCTTCATTCATTTTGGATCTGAGCTTAACGAAGGTATAAAGACCACTTTAACCATGGGTAAAAACGTTGGCTACTTTTTAGATCAGTCAATGGAAGACATTTTAGATTTAAATGTGCAATTAGTAGCATTCACACTTATCTGGGTAGGGCACGTAAAAGAAGACACCCCAGGTACTATTAGAAATTTTGTTAAATCAACTCAACGACTTTATACGAAAGATACTTCCTTTAGAAGCAAAATTGACTCACTTGTACAGTCCAGCAACGATTTTAATCAATTACTTAATAAGGTGGGTGCTGAAAGTACGTTATTATTAAATTCTATACATAATAGTAATGAGCAAAGTAAATAAATTTTTACAAAATGAGGTAGCTTCCTTAAATGACTTTTTATTCATGGTGGAAGCTTACGAAGAAATTGCAGCTCTTCGTATGCGAAAAGTTAAAAGCTCGGTATTGGCTCGCCGTAACTTTATGCACGGCCTGAATGACGCGTTTGCATATATTGTCTATGCTTATCGTATATATAGAAAGTCTATAGTTAAGACCTTAGGCGAAGATACTATATTAAATACTAACGGAAAAACTGTATCGGTTTTCTTAGCATCAAATACGGGTTTATACGGCGATATTATTCGCGACGTATTTAATCTTTTTGCCGCTGAGGTATCAAAAGTCGATACTGACGTTGTAATCGTAGGTAGGTTGGGGAGGTCAATGTATGACAATTACTTAAACCACAAAGATTATACGTTTTTTGAAATATCTGATACCGGTGTAGATCAAGTAAACATAAAAAAACTACTTGAATCGCTTACAGATTACAGTAGTGTTGTTATGTACCACAGTGTTTTTAAGAGTGTTCTTAAACAAGAAGCTCAAAAGACATGGGTTACCGGAGAAGTATTAAAGATAGCTGAAAGTTTGGAAAATCATAAGGTGGGGCTGTTTTTTGAACCCTCAGTCGCAAAGATTGCTGAGTATTTTGAAAAACAAATTTTGTCATTACTTTTTGAACAAACAGTTTTTGAATCAAGCTTAGGTAAATTTGCAGCGAGAATGATCAGTCTTGATGCCTCGGCTGCGAACATACACCAGAAGCTTTCGTACTACAGTTTTGCTTTGCAGAAGTCCAAACATAAGGCCCTTAATTCTAATATGCAGGGAACTTTGGCAGGAGGATTTTTATGGAACTAAATAAAACAACTATGTACTCAACTATTAAAGGAAAAGTTATTGGTATTAAAGATGCTATTGTTGAGATAGAGTATCTAGGTGATCCGTTACCAAAAGTATATGACGTCCTTTTTTTGGAAAAAGATCCCAGTGTAAAGTTTCAAGTCATTAAATCTTCCGACGTAAATAAGTTCTATTGTCTAGGTTTGACCGCCTTTGAGCAGGTATCCCGAGGTGACGCTGTTATAAATACTGGCGAAAAGTTAAGAGTGCCTGTTGGTCCTGAAATACTTGGCCGTGTAATGGATGTATTTGGTACACCTAAGGATGGACTTGGCGAAATAAAAACTGCAGACAGTTGGGAAATATTCCGCGAATCTCCTGGCTTTTCTAACACACAATCTGGTACGGCTTTTTTAGAAACTGGTATTAAGATAGTTGATTTGTTTGCACCTTTAGTTAAAGGCGGAAAAGTTGGTTTGTTCGGAGGGTCCGGTGTAGGAAAAACAGTGTTACTCACTGAAATTTTGCACAATATAATTAACAAGGATCGTGAAAAAACTGTATCAGTGTTTTGTGGCGTAGGTGAGCGCTCCAGAGAAGGTCATGAACTTTTCGAAGAATTAAAAGCTACTGAAGTACTTCCATCCGTCGCTTTAATTTTCGGATCTATGGGAGAAAGTTCAGCCGTTAGATTTTTAACCGCTTATGCTGGAACAACTGTCGCAGAATTTCTTAGGGATGGCTACGGTAAAGATGTCCTCTTTTTTGTTGACAATATATTCCGTTTTGCGCAAGCAGGCAGTGAGCTAGGACTGCTAACCAACAGTATTCCCTCAGAAGAGGGTTACCAGGCTACGCTAACTTCTGAAGTTGCCCACATTCATGAGCGATTAGTTGCCAAAGACGGACATTCTATTACTACAATTGAAGCTATATATTTACCTGAAGATGACTTATTTGATCAGGCTGCTCAAACAGTATTTGGGTACCTAGATTCATCAATTGTCCTATCTCGTGATGCATATCGCGAAGGACGTCTTCCGGCAGTTGATATTATTCAATCTGGTTCAGATGCTTTGAATCCTACTAACGTAGGAGAGACACATTACTATGTTGCTACCGAATCCAAAAGTTTACTTAAACGTGCCGAACTTTTAGATAGAATTGTTTCCTTGGTAGGTGAGTCTGAACTTTCAGATGACGATCGTGTTACATATCAAAGAGCTAAAAAAGTTAAAAACTTTATGACACAAAACTTCTTTGTTGCTGCGGGTCAGACTGGAAAACCAGGTGTGTTTGTATCAGTTAATGACACTGTTAACGCGGTTAAGGGCATTTTAGACGGCAAGTATGACGATGTTTCTGATGATAAGTTCTTATTTATTGGAAAAATCGAAGACATTACTGCTATAAACAAATGATTGATTCCTTAGACGAAAAAACGTTACTAAATGTAGCAATACGTACTCGCGAAAAAGAAATTTACAACGGGCAGTGTTCCACGTTGAGTTCCCAAAACGAAAAAGGGGAGTTTGATATTTTACCTTTTCATGCAAATTTCATTACGTTGTTTTCAGGCTCTATTTTATTAGACAAAGGTATGCCTACAGAAAAGCGTATTGAAATAGAGAAGGGTGTTCTTTACAACATGTCCAACCAAGTTAGTGTTTACGTGGGACTTTAGGCTTCGATATCAACAGGATAAGATTTACCCATTGTTGAAGATACGAAGATAGTCTTAATCCACATAGGATCGGTCTTTGCTGGCTTATTTTGTTTAAGAATAGTCAATATTTCGTTGAAGTTCTCAACTAATTGATCTTCTGTAAAGTTAGTTTTACCAATTATAGTATGTACAACTGGTGCGTCTTTTTCGGTTCTAACTTCAACTTTACCTTTTTTAATTTGTGCTACAGCCTTTTCAGCATCGTCAGAAACGGTACCGTTCTTTGGGTTTGGCATTAATCCAATAGGTCCCAAAATTTTAGCGACTTTAGCTATTTTTGACATAAATGCTGGTTCAGCAACTAATACATCAAAATCTATTCTTGGTTTAATTTTTCCATTTAAAATAAGATCTAAGTCACTTTCCTTTAATTCTAAATCGGCATTTGCAACTTTTTTACTGGAAAGTACAGCGACTCTTTTTGTTTTACCTGTGCCATTTGGTAAGATAGTTGTGAATCTAATTGATTGATCATTTTTCTTAACATCTAATGCTAAGTTAATGTGCAATTCAACTGTTGAGCTGAATTTTTCTTTTGAATTTTTCTTAAGTTCTTTTATTGCTTCGTTTATTGTCATATTATCTTTCAACCTCAACGCCCATTGCACGTGCTGTACCTGCTACAATTTTAACGGCTTCGGCTAATTCTTTGGTATTTAAATCTGGCATCTTAATTTTAGCTATATCTTCAACTTGAGCTTTAGTTAATTTACCGACTTTATTCTTGTTAGGTACACCTGAACCTTTAGCAATTTTTAATGCTTTTTTAATTAAGTGAGATGTAACTGGTGTTTTAGTTATAAAGGTGAATGTACGATCCTCGTAGGCTGTTAAAATTACTGGAATAACGTCATCGCCCATTGATTGGGTTTTAGCGTTGAATTCCTTACAGAAATCCATAATTGGCACTCCGTGTTGTCCTAATGCAGGACCAATTGGAGGAGCTGGGTTTGCTTTACCTGCTGGTATTGCCAATTTAACGATAGCTTTTATTTTTTTACCTTTTTTTACTTCTGCCATAATTTTTCCTTTATAGTTGGGTAACTTGAGTGAAGTCCAGTTCTAACGGAGTTTCACGTCCAAATACTGATACTAAAACCCTAACTTTTCCTTGTTCATCATTAACTTCATCTACTTTACCTAAAAAGTCTTTGAAAGGTCCGTCGTTAACTTTAACTGAATCACCAACGGCGAACTTAGCTTCGAACTTAGGAGCTTCCATTTTAGCAAACTTCATCAAAGTTCTCACTTCTGATTCTGCTAGTGGAGTAGGGGTACTTCCCATGCCTACAAATCCTGTTACTCCTGGTGTAGTTCGGACAATATACCATGAATCATCCTCCATGCGCATCTGTACCATCATATAACCTGGAAATAGCTTTTCGTCCACGGCTCTTTTTTTACCTTCTGAAACCACAATCTTTTGTTGATGTGGTACGAATATTTTAAAAATTCTGTCTGTAAATCCACCGGCTTCAGCTCTTTGTTTTAAAGTAATAGCAACTTTGTTTTCGTGACCTGAGTATGTATGTACAACGTACCAGTGAGCTCTTGGGTCAATATCTGGGTTAACGACAATTACTTTATCGTCCATGACAATAGGTGTCTGGGTTTCTTCATTTGTATCTGTTTTTTTTGTTTCGTCCATATTATCCATACTTGTATTATTTATTTAACAGCACTGTTAACAATTGTGCAAATACTAAGTCAAAGAGCATTACGAATAAGCCAACGCCTAAACTAACACCTATTACAAAGCCAGTCAAGCGGGTAGTTTCTTGCTTGGTAGGCCAGGTGACTTTTTTAAGTTCTGCGTATGCTTCTTGAAAAAAGTTCTTTATCGATTGCACGCTCCGAATTTTATCATTTTACCTGCAAAATGACAACAAAAAGCCGGTATTTGAGTTGTTTATAATAGGAATAGGGTAGTAATTAGCAATAATTTGGCTAAATTGCTATAATTCGCTCATGCTTTTAAGCTTATTATCCCAAGATCCTCGCGAGTTTATACTTGTGGTGGTCGCCTTAATTCTATCTTTGTCCTTTCACGAATTCGCACATGCTTTTGTTGCGGATCGCTTAGGAGATGGTACGCCAAGAGCTATGGGGCGTTATACACTCAATCCTTTGGCTCATTTGGATCCTGTTGGCTCTTTATTTTTGCTTGTGGCCGGTTTTGGCTGGGGAAAGCCTGTTCCGATTAACCCTTTTAATTTTAAGAACCCGCTTAAACATCAAGCTTTTGTTGCATTAGCCGGACCTATGTCCAATTTTATATTGGCTATTATTGTTGCACTTATTATCAAGTTTACTGGTGCTTCCGGTTTGATATTTACTTTCTTGTATTTAGTAGTCAAGTTTAATTTGTTTTTGGGATTTTTCAACTTAATTCCATTTGGTCCTTTAGATGGTTTTAAAATTATCCAAGGATTTTTACCCGGAGATTTAGCTGTGCAGTGGGCTCAAATGGAGAAGTATGGTTTTATTATTCTATTAGTTTTAGTAATTACAAACGCAACCGGTAACTTTTTAGCGCCCCTAGTGAATTCTTCGTTAATCCTTTTAGGTTTACATTGATATAACAGCTCCTAATTTTTCAAAAACCACTTTTTTCGTTTGATACAATTTTAGAGTTATGCTAAATTAAGCATAGATATCAAACCGATATCGAAAGTCCTGGTGTGATCGTTTAAACTGAAGGATATTAATCTTCCTTGACGATTTACATCGGTGGGATTCCGTCGTGTTTATGCTCCGTGGAGCGTAAGCTAGGAAGCCCTTCTTCTATAAACAGGAGAGCTGCTTCAGCGGTCCGTCACATCGGGAAGAACTTATTTTATTACTAATAACATTTTATTTGAGTCCTCGCTGTATGCGGGGACTCTTCGTTTCTGTTTCCAATACATTAATATATAATGAATCATGCAGATTTTTGACGGTCATCATCACGCACAGCTTTTAGACGAGAAAATAGCAGACTTTCTAAAAACTCATTCTATTGATAAATCTTTAGTTATTGTTCAAGTCGGAGACGATCTTTCTTCCACAAAATATGTAAATCTTAAAAAAAAGTACTGCGAAAAGTTTGGAATACCTGTGGAAATATATAATATTAATAGTAGCAATTCTGATGAAGAAATTTATAAACAAGTTGAGGACATTTTTAACTCGTCAACTATTGGTGGGGGAATAATACAACTACCATTACCTCGCGAATCATTGTACGGCCTGTTAAATTTGATACCCGTTAGCAAAGATATAGATGTGATTTCGAGTAAAGGAGTTGCACAGTTCTATGCAGGTGACCTTAGCAGGTTATCCCCGGTAGTCAGAGCTACGCAGTACTTCATGAAACAATGTCATATAGATAGCAATATTGATGCAACATTGATTGGAGAAGGCGTGCTGGTTGGTAAACCCTTGTCATACTTTTTAGCAAAAACAGGTCATAAGGTGCAAATTATTCAAAATTACACCACCGGAACACCTCTTAGCTGTCACTTATTGGTTTTAAGTGCTGGCGTTCCAAATCTAGTGCACGGCGAGGATATAACCCCCCAAGCAAATGTAATAGACTTTGGTTCTTCCGTTGTTGACAGTAAAACAGTAGGGGATTTAGATCTTAATAGCAACCTAAACCACTTAAATTTTGTCTCACCTTCACCGGGGGGCATGGGGCCATTGGTGATCAGATTCTTGGTTATGAATTTTTTGGGGCTTTAAGCAGAGCTTTTTTTAACGTAAACTTTATATAAGTATATGAAGATCCACTTTGTAAGTTACGGACATGTTTTTCGTAGTCGCTTGGCGGAAGCTTATATAAGATATTTGTTAAGAAAACAGCCTCAGTATCAAATCACCTCCTCAGGTATTAAATATGACAAAAGTATTCATGGGCCAATAGCTTGGTATGCTATGAAGTTATTGGCAGACCAGCAATTAACAGGTTTCATGACGGATATACCTGTTTTAACTACTAAGGCTTTGTTGGAAGAACAGGATGTAGTCATTTTTATGGATGATATTTCAAAGGAATTTTGTGAGCGCCACTTTGGCTATAGAAGTCGTACAGCCGAAGTATGGCGAATTGACTACGTACCCGCAACACCCGAGGGTAGTGGCAAAAGCTGGGAGAAAGACGCTTATTTGATATATATTTCTGAGCAGATTTTTAAGGCAATTCAAAAGGATTGTCAGCATTTTGTTGATGAACTAAACCATGTCGAGGTTCCTTTTCAGGCTTAGTTGTGGCTTAAATGCCTTGTTTTTTCAACTTTACAATTTTAGGGCAGTCTGGTAGAATGAACCCTATAGTTTTCAAACCCCGAGATTTAGGGGATTTTATCCATAAAAAAAATATAAGGAGAGTTATCAATGAAACGTCGTTTGCAGTTAATTGCAAGAAAGTATGCACTGCCTGTATTTGGTGCCTTAGCACTGGTTTTTGGCTTGGCGCTAAGTTTTACCCCGGTTGCAGCGCAGTCAAGTTCGGGTTGGGCAACACCTACGCCGACTCCGCTGCCATCTACGTGGATCCCCCGCTGTGAACATGCGTTGGACCAGATCGTTGGTATCAACCAGGCTGAATTCTATTCAGGACAGGTAGCATATTGCGTGCAGACCCTGCAATATGCTTATTCGAATGGAGCCTCGCTGAATGTGGCATCGTTGCAGGTTGTTCGGCATTGGGAATATCGGTTTCATTTTAACGATAGTTCCTATATAGCAGGATATGCAATGGCCGAACTGCTTCGCCCATCGTACATTTACCGCTAAAAGCTTTTTCTCTACACGTCCGGAATCTGTTATCACCAAATGATCACAGGTTCCGGATATTTTTTGTTATCCACAAATTAGCTATAAGCTGTTGATAACTTTAGCTATAAGTCTTGTGGGGGATTTATGTTGCTACTGCGCTAGTAAATCGCTTGGGGATACTTTTAAAGCATTCGCGATATCCACAATTTTCTTAAATGAAGGGTTACCTTCACCTCGTTCTATTTTTCCCATATATGATCGTTCGATTTTGGCTTTGTATGCCAAATCTTCCTGCGATAAACCATCACGTAATCGCAGTGATTTTATTTTCTTTCCGAGAGCTTCTTGAGCTTTATACAACTGTACTGTCATAACCAGTTAATCATGGTTATTCGTTGCTTTACAGTCCACGTGATATATTACTCACAGGTATGTGTTTAATGTTGCAGCCTATTGTTAAATGGAGTTTTTATCCTTCTGTTTCTGTGGCTAAATTAAATTCACTTATCGGCGAAGATCTATTACTTACTTCTGATTTACACCGACTTTCTGGCAGCGTGACCTTTGACTTTGCCAGAAAAATATCTTGGGTTTCGTGTGCGCAAGGTACTTATACAATTCTTCTAAATTCACCCTATTGCTTTTTAGTTCGGCATAAACTAGTAGATGCCACGGACGTGATTATTTATTTCAATGTCTATCGCAGAATACTTAATAAAAAACATGTTTGCACAGGTTATTTGGTTGTGGAAAATTCCGGTAACTCTGAAAGGAGTAGGGAAGTATATGTTTTATTCGATTTCGCTGAAGCTCGTTTAAAAGTTAAGCACTCTACGTCCACGAATGCTTCAGATGTTCTCGATGATTTTGGTAACGCTAGCAATACTCCAAACGTGATGTGTTACGAACATGAATTTTTCTCTTTCGAGG
Organism: uncultured candidate division WWE3 bacterium; assembly: GCA_903879985.1. Classification (GTDB taxonomy): domain Bacteria; phylum Patescibacteriota; class WWE3; order UBA101185; family UBA10185; genus CAIRNR01. Next base: position 624,755 of record CAIRNR010000007.1, read on the forward strand.
TGATATAATTTTTATAATCAAAAAGGAGACCGCTCAATGAAACAGCCAAATTTTGTTGGAAACGAAAACTGGGCAATTATGTTTGCAATGCGTCGTGGATTTACTCCCGGCTGCGTGGTTACTTCACCTGAAAAATTACATTATGATGTACTTTCGGATGTGAACATGTCCAATGACCACTTATTTGTACACGTACGCCCTGCTGGAATGTGTGATGCTGTGCTTCGTGATGTGACGATTGATATGAACACCAATGTCGTTTCATGGGGCGTACAGGCGATATGAGCTACAAAGCTTCTTTAATAAAGGCTTGATTTAATAAAACAAATCAGGCCTTTCGTTTCCCCGGCGATACTTTTTATCCAAAATATAATACAATTTACGTAATGCCCGAAGAAATTAAATCCTTATTTGACTTTAAGGATTCAAAACCCAAATCATTATATAAAGTCACGTTTGGTGGTTGGTACCAAAGAACTACACTTCATTTATCGGAAGTGTACGAATATTTAAAAAATTCTGATTCCCGATTAAATTTAGACAAAGACAAACTGAAGGTTTTACATGCGGCTCTTGGACTTGGGGAAGTTACACGTGAGTTGGGTTATTTAGAATATGTAAAAGCACAAACAATAGACGGTATAGATATCAAATATTATGAGGATGGCTTATTTGTTTTGGAAACCATGAATTCTGATGTTGTTGCTGCCAAGGAAAAACTGGAAAAGTTTTATGAAGCTAAGTTTAACCCGGCACTAAGTTACATTTTTTCTCTAGGTGCGCCTACACCAAAGATATTAGCAAATCTAAAAACTCAGCACCCAACGGTTGTTTCTTACACGCTAAAGGATAAGTCTAAATTTGAGACGCCAGAAAATATTTACAGCAAGGTTGTTTCACCTGACATTGATGTTTACAAATCAAACGATTTTATTTACATAGTTAAAAAAGATAAAAGCACCGTTTCACTTGACGAGGTTGTTGAAATGCAAATATTTTTTCGCGAGTTCAAGGACCAATTGGAGAAATATTTAAATATTCATCGTCGCGTTTGGGAAGATATCTCGGAAATAAAAGATAGCGGAAGTATAAAAATAAAAGAAATAGATCCAATCAGAAAAAAACTTGATGCTTATCAAAAAACAATTAGTCTGATTTCAAATCGTATAAACCAAATGGGTTCATATGTTCGCACGCGCCAGTCTATAGCTAAAAAAGCGGGGATTGATGAACATTTACAGAACATGTTTCAGTATCGATTTGAGGTTTTAATAGATACTTTGGATTATATAAAGGAAATTTGGAAAATGACGACAGACTATGTCAATTCTGCCATACAGGTTGTAGTCGAACTTCAGAACTCTGCAACTAACAAAAGTATTCAATCATTGACCTTAATTACATCTATGGGAGTAATTGCAGGGCTTGTAGCTTATTTATCTCGTGATACTTATCCAAAAATTACATTGGTGGGCGCAACATACTTGGGAGGACTGCTGTTTGTTGGTTGGTTACTTAATAAAGCCGTTGCCGTTTGGGTAGCAAATAGAAAACAGCGCTTGAAGTTTACAAAAACAGATAGCGATATTTAGCTAGTTTAGAAAACATAGGCCCCCTTTCAAGCCAAATTTGTTTGAGAGAGGGTCGTGAGAGAGATACACGCACAACTTAATATTTGTAATTCGAGGGCAAATTTTTAGCTCTTTGAGTTTTTTGTTTATGCACGGTAAGGCACCCGTGTTATTTCTGTTGTGCAAAGATGTTTGCAGATTTTGGCTATTGCGCTTCACTTTTTTCATGTTTAGACTATAAGTAATTACTCTCTAGAAAAGGAGAACGCAATGAATTTGTCTACTTCCCTTTATACGTATGGTGTATGCATTAATCCCGTCGTGCGAGAAAGACTTCGTCGAAAAGAAATTAAAGAAGCTGTTCTTGATGTGTTGCGGGAAAACCTTTTACCTCCATTAACCGTTCTGGGAATTATGCGCCGGCTTAAAGAAAAGCATATCTGCGCCTCTGTCCAGGACATCGAGCGTGCCATTCAGCAGTTAAAGCGCTCCGGTGAAAGTATTAGCATTATCGTTACAAGAACTGTTACAGTTAGCTTCCATGATTCCGGTGATTAAAAACCAGGGGGATTTTAGGTGACAAGGCCCGATGTATACTATGTATATTTCGGGTCTTTTTTTATTCCCTTTTTAGGGCGTATAATCCAGAAAATACATCAAGAAGTAGAAGGAGTAATCAATGAAAGCAGAAGATATTACTTTGAGAGTAGTGCGACTTGATCCGGGGGAGCTTAACCAAATTATGAGTACAAAAGGGTTTACGCTGCTCGCGTTGGCTGAAAAAACCGGAATTGCTGCGGTTACCTTAGCATGTTTGCTTGAAGGCAAAACGCCTCTTACACATTCTTGGGCGCTTAGTATTTGCACTGCTTTAGAAATTTCTTTTGTAGATACCTTCGGGGACCTGTTTGAGCAGCCAGCACATATCAACTGATAAAGAAATCAAAAAAATAAAAATGATAGAAAGGAAGGAAAAAATGGAGAAGGTAGTGGGAGCCCGCGGCGAAATATTATATGCCTCATTCGGCAATGCCGCCTATCCGGTGCAAGTTACTTATATAGGCATGTCGGATGGTTTGCAGGTTACCGGAGCACGCATATACGCCGAAGGAAAACGTATTGGTATTTGGAACGCCAACCCTGATGCAAGTCACGCCCCCAAGCAACTTGCAAAATCTTTGGCTGCCTACATTACCCAAATCTTGAACCACAAGAACTGGGAAGCTCACAGCTCGGTTTATCCAGATTAAAATCAATGGATAAACTTAAAGGTCAACTTAACAAAAGTAAGTTGGCCTTTTCTTTTTTATATCGTAAATAAAAAAAGGTTAGCTTATCTGTTGTTTTAGATAGGCTAACCTTTATGGTCTTGCGACATTAGGCATTATGCGGCCGGTAGAATGTACGGCAAGGTAAATAAGACTATATCGTAGGAGAAAAGCGAATTAATATCGCCTTCTGTGAACGTGATATATACCTTTGATCCATAACGGCTAAGGGGCATAAGTTCATAAATTCCCTTATGATAATTTTCTGCTCGGGCAAGTGCGTACCAGGTTGCATCTATAAAAGTAGGACCCTTTGTAAATACATATCCCCGAATGTCTACTTCCCATGCGCGCTTGGCGTAGTCCAGGTTATATTCGTTGCATATTCCTGTTGTGGGCCAGACACTTTTTGGTAAAAAGGGAAGCCACATCTTAACGGTTCGGGCGCTTTTTATTTTCATTCCCTTCATTTCTTCAAGGTTTATGATCTGTGGTGCGGACATCTTTGTCTCTCCTCTACATTTCTATTTTTTTTAGTTCCTCGATAAGATCTTTTATGATTTGTGTAAGTTCATCGCGGGTTGCTTCGACAAAACCGGGGTTTTTGTAGATAATCAAAGCTCTGGCGGCGAGTGCTTCAACTGTTGGATAGGTTTTTGGTATTACTCCCAGATTTTTGGCCGTTTCCATATGTTCCCTCACAAGTTCTTTACTGAAAGGGAAGTATATCGGTTCAACAAAAAGCAGGTCGTTTTCGAGCTGTGTAATAAGCTCTAAAAATGTATACATGTGCTTGTCTCCTTTTCTTTTTTGTCTAATTAAGCGCGATTATATGCTAGGTGATTAGCTAACGCAATTTAACAGGGGTATAATCCACGAAATTAATCAAGTCTATGTTAAAGGAGAGAACAGTTATGAAACTTGTTAAGCAGCCGGTAATTGTAACGTTGGTTTTTCTGGAAAATGAGGAAGAGTTGATGGATTTGGCACGAAAGGAAGGTTGTGAAACACCCGAAAATTTTGCTCGCGAGGCCAACATACCAATTTCACAAATGTACGGAATATTAAAAGGGGAGATTGGTATAACAAAGGATATGGCGATTCAATTTGCGAATGGCATGGGTGTATCGCTACGAAAATTATTTGGCAATGTTTTTGATTAATATGCTTAAAAAGAAAGACCCTCGAAATGTTTTGTTACATTTGAGGGTCCTTTGTATTTATTATTACTCTGATTGTAGCCCGGCAATTATTTTGATAAGTGTCGGACCCTGCACTTTTCGAATCTCGTGGGCTATCATGCCGAATATCATATTGCGTGGCGGATTTTTCAAAGCTTCAAGTTCATTGATTCTTATATTTCCATCCTCGATCCATACTGCAACCCACGGCTTACTTTTTGGAAATAATTTATCCAGGTGGTGCGGAACGATAAGCAAGTGGGCAGGTTCTTTTTTATTGTCTACAATTTTATGTCCCGCTTGGGTTAATATTTCCTGCAATACCTTTTTGTGTTCCGGGAATGCTCTAAAGCCAACTAATGCTATTTTCATGCTTTCCTTCCTTATAAGTGGACCCAATATATTGCATGTTGCGAGGCATACTTTGTTGCACAACCGTACCATTTTTCTACAGGTTCTTGTGCAACAATTTCACTTGCTTTTGCCCGTATTTCCTGGGAAGTTTTTGTAATTAATCCCGCCTGACGAAGCTCGCCGACCTTATCTGAAAAGATTATGTCTATGCGCATCCGGTCAGCAGGATCCTTTGTTGTGTCGATTGCTTTTCGGTACCGTACCATGAATTCTCGATCTAATTCGTAAACAATAGCTTCCAGTATTGTCATCATCACCATCGTGACTTTTTGCTCCGTAGACATGCTATCAAGTGTCGTACTCATTTTAACTTCCTCCTTTTACATAGGTATTTATTGAATGGGATTATATATGATTTATGAAGAGTTTACAAACTATAGGATTGATTGGCAGGGACGGAGTGAATCGAACACTCATTGGCGGTTTTGGAGACCGCAATCCTACCATTGAATGACGTCCCTAAAAAATTTACTGGAGCCCACTCGCGGAATCGGACCGCGGACCACTTCCTTACCATGGAAGTGCTCTACCAACTGAGCTAAGTGGGCATCTCCGTTAGGAACAATTTTGCATGGTGCCGGGAGAGGGATTTGGACCCCCGAAGGCGTACGCCAGCTGATTTACAGTCAGCTCCATTTGACCACTTTGGTATCCCGGCAAAATATTTCTAAACACTAAAGCTTTTCTGGAGCCAAAGGTGGGAATCGGACCCACAACCTGCTGTTTACAAAACAGCTGCTCTACCATTGAGCTACTTTGGCGCGAACGTAGTGAGCGACAAAGCGCGACGAAGTCGCAACTTTGGCGAATCAGAGGAAGACGTAGTCTTCACTTTGGCTTGGCGGATTTACTCTACCATACTAACAAAAAGTACAAAATAGTTAATAGATTCTATCAACTTAGTCGGCCGCCCGCAATCCAGCAAAAAACACATACATAGTAATTTGGTATAATACACGAGTTCTAAAAAATCTTTTAGGAGAGGTAATTAGGAGAGGTAAAATGTCAGTAGCAAAGAAGCCGCAATGTAATCCGGATTCCGGAGATGATTCTAAAAGGGTCAAAGTTGTGAAGCATCCAGGTCGCTCCGACGGAAAGTTTGATCAACCAAACGCAATGTTTTATCGAGGTCCTGCAATTCCGGAGCCGGTACATGACGCTAAAATAGGAAGTCCTTGCCGAACTTGTCTCGAAGGCATTATTTCATCGGCAAACTGTGGAAAGCTAAAGAAGTGTCCTAAAAACATATTCACTAGCTAGATAGGTCCCTGTTCGTCACCGCCGGAAGATACAAAAATATTTTCCGGCTTTTTTTTGCTATGCAATTGACACTAACCCCTATTCCATGCTTTAATTGCGTCTGCTATGTCAAGAATATGCGATATCTGTGAAAAAACTTATCAAACCGGTAATTTAGTCCCAAGAGGGATTGGTAATCGTGTTACAAAACGTACCAGTACTCACAATATGGCTAATTTGAGAAGTAAGAAGTTTGAGATTAACGGTCGTAAAATAAGAGTCACACTTTGCTCTTCTTGCTTAAAAAGAATCAAAAAAGATACCCGAGATGCTGTAAAAGTTGAGACAGTAGAGACCGAAGCTAAAGCTTAATTTTAATTTAGTTATTTTTCCACGTAACCGTTTTCGAATTCTTTCCAATCCATTTTTGTTTTGCCTTCTACCTGTAATTTTTTTATATCGATTTTTCCTTCAATTAAGTCAGTTTCATAGATCTTTACTTTAAGATTTTTATCTACGTGGCTTTTAAGCTTAATTTTTTGTGGCAAATTACCGTTATTTTCTAATTCCTTAATGTATGTCCATGAAATTGGCCATGGATTAAAGGCTCGTACCTGTTTCTCAATAACTTCGTTGTTATCTTTCCAGTTTATTTGAGCGTCTTCTTTGTATATAAAAGTATGTGTTGGGTGATTCTTGGAATATGTATAAGTAGCCATTTCTTCATCCTGAGGTAGGGGACTAAGTTTACCGGAAATGTAATCTTCTAAAATTTTTGGCAGTTTATCGGCGGCAACTTTAAAAAGAGTTTCGTAAAGTTCGCCTGAAGTTTCTTTGTATGTAACTTTGTACCCAATTTGATATAAAATAGCTCCTGCATCCATTCTTCTATTTACCAGTTGGAACGTAATTCCCGTGTTTTCGTCGCCGTTTAGCACTGCAAATTGAACTGGACTTGCTCCACGATACTTGGGTAAAAGTGAAAAATGAATGTTTATTAAGTTTTTGCTTTCAAAATGTTCTATTAGCTTTTCGGGAATAATAAATGCAAAATCAGCAACGATACCGTATTCAATCTTCTGTGTTTTTAGATCTTTCATGACCTGTTCGAGATCACTTTCTTTTAGGGAATTTACTTCTACATATCTAATATTGTTTTCCTTAGCCCATTTTTTAACGCCTGTTTCTTTACTTTCCTGATCGCGTCCAACTTTAACGTCTCGTTTGGTTACGCATAGTGCTAAATTAAAAGAATCTTTAAGTGATTCCAGTAAGGGGATTGATCTATCTGATGTGCCAAAGAATGCCACTCTTACATTGTTCATACAGTAGCTCCAAAAAGTCGATCTAAATCGGCTTCAGTTAAAACCTTACCTATAACGCGGTCGGTAAATAAAACGCCGTCTAAATGATCAATTTCATGTTGAATGACGCGAGCAAAAAATCCGTGTGCTTTAAATTTTATGGTATCCCCACTTAAATCCTGTGCAATTACTTTTATTTTTTGATACCTTTCAACTTCTCCATATGCGTTTGGAACACTTAAACAACCTTCCCAATCAATGTCTGTTTCTTTTGACTCGCTAACGATTTTTGGGTTAATTAGAATGAAGTCTTCCTTTATGGTTCTGCGGCTGTTTGTTGGATCTTCAAAGAAGTTACGGACAACACAAATACGCTTGGCCACGCCTATTTGATTTGCGGCCAAACCGGCACCTTCTGGCTTTGAAGCCACATCTAAGGTATCGACCAAATCTTTGGCTATTTGCTTGATTTCATCATTTATTTCCCGTATTTTTTCACCCTTTTGACTAAGAATGTCCTCGGGTATTGTATGTATTCTTCTAACTACCATGCTGCTATTTTAACATTTTAGTTTGCCGGCGCGTATACTATAAGAAAAATCGGCTAATGTAGTAGGAGGAGGATATATGTGTCATAAATGCTTAATATGCGAGGATATCGTAAGTAATACCGTGCTTGCGGATGGCGCTGGTGGTTTTTTGCTCACCATTGTTTTCAAAAACAACCATATATTGAACAACCGTTCCGTTGTGTCATATATTGTCAGCCAGCTTGTACCCGATAATGTTTCAGGAGGAACTTCAAACCCAGAAATTATCCCTGATGGAGATGTTCCTTATATTCAAGTTCATTATGCTACAGAGCGTTATGCGAATGCAGCATTAAGTCGTGTTTGTGATTTGGTAGCTGAAGAATGAAATATAACTTCAGCACGCAGAGGTCGAAGCTTTATAAAAAACTTTGGCCTCTTTTTTTATGCTATACTCAATGCCATAAGCTATCTCGTGTGTTTGTTTGTTTCAAGAAAACATCCGTGATACCATGCCCAGATCATGAAACTAGTAATAGTAGAGTCACCAACAAAAGCAAAAACACTCTCTAAAATCCTTTCCAAGGACTATGTAATAAGAGCATCCATGGGTCATATTCGCGATCTTCCAAAAAGTGGTTTAGGGGTTGATGTAGATAATAATTACGAACCCTTATACGAAGTTCCCATAAAAGCAAAAAAAACTTTAGCCGAATTAAAAAAAGAAGCTAAAGATAGTGACGAAATAATACTGGCAACAGACCCTGACCGAGAAGGGGAAGCTATCGCTTGGCATTTACAACAGTTATTAACTCCAAAAGTTGCAAAATCTAAAAGTAAAGCAAAAAGTAAAAAAGCTGCTAAAGACGAAGATGTGGTCGATGAAGATACAGTTACTTCCGCACCGGCTGGACAAAAATTTGGTCGAGTATTTTTTCACGAATTAACTCCAGAAGCTATTCAGGAAGCTTTTAAAAATGTTGGCGATGTAAATATGGATTTAGTAAACGCGCAGCAAGCACGACGTGTTTTGGACCGTTTAGTGGGCTATAAATTGTCTCCACTCCTTTGGAAAAAAGTTATGTTTGGTTTATCCGCAGGTCGTGTTCAATCGGTAGCTGTTAGACTTGTTGTTGAACGTGAGCGCGAGAGAAAAGCATTTAATGCCGATGAGTACTGGTCTATTACTGCAGACTTTGCAGATTTAAAATCTACAAAAAAAGTTACAGCAGAATTAACAGAAAAAAATGATAAGAAACTTGAAATTAAAGACGGTGTTACTGCAAAAGAAATTGAAGCCGATCTTACAGGTGATTCTTTTGCTGTTTCTGCAGTAAAAAAGACGGAAAGAAAAAAGAATCCTTATCCACCATTTAAAACTTCAACATTGCAACAAACTATGTCAAACGTTTTCGGCTTTCAAGCCAAGAAAACAATGAAGGCCGCACAAGGTCTATTTGAAAAAGGTTACATTACTTACCACCGAACTGACTCGTTAAATTTGTCGCCGCAGTTTATTGATGCCGCCCGCGTTTATATTAAAAAAGAATTTGGATCTGAGTACGTACCTGCTGAACCTAACCTTTACAAAACTAAATCTCAAAATGCTCAAGAGGCGCATGAAGCTATTCGTATAACAGATTTGAATCGAAAACCAACAGATAATATAGGGTTAACTGGAGAAGAGTTGAAAGCTTACTCAATGATTTGGTTAAGATCTATTGAGTGCCAAGTTAATCCAGCAGTATATGATCAGACCTCTGTAGCTATAAGTTCTAAAAAAGGTTATTTATTCAAAGCTTCTGGTTCGATTGTAAAGTTTGATGGTTGGTTAGCCGTTGGTAAGTCCATAAGTTTGTCGGATGAGGATGAAGAGACTTCAAATCGTTTGCCTGACTTATCTGAGGACGAAAAACTAGATTTACGTGAACTTAAGCCTGAGCAACATTTCACACAACCTCCTGCGCGTTACAGTGATGCCACTTTAATTAAAAAACTAGAAGAATTGGGAATTGGCCGACCTTCTACATATGCCCCAACAATATCTACTATTCAAGCTCGAGGTTATGTTGAAAAAGAGGGTCGTTACTTTAAACCCAGGGACGTTGCCTACGTTGTTAATGATCTTTTGGTAGATAATTTTGCAGAAGTTGTTGATTACGGGTTTACAGCTAAAATGGAAGATTCACTGGATGACATTGCTGAAGGAAAAATAGAATGGGTGCCTGTTATTCGCGAATTTTACGAACCCTTTGAAAAGCATTTAATCGAAAAAGATAAATTGCTAAAGAAACACGATGTTATAAATCTTGGCGAAACCGACGAAAAGTGCCCTGATTGTGGCCGACAATTAATATATAAGCTTGGAAAGTACGGAAAATTTTTGAGTTGTTCCGGATATCCTGATTGCGCTTACGCGAGACCTTTGGTTGATACGATTACTAGTTTAGCCGGTGACGAAAATGATGGTAGTGAAGCCGCGCAAGATTACGGTAAATGCGAAGTTTGTGGCACCGGAACTTATACTTTAAAACAAGGTCGTTTTGGAAAGTTTTTAGCTTGCAGTAATTATCCAAAATGTAAAACCACAAAACCGTTTTTACAGAAGATTGGCATGGTTTGTCCTAAATGTGGTGAGGGCGAAGTAATAGTTAAAAAAGCTAAGTTCAAAATATTTTATGGCTGTAGTCGTTACCCAGATTGCGATTACAGCAGTTGGAAAAACCCCAAAGCAGCTGATGGCGAAGATGCTGGAGATACTACACCAAATGATCCAGTAAAAGTTTCCGAAGAATAAAAATTCCTTTACAGATTTTGGCTCATAGTATTGTGTTAAATTTACCCCGATGTTATAATCCCGAACATGAGTAGTCCTAGATTTACAGAAAATTTGAATAAATGGTCTTACCGCGCTATTAAATGTGCTGTTGACGGTATGGCATTAATAATCAAAGGGCTTGCTTTAAAAATTCGTATCTAATCTACAAAATTTTACTTTTATACTAGGCAAGCCTCCGAAAAGGGGCTTTTTTTAATCCTGTTTTTCCAAAACTAAGTTCGTTTCAGAGGTTTTCTCGGCATAAAAGCTTAAACGGCTTTTGCATTCTGCGGTGTCTAGGGAATGCGCTATGTGCCGTGTACTTTGAAAACCTATTAACAGCTAGTTATGTGAAAAAAGGAGAGAAAAAATGAACGCAATGATTGGCGGTAATGACTTTGCTTCTAGCAATGTAGCGATAAAAAGACTGACAAATGTCTATTTGTGGGTAAAGATTCTTGAATCTGCCGCAATGGGTTGGCATTTTTCAACGTACGTACTGTTTTTACTGGAAAGGGGATTAACACCTGCGCAAACAACTCAGGTAAATATGGCTTATATGATGGGAAGTTTTGTGTTTGACCTGCCAACCGGCGCTATGGGTGATGTACTTGGACACGTCCCGGTGTATTTAAGCGGAATGCTTATTTTAGCCGTCGGTTTTTTCACTTACGGTTTGGGTACAACCTACATGTGGTTTTTTGTTTGCGAGGCGTTGTCTGCAGTAGGAAGCGCTCTTATGTCAAACGCATTAGAGTCATTGCTAACTAACGAAGTTGGAATTGAAATATCAAAGGAAGTTCAAGCTCGAGAGGGGATTTACACCAAATTTGCCACGATTCCAACAGCTTTGTGTGGTTCGTTTGTTGGCGCTGCGTTTGGTTTGCAATACCCCTGGTTTTTCTCTGGAATCACAATGTTTGTTGGATTTGTGTTGGGAGCGGTGACGTTAAAGAAATACCACGATGCGCGTAAGTCAGCTGTCACAGCTCTCAACAACGTGTTTCCTGAGTTTATTTTGTCGCTCAAAACAGGAACAATGCTGGTTTTCAGTAAGAAGCCGTTGGTGTACGCGATGTTTATATCACTCACACTTTCTGCTGCCACTCAAGCTGTGAACATGTATTGGGCGCCGATATTTAAAGCTCAAGCCGGTTCTACTTGGTGGATGGGATTTTTGTGGGTAGGCATTGCGTTAGTTAGCGCTTTTGGTTCATGGATATCCAAGAAACTTAAAGGAACCCTTAAGGTTATTGGATTAATTCTGCTTTCAATAGCGGTACCGTTATTCTTAACCAACGTATTTCCGCAGCTTATTTGGATTACCTGTGCTCTTTTTTTACTTCACGAAGTAGGACGTGGAGCAATGCCAGCGGTAATGTTTGGCTATACAAATAATTTTATCTCGAAAGACGTTAGGAATACGGCCAATTCAGCTATGGGTAGTTTGGATATGTTTGCTAAGTGGTTTGGACTTTGGGTGGCAGGTGTTTTGACCGGCTACTTTTCCTTGCTGCAGATTTGGCAAATATGTGGATTGGTACTGTTGGTGGTTGGTTTGTTCACTGTGGCTTTGGAATTGCGTGCCCGTGCTCTGGTCGTGTCCCGTGAATACATCGAATCGTAGCTGTTATGTGGTTAGCCCGTTACTTTTGTATAGAAATATATAAGGGTAGCGGGCTTTTTCTTAAAATTTTAAGCAAAGTTTTTTAACCTTGATTCTAATTTCTTTTATTGCTTTATCTTTTTGTGCAGCGTCCTTAAAAGCTTTGCGTGCTTGCTTAGCAGCATCCTTGTTCGAACTGCTTATATTTTGAGGTATCAATTCAATTGCAATATTAATGCACTCGTTAAAGTAACCTGCTATAACTTTCATTTCCTTTTCTTTCATTCCTCGTGAAGTGATAGCGGGTGTTCCCAACCTTATACCAGAAGGATAAAATGCCGAGCCGGTTTCACCAGGCACTGTATTTCGATTGACTACTATTCCTGCATATTCCAACGCCCATGCTGCGCACCATCCGTCGATTTTCTTATTTCGTAAGTCAATTAAAATCAAATGATTTTCACTCCCACCGCTGACCATTTCGAAACCATAACCTTTTAAGGCTAAAGCAAGTGCTTGCGAGTTTTTAACAATTTGTTCTGCATACTTTTTAAACTTAGTTGTTGCTGCGGTTTTTAAACAAATTGCTATTGCTGCTGTTGTATTGTTGTGGGGGCCGCCTTGTAATCCTGGGATAATTGCTTTGTTAATTTTTTCACCCAGTTCCGGATCTTTTTTTAAACCTTTTTCTGTAACCAAGATTATTGCGCCGCGTGGTCCGCGTAAAGTTTTATGCGTGGTTGCGGTAACAACATGTGCGTAAGGAACAGGGGAGGGATGTACACCACCGGCAACAAGTCCTGCGATATGTGAAATGTCTGCCAAATGCCATGCTCCAACTTTATCTGCAATCTGTCCAAACTTTTTGAAGTTAATTATTTTAGGGAAAGCCGTAAAGCCCGATACAATAATCTTAGGCTTGTACTTAAGCGCTAGTTCTTCAAGCTTGATAAAATCTATACTGCCGTTTTTTTCCACTGTGTATTGCACGGATTTAAAATATCTTCCTGAAAAAGTAACCTTTGGATGTCCGTGAGTTAAATGGCCTCCGGATGAAAGTTCCATGCCCATTATTACATCACCTGGCTCCAGTAATGCAAAATATACAGCGGTGTTAGCGGGAGAACCGGAGTAGGGTTGTACGTTTGCAAAAGGAACATCAAACAAAGTTTTGGCGCGCTCAATAGCTAAACGTTCTATGTCGTCGGAAAACTCTTGGCCTTGATAATATCTTTTACCTGGATAACCTTCTGAGTATTTATTTACTAATACCGTGCCTAAAGCTTCACGTACCTCAGGTGTTGCTATATTTTCAGAGGGAATCATTTGTAGAGTTTCGCGCTGGCGTTTTTCTTCGAGTTTTATGAGTTTATAAATTTCAGGATCTGTGGACTTTAATTTCATAAAGTAACTTATACTCTTTTTATTACACTATTTCATCGCGTTTAGTCTTTGTTCTTTACGAACTTCGGCCGATAATCTTTCTAAGCCAGGATCCTGCATATTAACAAACTTCATTCCGCGCGCGAGTGTTGGGTGAACACTTTCAATTAGTTTGTATATTTCCTGTGCAATCAAACGATAACTTGGGTGACCTTGAGGTGAGCTTCTTAATTCGCATAGGTGATAGGCTTCGCGGAGATTCATTTTTAAACGCCATCTTAGTAAATGTCCGTGACCAGTTAAATACTGTGCTTGAAATGGAAAATCTGTTTTCATCATTTGGTACAAATTGTCAGCAAGGTCCATGGGACTACTATATTGTTTTTCGAATCCTGCCTCAATAATTTCTGCAGGTACTAAATATCCCAATTCTGTTGTAAAAAGTTGCTTATAACTGCTCAAAACTCTGTGACGCATAAGATCTTTATAGGCCCCCATATCCGACAGGATCTCAAATGAGTAATATATCTCTTCAAAGGACTTGGGTGGACGGTTCCAGCGGGCTTTTCTTAAACCAATAATATTGTCTATAATTTCACCTTTTTGTTTGGGCGACATGCTATAAGATTTCTGTAGCAGACTTTCGTAGGGTAAATTAGTAGCTTGAAACAGCGTTGATGCAATTATTTTACTTTCCCCATCCTTGTCATATTCTGTCATATGCACGTACCTATTGTTTAATTTTGTAGGTTTGTCATATCTAAACTCCTCGCCTAATTTCCAAGAACTTTTTTCCAGCTCTGTGTAGTAGTCTAAATTTTGAATACCGCTTTCAGTTTCGAGACGTTCCACAAAGTTACCTATAAAACTTTGGCTTTCCGCATGTATTTCCTTTGCGATTTCTTTAACTTCCGTTAATGGGGTGGCGTACATTTTGGTTAATAAGTATTCAACAGCACGGCCGTTAGCTAAAAATCCCATATTTGTTAATGTAGCGGCTGGTAATAAGCCTCTTAAAGTATCGCAAGCTTTTGCCCGAATTGATGTGGCGTACGCCGTATCAGACACGTCTTCAGGTTTAGGAAATTTATTTCTGAAGTATTCTGACATTGGTTCTAATAATGTTGAGTATGTTTCGAACATTAAATCAAGTGTTGTTATATATGCTGCACCATACTTTGAAGCTATAACTTCGGGGTCGCGATAGTATTGATATTTTCCATCCACTTTATCGTCAAAGCGAACATATCGTGTAGATTTTTCCAAAGGTGAAATTCCAATTCGGCGGTCTTCTATAGATTTTGTTGCTAACACGCTGATATTTTCAACGGCAATGTGAATACCCGATAATTCCGCTATAGAGTCGTCTCCGTACATTGCCAGCCATTTGCTGTAAAATTTCTTGGCTTTTTCAGTGTTTAACGCACTTTGAGATTGATCGAAACTTTGTAGATTTTCCATGTATTTTGATATATCGAACTCTTCATTGTTAACGTATTCCTTTATGAATAAATCTCGTAAGGGTAGGGAAGATCTTGAATAACGTGACAGCAATGCACCTTTTAACACTTCGGGCATATTTTTAAGGACAAAAACGTTTTTGTTTGTATTTGAGAAGAAGTTTTTTAAAATGTTTTCCTGCTCGATGGCAATCACTTTGGAAAATTCTATTACTTTTAAATTTGGAATCAAGCAGTGTAAATTGCTTAATTACGTATTATAATTTTCATATGAATATTTTTAAAAATCACAAACTACTTTTTTACGTTTCAACCTTTGTATTTACCTTTATGTTTTTAATGGCATTTTTTGATTTTGATAATGTTAGTGCAGATACTTTATTTAGTGGCACAAAGAGTGTTAAGAGTGCAAACTGTGTAGTTCAGGGCTGTCATGGGGCCAATATAGCCTGCGGTCAACCCTCTGGTTTTATGTGCACAATGGATTATAAATTAGGCGATGGTTGTAGAACTTTAGCAAATTGCGCAACAGTTAAAGTTTCTGGAGCAGTTGCAGGCAAATGTGTTTTGCTGAATAAAGTTGTAATTGATAAATGTGCTTTTTGTGTACAAAGTAACTGCTATAACAAAGGTGGTTTAGGTGCGGAATCCTGTGAACAACTTTGCATTAAAGCTGCTTTAGGCAAGTAATCAACTTTTCAGGAATTATTTTACGAGTAATATTGCGCCTAGTGTCATTAATGCTGCGCCTATTGCTCCCACCCAACTAATTTTTTCCTTTAAAAATATTGCAGCTAAAACTATTGTTATTACCAAACTTAACTTATCTATTGGCGCTACTTTTGACGCCTCACCAATTTGCAAGGCCTTAAAGTAAAATAGCCATGATAGACCTGTTGTGATTCCGGATAGTATTAAAAAGAGTAGTGTGTACTTTGATGTTGTTGCAAGTTCACTGGCGGATTTTTGATAAAACACAATTGACCATGCAAAAATAAGTATGACAATTGTACGCACAGCGGTGGCTAAATTGGAATTAATGCCAGAAACGCCAATTTTTGCTAAAATGGCCGTTATCGCAGCGAATATTGCGGAGAGTAGCGCACAGATAAACCAAGACATATCAATATTGTATGACTTGGATCTAAAAAGTAAAAGGAGGAGTATATGGGAACGAAAGGTAGAAAACCTCGAGCAGAACGAGGTGTGTCGAACGTTAGGTTGTACAGATACGCCATATCACCATCTTGTGACGAGGGTTGCATAGGTTTTGTGTTGGTCTTGCCTGGTCGTGGCCTGGTTTTACAAATAGGCAAAAAAGAATATATCGACCTGGGATTTGAGAAGATAGCTCAATTTACGAAGACTACCGGGGCATGGGAGGTTGACCTGATTAAAGATAAGGATAAGGTAGTCAGTTCTGGCTATAAAAGTGGACGGATCACCTTTACGGTAAATGATATGCGCTACTGTTGCAACGCTATCACGCTTAGAGAACGTATTCAAAGGACGTTTCCTGAGTATGTTCAGCATCTTCCGCAAACGCTATCCAGCTTAACAGCTTGAAAAAAGAAACGTAGTAAACAAAAAGCCGAGACCAAAAACCCCGGCTTTTATTTTTAAATGTAATAGGGGATTAAAACTTATTCTTCCACATCATCGATTCCACAGGTTTTGTTCTTCTTTCAACATATTTTGCACCGGGCTTTGAGTTATATTTCACTTTTACATCACCCTCAACAGTATGATAAATGATTTGGCCAATTGGCATTCCGGGATAAACTTTTACGGGCTGAACCACGGACAATTCTAATGTCCATGTATTGCAATATCCCACGTCACCCTTGCCTGCTGTCGCGTGTATATTCACACCAAGACGGCCGGTGCTGGATTTTCCTTCGCAAAATGGAACATGCTTGTGGGTTTCGGTGTACTCTTCTGTAACGCCCAAATAAAGCGTTCCAGGCTGTAATACAAATCCTTCATCTGTTAGTTCAATATATTCAATTTCATTATGTTTTTTGGCATCGAGTTCGTGGTCTTTATATGTAGCTAGCCATTTGCCCAAGTGAATATCGTAAGAGTTTGAACCAAGGTTTTTAATATCGAAAGGTTCTATTAAAATAGTTCCTGCTTTTATTTCTTCTAAAATTTGTGTGTCTGAAAGTATCATGCAAGGATTTTACCAGCTTTATGTTGTTACTTCTACGGACGAAAACCCCGATGTTACCAATATATTGTCATTATCCTCAAGTTATGCTAATCTTCTGCTTGACCTGAATCTCTCTCCCAATTTATTGGGCTCAGGTGCAAAACAATAGTAATTTTGTTTTTAAAGAAAAAGAGGGAAACAACCGATCTTTTTGCACGACTACATTTATATAGTTGCTGCTATCATCGCTTATTTCCCTATAAAATTAAATGGCTAAGTACAAAGTACCTACAATTCAAGAAATGCTTGATGCCGGAGTTCATTTCGGTCACCAAGTTCGTAGATGGCACCCTAAAATGGAGCCTTATATTTATATTGCCGCTAAGGATATTCACATAATCGACCTTGAACAGTCCGAAAAGATGTTAGGTAAAGCTTGTGAATTCTTGTTTGAAGCTGCTAAAGAAGGTAAAAAAGTAGTATTCGTCGGTACTAAAAAACAGTCCCGAGATATTATCGAATTAGAAGCTAAAAGATGCGGTGCAATGTATGTTAAGGAACGATGGGTTGGCGGAACTATTACCAACTTTCCTTTCATAAAAAAGAACTTAGATAAACTTATTAAGTACATGAAAGATCGTGAAGAAGGTAATTTCGTTAAATACACCAAAAAAGAGCGTTTATTAATTGATCGTTCAATTGACAAAATGAATTCATCTTACGGTGGAATCATTAGTATGCGTGCCACACCAGACGTATTATTTGTAATCGATCCAAAACGTGAAAAGACTGCAATTCGTGAAGCTAAAAACTCACACATCCCGGTTGTAGCAATTGTTGATACAAATGCTGATCCAACAACAGTAAACTATCCTATTCCAGGAAACGATGACGCAATTAAATCAATCGCTTTATTAGTTAAAGCTGTCGCCGATGCTATTGAAGAAGGCTACAAAGAATTTGGAAAAATTAAAGAAGCCGCTTTAGCAGCAAAAGAACCAGCTAAAGTTGTTGAAAAAATTGCAGCCGCTCCAGCCGTTATTACCGGAACTGAAAGCCCAGTTGTAACTGAAGTTGTTAACAAAAAAGATGAAAAGATATTAGAAGAAGTTGCAGTTAAAGACGCTGTTGTTGCAGCCGATAAAGTTGCACCTGCAAAAACAGAAACTGCTGATAAAAAGAAACCAGCAGCTAAAGCTAAAAAGGCTTAACTTTATTAATTTTAATGGGAGACATTATGGCAATAAACGTAAATGACATTAAAAATTTAAGAGAAGAAACAGGCGCAGGCGTAATTGAAGTTAAAGCAGCTTTGGATGCAGTCGGTGGAGACTATGAAAAAGCAAAAGCAGAATTACTGCAAAAAGTTGGTGCAAAAGCAGCTAAAAAGTCTGATCGTGTTACAAAAGATGGATTAATTCATTCTTACATCCACGCAGGTGGAAAAGTTGGCGCATTGGTATATGTTGCCTGCGAAACTGACTTTGTTGCTAAAACCGAAGCTTTTCAAAAACTTTGTTCAGAAATTGCGTTGCAAGTAAGTGCCGGAGATTATGCAAACGTCGAAGAACTAGCTAACGATGACTATATTAGGGAACCTGGTAAAAAGATTCAGGATTTAATTAATGAAGTCATTGCTAAAGTTGGTGAAAAGATTGAAATTCGTAAGTTTGTTAAGATCAAAGTAGGCGAGGACTAATCTACTTTACTAGTACATAAAGAGAAAACGCCAGTTGTTGCTGCTGCATACAATTGGCGTTTTTTTGTGGTCTAAAACTCTCCCACAACACAAAAAAATTTGATATTATCTCCTCATATGAATAACACAGAACTAAAAGCAAAATTAACTAAATCAGTAGACTTTTTAAAAGGTGAATTAAGTCAGATTCGTACAGGTCGTGCATCACCCGCGTTAGTGGAAGAAATTTCCGTTGAAGCATATGGAACTAAAATGACAGTTCGTGAACTTGGATCTATTAGCCTTCTAGACACTCAAAACCTGGTTGTTGTTCCTTGGGACAAAGGATTGCTAAAAGCCATTTCCAACGGAATTCGTGAAAGTGCTTTGAATTTAAACCCAGTTGATGACTCTGATAGAATTCGAGTTCCTGTTCCAGCACTAACTGAAGATCGCCGAAAAGAACTTGCTAAACTTGTTTCTGCAAAAGTTGAAGAGAGCAAAACCGTTATTCGTGGTATTCGTCAGGATGCGATGAAGGATATTGAGGCTTCTTTTACTAACAAAGAAATAGGCGAGGACGATAAATTTAGACAAAAAGAAGAAACTGAAAAAATCGTCAAATCCTTTGTTGAAGAAACAGAGTTGATAGGTGAGGAAAAACGCGACGAGTTAATGACAATTTAATTTAAATGGTGTAACTTAGCCTAATGACTTTAGTACTCTTTTTAATCACTTTATCCATATTGGTAATGGTACATGAGTTTGGTCACTTTATCGTTGCAAGAAAAAACGGTATTAGAGTTGAAGAATTTGGTTTAGGACTTCCTCCAAGAATTTTCGGTAGAAAATTTGGTGATACTTTGTACTCTTTAAACCTACTTCCCTTTGGTGGCTTTGTTAAATTAACCGGTGAAGATGTTACAGAGGGTGTGTCAACCGAAGAATCGGAATTTAAAAAAGACCCAGTTATTGATCCAAATAGTTTTGCAGCAAAAACGCCTTTACAAAGATTCGCAGTTTTAATAGCCGGTGTATTTATGAACTTTGTTTTGGCCGTGGTTTTATTTTACGTTTATCTTTTTTCCACAGGTTTCAAAACAGATTACATGCCTTTGTTCTTTGATTACAATTTTAAATTTGGTTCTCAAAATATTGTTGGCACCGTAGTGTCTAACGTTGCTAAAGATTCCCCAGCCGAAAAAGCTGGCATGCAACTTGGAGAAGCGCTAGTAGCTATCAATGGAGTTAGCGTGAAAGACATAAACGATGTTCGTGCAGCTAACTTAAAAGGTGCCGGATCTGAAATGACTTACACTATGTTGGATTTACAAGATCCTACTAAAAATATTACCCGTGATGTAAAAGCGACTCCGACATTAGATAGCAACGGAAGCGCAATTATTGGTGTTTACTTGAGTAAAGCAGTATCAGTAAGTTACGCCAGCCCAATAGATAAATTGTTTTCCGGCTTCATGCAGTCTTATAACGTTTTATCCTATTCTATGAATGGTATGAAGAACCTAATAGGTGTTTCAGTTGCTACACATGATATACAACCAGTATCCGAAGGTGTTTCTGGTCCGGTTGGCATTTATAATATTGTTGGCGGGATTCTAAAGTACAGTGGAAGTAGAGTAGTGCTGAATATGATTAACTATGTAGCTTTAATGTCTTTGAGTTTAGCATTTATGAATATATTGCCATTCCCGGCATTAGATGGTGGTCGCGTAGTGTTTGTTGTGTTTGAAGGTGTTACAAAGAAGAAGATCAACCCAAATATTGAAGCGCGTGTTCACCAAATAGGTATGTTGTTTTTGTTAGCATTAGTCGCTGTTATAAGCCTTAAAGATCTGTTTTTGAAGTAATATCCTGGTACATCAATAATTTTCCCGAACCATTTTATTACCCGTTATAGTAATATATTCTGGGTTCTGAAAACTTGGAGATTCCCTTGAAATGTGCCTATACTTAATTGTACTTTCAGAATTGGGATTTCTTTGGTAGAATACCCACTGCAAAGTACCCTAATTAACAATAAGTTTGGAGGTGCGATTTTCGCAGTCGTTAGCATATATTGCTAACAATTAAATACTGCAACTGATAAAAATGACAAAAATTAAAGTAAGAAATGGCGAAAGCCTTGAACAAGCATTGAGACGTTTTAATCGGGAAGTTCAAAGAGCCGGTATCTTAGATGAGGTTAAAGATAGATCTCATTACAGAAAACCAAGTGAACTTAAGAGACAAAAATCTAAAGAACTTGAAAGAAAAATTAAGTTCGAAAGGATTAAAGGTTGATTTTAGACGATTTAAAATCAAAGCTTGTTGAATATTATAAAGCCGGAGACACACTACACGTTAGTGTGTTGAGGTATTTCTTTTCCGTAGTTCAAAATAGGGAAATTGAGTTGCGCCCACAAAATATCAAGTTAACCGATGAAGAAGTGTTTAAAGTATTGCGAAAACAAATCAAGAATAGAAAAGAAGCTATAGAATTATACGAAAAAGCCAATCGCGCCGATATGTTGGAAAAAGAAAAAGCCGAACTTGTTATATATGAAGAAATAGCTAAATATTTCCCATTTGAATTAAACCTTAATCCTCCTGTTCAATTTCAAAAAAATGGAAAATAAATCACCTTTAGACAACAAAAAGATCTTTATATCGATAACTATCACCGACGATAAAGAAATTCAGAGTCTAAACAAGGATTATCGCCAAAAAGATTACGCTACCGACGTTTTATCCTTTAACATAAATGAAACTTCTGAAGATGGCACATTTTACTTAGGAGATGTTGTTGTTAATAAAGAACAAGCGGCACGACAAGCAGGGGAGTTCGGTAACACTATAGAAGAAGAAATTTCAGAACTTACAGCTCACGGAATCATGCACTTGCTAGGTATTCACCACGACGGTGATGACCATTAAGCTCTACTGGTAGCTTAGGCTGGTCGCAACTCGGCGTAGGCGTTATACTAAACCTATGAAACTTATCGTTGGTCTTGGAAATCCCACACAAAAATACGAAAAAACCCGCCATAACGTCGGCTTTATATTAATTAATGACTTTCATGAAGCACGTGGCTTGCATTGGGAACCAGCGCCTAAGTTTGACGCCGAAATATGTGTTAGTGAAAACTTTATCTTACTTAAGCCTCAAACATTTATGAATAACTCCGGTAAGGCAGTGTCCAAGGCCCTTAATTATTACAAAATTAAGCCCTCAGACCTTTTAGTAGTCCACGATGATGTTGACTTACCTCAAGGGACAATACGTAAGCAAATCGGTTCAGGAGCCGCAGGACATCATGGTGTAGAAGATATTATTAATGAAATAGGTACTAAAGATTTTTGGAGATTGCGTGTTGGGGTAGGGAGACCTGAAAATAATAATATTCCTGTTGATGTGTATGTACTAGATAACTTTGCTGATTCTGAGTTGGTTGAGTTACGTAAAGATGTGGGCGTATTAAAGATGATAGAGGATTTCGTTAACGCGGCTGTTTAGGAAAAAAGGGCGGAGTTTTTGTATCAGCGCCCTTTTGCATTGCTATTCTTTCTTATAACTCTCTCGCAGAACATTCTGGATGCGACGTGGTAATTCTGCGAATGTTAGTGCAATATCCACGGCTTCCATGATATTTGCATTTGCCAGAAGTATTTCTCTGGTGTCGTTCGTTCCGCAATCCCAGCATTCTTGTACCGATCTCTTTTGTCCAGCCATGATCCATCTCCTTTTTTGACTGTTCTGATGAGGATATTTAACGCAACCTAAATTGGTTGTATCAAACTGTTTCTGCATTATACTAAAAAAAGTAACTTATGTTCTATACTAAATACCGCCCTCAAAAATTTAGTGAAATCACCAGACCAAACGAAGCTGCGGATATGCTGGCGACACAGGTAAAAACCGGCAAAACCGTTCACGCTTATTTGTTGGTAGGGCCACGTGGAACTGGTAAAACAACTACGGCTCGTGTGCTGGCGAAGGCACTAAACTGCACAAACGTTACAAAAGATGGAGATCCTTGCGATGAGTGTGAAAACTGCATTGCTATTCAAAACGGATCTTTCGTAGACCTTATTGAGATAGATGCCGCCAGTAACAGAGGTATAGATGATATTCGCGAACTCAAGAGTAGAGTAAAACTTGCTCCTACTGCAGGCAAAACAAAGGTTTATATCATTGATGAAGTTCACATGCTAACTTCTGAAGCTTTTAATGCTTTGTTAAAAACCTTGGAAGAACCACCTGCTAATGTAGTGTTTATTCTTTGTACTACCGAGTTCCATAAAGTTCCGGATACAATAAAATCACGTTGCCAGGTATTTAGAATAAAGCGTGCAACAATTACCCAAATAGTTGAAAAACTTAAAAAAATAGTTAAAAGTGAAAAGCTTAAAATCTCTGATGAAGATTTAGCTAAGATTGCCAGCGCATCCGTTGGTGGTTTTAGAGACGCGGAAACCTTATTGCAACAGATAGCTGAAGGCGGCGTTTCCGCTGATACATTTTTAAGTTCGAGTTCCAAGGAAAGCTTAATTGAGTTCACCGATAACTTACTTTCCAAGGATGCCAAATCAGCACTACATTTGCTTGACGCTATTTTTGAAGAAGGTGTGGATTTAACAGTCTGGAGTTCCGAACTGCTAAAGTATTTGCGAGAACTAATGTTTATTAAGTCAGGTGTAGAGCTTGATGTTGTAGGGGCGACCCCTGAGTTAAGTAAAAAAATAACTGAACAAGCTAAGCTTGTGGATGTTCGCTGGTTACTTAGTGCTTTAACCAAGTTAATTGACGCACAAAAAAATATTAAAGGCTCGTTTATTCCTCAACTTCCTTTAGAAATGTTTGTTGTAGAACTTTGTACAGGGGATAGGGTAGAGACTAAATCTGCACCAACAAATCCTTTACCAAATAAACCAAAAGAAGTTAAAAAGCCAGTTAGT
Organism: uncultured candidate division WWE3 bacterium; assembly: GCA_903879985.1. Lineage (GTDB taxonomy): Bacteria > Patescibacteriota > WWE3 > UBA101185 > UBA10185 > CAIRNR01. Next base: position 648,315 of record CAIRNR010000007.1, read on the forward strand.
GATGATAAAGCTGACTCTGATGACGACGAACTTGCCTCTGATCAATCCATTCCTTTGGCTGCCAAAAAGGTTTTAAAAGTAATTTCAAAACAAGAAGAGCTCGATGATGACGACGAAGCGGATTCTGTAGCTGAAGAACCTGCAACAGGGGTCTCAAATGAAGCAGAAGAAAATATAATTCCTCTTGAACAAATCGAAGAAAAATGGAAAGAACTAGTGGGTAAGAGTAAAGAACTTAATAATTCCATTGCTGCTTTGCTAAAACAGGCCAAACTAAAAGCCGTTGAAGGAAAATCATTAGTTATGGAAGTTTTTTTTCCTTTCCACAAAGAACGTTTAGAAGCGCCAAACAATCGCAAACTTATTGAGAGCTTATTAAAAGAAATGTTTGGTTTAGATATAAAAATTAAATGTGTATTAAACGAGGAACGTCCGAAAAATTTAAGAAAAGGTGAAACGGGTAACTTAACCGACTATAACATCGCTCCGGCTAGCGTTAATTTAGACAAGGATTCATTAATGTTAGCATTTGATGGCGGTTTACCCTTATAATACTCAAATGCGTTTACCAACACCTATATCAAAGTTAATAGATTCATTTCAACGACTTCCGGGAATTGGTCCAAAGTCGGCGCAGCGCCTTACTTTTTATCTTTTACATTTTCCTGAAGAAGAGCTGCAAAAGTTTAGTGAATCACTCCTTAACTTAAAGAAGGGGACTAAGCTATGTAAAATTTGCAAAAATGTTACTGAGTTTGAAGTTTGTTCTGTGTGCGATGATCCAAATCGTAACAAAAGCATAATAGCAGTTGTTTCCGGACCTTTAGATGCATTCGCCTTGGATAAAACCGGTTTCAAAGGTGTTTATCATGTTTTGCATGGCATCATCGATCCTTTAAATAATGTTGGTCCTGAAGAATTATTTATAAAAGATTTGATCGAGCGTATCGGGAACGAACTTCATAATGTGTCATTCGACAATTTAAATGAACCTAAAAAAATAGAATTAATTTTAGCAACAAATACCAGCATGGAAGGTGAGTCGACGGCGATGTACCTTTCAAAGCTGATACGCGAAAAAGGTTACGATCAATCGCAGGTAAAAATTACTCGTATTGCTCGCGGACTCCCTGTGGGAGGCGATATAGAATATGCGGACGATATCACTCTAAGCCGTGCCTTAGAGGGTCGGTCCGAAGTAACTCGCTAAGTTTGTACCCATTTTTTAAAGATTTTACTGCGATCTCTTGCAAGCATGTGTTATTATTTTCGTAATGAAACTATATAACTCATTAACAAGAGAAGTCGAAGAATTCAAACCGCTTAATCCGGAAGTTGTGACTATGTATTGCTGTGGTCCAACCGTTTACTTGGATGCACATATAGGAAACTTTAGGACATATACCACATCAGACCTTGTATACCGTGTTCTTAAATTTAACAACCATACAATAAGATACATTATGAACTTAACCGATGTTGGCCATTTAACTGGCGACAACTCTGGTGATGCCGATACTGGTGAAGATCGTATGGAAAAATCCAGTAAAAAAGAAGGCAAAACGGCTGCAGAAATAGCAAAATATTACACCGATCTATTTATGAAGGACTATGACAAATTAAATCTCACAAGACCAAATAAATTTACAAAGGCCACCGAATACATTGAACAGCAAATAGCTTTGGTTGAGGTATTAGAGAAGAAAGGTTTTACATATCAAACATCTGACGGAATTTATTTTGATACGTCAAAATTCGAAAGTTATGGCCAATTATCAGGAATGAAGGCAGATAACGTTTTAGAAGGCGCACGTGTTGAAATTAACCCTGAAAAAAAGAATGCCACAGACTTTGCTTTGTGGAAGTTGTCATCTCCTTACGAAAATAGAAGCCAAGAGTGGAAATCCCCATGGGGAACAGGTTTTCCAGGTTGGCATTTAGAGTGCTCAGCTATGGCATTGTCCGAACTTGGTAGCACTATTGATGTTCACGTTGGTGGCGAAGATCTACGTATGATTCATCACCAAAATGAAATTGCTCAAAGTGAGTGCGCTACCGAAAAGAAATTTGTTAGATATTGGATTCATTCAGCATTCATGATGGTTGATGGTGGACGTATGAGTAAATCCGGGGGAACAGGGTATCTTTTATCCGATCTTGAGAAGCGTGGTTTTGACCCTATGGCTCTTAGATATTTGTACATGACAACTCATTACAGAAATCAGCTAAACTTCACTTGGGAGGCCATTACATCAGCTCAGAATGCCCTTAAAAAGATATACGACTTAGCTCGTAGTTACAAACACGACGATCAAACAAAACCTTCACATGATTTTGTAAACAAATTCGCTGCAAGCGTAAGTAATGATGTAAACATGCCGGAAGCCTTGGCTGTTGTTTGGGAATTGTTAAAGAGTGAAACATCTGAGCAGGAAAAATTTGCAACATTAATGGTTATGGACGAGGTTTTAGGCTTAGATATTAAAGGCCATTTAGTTTATGACACTCCGCAGCATATCGTTGACATTGCTAAGACACGTCAAGAATATCGTAAGGCCGGGATTTGGGACAAAGCGGATCAGTTGCGCAAGCAAATTATTGAAGCCGGTTATGATATTGAAGATATTCCAAGTGGTACGTATAGGTTGAAGAGGAAGATGTAAGTTTTTATGCTGCCTTCTGCCCTTACTTTAGAATCCGCACCTGATACTACTTCGGACGCGATTACTTCATTGCAAGAGGTCGCAAGTTCCTATAAATCAAATTTTGAAGCCGATTGGAAAGATATTAGAACCCCGTTGAACACATGGTTTCGCTCTGATTTTATGCCTTCTGACGCTTTTAAAAAGCCTTCTATGGCTAATTTCTCGACATGTTTAGAAACTATTGAAACCTCTTTAGTTCCTAGCTACTTTCATAAACTGTGTGACGAAGGAAAGCCTGTAAAGGAAGCTTTGGGTCAGGCCAGAGAATTATCATTTTTTGCACGACAATCGGCTGTGGCACTAATTTTGGATTCCGAACAACTCGCAGAACAAGAAAAGAACAGCATTGCATCATTACACTTGTTACTAACGTTAGGCGATATGAGTCGCCCAAGGGATTCTTTCCATGTTTTTACTTCTATGGAAAATCAAGACTTTATAAATCTTAGATGTGAGCTACTTAAAGAAGTTGCCGATTTCGGATGGCAGTATCCTCAAGATTTCGAACATGTTATGGTTGCTGGAAAAAAATTAGGTGACAGTATTTCTGCGTATGCCAAGCATATGCCTGATTTTTCTAACGACGAGCAATCAGCACTTATGGATGATCTAAGTGACAATGTCAGAATAAACCGTGGACGTCGTGCAGGGATACGCGGGGAAGTTTTGTCCGCAATAGCTGTTGAAAGTGTCTTAAAGTACAGCATAAATTTAAATGAAACAGCAAAATCTCTTGGCATTAAACATTTGAGAGTGCAACAAGCCACTGCTGCAGTTGATGCAATGGGGATAGCCGACTTGGTTATTACAGGTGATGTTGGTGGTGTAGAACAACCACTCGTAGTTATTGATGTAAAAGCTGAATTTGACGATACCAGTATGGACGCGTGGATTGTTCATGACAACGCAAAAAAGACTGCTGAAAATAAAAGTGATACTCGACCAGAAACTATAACTAAAATAAGTGGCTATCTGCAAAACGCACGCGGATCGGAAGCAGTAGCTTGCTTTGTTACAGTACCCACAGCAAAAATTCCTGATAGTAGCGCTTATAATATCGAAACAGATGGTGATGATTCCTCTAAAGACTTTCCAAATAGTCATTTTGTAAAAGAAACGGGAATTCCAGGCGTAAGTATTCGCATTCCTTACTTATGGGTTGCCGAAGGCGGGGATTGTCACTTTGGTTATGCTAAAGATGGTACTTCAAAAGACTTACTTGGCATATTGGCAGGTACCCATCTGAGAACGTCATTAACAACCGAAGAAATTGTGCGACCTAAAAATAGGCTGGAAGTGGAGGCAAATTCGGAAAAAGCTCATTCATTTGATATAATACTGCCTGACAACTTAGAAGGAGTTATTGGGTATTCTTTAAGAAAGGCTCTACAAAGCCGAAAAAATGTTTTAGATGGAGGCGTTGATGGACGATAAACCTCAAGAAAAAGATGAAGAAAATTTTGTGAAATATGCGACCGTAGAGAATTTAGTTCGGCAGAAACAAAGCCCCGTTAAAATCTTCCAAAAACTGCAAACTGTTTTGGAATCGATTTTCTCGCGTTTTGAGAAGCCGAACGAGTAGTAATAAGAAATAAAGTGTTAGTGAACCCGCGATAAGAAATTATGGCGGGTTTTTTTTGTTTCATATAAGTTTGGGCCGGTATATCATATAGCTATGTTATTGTCCGCTGAATTACCAACCGAAGAATTTACTCCGGAAATACCTTTAGAACAACAGCTATGGCCCGAGGCAATAGAATCCCCCAAAATTAAATTAGATATACCAGAAAATACGGCAACTGATTTTGCACCCCCTCAAGTAAGTGTTATTTCCGATGAACACATCTCAAATGAGCTAAACATAGACTTAAATATTGATAGGGAATCGTTTTCTCAGGCAAACCATGCTTTTCAGAGATTATCCGCAACATATCCATCGGGCATTAAAGTTGGTTTTTCCAACGACTTAGATATTGAGGATATTCCTAAAAGAGACATACGCGATTTGGGCGTTATTTTGGATACATGGAACAACGCGAACGAAACTTACTTTTACTTGGACTCTCGTCCTCATCAGTATTTTTACTCGCCAATAAAGGAACAATGGGATGACTTAGCAGTTGAGCAGAAAGCACATTTGCGTACAGTTTTAGGTGTTAACTTCGATACACTAGCACAAGATTTCTTTTCTGGTAGTGGAGATGTACCCGACGGTATAAGAACCTTACAAGAATTAATTAAAAACCCAGATTTCCAGGAAAAGGAAAACTTAACTAACTATCTGATGCAAGAAGGTTGGTTAGCAAAAAGAAATTTCTTTAGATCCAACCCAAACGAGGATGAAAACACATATTCGCGGTCACGCTATAGTTACGAATATACAAAATTCGAAATAAATCAACTCTTATGCTCAGCTGCAGTCGATCTTGCTGAACAAGGAAATAGCGCTCAGTTGGGTACCATATTAGAACATTTTGCTTTCTCAAGAGTACCTTCAGATTCCCGATTCAATTTAGGTGATTTTCCAAGTCCTTACGAAGATGCTACAAGCGTATTACTAGACGAAAATCTTTCTTCGGACGGAAGAAGGGTAGTGTTGAAAGAATTCGTAAAGGTCTTTGGGCCAATTAGCACTGTTGATACTTTGTCTAACAAGATACATGCTTTAAGTCGTACTGGTAACAATAAAGAAGAATCATATATCAAAGATTTAATTAACCTTTATTCCTTGATTGAAGGTGAAAATGTTTTAGCACCTATGGAAAAGTTGACTAATGTTTATGACGTTGTTGATTATGCCGCTCTAGATAGACCTGAACTTACAGCTAAAGAAGCAACAAGATTGGAAGCAGTTGCTAGGTTATTTGCTGAAGGTGCTGAGTACAGTACTGTTGACGGGCATGTAGTAAAATTTGCTTCCACAGCTCCAGCCAAGGAACAAACAGAAGTAGTAATACTGGACACAGGTGCAGGCAATGCCCGCGTTTCCCGAGAACTTTTTATACGTGGCTATAAAAATTGTTCGGCATTAGAATACGACCCAAAAAATATACGTTATGCATTGGAAAAGCGTCCCAGTGAGGATTTTGGGATACTCCGTGGTAGTTGGCATAACATACCCCTTGCTACGGCTGATTACACAAATATGAATAAAGCTATTGATGTTTGTTTCACTACAGAGAGGTCTTTTTTACATGATCGTACTGCGGCGGAATGGTTTGGTTTATTTGATGAATTTAGGAGGGTTTCCCATTACAGAGCAATGCTTTATATGGATTTACCCGATATTAATTCCGGTGTTTATAAAGAACGCGATGATGCTTTTAGAACTAATTTGCGTGAAAATTTAGATATAACCGATAAAGAGAGTCATATTATTTTTGATGGCCCCGGCAAAGTAAAATTTAATAGGATGGCTATATCAGAAGAGCAATTAGCTATTTATTGTCGACTATTTGGTCTTGTTCAAATTAATAGAGAGGTAGATCCAAGACCTGACGAGGATATGACCGACCTTTATTTCACACTGGCAAAAGATCAAAACTGGCTTTCCGGAGACATCTCCAGAGAGGAGTTATGGAATTCCATGGCAAAGTTAGGTATGTTCGATTTCGATGTAGATTACAACATGTTTGTGGAATCTTGGGGCATGACAATAGGACAAGCGCTATTGTTTGGTTTGGATACAACAGGTTCTCTCCATAGTTCTCCATACCTAGAGGATTTGTTCAAAAAGCGAAAAGGTCCAGCGGTTTGGGTTGATAACAAAGGCGGCAGATTGAACTTGAGGTCTGAATGGCCATCTTATGAATGATTGGTTTTAGTATAATCGTCTGCTTTTTCCCAAGCCAAAGTAAACATTGCTCTCATTGTATTGGCAATAAGGTCGTTTTGAACTATAATTCCCACTAAGTCGCCATCTTTGTGAAAGTTAATGAATGCGACTTTACTGCTATAAATGTCTACTTCAATACCAATAGGGAACTTCTCTTTTGGTACAACTCTTGTTTCACGCTTTTCCTTTTCATTTTTACTGATATATGTTTTGGTTTTTGCGTCCTCTGCAACGATAACTTTAGCCCAAATGTTAGCCACAGCTCTTTCCTTTCCATATGTGTGCGAAAGCCATTCATACACCTTTGGATCAACCTCTGATGTTTGTAGAATCGCCCAAATCTCTTTACCCTCTTTAAGAGTGTCGTTGTAGACCTCTTTAATGCCATTGATTCCTTCATATATCTTCACACCGGGTTTATTATCAGTTGTTTTGAATGCCGTAATTAGCTGGGGTAGGTAAGTCTGCAGAGTTAGTTGGTGGTTTTGAGCTTCTTTTAACTGTTCCTCTACGAGTTCTGAAAGTTTGTAAGGATGTTCGGCACGGAAGTGAAGCTTCTTTTTAATTTTTAATTGAGAGGCAAGTCCTTTATTTTGAAGATCATACAGAGTTTTATAAACAATTCCTCTTTTCAATCCAGATTTTTTAATAATATCTAAGACTGGCAAAATGCCCTGTTCGAGCAAGATGTCATAAACAATTGCTTCTTTATCTTTTAGCCCTGATTCTTTGAGAGTTTTTGAATACATAACTAATATAAACGTAGCAAAGTTCTAATACTGTGTCAACATGTTAATTGTCAAAACAATTTGACGTATCCTGTAACCCGTAGTAATATGTGTTAAGTAAAAAAAGGGAAATACCCCTGAGTGCTCGCAGGAAATGTTATCAAAGTGACTTGACAGGACATGAACTATAGGGTACAATGGTTTTAGAAGGTTGAAGCAGAGTACATTCAAAACTAAATATAGAAACCGTTTATTTAAGGAGAGAACCTAACGTCTCAAGCCTAATAGAATAAATATAGTGCAATTAAAAAGGCCGAGATTTGGTGAGAAGCTATAAAGCGTAATGCTGTAGCGTATTTTCCTCAGATCTCGGCTTTATTTTTTTCCTCATATTGTTCTTAGCCAGAAACCTACCTGTAAGGTACGGAAATACTGTTAATACCCAAATCGGAAGCAATATGCTGTCCAACAAAAAGGGAGAGAGTTTAACAGGGTCTACCGACCATTACAGATAGATTTTTGCCTATGACAAAGTGTGTCAAGACAATTAGAAGGAGAGTACGTTGAAAATCGAATACTAATTATCAGAATTTTAGATTTTGACAACAGGGGAGTGAAGCATGTTTTGGATTAAGCCTTAGCGTGTTTTTCTCCCTGAGTTGTGGCTCCGTAGCAGCTTTTAACTTGCAGTTAGTATTTGCGGGTTTGAGGGTTGGTATGGGAAGTAATCAATATAGAAATGAAACCAAATGAAAAAGGAGAGTGTTATGTTAGTAAAACAGATAAAAACAAGAAATGCCCATGTTGCAAGCGTTCAGACGTGGGGCGGGGGTTTGAGGGAAAACGACGACGACTGCTATGAAGCAGCTTTTTTCCCGAATTCTATCTCCGCGGTTATCGGGCTGGTTGAAGAGAGGGACACCTGGTTAATTAGTCAATTTAAGGTTAAACCAGGTGAAATTTTTTACCAAGGAGTGTGGTGTGATGACGATAGGGTCGGGGGTTGTATTTCCGATGATCGTAATGGAAAAAAGCCTTTCATGGACCAGGCACCTGCACCAAATAATTATTTTGGTAATTGGGAGTGTGTCATAGCCGGAAACAATAATTCCGACTTTTCACAATTACCACCAGTTTCACAGTTTTTTTCATAATCTTTATTTAACAAGGAGGTACTTGGAAGCTTAACAGCGCCAATTACCTCCTAAGTTCTTTCATTAATATTGAATTCCCCGATGTTGTTCTAAGAACATAGAGCTATTACGGGAAATTTAAATGAAAGTTAACCTTGTCCAAGATTAGGGCATTGTATTAAAAAAGGAGAAACATAAATGAAAGCAACAATAAGTTCTAAATTGTTTGCGGCTTTGGAAGCAACGGTTCGGGAAGTAGAAGTTCCTGTTGCTGATTTGCTTCGTGACCTGAAAGCGTTTACCGTTACTAAGGTGGCTGGAACAGACGTGGAACAAGCTCTGGTGTATGTCCTGAATCAGGAGGAAGGTTTTACTAATCTTTCGAAGGATTTTGTAGACGCTACCTTTCTTATGAGCTGGCCTGCGATAAAAGATGGAACAATATTTGTTAAGGATGAATTCGAAATACCTGAATTTGGTCCTGTTGTAAGGCATGTAAGTATTTCCAACCTATATATAGGAGGAAAGTTTGATAATGGTCAGGCAAAAGAATTGGCTCAAGCGGTATATACGGTAATCCAATACGCTTGGATACGAAGTCATCCAAGGGATGATATGCCTCAAATAACTCCAATTTGGGAGCTGAACCTCCGAGGATTTCTCTTTCGAGAAAATGTCGTCCGGGGTGGAAGTGGATCACGCGAAGTCGCATTTGTGCTGACCGAAGAAATGGCTTTGATAAACGCTGCGGCCGAAGCTTGTAAAAAACTGGACCCTAGGCTCGCGCTTTGGACTTTTTGAACTAATAAATTCTAAACTGCTATAAAAACCAAAATATTCTATAAACAAAATGATGTAAGGAGATAAATATAATGTCAGGAAACATTTGGACTCTATTTGATGATGGACAGCGGAGGATTGAATTTCAAAGTCTCCCTTTTGGCGCCAAAATAACCGCTTTCAATGATAAACCGGTTTTGGCCGAAGATGTTATTGTTTATGAGATTCCGTCTCAGGAGGATGGTATTCTTTCTAGGTTGGGAATTGTGATCATGCCCGCAGAGCTTCCAATGCACGCCTACGTAGTAGCGCATGCTTATGAAATGGGCGTTGTACGTACCTGCCTTTATTGGAATTGGTTCGAAGGTATGGAAGTTATCAAAGGACTTTTTGCATCCATTGGTAAAGAAATGTCTATACTACCTGTTACTCCAATGTCCTTGCCCGATCCTAATAAGGAATTGCCACTTAGCTATGTGACAACGTTGGGAGAAGGTATTACCAAGAAGGATACGGTATCATCCGCGGATGCCTTTTGGTGGAGGACGCCTTCTTACCCATCTTCCGTGTGGAGCTTGAAAACTTTCGAGCTGCTGGGTTTAACTGGTACTGACCAAGAAATTATGGCTACCCTAGAGCCGCACGACGGTGGTTGGAACTCACCTTTAGGTCAATTTGTTTCAGTAGTGGGGGACCTGTTATATGATTTTGAGCACGGTCACCTAAATGGCTATTGCACGTTGCACCTTGATTTACAGCAGCCGCTTCTTATTGAAGAATGCCGTCTCTTGATTAAGGAACTGCGAGAAGAGCTATATAAATAATTTTTATCTAACAGGGAGGTACTTGGAAGCTTAACAGCACCAATTACCTCCTTAGTTCTTTAATATTGAATTCCCCGATGTTGTTCTAAGAACATAGAGCTATTACGGGAAATTTAAATGAAAGTTAACCTTGTCCAAGATTAGGGCATTGTATTAAAAAGGAGAGGAATTATGTCAGGATTAATTAGCAAGGGATTAAAAAAGGCGCTTAAGGAAACGCGGATTGAGTATAAAGTTCCTATCAGAGACCTAATGCATAACCCGAAAGGATTTACAGTAAACACAATGCCTTACGATGGTGAAGCCATGGCATATTGCGATGTATTGGTATTAAACCAGGAAGAAGGACTAGCTGCTTTTCCCATTGACTCCGAATTTAAGCGAGGCTTTCCGGGCGCTGATGTACTTTTTGATTTCTTTATGAATTGGCCGGCAATCGTGGCCACAAAGGAAATCGTTGTGGTTGATTCGTTTATCGCAACAGATGACGATATTATTAGGCGGAATATCTTCTTTTCGTCTCCATACATAGAGTCGTGGTATGACGGATGTGAACAAGAACCGGAGTATGTGCGTCCCCGAGAAATAGTCAAAGAAGTTAATGCCTTCATACGCAATACTTGGATAAAGACGCATCCTCGCAAAACTCCTAATGTTATGCCCATATACGACAGGCAAACCATTATGGCGTTGATTTCCAACGATATTATTGAAGGTGAATATTATTCGAGACGTACTGCGTTAGTTCTGCTAAAAGAGTTTCAGGTGATTAAGAGGCTAATTAATACACTCGATCAATTGAAATCCTAATATAGCAATAGGGAGGTACCTGGAAGCTTTACAGCACCAAATACCTCCTTAGTTCTAACTATATGTAGTGCTAGTGCTCAACCATTTTGAGCGCAGAAAAGCCCGAATATTTGTGTGTTAATCGGAAGGTAGGACCGATTAACTTAAACACAACATGTCCGGGCTTTTTTGTTTTCACGGCTATTATTAGATATAGCGGCCGACCAGCTTTGCTGGTAAAATCACCCCATGCTATCAATCGGAATCGTCGGACTACCAAACGTTGGAAAATCCACACTATTTAACGCACTACTTAAACGCCAAGCTGCACTCGCGGCTAATTATCCTTTTGCCACCATTGAGCCTAATGTTGGTATTGTTGATGTTCCTGATGAGCGTTTACAAACATTAGCTCGTTTTGTTCAAAATGATTGTGGACGTACTGCGGGAACTAGGGAAGTTCCAGAAAAAATTACACCGGCACTTATTCGTTTTTATGATATTGCCGGACTTGTTAAGGGTGCTTCTCAAGGAGAAGGTTTAGGAAACGAGTTTTTGGGTCATATACGTGAGTGTGACGCTATTGTTCAGGTTGTGCGTGCATTTACGGATGAGAACGTTATTCGTGCTGGTGCTACAGAACCTAAGTCTGATATCGAAATTATAAATACGGAACTTATACTGGCCGATCTACAATCTTTGGACAAGAAGCTTCAGAACCTTGAAAGAGAATCAAAAGTGGCTAAATCCAAGGACGATATGACAAAGTTAGACATTTACCGCAGATTAAAGGCAACTTTAGACGAAGGTACGTTGGCTAAAGAAGTTCCACTAACCGAAGATGAAAAATACCTCGTTAAAGATTTAAATTTGCTTACACTCAAGTCTATGATTTATGTTTTGAACGTAGATGAGGGAAAATCGGGAGAAGAACTTACCCAAAACATAGGCATACCCGCGCAGAATCAACTAAGGATTTCTGCAAAAATTGAGTCAGAATTAGCCGAATTTGAACCGGAAGAGCGCAAAAGTTACATGGAAGCAGCAGGGATTGAATCAACAGGCTTAGATTTACTTATTAAAAAGGGTTACGAGATTTTGGGACTTGAAACATTCTTAACCATGGGCCCAAAGGAAGTTCGCGCTTGGACTTATGAAAAAGGATCAAAGGCGCCACAAGCGGCAGGAAAGATACATACTGACTTTGAAAGAGGCTTTATATCGGCTGAAATTATTAATTATGAAACTCTTTGTTCAGTAGAGAGCTTGAAAAAAGCCAAGGAACAAGGTTTAATACGCTTAGAAGGCAAACAGTACACAATGAAAGACGGGGATGTGGTAGAGTTCAACTTTAGTGTATAACAAGCGTGTAAAATTAGTTTGACCAAACGCTTGCATTTATGCTACATTTTCTGTACTATTCATTGGTTTTGGGGAATCTATTGCCACTAGATTATGTCTAATGGACAGTTACTTTTTGATAAAGCATAATGTGACTGTCAGGCAAAACAAAAAAAACGTTTATGAAAAATTACGAAATAATGACTATATATAAAAGCAACCTCGGCGATCAAGCCGCTAAAGATCTTTCTACAAAGGTCCAAGAAGCTGTTACCGTATTAGGTGGCACAATTTCTAAAGCTAACTTTTGGGGAAAAAGAAAATTTGCTTATGAACTAGATAAAGAAAAAGAAGGCTACTATGACGTAGTTAACTTTGAACTTGATCCAGCTTCTATGGCGAAATTAAAGACTAAATTGAAATTATTAGATGGTTTGGTGAGATATTTAATTACGGCTTAATGCCGGGAGGGTATTTTAAAACATATGGCGTCAAGAAACCTTAACAAGGTACTACTCATAGGAAACCTCACACGCGATCCTGAGATGCGATATACTCCTCAGGGAAATGCAGTAGCAAGTTTTGTAGTGGCCACCAACAGAGAATGGGTCACACAAGGTGAAAAAAAGCAGTCAGTTGATTTTCACAATGTTGTTGCATGGAACAAATTGGCAGAAATTTGCGGTCAATTACTTAAAAAAGGTGTTAAGGTTTACGTTGAAGGAAGACTCCAAACCAGAGATTGGGTTGGCGAAGATGGTAAAAAGAGATATAAGACTGAAATCGTTATCGATGACATGATTCTCTTAACAACTAAGAGAGACGGTACCGACGAAGCAGGCATGGACGGTGAAACAGAAGAAATGGGCGGAACCGAAACTACCACTTCATCCTCGTCAGATGAAATTAACTTAGATGATATTGATTTAGGAGATTTAGATACTTCTAAATAAACTAGAAAGACATTAGATTCAAGCCTTCGGCTTCGGGCCGGAGGCGGGAATCGTTTTTAGGAAAAAAATATGGCAATACAAAAAAGAAAACCACAAAATAGAACAAACAGACCAAGACCAGCTAAAAATGTTGGTGATCACTTTGCACAAACAGGTACTACACCTGACTACAAAGAAGTTTTGGTATTAAGAAGATTCATTAGTGATCGTGGTAAGGTTTTGCCACAAAAATACAGTGGATTAAGCTCAAAATTTCAAAGATTAGTTTCTAAAGAAATTAAAAAAGCTAGATTCATGGGACTTTTACCCTACACTGATCGTCACGCTCTTTAATCAGCAAAACTACTATTCCAAATGTTCTGCTTTTCGCGTATATTTGTCTGGTTATGAAAAATTTCCGTAAAACATTGAGAACAATATTATTGGCTACGTTAATACCAATTGTGGCGATAGGTTGTTTAGTTGGCGGTTACGTTTATGGGAATAAAAGTTTTGCCTCACAGATAAAAAAGAATCCACCAAAAATTGAAGTTCTAAATAAAGCTCAACCTGATGTCAAAGGAAGTAATACTGAAGATTTCGTTTTGTTCTGGCAAGTCTGGGATATGGTTACGCAAACTTATTTATTACGTCCGGTGGATCCTCAAAAAATGATGGACGGCGCTATAACGAGTGTTCAAGCTTACTTCGCGACTACTGATCCTAACGCAACTACTGCACCAACTTTACAAAGTATTTCCACTGAAAGTTCTCAAAGCACAACTTCAGTTACGCCATCGCCAACTATACCAGCGATTGAGAGTAAATAAATATGACATATAAAATGTTCCAAAAAATTCTAAAAACAATTTTACTTTTCGTTGGACTATTCTTTGCAGGTTACTACATTGGCGTTAGGGGAATTATTTTTGATGTTTCTATAAAGAAGCCATATTCTTTTGCCGTAAAAAACCAGCTTGCTTACAGCACTAAGGTTGATTTTAGTAAATTTTGGCAAGTTTGGGATGCGTCCATTGCAAATCAAAATAAAGCTACTGTAGATAAACTTTATTACAACGCGATGGTAGGTATGGTTGGTTCATTAGGCGATCCATATACCGCTTTTTTGCCGCCTCATGTAAACAAAACGATAGGGGATGACCTTAATGGAAAATATCAAGGTATTGGTGCTGAGCTTGGTATGGATAACGGACAACTTATGGTTGTTGCTCCAATTGATGGTTCACCTGCAAAAGCAGCGGGACTTAAATCCGGAGATAAACTTTTAAAAATAGACGGTGTTACTACTGCAGGCATTACTGTTTCAGAGGCTGCAGGAAAAATTAGAGGTGATGCTGGAACAGTTGTTGTATTAACTGCAAAAACCGGTGATGATCCCGAGCGTGATATTAAAATAACTCGTGGTGTTATATCGGTTGCTAGTGTTAAGTGGCAGGACAAAGGAAATGGGGTTGCCTATATTCGTATCAGTAGCTTTGGTGCTAAAACCAATGTTGAATGGGACAAAGCCGTTTCTGATATCACAATGCAAATGTCTGAACTTAATACAGTAGTTGTGGATGTTCGTGGAAATCCTGGAGGTTATTTACAGTCAGCAGTTCATATAATAGAAGAATTTTATAACGGAAAACCAGCGCTTTGGGAGGAAGATGCCGCCGGAAAGCAAACTCCACTTATGGCAAATAGATATGGAAGCTTTATGAAAGTTCCTACTGTATATGTATTAATCGATCAAGGTAGTGCTTCAGCTTCTGAAATTGTTGCTGGTGCATTGCGTGCAGAAGTTCATGCTAAGTTGATTGGAGTTAAATCATTTGGAAAAGGTACTGTTCAGGATGCTCAAGATTTTAAAGATGGCTCCGGTATTCATATCACCATTGCTAAATGGTTAACACCAGACAAAATTTGGGTTCATAAAGTAGGATTGACTCCTGATGTTGTTGTCGAAATAACTCCAGAGGATGTTAAAAATGGCGTTGATCCACAGTTAAATAAGGTTCTGGAATTTGCCAATCCTAAATAAAAGTAGTAGTTTATTTTTATTATGCAAACGAAATACAAACCTATTGTAGGAATCTTTTGGATAATACTTTTTGTCACACTTATCGGATTGCTTTCATTCCGTTTTAATCCTAATGCCAATAACAGTATAAAAAGTTTTGTAAGTAATATGGAGAATCGTTTTACTTCGTTAGTTAAAGGTACGCCCTACAAAAGTTCAAACATAGTCTCTAACCAAGAGGTTGTTCAAGAGGAATCAAGTACGATTGATGTTGTAAACAAAGTTTCACCAGCTGTTGTTTCTGTTGTTATTCGCACAGTTAGTTTTAATAGATATTCCGGACCTTCTTCTACAAATCAGGGGATTGGTACAGGTTTTATAGTATCTTCGGATGGTCTAATTGTAACCAATAGTCACGTTGTTTATGATACCAGTGGGCAATATGCCGTAGTTTTAAAAGATGGCACTACATACAACGTTAAGACTGTTAACCAAGATTCTGTTTCAGATTTAGCCATTTTAAAAATTGATGCAACAAATCTTCCAACAGTTACTTTAGGAGACTCAGAAAACATAAAAGTTGGACAAACAGCGATTGCAATTGGCAATGCTCTTGGTCGATTTGATAATACTGTAACCAAAGGAGTCATTTCTGGTGTTGCTCGTGAGCTTCAAGCCGCGTCTCCAACTGGGGATATAAACACTTACGAAAATGCTATTCAAACTGATGCATCGCTGAACCCAGGAAACTCAGGTGGTCCGTTATTGAACTCTGCAGGAGAAGTAGTAGGTATCAATGTTGCTACAGCAAGCGCCGAGAATATTAACTTTGCGATTCCAATTAATAACTTAAAACCAATCTTAGCCGGTTATTTAGCAACAGGAAAAATTGTGCGTCCGTTTTTGGGTGTTGGGTATAGCATGATTAGCAAAGAAATTGCGGCACTGCAAAGATTGCCTGAAGGAGCTTTTGTATCAAGGGTACTGGCAAAGTCACCCGCAGATAAAGCAGGGTTACAAAGTGGGGATATTATTAAAAAACTTAATGATGTGAATCTTTCGGAATCAACAACGTTGTCTATGGTTTTATCAAAATATAAAGTAGGGGACACAATAACGTTGATTATTGATAGAAGTGGTAAGGAAATGACGTTAAAGGCTACATTGGCCGAAGCTTCAGGTAACTAAACTAGTTCGCACAGCACTTCCTATACGCTGCTTTTTTACTCGGCTAACTGATTTTCGTGACCTTCTGTTCCTATTAAACTGCACGCGCGCAATATTTTATCTATATCACCGTTCATAATCATTCCGATACCGTGCCATGATTCGTTTATTCTGTGGTCGGTTACACGATCTTGTGGAAAATTATATGTTCTTACTTTTTCGTTACGTTCGCCGTTTCCAACCTGACCTGTGCGCAAATCGGCAACGTTTTTGACCTGCTGTGTTTGCATTTCCTGGTATAAACGTGAACTTAGTATCTCCAAAGCTTTTGTGCGGTTTTTTCCTTGAAATCTTTCTTCCTGGCATTCAACAATAACTCCTGTTGGTCTGTGGATTAAACGCACGGCTGTAGAGACTTTGTTTACGTTTTGGCCACCTTTTCCGCCTGATCTAAAAAATTCCCAAATTAAATCATCAGGATGAATTTCAATATTAATTTTTTTCAGTTTTGGTAATACCGCGATAGTGGCAGTTGATGTGTGTATTCGGCCACCAGACTCTGTTACAGGCACTCTTTGGACTCTATGGACGCCAGACTCGTTTCTTAGTAATGTGAACACGTCCTTGCCTCGTAACTCTGCTGAGATTGTTTTAACTCCACCTGCATCATTTTCTGATTTAAATACTTCTTCCATTTTCCAGTTGTGAGTTTCAGCATATCTCTCGTACATGCGGTAGAGTTCTGCAGCAAATAGGGCAGCTTCATCGCCACCGGTTCCTGCACGAATTTCAATAGTAGTTAAGTTTACGTTAACGTTGCTTTCTCCGTTGTCGTTATCTGAGGCATCTTCTTTGACTCCGTTTTCAATATCACTCAGTGTTTTTTCTAATTCGGCTTTTTGGTTATTTAATGAGGTGATTTCTTCCTCAACCAACTGCTTAAACGCAGCATCATCACTTGTTTGTAAAAGGTTTTGATTCGATAAAATATCAACATCAAGCCTTTGAATTTCGTTTTTTAAGTACAAAAGTGTTTGATCCATATTTAAAGTGTATTACTTAGGAGGGAATTAAAAAATAACTTCGACATCTACTGATTATTAGCTTCAGTTTTTTCGGTTTGTTTTAACAATTCTTTAAGGTCTTGAGTTTTTGGTTCTGGAATTCTTTGATTTCTGACTTCTTTAGCTTTTTTAGCGGCAATGTTTTCTTTTTTCTTTTCTTCGGCAACCAAGAATTTCTTGTTAAACTTGTCGATTCTTCTTTCGGTGTCTACGAATCTTCTTTGTCCTGTATAAAAAGGATGGCAAGCACTACAAATTTCTACCGAAATAGCTGGTAGTGTTGAGATTGTTGTAAATTTGTTGCCACAAGCACATGTGACTACGGTTTCCATATTTACTTTTGGATGAATATTACTTTTCATACGAATGGCAGTATACCAGTATTTTTTTATTATTACAAGCGTTGGATAGGCTTTAGTGCCGCTGTATATAGGAAAAGAAAGCCCTCGGAGAATTTTTTGTTTTCTTCGAGGGTTTAGTGGATCACTTGTCGCACGGTACGTCCTTTAATGAGGACTTTACTACCGTTTTTTCGCCAGAGCGCATGTCCGTGTTGTAGTAGAACGTATAGCACTTGTCGATTTTGTCTTGGTATGAAAGCCATTCTTTCTCATCTTCCACGTTCATGGCATACGAGTAGCTGGAGTCCTTAAAATATACCCAGCGCGATGTTGTTTCATTTGGCATGGGCAGCTCTCCGAACTTCGACTCGTACGGTTTAGGGGTCCACGTTGTGTCTTGTGTGGCCTTTACCTCGATACCCTTAGGCGATATGATCTTGGTGACCGACTGCCAGCCTGGACCAGTTAATTTTGCTCCGGTCTTAGTGCTAGGTAGGCAACCGCTCAAGAGCATGCTAGCCAGGATTACCAAAAGTATATAAATCCGAAAATTCAGTTTCATAGCTCTTCTCCTTTTTCTATTGATGGTTTATGAAAATTACAAGAATTTTAACAGGTGTAACCTATAGGGTCAAGTTTCGCTGTTTCTTGTAGGTTATGTATTTAGTCGTGATTAGGTGCACACTCGGCGAGTATTACGCCCAAAGCGATAAACGCGGCTCCAACGAGCATATATTTGTTTGGCACTTCACCAAGTAGCCAAAAGGCAAATGGGAATGTAAATATCGTTGAAAGATAAGAATAAATAGCCGTGTCAGCTACCTTTGCGTATTCAAACGCCCACTGGGATAGCATGTATGCGATTATGGATGAAAAAATAACCATAAACAGTAATCCAAAAACCGCCGTAGGGTTTAAAGCAAACAAATCGAAATTCGGGTAACCGTTAGTTGACATTCGTTCAAGCACTGCAAAAGGTAAAAGTGTAACGATTCCAACATAAAACGAAAGTGTAACAATTAAACTTGGTGAGTATTTACGAACCATTGGTTTTATATGCACAAAACTTAGGGATTTCTTTAAAATTTTAGAACGTTCGCCCATGCTGAATTTTGACCATATTACGTATATCAACCATGCTAAACCATAAATTAAACCTAATGCATTTCCAAAAATTCTACTGGATATAGCTATATTACTGGCGTTGTCGGCAAAAGCTGGTTCTAAAATAATAAATAGTGTTCCAATAGAAGCGATAATTAGTCCTATTGTCATTTGGCGGCTAACTTTTTCTTTATAAAAATAATGACCGGCATACACCGATAAAACCGATCCTAATACCGAGATAATTGTGTAATCCAATACCGTTGTGTACTTTAAAGCTACAAATACTAAAGCAATCGAACTTTGTGAAAATAATCCGAGTAATACAAAATTAAAAATATCTTTTCTATCTACCGGCTCGCGATGTAATTTATATACGGCGTAGGGCAGCAAAATAATTCCGACGAGTAAAAATCTTAAGAATAGAAAGGTAAAAGGTGGAATATATTCGAGCGTGAGCTTTATTACAGGTCCTGCAGCTCCCCAAATAAAATTGGCTATCAATAACGCTAGTTGGGCGTAAAGTACTTTTTTGGGCAGTTTGGGGGCAAATGCAAACATTAAGTTATTCTATATCGGACAGAAAATTTTCTAAAGACTTTGTTTCCTGTTTTTGGCTTGTTAAGTCTTTTATTGTAACTTGACCTGCTTTAAGTTCGTTTTCGCCAATCATTATTACGTATTTTATGTTCTTTTTATCAGCGTATTTTAATTGTTTATCAAGTCTTGTCTCAGATCCTGTCCAAAGTGTGACATTCTTGCCTTTGTTGCGTAAAGCTTTGGCTACCTCATAGGAAGCTTCGTAGTAGGATGTGCTATTTTTATCGGCCGTTGGCCAAACGGAAACCAAATATTCGGTTTCGGAGTTTATTAGTTCTGGCAATAAGTTCCAGTTTTTTAAGAACTCAAGTAGGGTAATGTCGCCCATGGCAAATCCTGTTGCTTCAAGTTTGTAGTTACCAAAAATTTCGATGAGTCTGTCAAAGCGCTCACCGCCAAATAGGGAACGACGATTATTTGGGTTTTTATCGAAGACTTCATATACAAGACCGTCGCTGTAATCAAATCCACGAATTATTGAAGGATCAAAGGTAACGTATCTAGCAAGATTAGTTTTTTTAAGCAATTCAAATAGTTTATTAATGTTTTGAAATCCAAGGTTATTTTGGAGAATCTCTGTTGGTATTACTTGGTTAAGGTTTTCTAACGTGGAGTTCATGTATTTTTCCACGGTTTCCGCCTGTGACATGTTTAGGCCGATGTCGGTTAAGGCTTTTATAAAATCATCTTTTTCCATTTTCTTGCGTTTATCCATTAAGCGACGCGTAGACAATACTTTTTCTTCAGGAAGTTTCAAAGTGTCTTGTAATAAAGCTCCAATTAAGCGACGATCACTTACAAAAACTTCGTACATATTTTCGTTTGCGCCGAATTCTTCCATAAGAGCAATGATTAGCGAAAAAATTTCAAAGTCGGCTTCGACTCCGGGTATTCCAAATATGTTGCATTCTAGTTGGTAAAATTCACGTCCACGACCAAGCTGTGGTTTTTCATAACGCCAATTGTTGCCGATCATAAACCACTTAACAGGGGATTGAAGTTCGCCAAATTTTTGTGCCAATAATCTAACGGTTCCAGGTGATAATTCTGGTCGCAAGGCTAATTTTCTACCGGCTTTATCTTCAAAGGAAAATAACTGCTGGTTTACTATTTCTTCGCCTGTTTTTGCAGCAAAAATTTCGAGAGGTTCCAAAATTGGGAAGTCGTATTCTTCAAAGCCAAATCTAACAGCAACACGTTTCCATGTGCTAAAAATGTAGTTGCGTACGCGCATATCGGCTGGGTAAAAATCGCGCGCGCCTTTGTATGCTTGTGTGTTTAGTTTTTGTTCGGTCATATTCGTATTAATTATATATTACTTTATAATTTAATAGTTAGGGAAGCGTGTGGAGGTTTTATGCCTTTTTCACACGCTTCCTTTATTTTTTTCTGGATACTTACTTTTGTATGTGTGGTCCAGCTCCTCCAAAATCCCTAACAATGCTTGTCATTTTCAGCTCTCCTTTCTTATGTACGGATATATGCAGGGAAATTTTGCGTCTCCTAGTTTGAACATTTGAATCCTTCGTACCCACGACTCTGTTTGTTCTGTTCCTTCGGTGGCGAGCAATATTCCCTCGGTTGCTTCAATCAGGTAACCTTCCTCTGCGTATGCTCTAAGCATCAGTTCTGCGATTTTTAATAGGTCGCTGTCTTTAGGTTCGGCGATTCCGTAATATTTTTGCAGAGATTCTCGTTGGAATTCGGCTTCTCTTAGCAACATATCTTGAGGAATTTCCATTTTGCCTTGATAAGTGCCCGATCCCATTAGTCCCAAACTACATATTTCCATAAGTTGAGGGAACATTTTCGAAAGTTGTTGGTTTAGACTGCTAACGTATGCCTTTCTTCTTTCATTCATGATCTCTTTGTTCAACTCATTACCTAATACTGGGGCTTTAAATACTTCGTAACTGTTATCGCCAACAATAATTGTTAGCTTCGACGGAATGCCTAACTCCCACAATTTTGTAGTAAGTTGCTGAAGTTTAGGAACTCGCGGAAAGAACAAACCGTCTTTAGGTTCCTCAGTTGGCATAAACAGTTCCCGTTGATCCGAACTTAGGTATTTACCCCGCATCTTTGGGCATACGAATATCACCAAATTTAAATATCCATATTCTGCCAAAGATTTTTCCACAAATTCTAAGGTAGGGAAGTCCTCGTTGTCTTGCAAACGATCAAACTCGCGCAACACCTTCAATACAGCGTCCATTGATACACCTCCTTTCAAGTTATTTAATTTTTTAAAGACTATTTTTATGTTTTTCATATTTGCCTTTAGAACGCAAAAAGCTCCCGTTCCTCCCTACATGCGCAGTTATGCGTATATAAAGATGAACGAGAGCTCATTAATTTGCTTTTAAAACAAAAAAAAGAGACCCCGTGGTCCCATCATCATTCCAATAAGTTATGAACTTACTGACTCTTGGTCCCGACTCCGTCGCCTAAAGGCCGACATCAGGTGTTTAATTTTACGGTCAAACTTCCGTTTAAGATTGTGCTGCAGCTTGCAGGCTAATCAGCTTTTCTCTTAACAGGATCCAGGCTTTACTTTAAAGTATTAGCTAGGTTAAAGGCGTGTTCAAAAGAAGTTTATAAGCAGCTTTCACCGTCCTGCTTCGCTATGTATAAATTATTCTTCCTACTAGTCCCTTATTTATCCTTTATATATGCTATTAAATTTTCAACTGTCCGAATTTTACCATTTTGAAAACTATAAGACAAGTGATAAAATTGCCGAAATGCTTTTCATGACTCACAAAGGAGGGAATCATGCAATTCACAATTCCGTTAAACGATGAACAGGATCATGTGATTCACATCGATTGTGTTCGTCAGCCGACAGCAAACAAGTGTCACTTAAATGTGAACATTACTTGCCATTGTGGGCAGAATATTTGTGAACCTGTACCTGATGGTTTTTGGAATCTGGTATTGGCTTCTGTAAAAGAATGGTTTGTTCAAAAGAATAATTTTGGCGGGACACACCTGGATGCACAATGGACTACCAGCGGGCATACGTGCATTGAACTTACGCATTCGTAGGGGAACGTATGAAGCTTAGCGGTTGGGGCGTTCAGTAATAACATTAATTTTACTGGGCGCCCTCTTTTTTGCGCGATCTACTTTTCTTCTACACTTCCCAACGTGGAGGCAACCTGCTAATATATACCCACTATGGAGATAACTTACATCGGGCATTCATGTTTCAAAATAAAAGGTAAAGAGGCGACATTAATGATCGACCCTTACGATCCATCTATTGGTTATAAAATGCCAAAGTCCGAAGCTGACATTTTACTTGTCACACACCAGCACCCAGATCACAATAATATTTCAGCTGTTAACAATTATAAACTTTTAATTGATGGCCCAGGCGAATACGAAACAAAAGGAACTTTTATTCACGGTATTCAAACTTTTCATGATGATAAACAAGGCGAAGAGAGAGGTAAACAAACTATCTACGAAATCGATTTTGAAGGTATAAACATAGTCCACCTTGGTGACTTAGGTCATGAACTTCCAAAAGATACTTTAGAGAAAATTTCAAAAGTAGATGTATTAATGATCCCGGGCGGTGGTTTCTATACTATTAATGCTAAAACAGCCGCTAAAGTTATTTCTTCACTCGAGCCAGGTTATGTAATACCAATGCACTACAAGGATGAAGGCTACACAGGATCGGAAGAGGTAGATAATCTATCTAAATTCCTAGACGAAATGGGACTCGACGAAAAAACAGTTCGTAAAGAAGATAAGTTGAAACTTTCTTCTAAAAGCGATATACCTGAGGAAACTGAGGTTATTGTATTAAACCCCAGTCATTAATTTCAATGGCTCCACACAAAGAACAAAAATTAAATCCATCGGTACATGTACCGCCACACGATATTGACGCGGAAAAATCCGTTATTGGTGCGCTACTTATTGATAAAGATGCCATCGTTAAGGTAGTAGAATTTTTAAGACCTCAACACTTTTATAGAGACGCTCATTCTCAGATTTACCAAGCAATAATGACTTTGTACGAAAAGCGCGAGCCTGCAGATTTAATCACTATTCCTAATCAGTTAAAAAAGATGGGCGAACTCGAGCGTATTGGTGGTGTTACATACTTAACCGAACTTGTAAACTCTGTTCCAACTGCTGCTAACATAGAAGCTTACGCAAAATTGATAAAAACCGACGCCGTTAAGCGTGCGATGATTACTGTCGCATCTCAAATAGGGGAAATGGTCTTCGAAGAATCAGAGGTTGCAGATTTATTAGATAAATCTGAGCAATTATTGTACGCAGTGTCCCAGGATATGATGTATCAGGACTTTATTCCTATTAAAGATACTTTGGAAATTACGTTTGAGCGTTTAGACGAATTAAGTAAACATAAAGGGGCACTCCGTGGCGTACCTACGGGTTTAAAGACAATTGATAAGATGCTATCGGGTTTGCAAAAAGAAACTTTGGTAATTTTGGCCGCGCGACCTTCTGTTGGTAAAACTTCACTTGCTTTAAATATTGCCCAACATGCGGCTGTAGATAAACACTTTGGTATTGCTATATTCTCACTGGAAATGGGACGAGAAATGTTAGTAGATAAGCTTATATCTGCAGAAGCGGGCATTGATAACTGGAAAATAGCTACAGGTAACCTAGACGAAGAAGATTTTGAAAAATACGGAGTCGCCGCAGGAGAATTAGCAGAAGCTTCCATTTTTATCGACGACACTCCTGGTATCTCGACATTAGAAATGAGAACAAAAGCTCGAAGATTATTGCTTGAACACAAAATAGATCTAATTATTGTAGATTACTTGCAATTGATTCACGGCCCTAAGACAGAGAGTAGAGTACAGGAAGTATCCGAAATTTCTCAGGGTTTAAAAAACTTAGCAAGAGAGTTAAAAGTTCCGGTGCTTGCCTTATCCCAACTTTCTCGTGCAGTTGAGCAAAGAGGTGGAGATAAAAGACCTCAACTTTCGGATTTACGAGATTCTGGTTCTATTGAGCAAGATGCCGACGTAGTTATGTTTTTGTACCGCCCAAATGAAGAAGATAGAAGTAATTTAAGACTCAATGTTGCTAAACACCGAACAGGTGCAACCGGAGAAATCGATTTATTCTTTAAAGGTGAGATCACTAAGTTCTTTGAGATTGAATCTAAGAACCAGTAGTGCGTAGCAGGGGACAAACTGCTATAATCTGTAAGCTTTTTAGGTAATTATTGTGGGCCGTGGTGGCGGAATGGTATACGCGGTGGTCTCAAAAACCACTGGGATCTAATCCCGTGTGAGTTCGACTCTCACTCACGGCACCATATAAATCTCTGCAGTATGTAGGGAACGACGTTTTTCCATTTAAAGCTTCTATTTGCATACTAACTATATTTCCTCTAAAATCCCGTTAATTGTTGCTAATCTAATCCAAAAAACCAATCAAAGAAAGTGAGAGAACAGTATGTTTGAAGTACATGATCCCAAAAAGCATGGATCTGTTACATGGTTTATTGAGAATGCCCTTTGTGTGATTAAGGCTTATATGCCAGAGAAATATGAAGGTCGTTCGGCTGAATGGCTTTCGGAAAAATTGAACACGAACAAGGTTTTTGCAATGAGGTTCCTTCATGGTGACGTATCCATGGTCTCATTGTTTATGGCCCAAAAAATAGTAGATCTGTGCAATGATTTAGGCGTGGACGTGCTTATCAGTACTTTGCTGACACGCGATCCTGCTGAATTCAAACCACAGGACTACAAAAAATAAAACGAGTTTTAAAAATATTGATTTAGCAACATAAGGTTATAGCGGCACCAGTCATAAAAGACAAAGCCGCTATTTTACTGCGTCAGGGGGTTGTTACTACCCATGAACTTGGAGTACAATATCCCCGTATGCTAGCCTCAGACCTAAAAACAGGAAAAATATTTCAAGAAAACGGAACCCCTCTATTGGTTCTAAAGTACGAACACATAAAAGTAAGCCGAGGAAGTGCCCAGGTTAAGGTTCGTGTTCGAAACTTGCTAACCGATCAGGTGTTTGAGCGCAGTTTTCAGTCGACGGGAAAAGTAGAACCAGCAGATGTTTACATGAAGAATGTTCAGTACTTATATAATGACGGTTCATTTGTCTTTATGGACCCAGATACCTTCGAGCAGTTCTCAATTGATCAGGAAGTAATAGGGGACAGTTCTAGATTTTTAATTGAAGGACAAACCTGCTTAGTTCAGTACTTTAACGACAAAGCCATTTCAGTAGAATTGCCCGCAACCATGATTTTTGAGGTCGACTACACAGAACCAGGCTTTAAAGGAAATACAGTTTCAAATGTCTTAAAAGATGCAACTTTGACTAATGGTGCAGTAGTAAAGGTGCCTACCTTCGTGAAAATAGGCGACAAAGTTAAAATCGATACTCGTTCCGGTGAATACGTTTCAAAGGCGTAAACTTCACACGCCAATCCCGTTGATATAGTACAATTAGCATATGCTGTTAACTGAAACGATTACACTAAGTAGTCTCACATTTCCTACATTCTATTTAGTAATACTGTTGGGTTTTATTTTTTGGTTGTTCATTTTGTGGTACGAATCAAAAAAGGATGGTTTTGACACAGAACATTTCTTTGATTTGGTATCTTTGTCACTCATTTGTGGTGCTGTGGCTTATTGGGCAGCTCATTCTTTTTATAACTATTTGGAAATATATTACCCTACAAACATTTTACTAAAGCCGGATAAGGCCTTGATTATGGTATTCACGCCCTTTTGGGCGGCTTTGATCCCAACTTTTATTATGGCGGCTAAGAGAAAATGGTCGAAATATCGTATTTTGGATATATATGCCTTAGCATTTGGGTTTTTGACTATCTTCCTGAGTTTTGGGTGGTTTTTAATCTACGGCACGTTTGAATATATGGTTGTGGCAGCGTTAACGCTAATCTTTTACTTTGGTGTTTTAAGATTTAGAGGTTACAAATTCGTGTCAGGTCTCGTATTTTCGCAATTTATCTTCTTTTTAATCCTTCTGCTTGTTTCGTTCCTACGTTATCAGGGTTACTTGCTCTTTTCTGGGGTATTGTTTATGATTGCAGTAGTTAATTTGTACTTTAGGAGAAAAAGATATATGCAGAATAAAAGAAGTTTACCTATAGATTTACTAAACTTAGTAAAATCAAAGCTTACTAAAAGAGAAAAAGAGTTGACGCAAGAACAACAGTTGTTGCATAAAGAAGACCCTTATCAAGCGGAGAATAGAGATTCAGGCAATTCTGAATATATAGATGAAGCAATACTGGAAGATCAGGCTAAAACTGAGATTGATGCCAGAATGGATATCGCCAGTGGTATGAAATTGCAGATACGTAAAGCTTTGGCAGCACTTAAGATTGGAAAATATGGTATTTGTGAGGTTTGCGGTAAACCAATAGATCCAGCCAGACTTAGGGTATATCCACAAGCAACAACTTGTATGGAACATGCAGATCGACCATCTGCCTAAAAACCAGTGTTTGTTAACTCTTACAATTGTACTTATGTATTCTCGGGACTAATGTCTCAGAATTTATTCGTTTTTCTAACTTTTGCTGTACTTTTGGTGTTTGTTTATGTATATATAACAACGCACAAGAGGACGATAGTCTCAAACATTGGTATTGTGACGCTGTTTTGTGGTGGTACGCTAAATTTGATAGAACGCCTAAGATTTGGTTGTGTTAAGGATTATCTCAACTTTTTCGGTTTATTTGCATTTAACGTGTATGATGTCATGGTTAGCGTAGGAATTTTATTGATCGTTTGGAACCTATGGAAGAAAAAATAACAAAAATCTATGAAAATGACGACTATGTCGTAATAGACAAACCCGCAGGGCTTGTTGTAAACCGTTCCAATACCAACGCTACCGAGACATTACAAGACATGTTAGAAGAAGAGTCTGATACTTATCAAACAGCCACAGAAACCGATTTTTCATCAAGAGCGGGTATTGTTCATAGATTGGACAAGGACACTTCAGGCGTTTTGGTTGTAGCGAAGAATGAAGAAACGTTTCTAAACTTGCAAAAGCAGTTCAAAGAACGTCAAACTAAGAAAGAATATCTTGCCATAGTTTATGGTCAAATAGCAGACTTTATTATAGATATTGACGCACCCATAAGAAGAAATCCTTCTAATCCTTTGAAGTTAGCTATTGTTGCAGACGGTAAGCCTTCTCAGACACATATAGAACGAGTTAAAAACTTTGGTATAGGTCAAAACATGTATTGTTTGTTAAAAGTGTATCCAAAGACCGGTCGTACACATCAGATTCGTGTACACCTAACTGCGTTAAATCATCCTATTGTAGGAGATCACATATATGCTTCTAAGAATTTATTAATGAACTCCAGTACTGATTTTTCCAGATTAATGCTTCATGCAAAGTCTTTAAGTTTCCTAGATCCAAAAACAGCAAAGCCTGTTGAATACGTTTCCCCAACACCACTTGAATTTGAAGTCTAACTATTGCCTACAAATACACAATATTGCATAATATTAGTGCGATATGCCTGCCTATACCAATACTCTAAGTAAAAGTAGTTATAAAAGTAGCCCTAAGAAACCCAAAAATGTTTCCAGTCGTAAAAAAATTGTTAACAGGGCTGCGAAGAAACATCTTGGTAGAATACTTATTACCGCATCTATCATACTGGTGTCGGCTTTGTTTTTAGGTACATACGGTTTATTTAAATATCTCAATAAAAACTTTGCTTCTGCTTTATCCGTTTCAAATTATTCAATTGATAATGACGATTTTCCGAGTGTTGCCTATATCACAGTAGAGGATTTTAATGCTGACCCGATTGTTGTAAAAAAAGTTGAATTTTTCATTTTTGATAAAACTAAAAAAGAAGTTGTTCGTTACGATATTCCTTTAGACTTTGTAGCGGCTGTTCCCGGTAAATTTGGCCAAGAAGAAATTTCACGTATTTTTGCGTTAGGCGCATTGAACTCTAAGGACCCCTTGGTGGATGGTACAAATTTAATGGAAAAGACTTTGTTTAAAACTTTTGCCTATAAGGTTGATAAATATATACTTATTGATCAAAGCTTGGAAAAAGATACAGATAAACTTTTTAACGGAAGTAGCGTGCTTAGTTATTTAGATTTAAAAGAGGTTTCTGGGATATCTCGTTCTTTGCACACGGATATGACTTTAAAAGAGTTATATGAAATTAATAGATTCATTAGTTCTATACCCTTGGACAAAAAGGTTATTCATAACTCCGCAGACGCTTTTGCCGCTGCCGACGAAGAAATCAAAGAATTAACCTACGATTCCAAAATAGTTTCCGAAAAAAAGAATATTGCATTACTAAATGGTACTGATTTTTCCGGAGTTGCCACTTTTGCTTCTAGAGTGGTAACAAACATGGGAGGTAGAGTAGTGGCATCGTCAAATACTCAAAACACCTATGATACCAGTTGCATAATTACAGACGATCCCACAAGTTCTACAGTAGCCTTCTTATCTAGGGTATTTCATATAACCAAAATACTAACAAAGGCCGATGCTACAGGGTTTTTCGAGAGCGAGATTGATAGGGCAGACATCACCGTTATCTTCGGATTTGACATTTCTGGGCAAGTATATTAGACTTTCAGCTAGTACTCTCTCCTTTCTACCCCCGTCCCAAATTAGGGCGGGGGCTTTTGTGTTTTAAACCCCCTTTTATAAAAAAATATGATATATAGCTACATAGGTCTAATTATTCTTTCAGTTTTAGCTGTTTTATTTATTGTTTATATGAGAATTCGCAAAACATCACCTTCGGAGTCTGCAGCACCGACTATACGAAAATCAGGTGTTGAGATACTTGAAGTACGTTTAAGTCGTAATGAAGAGGAATCTAAAATTCCGGGATTTTCGGCAATGTCTGCTGAAAACATGTTTGCAGCGTTACATGGACTATTAAAAGATGATTCTAACAATCAAGAACATATATCTTTTGAAATAGTATCATCAGGTGCGCATGGTCTTAAATTTTTTGTTGCTGTCCCACCCAATATTTTAAAATTTGTCGAATCTCAGATTTATGCCCAATATCCTACTGCGGAAATTAAAGCGGTTGAGGATTACACGCGCAGTGTAGAAGTTACCGGTGAAAAATTTGAAATTGCTACAGTAACTCTGACTAAGCCAATTTATTTTCCAATTAAAAGTTTTAGAGATTTTGAAATAGATCCCATATCCTCACTAACATCAGCCTTATCTTCGGTTGCTGGAGAAGAGGAGATATGGATTCAGTTAATGGTAAAACCTATTCCTGATGTGTGGCAAAAAGAAGGTTTTACCTATGTTAAGACATTACGTGATGGCGGAAATCCCTCGGCCAAAAACCCGAACTTTTTCCAGACAGTACTTTCTGTTGCGGGTAAGGAAGCTGGCGCTATAGCAGCAGGTACATTATCTAATGCATTTAAATATCCTGAACCTGTTGATACCAGAAAACCAAGTGGTGGTGCACCCTTAGCTCCAAGAATTACAGGATCTCAAGAGTTGGAATTAAGGGCTATTGAAAATAAGCTTTCCAAAATGGCGTACGAAGTAAATATTAGAGTTTTGGCCTGTGCGCCAAGTCAAGAAAGAGTAGATAGTAATATCCGTTCCGCGCTGGCTACATTCAGACAATACTCGACTATTAACTTAAATACCTTTACATACGGTGTTTCGTCCAACCATGCGCGATTATTAAGTGATTATAAAGGTAGATGTTTTGATTCAGGGAATAGCATCGTTTTAAACACTGAAGAACTCGCGACATTTTTTCATTTCCCAACCGGTGATTCTGATACGCCAAACATGTCTTGGGTTTACTCTCGTAAATCAGAACCACCTGCAAATCTTCCTACGGACAACTGCTGTTTTATAGGCGAAACAATGTACCGAAACAAAAGAGTTAAGTTTGGTTTACGTAACGACGATGACCGTTTACGCCATTTATATGTAATAGGGAAATCAGGTACAGGTAAATCTACATTGTTTGAGTCAATGATTACACAGGATATTGCTAACGGTGCAGGAGTTGGTGTTTTAGATCCCCACGGTGAAACAATAGAAAAGATTTTGGATAGAATTCCAGATAATAGAGTAGAGGATGTTATTTACTTTGATCCATCCGACGCGGAAATGCCTATTGGCTTGAATCTGCTTGAAATAGACAATCCTTCTCAAAAGAATCTTATGGCTTCTGGATTAGTAGCAGCAATTAGACAGCACTTCGATTATTCATGGGGTCCTCGTTTGGAGTATTTACTTAACTACGCAATTTTAACGCTGCTAGAAGTTCCGGGAACTAACATGTTGGGTATCACGCGTTTGCTTGAGGATAAAAATTATCAGGCATATATATTGCATTCAGTTAAAGATCCTTTAGTGGTTAAGTTTTGGGAAACCGAGTTTAAAGAAATGAAGGGTAACCAAAAACTAGTAACTGAAGCTATTTCACCAATCCAAAACAAAGTTAACAGATTTTTGGCATCTACTACTATTAGAAATGTATTAGGCCAGAGACACTCTTCCTTGGACATTGAGGACGCAATGAACTCAAGTAAGATTCTATTAATCAATTTGTCTAAAGGTAAAATAGGAGGAGATAACGCAAACTTGTTGGGTGCCTTACTTGTGTCGCGTATTCAATTTTATGCCTTACAACGTGCCAATTTGGCCCCTGAAAAGCGTAAACCGTTCTACTTGTATGTTGATGAGTTTCAAAACTTTGCTACCGGAAGTTTTGAGGAAATTCTATCTGAATCACGAAAATACAAACTTGGATTATATTTAACCCATCAGTTTACGGCACAGCTTCCTGAAACCTTGTTAAAAGCAGTTTATGGTAACGTTGGAACTATCATGTCTTTTTCTTTAGGTGCGCCTGATGCTAAAGAATTGGCTAACGAATTTGCTCCATATTTTACCGCTGACGATATCATTTCACTTGAACGTTTTCATGTATATATGAAGCTAATGATTGACGGTATGACATCGCATCCGTTTTCTTCCAGAATTTTGGTACCTTGGGAAGATAACTTTTTGATTAAGAAAACAGATAATAGGGAGCGCGCTATTCAACGCAGTCGTGAGAAATATGGTACGCCAAGAGAGCATGTAGAGGCTAAGATAAACAAGTGGATAGAAACTAAATTTGACAAAGGTATGGCAATTGCTCAAGAATATAAGAGTAAGAATCCTGGTCAACCAGAAGCCCCTGTAACAGACTCTGGTACTTCGGTTACAATGAACTTACCGAACTCCGGGAATTAATTTTTTTATAAAGGAGAAAATATGGAAAATGTTGAAACAAATGAAAAGAGTTTAGATACGCTAAAAAGGCTTGTGTCAGCTGCGTACGTTAATATTGAGAAGATATCGCATATTATTGAAAAGATCGAACAGGAACAGAAGCGTGAGCTCTACAAGAGTATCCCAGGCATTGAGGGTACCTATGATGGTGCGTTTATGATTGCGGACGATGGTAAAAAATATGAGGTTCCAGCAAATTACGCAGCTAAATCAAGATTAGTATTTGGCGACCGTTTAAAGATGGTAGAAGAAGTAGGGAAGACTTTGTTCAAACAGCTCGATAAGGTTGCACGTAAAGACGTTGAAGGTGTTTTATCCAAAAAAGAAGGTAAATGGTATATCTTAACGGATGCAGGAACATTTAAGATTTCTGATGTTGCGGCTGAATTTAATAACGCTCAGTTAAACGAAAAAGCTATTGTTATTATTCCAGACGGAAATACCCCAGCTACATTTGCGGCATTAGACAAGATTATTCGTCCAGAAACTCAAAGTGTTTGGAAAGAAAAGCCAGCTTTTGTAAATAAACCTTATGTTAGACCTGCTACAGCAAGTGCTTCAGCACCAGCAGCAAAACCAGTGGTAGCAAAACCCGTAGCACCTGCGGTTGTACCTGCAGAAAGAAAAGCGTCTGTTGCACCAGTTCCAGCGCCAGCTCCTAAAAAAGACTTAGAAATTAAACCTGTGCGAAAACCTAAGGTAGAAGAATCACCAAAAGAGTTTATCGCAGATCTTGGTACTCCTGCTGCACAGCAAACAACACAATCTCTTTTAGATGACGACGATTTGCGTTAATACTGACAGCCGATACAAAATCAGCTAATGCTATTTAGATATGTGTTTTGTGAGTAGGGAATTATTTTACTATTCTTCTACAACTACTTCCTCTTCTTCTTCTAGTTCCATGTCTTGATCATCTATGCCTTTTTTAATGTAAGGTCTAATATCTTGTCTTTCGGACTTAAATATAGCGATAGAGGATTTAACTAAAACAGTCGCATGTTTCTCTTTACCGCGAATATAACTGGCTTGTATGTGTCCGGATTTTTCAATGACTGAGTTTAACTTTTGAACAATTTCTTCGTTGTTAATCACACCCACCAAAACAGTAGAATCTTTTCGTATTTTATAAACTTCAACTTCATGTTTTTTTGGTTTTAATGTTAGTATTTCGCCGGCATAAAAATCGTTACTGGTAACACCTTTGGCTGTGATTTCTAGCATCATTTCTCTTGTTGTGCCTGGTTCAATGAGTAAGGATTTTGTATCAATCTTAACTAAGATTTTGTTCTCAACGCGTCCTTTTTTAGCAATCTCAAAGTTTTTTAGCGCAACGGTGTTAATTGGGTCAACTTTAAGGACTTCTCTAAACACTTTTTTAGCTTTGTCGAATTTTTTGGTTTGGATTAAGGCTCTGCCTAGGCGGATTTTGGCTTCTATGTTTTCAGGGTAAACATCTAGAATTCTGGTGTTAATTTCTACAGCTGTTTCCCAGTCGGATTTAAGAGCGGCGTCGATAGCCTTTTTATTAAGAACAGCTAGGCTGATTTGCATGCCTACAAGCATATAAAATATTGAGTTTTTGTCAATGGGAAAGATGCGTGCTAATATATAAAGCATGTCAGGTCACTCAAAATGGGCAAACATAAAAAGGAAAAAAGAAGTTACAGACGCTAAACGGGGCAAAATATTTTCAAAAATCAGTCGTTTAATTACAGTTGCAGCAAAAAATGGTCCAGATGTGGATTCTAACCCGTCACTAAGGCTTGCGGTTGAAAAGGCTAAAGAAGAGCGCATGCCAAAAGAAAATATAGAACGTGCAATAGCAAAAGGTTCCGGTCAAGGAGGTGGCGTTACTTTCCAGGAAATTATTTTAGAGGGGTTTGGTCCAAACGGAGAAGCATTTTACATTACGGCTTTAACAGATAATCACAATCGTACTGTTGGTGAAATTAGAAATATTTTCCATAAAGCTGGTGGTTCTATGGGTGGCGCGGGAAGTACTGCTTATATATTTGCTGATCCGGAAAACCCAGTATTTACACTAGATATTACAGATGAATCTTTAGCTACACGCCTGGAGAATTTATACGAAGAAATTGAAGATAATGACGACGTTCAGGAAATCCTCATAAATTTCGTATTACCAGAACAAGAATGATCATTTTAGGAATTGATCCAGGTACAGCGCGAATGGGCTATGGCCTTATTGAGGTATCCGGAAAGAAAAAAGTTTCCCTAATTACTTGCGATGTTTTAATTACTCATCCCGATTTAGATCAACACCACAGATTAAAATTTTTATATAATGAGTTATTGCGTTTGATAAAAGAGTTCTCGCCAAAAACTATGGTCGTGGAAAAATTATTTTTTAACACAAACGTTCGTACGGCAATGACAGTTGGTCAGGCGCGCGGTATAACATTACTTGCGGCGTCAACTAAAAAGATGGATCTGTTTGAATACACTGCTTTGGAAGCTAAAATGGCCTTAACCGGTTATGGCCGCTCCGATAAAAAACAAATGCAGGAGGCGGTTAAAGAATATTTTAACTTGCCCCAGATTGTTAAATCGGATGATGCAAATGATGCAGTAGCGATGGCGCTATGCTATCTTAAAAAAGACTATGAAAAGCTTGCTTAAGGTACAAATTGATAAAAGGTTACGTTACCTAATACAAACATTAATTGTAGTAGGATTTATTTATTTATTTGCTATCGTCGGTTTAGATTTTTCGTTGCCTATTTTAATTTTAGCCGTTTTAGTTATTGTTGCACTTGGTTCAGTTATTACTCATTTTCCAAATATTAAGCCGGTCAATTTTTTTGTAAGTATTCTGATGCCTATCAGCGTTATTACCGGGGCACTATTATCGTTTAAATATTTTCCTAATTTAGGTTTTTATTTTAAATTATTTATTATTTTTGGATTTGGTTTTTTGTATTATTTAGTTTCGTTAATGGATAATGTTTTTTTGGTTATTCAGGATAGGGCAGAGATAATTCCGTTATATAGAGTAGCTGTCACCTGGAGTTTGATTTTACAAGTGGTTATCGCAATTCCGTTGTTCGCCGGAATTTTTAAGTTAAATTTAGATGGTATATATCAATCTTTAATTATTGGAACATTAGCATTTGTGTTTAATTTATATCAATTGTGGGCATTACAGTTTGATGACGATGCTAAAAATCCTAAAGTAGGGGAGATAATTTTTTTATCAACGGTAGTATTCTTTTTGAACGCTGCTGCTTGTTTAATGACATCTTTTTTGCCTATGGAATCGTTTTTAAGAGCACTTTTTTTGGCTTCGGTGCTTATGTTTTCACTGGTTTACGTTAGTGGCCACCTTAAAAATGAGATTTCAAAGAAATTTATAACCCAATACATCATTTATATTATTATTTTTGCATTGATAATGATTGTTTTCACCCCCTAATTTGTTTTAGCTGCGCCAAGAAAGGGGAGTGGAGTAGGTGTTTTTTCCAAAATCTTTAGCACGCTATAGGGTCAAGTGATAAACTATAGGGTCGTTTGTCATATATCCTGTAGTATGATTGTCATAGTTTTCGTTCATAACTGACTGTACAGTACTATTGTTGGTTATGTATATGTTGTAGCTACGGCAAATAAGGAGGGTTGTCATACATTAGGGGAGGCAAGGTGTGGATAAGTCCCGTAACAGCTTTATATACAAAGAATTAAGTCGAAATAAAGTTGGGCGAGCAAATAGAATTTTATTTTTCTCTTAATTAATTATTTAACGCAATTACTATTTAATTAACTTCGAATTAAACGCAAATTAGTTATATCTTTCTACTCTCTGGTTTATTAGTGTCCATTATTGGTGTTTATTGCTGTTAAGCCTTAAATTAGATACGCAACGTCGTTAAACATACATTATACGACGTGTAACGTATAGGGATTTTGGATTACTCTTCTTAATTCGCATCATTACTTTTTAAAAGTTTTATTCTTTGTTTTATTTTTATTAATTAATAACTAATTAATTCCCAATTGGATTTTATTTTTTTCTATTTCCCTATTCTATTGTTTTTAGGTCCTGCGGTTTATGTGCGCCCTTTGTGCGGTTTTTACCTGATATGCCCAAATTTGCCATATTTCTCTATTTTGGTAGACTGTCACTTAATAAAACGCCTATATCTATAAGGAAAGGAGAAAATAAGCTATGGAAGCCTCGTGGATAGCCTCTGGTGAACGCTTGGCCGTTAATAGCAAAGGTAAACGTGTCGAGTTTAATATCGTGCAGTACTGTGTAGACACGACCAACAATCGCGTAGTGTTCAGCCTTATGCGCAACGACAGACCGTTTAAACTGAGCTATATAAAAGATATGAAATTGTACGATGCTGCAGCGCGGTTGTTACGCTACAAAGCACTTTCATATTGTGTAATGGGAGTTTCACCTGAACAAGTAAATAAGATTCAGGCTGAAGCTAAAGATCTGCTTATTCAAGGAAAAATTTATGTGGCAGTTTGTTGGGAAGTTTCAGTTTGTAAGTAACAAGATCCGCTTTTTGCAATTTTATTGTGAGAGCGGATTATTTTTTTGGTCTTGAAGTAAAATGTTATTGCTGTTACAATAAAAACAGGCTGTGAGGCTTTAAAATGCCCTACAATCGATTTTTGAAATAAAGATGACTAAAGTATCACTTAACTCAAACATACAGGAAGTAATCTTAAAATATTTGGAGTATTGCGAGATCGAAAAGAACCTTTCCCAAAATACTATCAAAATGTACTTCTTTTATTTAACAGATTTTTCCACTTGGTTGCAGGGTTACATAAATAAAGAAATTGTTACACTTGGTGACATTAATGATGAACTTGTAAAAAAATACAGATTGGATCTGAATCGTCGTATAAGTACAAAATCTAACTCGGAATACAAGCGCTCCACACAAAAAACATTTTTAGTAGCATTACGTGCGTTTCTAAAATACTTAGTTATTGAAGAAGATGCGTCTGTTATGTCGCCGGAGCAAATAATTTTAGGTAAATCAGAAGACCGTGTGCCAAAGTTTTTAAATGACGGACAATTAGAGAAATTGGTAGATGTTCAGGACTTAAGTAAAAGATCGGGTTTACGCGATCGTTCTATACTGGAAACCTTGTTTAGTACAGGGCTTCGTGTCAGCGAGCTTGTGCATTTGAACAGAGATGACATTAATTTAGATTCAGGTGAGTTTACTGTTATAGGTAAAGGAAGAAAGGCGCGCACGGTTTATTTATCTACAGGAGCTATTAATTGGATTAAGAAATATTTGGGCACACGTTCAGACCCATTTAAGCCCTTATTCATTAGATATTCCGGTTGTCACATGGCTGAAAAAGATTATGACGGTAATTCTATAAGACTTACATCACGAAGCGTGGAACGACTGGTAAAAAAGTATGTTGGCAAAAGCGGTATCTCGGTTGATGCCACGCCTCACACACTTCGTCATACTTATGCAACAGGATTATTACGTGAAGGTGCTGATTTAAGAAGTGTTCAAGAGCTATTAGGCCACGCAAATGTTTCTACCACGCAGATTTATACTCATGTAACCAACACTCAGCTTCGTGAAGTACATAAGAAATTTCATAAAGATATTGATGTTAAGCGGAAAAATTACGACATTGTTCCGGAAGCAGATGGCCGTAATGTTGGTGATGATGGCAAGGATACCTTAGGATCTACTAGCGACGAAGTTTCCTCTTTGATATAACTAAAAACTAATAGGACGTTTTGGTATACTAACCGAAAACGAAAGGAGTTGTTTAAATGAAACCTGGTGTGGTATTCGATATGCCTGTTTCAGTACTATTTGGTAAGAGCCCTGTTAAGTTTACAGGCTACACAGCTTTTGATGATGGAGTTATTTGGGTGATTTTTGATCATGATTACCCAACCTTATCTCAGAAGCAAAAGGCTAAGGTGCTAATCGTAGCCAAAATTATGCTCACCAATTTGTCAAACGACCAAAAACTTCCTGGTTTGGATGTTAATGTCTGTTTGCACGAAATGGTTCAGCCTGGTTTGGTGCATATAAAATATAAAAAGTTGGAATGATAACGTTTTGTTTGGTACTGGAGATTGTCGCTATTTTTGTAACGGCAATCTCCATTTTTTGAACTTAAGCTTATTTGGATTTGGTTGTATGTTTGCGCTGGAGTTTTTTATCCATATATGTCGTAACTCGTATCTTTACAACGCCCTCCAAAGATTTTTCCGGATCATCTGGCGGCCATCCTTCTTTGTTCAGAAATTGCACAATATATCCGGCGGTTGTTAACGTTTTTCCGATTTTACGCAAATAAAGTTCCGGGGTTGTAATCGGGAGTCTGATCACAGCTATTTCGATTTGTATTGTTGGAGTGCCTTGTAACACCGTTATTGGCGCATTTTCCAGCCTCTTTTGGATTATATCGAGCGCTTCCCTTATTCCGGACGATGCATTTTTGATTTCCCATAAATCCTTTGCAGGTAACATGATTTCCTCTCATTTCTTTTTATTATTGTTGGTGATTATTGTGCAAAATTATAGCATAAGCCTAAAGTAGCATTGATCTGATAGGTTCAAAGCTTTTGCGGTGGATTTCGCAAATGCCGTGAGCCTTAATAGCGTCCATATGTGCCTTAGTTCCGTAGCCTTTATGTTTATCAAAGCCGTATTCCGGGTATTTGTCGTGAAGTTCACACATTTTTCTGTCTCTATAAACTTTAGCAATTATCGATGCCGCGGCAATGGTCATGCTTTTTGAGTCTCCTTTAGCCATAAACGACTGGTTGTCGTGGGTAATTTTTTTGATTTCAAAGCCGTCTACTAAAACATGTTGAGGCTTAACTTTTAGGTTTGTCACAGCTTGGTAAAAAGCTTCTTGAGTTGTTTTTGAAATGCCCCATTCGTCCAATTGAGTTACAGGTATTTCAATAATAGAGTAACTGACAGCGTTTTCGATGATAAATTTAGACAATATTTCTCTATTTTTTTCGGTTACTTTTTTGGAATCGTTGATTAGTTTGTATAGTCCGAAATTTTGATGTGGGACGTCGTTAAACGTAAATTCGGCGCTCAGCAGCTTTTCCAAGTCCAAAATAACAGCTGCTGCCACAAACGGTCCAGCCAATGGTCCCCTACCCACTTCATCAACTCCTGCAATAAATTTTATGCCTCGTGCAAATAATTCTCTTTCATAAGATAACAAATCATTCATGGGATAAAGTTTAACACGTTATTTATTTTGGATTATTCAGCGTCTTTAGCAAAAAGGACTTTTGCCATCTTTGCTAATCTTCGGCGGCCTTTGTAGATTACAGCTCCGAATAGTGATAGTACTAGCAAAATTGCGCCTGCAGCTCTGTATGGAAACATAAAAAAAGATGTACTGCTGGTTAGCATTTGGTTATTATCGCCGTAAACCATAGAAATGGTGGCTGTAAATTTACCAA
Source organism: uncultured candidate division WWE3 bacterium (assembly GCA_903879985.1). Taxonomy (GTDB): domain Bacteria; phylum Patescibacteriota; class WWE3; order UBA101185; family UBA10185; genus CAIRNR01. The sequence goes on from CAIRNR010000007.1 coordinate 687,476, forward strand.
TGGCCCATGGTTGATCCCATGTTCCGTAAAGGTTTCGTGTAGCACTTGGTAAAATATTTTTTTGTGTAATTTCAACTGTTGCTACTTTTTGACCGAAAAAGTTTGTGATTGTAATTCCACCTGTTGGTTTAATATGGACGGTACTGTCATTTTTGACTTGAGCTTCAAAACCAACTGGTCCGTATTCAAATAATTTTTTGGTTGACGTAAATGTGGAAATAGATGCAGTTTCGTTAACAGAACCTGCGACTCGTAACAATACTAATGCTGCTACTTCCTGTGATAATGTTGCACCCGTTGCTTTCATCCCTTGTGGGGCTTTAGTTCGGAAAATTATTGCACCATAATAGCCGCCCGGCTCGGCATTTTGAGGAATATTTATTCTAAAACCAATTAATCTACTAGTTTTAGCTGTAATAGGCGCAACATCTTTGCTTTCTTCGATCCATGTTGCTAGTGAGAAACTATTTTCTTCATCTGATAACCCTACAGCTCCTTCGTCGCCCTTTGCGGTAAAGTTCTTTTTATCCAGCTCTATACCTAAATCAGCGTCAGTGAGGTTGTCAACTCTAATAGTATTATTTAAGGTGTCGCCTGGATTACCTGTGAGTTCAAATACTGGTGGGGATATAGCAATACCTTGTGTGGTCTGCGCACTAACTGCTTTTCCACAAGCAGTTGTTGCGACAAGAACTAACAATGTAATGGTGAAAGCAGTTATTTTATTTACTGTTGCCGTTTTTCTCAGCATTTGTGTCCATTCTAGCATTACTTATTTCTTTAGTACATTGGGACTGCAGTGAGGATCACAGATGTGGTATATGAACCTGCTTTTGTAGTACCAGAGATACCTATTTGATATCCAATTCTAGTTACATCGCTAGAAACTGGTGCTATGCTGTGTGCTACTTCTACTCCCGTAGTCGTAAAGGCTGCCCATTTATTACTGTTAAACCTTGCTGCCGTTCCTGCTAATGATGTAGAGGAAGTTGTGTAACCAAAACCTTCGGTACCTGCCGCTGTAAATGCTGTAGGTGTGGCATTAGAACCTGCAAAGTCAGCTATAGTGTTTGTACCACTTGTTAAAGCACCCGAATATCTTGTGTAAACTGTATAACCCGAACCTGCGTTTGTGACTACGGTCATATCATGTGCTGCAATTGCATTAGCGCCTGATGTAACTGTACCAAATGGAATCGTAGTTGGAGTAGTTGTTACGGTTGTAGTAGCACTGTTGACAGTGGAACCCGAGGCAATTGCTGAAATTGTAAATGTAAGTGCAGGATCTACTGTTAGAGAAACTGACTGACCTGTTGTGTATTGGTAAGCTAATACAGTTGAATCTACAGGACTGGTGGCGCAGTCAGTGTTGTTGTATGTGTTGAACTTAACGAAATAAGTTGTTCCGGCTGTGGAAGCATTTGTAATACCACTTAATACAACTGTTCTTCCTGTGGCGCCTGCTGGTGTCTCACCAGATGCGAAAGTTATTTTAATGGTACCGTTTGTAGAACCTGATGCTGCCCAGCTACCTGGTGTAGGAATATAAGTTGAAGTACCAACTAAAGCAACTGAATTTGTGTTAATACCACTTGGTGCTGCAGAACCAGCTGCGGTTGTTGAAAAAACAAGTTGAATACATTTAATTGCTGATGTTGTGACGTTATCAAATGTGCCTGTATATGTAACATTTGCGGTTGAAGGTCGTGAATCAGTTAAATTGATTCCACCATTTGTAAGAACGGAAGCTTTTGCTACGATTGCATTATTTGCTAATAAAATAAATGCGGCTAACGATAAGACTAAATTTAAAACTACGAATCTTTTTATATTTTTATTTATTTTTTTATACATGGCAGACATTTTCTTTTTTAAATCAATTACTTTTGTTGTGCGTTATCCTTTTCAAAAAGGACAGCGACAGCTTTTCGGAACCTATCTTTTTTAATTATGATAAAACGTATTAGTAAAGTCAATGGCAAGACTGAAAGCAAAAATGGGAAAAGAGGAAATACCCAAAAAATAATCTCTCTTTGAATTTTTATTTTGCTGTTCCCTGCTTCTAAATCAAGGTTAAGACGGTATTTTCCCGGAAACATTTTTTTAGTTATTAATGAAATTATTTCTGTCTTTTCAGTTTGAGGTAGAACTATTTTTGAAGGAATTTGTTCGTTAAAAATTATTTTTCCCGTAATTAAGTTTGTGATGGTTACGTTTCCTGTCGGAATTATGTGAATATTTCCCGGATTTTGGAAGGTTACGTTCATTTCGTTTGGGCCGAAGCTCGTAAAATTACTTATTTGCACATTTGTTAGGTTTAATCTTTCGTTTATATCACCGGGGGCGGTTAAAAAAATCAAAACCCCTACCCTACTCGTTATGTAGGTTTTCTTTCCTTCGTCTGTTGGGTTTTCCGGAGTGACTGGTTGAAAAAAGATTGTACCGTAATGGCCACCAGGCTCTGCATTTTCAGGCATATTAATTGTTACAGTAATCTTTTTTGATTCACCTGGGTTAATAATAAAGTCCGCAGGTTCCAGTTTAATCCACGAAGACGCGTCGTACATGCTTCGGGCGTTTATAGGAATACTTTCGTCAGCGTAAAAGTTTTTAGCTGATGCCTTTATTGGTAAAGGAAATGGGTTAACGTTGTATACCAAAATCTCGGCGGTGTTAACTTTTTTTGGCACTAAATTCATTTCGATGATTGCGGGAGAAACTCCAAATGTGACTTGATCTTTTATGTCTTGGAGTTGCAAGGTTTGGGCGTTTGCTTTTGGCGTATGTGGCAATAGCAATAATACATATGTTGTTATGCCTAAAATTATTGCGACAACCATTGTTTTCTTATTCAAAATATTTTTCATCTTAATAAGAAGGCGTGACCGTATAAACAATTACAGTTGTGTATGCACCGGTCATTTGAATAGCGTCCGTTTTTACTTGGTAAGTGATTGTAAAGTTATCGGTTACGGGACTACCGGTTACACCTGTATCATGGTCGGCAACAATATCTCCAGGTGCTGTTGATGAGAAAGGTGCGTAACATGCACCACTATTTCCTCCTGGGCATGTGGCACTATTAAACTTATTTGCTCCTTGAATACTTGTGTCCGAAGAATTATAACCGAATCCCCTATCCCCTGTTAGCCAACCGTCGGGAGCTGCATAAGTTCCTCCATTAAAATCTGGAATTGTATAAATTGGATTTGCTGAAGATGTAAGTGGAGTTGTTTCGTACGCTTTTATTACATAGCCGTTGTAGGCGTTGGTGGTTGTAGTTAAGGTTGTGGTTTTAGTATCGTTGAAGCTGTTTGTAGTACCAAGGTTTGAAAAAGTTACAGTTGTTGGTGACACTGTAAAAGTTAAGGATGGCGCTACAAGTTGGCCATTAGAAGATACTATTGCCGAATTTCCTGCGTTATCTACGGCACGCACGTTAAAGAAATACATCTGTGCGGTTCTAAGTGTAAGACTGGTTGCCGTAACCGACGTGTTTGTTGAGTTTGATGTCCAAGTTAATATATCTGTGCCGCCTGCGGATGATCCAATGGAGTAATCATAGCGTGATAGTCCAGAAACTGTAGCAACAAAGCCGTCCCAGTTGGCTGATAAACTAGATAGTGAACCATCGTTAAATGCTGCGTCTATACCTGCGGCGGTGCCATCATAAACTGTGCCTCCGGTTGGAGCTGTGGAGTCTATTCCAAAGTCGCTGGCACTTTCGGCGTTACCCCCGTAGGCTACCCACGAAGAATAAAGTCCTCCAGAATCCTTGGTGCGCGCTTGCCAGTGGTACTCCGTAGCGTCTGTAAGTCCACTTAGCGTTTGGTCTAGGCTTACGCCCGAACCTGCAGATGCCGTACCAACAGCATTACAGCTTGTTTCAACATTTGTAAATGGCGTGCCCAAAGGTTGTGCTTCTATACATAGGTAAAGTGTGTCGGGATTGTCTGGATCAGAACCTGATGCAGTAAATTTCATAGACGTCGTGTTGTTCCAGCTGCCTGTGGAAATTACCGAGTTAGTTGTGGTTTCCTGAATAAGTGTTGTTGGCGCGTTTGGTGCTTGGTTTGCTTTTACGAGCGTGGTGGTGCCGGCTAATTCAACGGATGCCGCAGGTTGTGCGTGTCCGTAGTCCAACAGTATATCGGTTGTTGAGTTCATATCGCTTAATTTTATAGTCTCATTGTTTGCAGTATTATTTGTGATATCTAAAACTGTATATACACATGTAGGAGATGAGTTTACGGGCATATTTCCCGTTAATGTTGTTTTCTCCGTACCTAAGTATCCAGGATCTCCAAATGTTCCTGGTGTTGAATTAAACAATGTTTCATTTCCGTTGTAGTTACATGGCGAATCTTGATCATAATAAATATTTACATTAGCCAGCCCTGAACCGGCAACCACAGTTCCTGTGTCAGTTAACTTAATTCTAGTAACGTATGCAGATCCTTGATCTAGCGTATATATAAAAGGAGCTCCTATATATGTATTGGTTGAAGGTACGTTTATAGTCGCGACCTGTGATCCTGAAGTTGTGACATTGAGTTGTGCGTTATAACGTAAGTAGCGCATGGACATCAAAGCAAAATCAATATCACTAACATTAGGTGCTGATGTAAGTGTACTTATGGATGTTCTTACACGCATGTTGCTTATTCCATCAATGGTATCAACATATACTGCAGGTGTTGTTTGAGGTCTGGCGAGTATCCAAGTATCAAACCATGCATACGCGGCTGTTGCATTTGTATCTGTACCTGGTGTGTTCGCCCATCCTGATGTTCCTTGTACGCCAGAGAAGTCTCTAAGTTGTACATCTTGTGTCATGGCAGTGTTGTTAGAATGATATTTAATTGCATAGTGCATCGCTGTAATAGACCCGTTCGATGCTACGTTCATTGGAAATGATAAGTTAGAAGATACCGCGTATTCTCCATTTACAGTATCGTCATCATTATCAAGCGCATAAAAAGTTGCAGGATATTCTACAACAGCAGTCCTTTGCCATGTTGATGTAGTGGGGTTTACTGTTTTACCCTCCTTTGTATCTCTGGTGTTACTGCAGTCCGTAGTGGTTCCAGTTCCCCATGAAATTTCGCATTGCGCAGTATTTGTATTTGTCGAACCAGCTATCATATAAATACGGTCAAAAACTAGGTTATATTTAGTTCCCGGTCCATTCGTTAAAAATCTTACCGTTACATCTCCTTGTGGGCTAATATAGTCACTAATGTTAAAACCACCTATCGTTGTGCCGTTGAATGCGTATGCATACTCAACGTCAGCTGTAGTACCAGTAAAATTAGTACTTAACTGTGTCCAACTTGACGTGGTGTAGTTTCTTAAATAAACTCCGTATGTTAATGCTACATTAGAAACGTTCATCTCCGGAATAACTACAAAAGTATTCATACCCGGATACGTCTTTACATTGTTAAAGGTGAACTGCACATCTACCGGCTGTGAACTTGCCGGCATTGGAATTGTTAATCTGTTGTTATCGGAGCCATTTACTCCTGTGGACACGCCTCCAACTAAATCAGAGATATAACCTGTCGGTGTACTTCCTGCTGCTATGGTCATGTCTCCAACCTCATAAATTGGATCTACACCAACCTCCACTTGTACGTTATCTAATCTATGTTGTGTCGTGGAAGCTACTGTTGAATAAACTCTTAAAAGTAATGATCCTCCTATAACAAAATTAATTAATGGCGTTCGAACAACTGTTCCTGGTACCGATGTACGTGTTGAAAAATAGCCATCATATACTTCGTAAAGTCTTGCAGTAACCGTTGTATTAACATAATCAACTTTGCGTGGTTGCAATGTTCTCCATCCTCCTCCGGTACAGTCAGAATCTGCAGGGGCGTCTACACCTGTGGGGTCTTGCCAGTCGCATATTTGATGCGTGTAAGCGTCTCCAGTTGTAATATCTGAATCGGTAATACTAATTAGCAACTTATTAATACCCTGTGGTATATCATAGGTATTTTGATACTGTGTATCTATCCCGTCTACATAAATTAATTTATTTAGTCCTCCAGGATTTGATCTTGCTGATATCCAATAGTTAGTATCTGCACCAAGTAGCGCTTTCCAGGATCCCGTATTAGTGTTGTCCGTTGCTACCTCAGATCCGGTGCGTAATATTCCGTTGGTAGGTTGAAAGCCCCTTCTTACGGTGACTTTATTAGGTTCTTCCACCCAACGAATACTCATCATGGCAAAAGCCCAGCTTCGATTGTTTGTCGCGGTAACGTTTGTACTGGCAGATGTTCTTAAACGCATGTTCATCAGGTTATTACCCGTATCTATAGAATCTTCCGGTGATGTTGTGATTTCAGCGTTTACCCAGCTGTCTGTCCAGCCATATACTGTCGCTGAGGCGTTTGTATCTGTTGCAGGAGTACTTACCCAGCCCGATGTTCCTGATAATCCATAATAGTCACGAATTTGAGGATCAACTGTTTCTGTTGAGATATTAGATCTGTATTTTGCCGCATAAAGTATACCTGTAACGGATATCATGTGGCCAAGCCCTGTTGTTCTAATGGGAAATGAAATATTTTGAGATGCTGCGTATTCTCCATTATTTGCATCGTCATCATTATCAAGTGAGTAATATGAGCTGGGGTATTCTAGTGTGGAACCTGCTTGCCATGTTGACACTGAAGGTGCTACTGTTTTACCCTCTTTTACAGTTGTTGTATTATAGCAATCTGTTGCAGTTCCAGTTCCCCATGAAATTTCGCATTTCGACGTGTCGGCGTTTACAGATCCCATCATCATATAAATGCGGTCAAATGAAATAGTATACTTTGAGGCGGGCGCATTTGTTAGAAATCGTATTGATACATTTCCGCTGGCACTTATATAGTCTGAAAGACTAAACCCTGGTATAGCGGTGTCATTAAATGCGTACACATACTCAACATCAGCAGCAGTTACCGTAAAGTTTGTTCCTCCCAATTGTGTCCACGTAGAGTTTGAATAATTTCTTATATATACGCTGTATGTAAGTGCAACATTTGACACCTTAATTTCCGGAGAAACTAATATCGTGTTCATTCCCGGGTATGTCTCTACGCCATTAAATGTAAATTGAATGTCTGCTGCATTTCCTGCTGAGGGCATAGGAATTGTTAATGAGTTATTATCTGATGCGTTTAAGTTGGTCGAAACAGCGCCAACCAAGTCAGAAATATAACCAGTTGGTGTACTACCTGCAGCGATATTATAACCCCCTACTTCGTAATTTGGGTCAATGGCAACTTCCAACTGTACCCAGTCAAGTTTATGTAAGGTTGTTGATGCCACAGTGGAATAAACTCTAATCATTACTCTGTTGTTTTGTGAAGCGTCTATAAAGTTAGTTAGTGGTGTGCTGACTACTGTTCCCGGTACGGAGGTACGTGTTGAGAAATAACCATCATATATTTCGTAAGTTCTGGTTACATCTGCAGTACTTGTATAGTCAACTCTACGTGGTTGTAATGTTCTCCATCCTCCTGTGGTGCAATCGGTGTCGGCTACTGCGTCCACTCCAGTTGAATCAGACCAGTCGCATATCTGATGTGTAAATGCGTCTGCAGTGGTGGTGTTACTATCATCGATGGTCAATAGAAGTTTGTTAGCTCCCATTAACGCAACGCCATCAATATAAATAATTTTATTTAATCCTCCAGGATTTGACCTTGCTGTTATCCAATAATTTGAATCGTTTCCTAATGTACCTTTCCAGTCGCCTGTATTATCGGAACCTGTGGCAATAGGTGTACCCATTCTAAGTGCCCCACCAGTTGGGGGGAATACTGAAGCCGCATAAGTCTTTCCAAAAGAAAAAGTAATCCAGACCAAACACATGATAATAAAAGATAATATTTTAAATTTACTCATTTGTAATACTCAATTTTCCGTCAATAAATTGAACGTCGTATATTACGTTTTTCATTTCGATTTTTGTTGGTACATCGCTGTTCTCCATTGATTGTGAGAATGTTGTGTTATTTACAAGATCTACTCCGATAAGTGACTTATTGTCATTTGAAGGGAAAATTAGTGTGTCGCTGTTTAATGCTTCAATTGGCGAGTTATCTGGTAAGTCTAAAACAGTTTGCATTGCCCACGTAAGTTCCGAATTCTTTTCCCAAAGCTGGGCTTTATCTAAACCTTTTTTTATTATGCACGGGTCGTTGTTGGCTACAACAAAAACGCATTGTGTAATATCAAAGTTAGGATCTTGGCTGTTATTTGAAATCACAGTGCTATCAATAACTCTTGTTGGTGCATCAATTGTTAGGTTGTCTAAGGCTGAGCGATCTATTATTTCGGGGGCGGCTGTTGCTGTAGTTTCTGATGTTTGTTGTACGTCTGTTGCTGAAAGCACGTCGCCAGCTGTGGGATTAGCTGAAGAAGTAGACTCACTTGTTTCCTGCGTGGCGTTTTCTTCTTGGGCGTAAACAATACCAATACCTGCAACAACAAACACAACACTCACAAGTATTAAAAAAGCAGGTATATAAATTTTAATTCTACTCATTGTTTTCTTAGTATTAGTTTCTCCCACACATTTAAAATCATTGTATCTATTTGAACAAGTTTATCTATTAGTCTATCTATAATATCTTTCTTTGGCTGGGGTGTCTCAGCATTAAACATAAAATCTTTGGTGAACTGTTTAGTTGTTTCTGCGCCCAATATATTATTTGAATCATGGGTTACGTCGTAAAATTCCATGCGAGTTGTTGAATTTGGTGAGGCTAGTTGGCTTTCGGTTTCTCCCCTCTTTTGCATAACACCCATAACTGCAGCATTGCTTGACTCACTTACTGGTGTTTCAGAAATAAAGTATGCAATTGTGGCAAAATCTTTAAGAACATTTGTGCCCTTACCATCGTTGGCTAGTACTGCTGAGGTTGGCATGTATTTAACTTTTGTTATTCCAGGGGCTTTGGCTTTAAAATAAATTGTGGCAAAATCACCTGCAGCATCAACATATCCCGGATTTGGTACGCCGCCTATTAGTTGGATATACCCTGCCTCATTGTCTACGTCGTTTTGAATAAAAATTGTGGCAAAAGAATTGTCTGTTACAACTTTTACAACTTCCAATGTTTTAGGGTCAAAGCTTATATCGGTTTTAACAACATTAACAGGAACTTTAATTTGAGTAATTTTTACATCCAGAGGAAATATTGCGCCCAAAGATATATCTTGTTTTGCGGGTAGTACAAAGAAAGCTGTCTTTTCTGCGGGTACCTGTGCGTTTTTAAATATTGTAACTATCTTGATTTCCAAAAAAACAAACCCGATAGAAAAGGCTGACATCACTAGGATAAGTAAAGCATTCCCGAATGCTGAGCGCAGTGTCGCCGGATTGCTAATTACTTCTTTTTCGCGAACGCGTCCGCAAACAAAACATTTGTTCCCTATTTTTGTTGTGCGGCACATCAAACACATTTCTTGTTCTGGGAAAATCAGCATCCAAATTGGATAAGCAAATGCAATGATTGGACCAAATACTGCCATTGCATGGATAATCACCCACGATACAAGTGCTAATATCAAAAGTCGTATTAATTTAAAAGCGTCATCAATAAATTTCATCTATTTATATAGTATAGGGTAATCGAAAGGTCAATCAAGTTACATACGCCATCATTGTTGATATCGCAGTCTTTTGTTTCTCCGGCTCTCCACCCTGTTACCCAAGTTTTTACGACTTCGTATACTTCTGTGATTTCAATTTTATGGTCACCGTTTCTGTCGAGGTGTGGAAATAATTTTACAAGTGGATTGATATATGGCGTTGGTGTTGGTGCTTCCTGTGCAATTTGCTCGGCGGTTAGTGCTTCAGCTGTTGTCGGCGTAGGCGTTGGATTATCGGGGACTGTTTCTTCCTCGTCGTGATGAGGCGTTGGAGTCGGCGTAGGAGATGGTAATGGATTATTTATTTTTAAATACACTGCCCTACTCGTTTCGCTGTTGTATGTTTGGTATTCAGTTATCGCATTTATTGTATTAGTAGCCAAATAACCGGGAATAGATTTTGTGTCTATAGCTAAACTCCATGTTCCGTCGCTTCCCGAAGGTATTGCCCCAAAAATTGTGCCGTTGATAAAAACTGTAACGTTAGCATTAGGTACGGTGGCACCACTGACGCTTGCGCTGTCACCATAAGTAGTTTCTGCTAAATCAATTCTTATGGTTGGTGGTAATACAATGTTGTTGATTGTTTCATCCAAACCAGGTTGTGTGGCTATGCTGTAATTAATTGTGGGAGTTGTTAAAAAGTTTGGGTCTGTTTCATACATACTTATATATTGAATGTCGCTGTCAAAGCCCGAAAATGATTTTGAAAAATTTCCATCAGCATCCGTAGTTGTAGTCCCGATAGTGCTTCCATTTTGCACAAAAGTAACAACGGAAAGTGGTGCGCCTTTTCCGTTAAATATGATATTTGAAGAACCAACTCTTACTGTTAAATTTATTTGTGTTTCGGCTCTTGCTCTTCCCAGTGTGAAAGCTAATAGCAGCACTACAATTGCAACCACTGGTATAACATAAAAGCTTCTGTGGGCCATTGCACTAATCTTATAATTTTTAGTTGGATTATTCCAGATTCTCTGCGATTTCAAACTCTTCTTTTGCGAGCATTGCAATTGAAGTTATCTTGTCACCGGGATCTAAACGCATAAGTCTTACACCTTGTGTGGCACGACCTATTGTTGGTATTTGTTTTGTAGAAAGTCTTAAAATTTTTCCGTCTTTTGTAGCTATTAATACATCGGCATCTAATCCGTGTTCCAAAGCTCTTGCGGAAATAAGGTGTCCTGTTTTTTCTGTGACTTTGTAAGTAAGAATTCCCGAGCCTGCGCGATTTTGAACTTTGTATTCGGTGGTAGGTGTTTTTTTGCCATATCCTAGGTCGGAAACTGTGAATAGATCAATATTTGTAATCCTACTTGGAATAATTACTGTACCAACAACGTAGTCTTCTCCTTTTGATAATTTTATTCCGGTTACACCTGCGGCTGCTCTTCCCATGGCGCGAACGTCGTCTTCACTAAATCTTATGGATTGTCCCTGACTTGTTGTTAATAGAATTGCGTCTTTACCTGATGTTAAACCGGCAAATACCAAACTATCTTTATCTTCAAGTCTTAAGGCCAAAATGCCTGATGATCTAATATTAGAAAATTCTTCTAGTGGTGTCTTTTTAACAACACCTTTATGTGTAACAAAGAATACGAATCCGTTGGCTTCATCCATTTCGGTCATACTCAAGGTTAAAAATGCTTCAACTTTTTCTTCTTGTCCCATGCTCAAAAAGTTAACAAGTGGTGTTCCTTTTGCAGTTCTGGAAGATTCTGGAATATCCCAAATACGCATTTTGTAAACTTTACCTTTGTTAGTAAAGAACAATGCCCAGTCGTGTGTTGAACAAATCTTTATTGTGTTTACGCGGTCTTCGTCGCGGAGTTGTTGTCCTGTTACGCCTTTTCCTCCTCTACCCTGTTTGCGATATGTATCTTCTTTAAGTCTTTTAATGTAGCCACTTTCGGAGATTGTAACGATTCCTGTTTCATCAACAATTAAATCTTCGTCACTTAGTTCGCCGATTTTTGCTTTAATAACCTTAGTTTTTCTTGTATCACCAAATTTAGTTTTCAAATCGTTTAGTTCTTGTTGAACTGTTTCAATAATCTTTACTGGAGAGGCTAATAAGGTCTCATAACCATGTATTGTTTCTTGGATTTGCTTAAGTTCATCTTCTATCTTTTTGCGTTCAAGTGCTGCAAGTCGGCGTAATTGCATATCTAAGATTGCTTGAGCTTGTAGGTCTGACAATTTGAATCTTGTCATTAATCCTGATTTAGCTGCGTCGGCATCTTTGCTTGCACGGATTAACGCAATTACTTCATCTAAGAAATCTAAAGCAATCTTAAGACCCTGTAGTATATGCTCGCGTTCTTTGGCACGTCTGAGTAGGTATATAGTTCTTTTAACTACTACTTGTTGTCTGTGCTTGATAAACTCTTCCAAAATTCTTTTTAATGGGAAAAGCAAAGGTTCGTTATCGAGTAGTGCTACAAAGTTTCCGTTAAAGGTTGTTTGTAATTGAGTATATTTATATAGCTGATTTTGGATTTTCTTTACAACGGCGTCGCGTTTAAGTTCAATAACGATTCTAATACCTTCTTTGTTGGATTCATCGCGTAAGTCTGAAATGCCTTCGATCTTTTTGTCTTTAACTAAGTCAGCGATTTTGGATATAAGCGTTGATTTGTTGACCATGTATGGAATTTCGGTGACAACTATTTTAATCTTTTCAGCTTTTCCTTCTTCCACTTCGATTTTTGCGCGTTGTACTACCCTACCCTTACCTGTTGCGTACATCTGCATGATTTCTTTTTGATCGTAAATTGTACAACCGGTTGGAAAATCAGGACCTTTTATATATTGCATTAAATCTTCTACTGTAGCCGAGGATGAAAAATCTATTTTAGCTATTTGTGATTCATCAGTTTTGTCTGGGCCTGTTCCTATAGTCTCTGCCTTCTCAATGAGTAAATTTATTCCATCTATGATTTCACCTAAATTTTGTGGTGGAATGTTAGTAGCCATACCAACTGCGATACCTGTGGTACCGTTTAGTAATAGATTTGGTAATAATGATGGTAAATAAGCTGGTTCGTAGTTTTGAAGATCGTTCATTATAAAATCAACGGTCTCTTTATCAATATCTCCATATAATTCTTCTGAAATTTTTTGGAGTTTACACTCAGTGTATCTCATTGCTGCTGGCGGATCTCCGTCGACACTACCAAAGTTTCCTTGTGGCCAAATGAGTGGATATCTTAAATTAAAGTCTTGTCCCATACGTACCAAAGCGTCGTAAATGGAAGTATCTCCGTGTGGGTGATACTTTTTCATGACTTCTCCGATAATGGCCGCGCATTTTTGAAACTTACCACTGGCTACAACATTTTGATCTTGCATTGCGTATACAACACGTCGTTGAACAGGTTTAAGTCCATCTCGTACGTCGGGTAAAGCTCTTGAGACAATAACACTCATTGCGTAATCTAGGTACGCGCTTTGCATTTCATCACCAATGTCTGTTTGGAATATTCCTTGTCTATCGTCGAACTCTTCATTTTTTGCTAGAGCGTTAATTCTTTCTGACATAACTCGGTAAGTATATCAGGTTTTGGTTGGGTGTAAAAGGGGTCTTTTGGCGTTATAGTAAGGAATATTGGACTAAAAAACCTCGAGTGTTTTTTACGCACCCGAGGTTTTTCTTTATACTACTTGACGACTTTAAACTTAAAGTCCGATCAAGATTATGATGGCTGGTGCTATTAAGAGCGCAACCATTTGAACAATCTTCATCATTGGGTTTAAAGCTGGACCAGCGGTATCTTTAAATGGATCACCAACTGTATCACCGACAACTGCTGCTTTATGAGTGTCACTTCCTTTTCCGCCAAAATTTCCATCTTCAATGTACTTTTTAGCGTTGTCCCATGCACCACCTGTGTTACACATAAACAAGGCGAGCATTAAACCGGAAATAACTGTACCTGCTAAAAATCCACCCAAAGCTTCGGCACCTAAAAGTCCTACTAATATTGGAGCTGCAATAACCATTGCTGCTGGTATTACTAATTCTTTTTGAGATGCTGATGTAACGATATCCACGGCTTTGGAATAATCTGGTAAAGCTGTGCCTTCCATGATGCCTGGAATTTCTCTGAATTGACGTCTAACTTCCTCGACAACTTGAAATGCTGCTCTACCTACTGCTGCGATTAATCTTGAACTAAACAAGAATGGTAAGGCTCCTCCAATTAACGCACCTACGAAAACTTTTGGATTTGCGATATCAACTTTTGTAAGTCCTGTAACTTCAAAGTATGTAACAAAAAGTGAGCAAGCTGCAACGGCTGCTGAACCTACTGCGAATCCTTTTGTTAATGCTTTTGTTGTGTTACCTACTCCGTCTAATTTTCCTGTAACGTTTGCTGCACTTTCACTTAAACCTGCCATTTCGCACATACCTTGTGCGTTATCAGCGATAGGTCCAAATGTATCCATAGACATAATTATGCCTGTGGTTGCGAGCATTCCCATTCCAACTAGTGAAATTCCGTAGAATCCCAATAAGGCATAACCTGCATATATTGATGCGGCTACGACCATTGCTGAAATGAATGTTGATTCCATTCCATAACCAAGTCCGGCAATAAGGTTTGTACCGGCTCCGGTTTTTGAAGCTGAGGCAATGCCAACTACTGGGCCTTCACCTGGTCCTGTGTAGTATTTTGTGATGAATAACAAAGCAATCATTGCGAGTAATCCCACGACGGCTGCATAACCAGCTCTAATATCGCCCAACAAGTAAACGGCCAAGACCATGAATATAGCAATGGCTGAAACTGCTGAAACGATGAAACCGCGGATTAATGGATTAATTGGATTTTCCTGGTCATTTTTTGCTTTAACAAAGAATGTACCCAAGATTGATGTCCAGGTTGCTGCGGCTCTTGCTAAAAGTGGGAATACCACACCTTTAAGACCAAATAAGCTTCCGCCTAAGATCATAGCGGCAACAACTGTAAGTTCGTAAGATTCAAAGATATCTGCGGCCATACCTGCGCAGTCACCAACATTATCGCCAACGTTGTCGGCAATAACGGCTGCATTTCTAGGATCGTCTTCAGGAATACCTTTTTCAACTTTTCCTACTAAATCTGCGCCTACGTCTGCGGCTTTAGTGAAGATTCCGCCTCCGACTCTCATGAACAAAGCCAAAAGTGTGGCACCAAATCCGTAAGTAATCAAAACACTTGTTGCGTGTTTGGCTACTGCGTCAGCACCTAAATGGATATTTGTGAAATAAGAGTATGCATAAATTAAGGAAACGCCTAAAAGTCCAAGACCAACAACAAGCATTCCGTTTACAGTTCCTGCACCGAAAGCTACTTGCAGCGCTGGGTTTAAACCTTTTAAGGCTGCGTTTGCTGTTCTAACGTTTGCTTTAACAGCAATCCACATTCCTAAATAACCAATAAGTGCACTAGAACCTGCACCTAGTAAAAACAATATAGCTCTTTCTATTCCTAGGGTAAGAGCAATAATTACAGCTAACACTCCCATTAATGGGAAAACCACTTTGAACTGGCGCTTTAAGTAGGCCATAGCTCCATCACTGACTGCTTTGGCTATACTCTTAAGCTTATCGCTGCCTTCGTCTTCGGCTATTACTTTTTTGGTAAGGTAAAAACCGTAAGCCAATGCGCATATAGCGGTAAGAGGCGCAGTAAAAAGGGCAATTACTTGAATGTCCATTTTGTCCTCCTGTTTAAAAAATTTCTACAACAATTCCTAGGCCAAATTAATGGCCGGATTAGGCTATTTTATACGCTAATGTGGCTTTTAGGCAAGGTTTGATTTATAGCCACTTGTTTATTGGGAATTTTGGTTCAACTATTTCGGTTTCGTCGACAGGTTTTTGTTTTAGAATTTTCTTTTTTGGTGTGGGTTTAGGAGGTTTGGGAGTTCTATCTGCTATTTCTCTTATAAGGCCGTGGATTCTATTTAGTAATACACGCTCCTTTTGGTCCCAGTAATCGTAAGCAAAATTTTCGCGGAGATCTTTGTTTTCGTCGGCGGCCAGGCCTTTTTCAAATGTGGCGTCGGCCAGCTCTTGTTTTAATTCGGTAATCTTTTGTCTTAAGTTTTCAATGCTATCAGTCTCGTTCATATACTTATTTATTAAGTAATATCGATATTAGCGTCTTTTGCGTGTGTTTGAATAAATCTTTTTCTTGGAGCAACTTCTTCACCCATCAACATTGTGAACACTTCGTCGGCTTTTGCTGCGTCATTAACATTAATTTGCTTAAGATGTCGTGTTTGCGGATTCATGGTTGTTTCCCACAATTCTTCAGCATTCATTTCTCCTAATCCTTTAAAGCGCTGAATAATTGCTTTTTGTCCTTCAGGTCTTTTTAAAAATGCTTCTCTATCTTTATCGTCGAACAAATACTTTTTCTCTTTACCCCAAACAGCTTTGTACAATGGTGGTACAGCTACGTAAATATGTCCGCCCTGTAAAATTTCTGGCATATGTCTAAAAAAGAATGTTAAGTAAAGAGATGCAATATGTGAACCGTCGACGTCTGCATCAGACATTAAAATAACTTTGCTGTATCTGATCTTATCAGGATTATATTGATCCCCTATTCCAGCACCGATGGCTATAATAAGAGCTTTAAACTTTTCTGAATCAACTATTTTGTCGAGTCTTGCACGTTCAGTGTTTAAGACCTTACCAAAAATTGGCAGGATTGCTTGATAGTCACGGTTACGCCCTTGCTTTGCTGAACCACCTGCAGAATCTCCTTCTACGATAAAGATTTCTGTGCGTGATGGATCTTTTTTAGAACAGTCGGCTAGTTTTCCTGGTAACACTCCCCCACCTTCAAGTGCGGTCTTACGTATAACTGTGTCTCTAGCTGCTTTTGCTGCCATTCTGGCTTTAAGTGCGAGAATATTTTTTTCAACAATGCCTTGAGCATCGCGAGGAAATTCGTTAAAGAAAGTTGTCATTGCATCTTTTACAACGTTTTCAACAGCAGTTCTTACATTTGTATTACCAAGCTTCGCTTTTGTTTGACCTTCGAACTGTAAAGTGGCTGAATCTAACTTAATTGAAATGATTGCTGTTAAACCTTCGCGCAAATCATCGCCTGACAAGTTGGCATCTTTTTCTTTTAAGTAACCTTTTTCTCTCGCGTAGTCGTTAACGGCTTTTGTTAAAGCTGATCTGAAACCTGTTAAATGTGTTCCACCTTCGGAGTTTTTTAAATGGTTTGCAAAAGTTAAAACAGTTTCAGTAAAAGAATCGTTGTATTGCATCGCAGCCTCAACGGTTACGTCATCGTATTCTTTTTTAACGTAGAAAATATTTTCGTTTAGTACTACTTTATTGTGATTAATAGCTTTAAGGTAAGCTTTTATGCCTCCCTCAAAATAAAATGTATAGGACTGATCGTTTTTTCTATCTATTATGTCGAATCTTATTCCAGCGGTAAGGTATGCATATTCTCTTAGTTGATTTACAAATTGTTTGTATTCAAAAGCCGTGGTTTCAAAAATTGTTTCATCCGGCATGAACTGAACAATAGTTCCGGATTCGTAATTCCATGATGCAACGTCCAAATCAAATGGAACGCCTTTAAGTTTAGAAATTGGTTTTGCAGGATTAAGTTTTTCAACAGGTCGTACAACATGTCCACCGTTTTCGTATTCTTGAATAACTACTTCGTCACCACGTTTAACAACAACTCGGCACCATTTAGATAATGCGTTTACAACAGAAGAACCTACTCCGTGTAAACCACTTGAAACTTTATAACTTCCGCCGCCAAATTTACCGCCTGCATGTAATCGTGTGAAAGCAAGTTCAAGTCCTGAGACGCCATAACCTTTTTTTATTTCGTAAGGAATACCTCGACCGTTATCAAAAACAGCAATAGAACCATCGGCCATTAAAATTAATTTAACGTGATTACAATAACCGGCGATTGCTTCGTCCATTGAGTTGTTTACGATTTCGGTTACAAGGTGATGAAGTCCTTCAGATCCTGTGGATCCGATATACATTCCAGGTCTTTTTCTAACAGGCTCAAGACCTTCGAGCACCTGTATTTGGTCTGATGTGTATTCATTGGCATTTGGCATAACTGAGCAATTGTACATGTTTTTATACTCAGGAGCAATAGTTTACACGTTGTAATGACGGGATTTTTTGAGTGTTAGAGGTTAATAATTAGTGACTCAATTGTGAGTCTAGTGTTGACGTTAAAGTTTTCAAGTTCGTATTTTGCGCCTGCCATGGAACGGATGTTTCCGCTGATTTTAACCCCATGCACAGCACTTTTTTTCATTTCAACACGTGCTTCTGAAATCCAATTTTCAAGTTTATTTATAATAGTAT
This sequence comes from uncultured candidate division WWE3 bacterium, assembly GCA_903879985.1. GTDB lineage: Bacteria > Patescibacteriota > WWE3 > UBA101185 > UBA10185 > CAIRNR01. Next base: position 705,495 of record CAIRNR010000007.1, read on the forward strand.
CTTTCTCTTCCTTAGCCAGAATCTCTGCGAGATACAATCTTTCTCCTAGTGACATTCTTATTAATTTATTAAAATCAGCAAATATTTCGTCGTTACCTTCTAAAGACTGATTTCCCGTTACGGTAATTTTTCTGCACCTTGATATAACGGTTTCCAATAAATCTTTTTCAGTTTTTGCACTTAAAATTACGATAGCGTAGTCCGGAGCTTCCTCCAAGGTTTTCAATAAGGCATTTTGTGCATCCAAAGTTAATTTATCTGAATTGTCTATTAATAGTATTTTGTATTTGTGGCTAAAGGGTTTTTCTTGCAAAAATTTTATTTCTGTTTTAACCTCGGCAATGCCAATAGATTTCTTATCCGGCAACATTTCCACCGTTTGTAAATCAGGGTTTATTTCTCCAAGTTTTATATCGGCGCTAACATCTGCAAGTAATTCATTAACTCTTACTCTTCTATCTTCTTTTGTTCCCCCACTAACTAAATATGATCCGTGCATGTACCTATTATACATTTCTTAGTTATTTGCTAAATTATTCTTGTTGAACTCGTACACATATATTGTTAACATTAAGTTAGAGAAAACTGCCCTATGCCTACAGATACATTAAAAACAGTTGCAGACGTATTGTTTGAAAAAAAACTGATAAATTCGGAGCAGCTAACTGCAGTTAAATTTGAAAGCTCCAATACCGGCAGGACTGTTGATCAAATTATAAAAGAACGAAACTATGTAAACGCCGATGACTACGCCGAAGCTCTTGGTCAGGTTTACAATATTAAATTTGCAACTATTACTCCACAAGAACTTGATCCTGTTTTACTTGATATCGTTCCTTTAAGTGTTGCAAAAAGATATAAGTTTGTTCCATTTAAGCTTGAAGACAATAAATTATTCTTGGCAATGGTAGATCCTTTGGATTTGCAAACAATTGATTTTATAGAACGAAAATCCGGCTACAAAGTAGTTCCCTACATCACAACCGAAAAGAATATTGAAAAAGTCTTGGAAGAACAAAAAGGAAAAGAACTTGGCGAGGAAATATCGGCGGCACTCCAGGAAATCAATCAAAAGACAATTAAAATAGAGGAAACTTCAGGAGAAATTACTGATGCCACTTTAAGAGATGCACCAATTGCACGTATTGTAGGCATGATTTTGGAAACGGCAGTAAAAACTGGCGCCTCGGATGTGCACCTAGAACCTGGTGAACTTGAGTCGCGTCTTCGATATCGTGTTGATGGTATTTTGGAAGAAAAGCGAAAACTTCCAAAACCAATGCATGACTCTATAGTTGCCCGTATAAAAATCCTTTGTAACATGAAGATTGACGAAAAGCGTATTCCTCAGGACGGCCGATTTAAAGTTCAAGTAGGAACTACCGAAACCGACCTTCGTGTGTCTACCCTACCAACGATTTTCGGTGAGAAGGTTGTTATCCGACTATTAAAAGAAGAAGGTACAATTTATTCATACAGAGACTTAGGCATGCGCGGATTAACCTTAAAACGTTTTGAAGAAACATCTTTGCAACCTGACGGAATGATTTTAGTTACTGGTCCTACAGGCTGTGGTAAAACTGTTACTTTAGCCTCGGCACTTAGTAAACTTAATACTGTACGTGTAAACATTGTTACACTTGAAGATCCGGTAGAAATTAAAGTTGAAGGAGTCAACCAAGTTCAAGTAAATCCTCAAGCAGGTTTAACTTTTGCCGACGGTTTACGCTCATTCTTACGACAAGATCCAAACATCATCATGGTAGGAGAAATTCGAGACAGTGCTACAGCCGAACTTGCAGTACATGCGGCCTTAACCGGGCACTTAGTTCTTTCTACTTTACATACAAATTCTGCAGCCAGTGCTGTTCCTCGTCTACTTGATATGGGTGTAGAAAGCTTTTTAATTTCCTCAACTTTAAATGCTGTTTTAGCTCAACGCTTGGTACGAAAAGTTTGTACCGAATGTAAAGAGGAAATAGAACCACCTGAGGAAGTTGCTAATGAAATTAGAAATTATTTAGAAACTATATCTAAAAATGAAGTGTTAATGCTTAAAGATCATGAGGTCGCAAAAGTTGTAACAGCTGGATTGGCGGAGCCGAAAATAAAAACATACCGAGGTAAAGGCTGTCTTCGTTGTGCAAACACGGGTTACAAAGGACGAATCGGTATTTATGAATTATTAAAGATGTCAGACGCTCTTGGAAAATTAACACTAGAAAATGCACCTACCAACGCAATGGAGGCGCAGGCTATAAAAGAAGGAATGCTAACTTTATTACAAGATGGTTACTTGCGTATTGTAGAAGGTGTAACTACCATTGAAGAGGTAATGAGAGTAGCAAAAGATTGACGTTTTGACGCGAAGCCGTTGTGCATTTCGGCGAGCGTGTGTTGGAAAAGCTAACAAGCACAAATTTATATGAAACTAAACGCAACACAAATACTAGAACAAATAATAGCAACAGGTGCATCAGACTTGCATCTATGCGTTGGTGCCCCACCCTACATTAGAGTAAAAACAGTTCTTAAACCTATGGAGAACATGCCTGTTTTAACAATTGATGATTTGGAATATTTTTTGTCCCAAATTGTCGATACTCAGCAACGTGAGATTTTAGAAATTAACAAGGAACTGGATTTTTCTGTTGCTCTAGGTAATAAAGCGCGCTTTAGAGTTAACGCCTTTTTCCAAAAAGGTTACCCTGCTTTGGCAATGCGTTATATTCCTATGCACGTTCCGACATTAGCTGAATTAAACCTTCCTCCATATATAGCTAACCTTTGTAATATAAAACAAGGATTAATTTTAGTCGTCGGTCCTACAGGTCATGGAAAATCTACAACATTGGCTGCAATGATCGATCAGATTAATGGTTCCCGTTCTGAACATATTGTTACTATTGAAGATCCAATTGAATATGTATTCACAAACAAACTTTCACTAATTAATCAAAGAGAAATGTACTTAGACTCGCATTCTTGGGATGTTTCACTTAAGTCAGCTTTGCGACAGGATCCAAACGTTGTTTTAATCGGAGAAATGCGTGATGCCGAAACTATAGCGGCTGTTTTGCAAATAGCGGAGTCAGGACATTTGGTTTTTGCTACTTTGCATACAAATTCCGCGGCACAATCTGTAGAAAGAATAATTGCTTCATTTCCAAATGAAAAACAAAATGAAGTTAGATCCCAACTTGCGCAAGTTATTGAAGTTGTAATATCTCAAAGACTTATTCCATCGCCTTCTAAAGGTGTCTTACCTGCACTTGAAATATTATTGGCAACAGACGCAGTTAAAAACCTTGTTCGTGAAGGTAAAGGATTTATGTTAGATAATATAATTAGTACAAGTTCCCAGTTGGGCATGGTAAGTTTAGAAAGAAGCTTGGCAATGATGGTAAACAGAGGAGAAGTTGAATTTTTAGAAGCAATTAAATATGCACCCCGTGGTGCAGAATTTAAGAGATTAGTAGATTCTAAGTTTCAGAAAGAATAATATTTAAAAATGGCCGTATTTATCTACACAGCAAAAAACATAGCAGGCAAAACTATTACAGGTACTGTTGATGCTCGTGCACAAGATGTTGCTTTAGGATTATTAAAGGACCAAGGTCTTTATGTTGTAGCAATATCAGAACAATACGATAGTTTATTGCAAAGAATTTTAAACTTCGGTGGTGTTCCCTTTGGTGACGTTGTTTCCTTTACACGACAGTTTTCAACAATGATTTCTGCCGGACTACCTATTTCACGCTCATTAGATGTGTTGGCTGCACAAATGACCAACCAAAATTTTAAAAAGATTATTTACGAAATGCTGCGTTCCGTTGAAGGTGGTGCTACCTTATCTTCTGCAATAGCGAAATATCCAAACGTATTTCCGGTAACATATCAGGCTTTGGTTAAAGCAGGAGAATCTTCAGGTAAGTTGGAAGTAATATTACGAAGACTTGCCGATACAATGGAATCTTCAAGAAGTTTAAGGTCAAAGTTTAGTGCCGCAATGATTTATCCGGCAATTGTTTTAATTGCTATGGTAGTGGTATTTATTATCATGATGGTAGCTGTTATTCCGAAGCTTGCTGATATGTATGTGGGTATGGGTGTTGAGCTACCTTTTATTACACAAGTGATGATAAACATGTCTCACTTTATGTCTACTTACATAGTATTTATCTTAGGTGCTATGGCTGCTGCTTTTTTGGGGATTCGTTACTTTTTGACAACAGAAGAAGGAAAATATATTTTTTCTGAAGTTATGGTTAGAGTTCCTGTTTTTGGAAAGATCAACAAACAAAGTGACTACGCCCAATTTTGTAAAACTTTAGCCTTATTAATGGATTCAGCAGTACCTATTGTTGAATCTTTGACCATTGTCTCCACAATTTTGTCCAACCCTACCATGCGTAAGTCAGTTCTAGATGCAGCTAAGCAGGTAGAAAAAGGTGTTTCGCTATCAAATTATTTCAAATCCACCGATATGTTTCCGCCACTTATTTCTCAAATGTCCAGTGTTGGTGAAGAAACAGGAAAGATGAGTGAGGTACTCGATCGTGTTGCTACTTTTTACGAAGGCGAAGTTGATAACTTGGTTCGTGGCTTGTCGGCGGCACTTGAACCTATAATTTTAATAGTTCTTGGTAGCATGGTCGGTGTTTTGATTGTTTCGATAATCACACCTATATATAAAATCACCAGCTCTTTATAAGTTTTATATCCAATGTTAATATTGTTTCAACATGCATAGACGTACCGGTTTTACACTTATAGAAGTTTTGTTCGTGATATCCGTTGTGTGTGTTATTTTTGGAACACTCCTTGTAGCAGCTAATCCAAAAGCATTAATGCAAAAATCTCGTGATGCCAAACGTATGCAAGATATGGACGCTATGCTAAAGGCTATTAATTTAGCTTTGGCCGATGGCGAAATTACGCTGGTTCCAACAGCTACCTGCACAAATTGCTCAAGCTCAACTGGATCTCAGGCTGTTGATGGTTCTGGATATATAAAGTTTAAAATTGTAGATGGGAAAAAAGGTTTGACCAAATACAGTATCGATTCGCTTCCGTTGGATCCTATAAACAACGGTAAGTATGTTTATACTTTTGGTTCTACTGCAACAGGTTTTGAGTTGAATGCCGTCCTAGAAAATCCCGATAACGTCTCGAAAATGGGAACAGATGGCGGAAACGATTCAAATATGTACGAAGTAGGAACAAACCTTCAGATTTTATAATGTTACCAACTGAAGTAATTTTTGTTTATTATGTTTTGGTTTTTGTTTTAGGAACGTTTATTGGTTCCTTTCTTAATCTTATCTCCGATCGTGTTTTGACCGGTGAAACTTTTGTGCGTGGTAGATCCCATTGCGATCATTGCAAAAAAACTCTTGAACCAAAAAATTTAGTTCCAGTTCTTTCATTTTTGATACAGGGCGGCAAATGCGATAAATGCAAAACAAAACTTTCGTGGTACTACCCAGCTTCCGAAATGCTAACAGGTGTTTTATTTATATACGCTGCTTTTCTTTCAACTATATTTTTGTCCCCTACTCCAAAGAATTTAGTTAGTTTTCTATTTTTAATCGGTGTGTTTTGCTTTTTTACTATAATGCTTTTAACCGACGCCAAGGAATTTATTATTCCTGACAAAGTTGTCTTTGCTGCCATAGCGTTTGTAATGGTCTTTTTGATTTTGACTTATTCTTTTGACATCGTAAGTTTGTATCTAAAGTTTTCTCACGATTCATTTGGTGCCTACTTAATTAAGTCTGGTTACTGGACTAGCCAGGTATTTGCAGTGCTTAAAGCCTTTGGACTAATAATTATGAGTTCTTTTGCTATTGCAGGTTTCTTTTTATTCTTGGTGTTGATAACGCGCGGACGTGGCATGGGTGCGGGCGATATTAAGCTTGGATTTTTATTGGGACTTGTAAATGGCTTTCCTTTAAACATTATTGCAATATTTCTGGGATTTGTATTAGGTGCAGTGTATAGCTTGTTTCTAATTGTTTTTCGAAAGACAACTATAAAAGACACTATAGCTTTTGGTCCATTTTTGATTTTGGGAAGTTTAATTTGCTTGCTTTACGGCAGTATTATTTTGAACTGGTATATCCACTTACTGTAATTTTGTTTTTCGCAATTGTAAACCAGAAAGTACTTCCCTTGCCGGATCCTTCGGAGATTGCGCCTACTTTTCCGCCCATACCTTCCACGTATAATTTAACAATATAAAGTCCCAGTCCCGTTCCACCAACTTCAGTGGCGATTGTGTATGAATTATCGATTCGCCCAAACTTATGAAACAGTTTTTGTAAGTCGTTTGGCTCAATTCCTAATCCCGAGTCTTTGATCCATATTTTAACTGCATCTTCGCTTTCATCAATCCCCACAATAAAGCCGCCATCTTTTGTAAACTTAAATGCGTTTTCCATTAAATTGGTTAAAACTTCTCTTAGTTTTTGCTCGTCGCAATCAACATAAATAGGTTCGTAGTCTTTGTACATGCCGGTAGCTATTCCTTTTTCCTTGGCGCGTATCTCAAACCCTGATAAAACATCTTTTATTATGGATACAATTTCAAGTTGGACTATGTTGTACGTAACTTTCTTTTGCTCAAATCTGGAAATATTTAACATGTCGTTGATTAAGTTGATCATTCTTTGGGTACCGTCGGAAGCTTTATGTAAATATTCAAGTTGCTTTGTGTTCATTTTTCCTGCTTCTTGTTGATCTAACATCCAAAGGTAACTCTTAACTATGGTCATAGGTGTCCTAAGTTCATGTGACGCCACTGACAAAAATTCGTCTTTTAAGGTATTTAAAACCTGTAAGTTTGCAAAGGCTTTGTGAAGTTCTTCTTTTTCTGTTTTTAATTTAGAAAACTGACGTGCGTTTTCAATAGCTATTCCAACATTCTTTGAAAATTTCTTTAATAAACTTCTTTCAAAGTTGGTTACTTGATCCATGGTTTTTGGTAAACCCACAATTAATATACCGATAACGTCACCACGTGCAAATATTGGTGTGACAATAATAGCTGTGGCGCTAACAGTATCCTGAATTGTGCCCGCTTGCTCTTTTGTTATTACAGGTTTAAAAACTTCCCACAAATATGGTGATACAAACTGTTTTGCTTCTTTAAAAGCTTTAACAGCCAAGTTATCTTCGTAGCCGTAAGGAATATTTATCGCGTTATATAGCGGTGCCAGAACTTTTGAAAGGTTTACATCTTCAGCGTATTTAGAAACTGAGGCTTTAACTAATCTTTGGTTTTCTGGTTCGCTGGTTAGTATTAAACCCAATTGATATCCCATTGCTGCCGGAATAAGATCTACAATTCTTTGAGTAAGATCTGAAAATTCTGTAGTGTCCAAAACAAGCTGAATAAGTTTATTTGTCGCGTCTAAAGCGCGATTCCGGTCTATTATTTCCAGAACCTCACTCTCTTCTAGTTGGACGGGCAGGTTATTTGTTAAGTCCATACAATTATTATGCGGGTTGGGTTTGGTGTTGTCCACACGCGTAATATGTTATAAATAACATATGCCCAGTAATCGTAAAAAAGTATTAATTATCGAAGACGAAACCGATATTAGATTTTTATATTCCACGGTCTTAAAATCTGCAGGTTATATTGTTGATGAAGCACCTAACGGTGAAATAGGCCTGGAAAAAATAAAGAGTACAGACTGGAATATTTTGCTTTTGGATATAATGCTTCCCGGAAAAGATGGTTTAAAAATTTTGCAGGATATTAAAGAGTCTCCTGAATATAAAAAAGGTCCCATTGTTTGTTTAACAAACTTAAACAGTGACACAATTATTCAAGAATCATTTAAAGCCGGTTCAGATGATTACCTGATTAAGTCAGAAATAACGCCCGACAGAATTGTTGCGGAGGTCGAAAAGCTTATTGGACATTCTCAAAAGTAGGCTGTCTAAGGCTTGGAGCTAGCGGCACTTGTAATAAAAAAGTAAATTGGTGATAATTAGTTAAATATGTCTGCCAGAAAACGAAATTTCTTTTTATTTATTATTGTCTTTGTTGGTGTTGTTTATTCTTCATATATTGTTATTTCTAATCTAAATACATCGGCAATTTTTGAAGATTTAAGGAATTTAGTTATGCAAGTAGTTCCAGGCAAAAACAAACCTGCTGAAACTGCGCAGGAAAGTTCTTCGACTGTCACACCTACTCCTCTGCCGAATACTGCGGTAATAACCCACAACGATGACGCATTTTATGATTCTGAGGTAGCCTTGTTTACTACTCCTGAAACAACACAATCTTTAAAGGTTATTCTCAAACATTTTATTAAGTTCAGGGATGAAGTTTTCCCACAGTGGAATACGTTGTATTGGGACAGAAATAACGATTATGTTTTTGGACATATAACGAAAATGGACGTTGTAAATAAGACCTTTAATTTTCAAGTTGCTGCTCCCGACGACAAAGATTTTTCCTTGGTATTGGGGCGTTCTGTAACGACTACCTGCGATGAAACAAATACCGTTTTAGTCGCGGATGCTTTAGATGTTCTGAAGGTTGGAATAAATATTTGGGATACTGTTAAGTCCGATGGGTTTAGTTTGTTTTCATACTGTTTGGACGATTCTTGTAGTTCTGTTGGAAAAGAATGTATATTAATAAATGACGTACCTTTTGTTCAGGTGACCCAATGAAAAAGAAATATTTTAAAATATTTTTATATTTGTTAATTGTTCCATTAATACTGCTTGGTTTATCTGTAAAAAGAACGCAGGCCACTGCTTGTAACGACTGTGGTAGCGTTGGAAGTGGTTGGTATAACTGTTCTCCTTATTGTTGTTTTGGTTGGGGTTGTCCTTCTAGTCACTACGGGTCTTGTCCAAGCACATGGTATTGGTGTGGTGGTGGTAGTTGCTGTTCTTCTGGTAGTACCAATGTTCCGAAGTCTTATTTTGCTTATGCAGGATGCTTGCAATGTAGTACATCAACGCCCACGCCAACACCAACACCAAATAGAGCACCGAGCTGCTCCGGTATTTCCGGGGTTGGTCTTACGGCTAGAAACACAGGTAATAACTTTACTGTCACCGGTACAGATTCCGATGGGTATATAAATGCTTATAACTGGTCTAATACTGGCGGTAGTCCTACAACTAGTGGTGGACAAACTATTACTTGGTCTGCCGGAGGTCCGGGAACCTATACTTTAAATGCACAAGTTCGTGATGAGGATGGCGCTTGGTCTGGTTGGTGTTCTAAAGCTGTTACTGTAGCTAATCCTGTTTCTTGTACCAGCGTGTCAAGCACCACGCCAGTAATAAATCGTGGTGAAAACTTTTCCGTTAGTACTAATGCGGACGGTATCGATGGCCTAAATTTTGCTTGGACAATCAGTCCCCCAGGCGGTACTGTGGTTTCGCAAACTGCTAAAAATATAACTTGGACATCTCCTGCTAACTTAGCAAGTGACACCACTTATACATTTACAGATACAGTTAGGAATCCTTATTATTCCGCTGTTCCTCCTTATTATGCTATTTGTCCTTCGGCCAGTGTTTTAGTTCACACAGGTTACAACTTTACTGTGCATGTACGCCTTAGGAATTATCCGGAGACCTCTTGTACCCTAAATAATGTGCCACTTCCGCAAGCGAATGTTACTATTTCTGATGCTGGGTCGCCTTCTACCAAA
>CAIRNR010000008.1 GCA_903879985.1 uncultured candidate division WWE3 bacterium
ATAATTTGTTCCGCTACATTTGTTGTGCTACAAGCACAAATTACTGGTTATGAAGCAAAAAAAACTGACACTGTTCAAGGCAAAGTTGATGCAAAAGGAACAGCCAATGTAAACATGAAAATAGATCAGGCTGAAGCCACTTTCCCAGGAGGAAATGATTCATTATTCAAGCTGATTTTTTCTAAGTTAACTTATTCTGAAGAAGCTATAGCAGCAAATCTTACAGGTGAAATCTTACTTTCTTTTAATGTAAACTTCGACGGCAAGGTTAGCCGTATTAGTATTATCTCCGGGGTAGGACATGGCGTTGATGAGAAAGTTACTGACATTATCAAAGACCTTATTTTTATACCTGCAAAAATGAATGGAACAGCATTCAGATCGCAGGTTTTTTATACTATACCCATAGCTGCCAGAAGCGGCAAGTAATTGTCTGTAAGAAAACATTTATTTTCCATATTCTTATTTAAGAATATGTTTATTAATGCATGAAATTCTATATAAGAGTATATTGAAAGATATGAGTGCCATTTTTTTAATAAAGCTTTAACGTATTTCCACAAAAAGCAGATGTGGCAAAAATAGTTGATGTTTTTTGATTTCAATCAAATATTTGTATAGTAAAGGTAAAGGTGAATCAAGTTCCTTTTGACGAGCACCCTGTTAGCATTAAAATATATGGATGCACTGCAAATTGAGGGGTTTCCCAACCCAACTTTCTATTTAGCTTAGAGGTATCCCTTAATAGCTTAAAAAACATTAAAATAATTTGAAAATTATTAAGAATGTTTTACGGTAACTTATTGTTCAGCATACCTTTCTTTACCCTCATTACCTATTGTATCGGTACTTACATTTCAAGCATTCTATTATTTATATTGATAGATTTTCTTATTACAAAAAAAAAAGGTTGTCAAAAAAAATGACAACCTTTTTAATAAAGATTTGGCGGCGACATACTCTCCCACAAAAGCAGTACCATCTGCGCTGAAGGGCTTAACTTCTCTGTTCGGAATGGGAAGAGGTGAACACCTTCGCTATAGCCACCATAAAATCTTGAATAACATAAAATATCAGTTAAGCATGGTGATATATTGACATATTATCAGGAAGAGAGAACAAATTAATTTTTTGTAGTTTATTAACGAAAGCTTACGGGTAATTAGTATTGCTCAGCTTTGACATTACTGCCTTTACACTTGCAACCTATCAACGTCATAGTCTCTGACGACCCTTAAAAGAAGTCTCATCTTGAGGTAAGTTTCGTACTTAGATGCATTCAGTACTTATCTCATCCAAACGTAGCTACCCTGCGGTGCAGTTGGCACTACAACAGGTACACTAGAGGTTTGTCCAACTCGGTCCTCTCGTACTAGAGTCAGGTCCTCTCAAACTTCTAACGCCCACAACAGATAGGGACCGAACTGTCTCGCGACGTTCTGAACCCAGCTCGCGTGCCACTTTAATCGGCGAACAGCCGAACCCTTGGGACCTTCTCCAGCCCCAGGATGTGACGAGCCGACATCGAGGTGCCAAACC